>DASSTL010000112.1:0-20166 GCA_035707985.1 Nocardioides sp. | reverse complement strand
GTCGAGGGTGTTGGTGTTGGTCCGCGAGTAGATGATCGCGAACCCGGACGGCCAGCCACTGGGGAAACCGGAAGGCAACGGCGTCGTGGTGGGAGCGGCGAGCTTGTTGATGTCGCCGTTCTTGATGTCCAGTTTTCCGTTGGGACCGGCGAAGAACAAGGTGACAGGAGCCCCATCGCTCGTCAGATGGGAATTGGTGTTCTGGAACGACAGCGTTCCGGTGAACACGTAGGCGCCCTGCGCCAGCTTGCAGGTCTCGTTCTTGATGTTGTAGCTGTCGTAGATACCGGGCCCACCGACGCAGGGGCTTCCGCTCTTGGCTGTGAGACCTGCGTAGGGCGAGGACGGCAGGGTGACGCCGGCGAACGGGTCGGTGATGTGAGGGCCGGCCGTCCAGTCCGGGGTGGCGTTGGCCTGCGAGAGCCCACTCACGGTTCCTGAGATCGTGATCGAGTTCGTCGCGGTCCAGTTGCTGTTCGGACCGGTGGAGACGTTGCCGTCGACGTAGATGTCACCGCCGGTGACGGTGAAGTCGGTGTTGTTGGTGTTGACGTTCCCGATCACGCACAGGGCGCAGATGCCGCCGCCCACGCTGTACGCCGCGGCCGCCGTACCGGCGGTGGTGATGGTGCCGGAGCCGCCGAGCAACGGCCCGAAGGGTGAGCTCGAGTCGCCCGATGCGGTGTAGGTGACCTGGACGCCGGTGCCATTGCACGCCAGGTTCGTGATCGAGCCGTCGGCTGCGGTGCCGCCGGGGAAGTTCTGGACGAACAGGCTGTCGGCAGCCGCCTCGGCCGCCGCGCGCACGTTGGCGTTGGCCGCGACCGGGTTGTTCGGGTCGTTGCCGGGAACCGTGCACAGGCCCTTGTAGTCGGACTTGTAGACCATGTCCGCTGCCAACGACGCGGCATCGGCAGCGCTCGAGAGCTGGCGCTTGGTCGCGTAGGCCATGCCGAAGTCGACGGTGAACGCGGAGATGCCCACGAGTACGACCACCAGTCCGGCCACGATGAGGGCCACCGCGCCTCGTTCGTCACGACGTGTCACTGGAACTCGCATCGGTACACCCCCTTGCCCTGCAGGGTGCTCGGGACCGGGACGAACGGGATGATCGGGTCGGGACTGAAGGTCAGGGTGACGTAAATGTTGGTGCCGACCGCCTGGCTCTTGCAGGGCTGCGTCGAGCCTCCCCCGCCGCAGGCGGCGCTCGCCGTTGCCTCGGTGGCTCCTCGCTTGATCGACACCGTCGTGTCGGCACCGTCCATGCCGATGGTGTCCGCGGCGTCGTGGGCCAGGGAGGTGATCTGGTCGCAGGTCGTGCCCGAGATGACACCGGAGCGAGCAGCCTGACGCGCCGAGTTGCTCAGGCTCAGCGACTGGGCGAAAACCATCCCGTAGACGATGATCCCGAAGACGATCAGCAGCAGGAACGGGACGACGAGGGCGAACTCGACGGCCGCGGCTCCGGACTCGTCACGTCGACCGGCGCGGATGTTCAGGCTCGTGTGCATGCGGTCGTCCCCGTCAGGTCGCGATAACTCTTGTCACCGTTGTGTGAGGGGAGGACCGAGAGGGCGTCGGCGGTGCCGACTGAGACGGTCGGGCCACACCTGACCCCGTGAGAGAGGCGTGGCCCGACCGTCGAGGGAGTGGTGGAGACACGCGTCGGCCACGATGCAGGGGGTAGGAGAACCTCGCAGGGCATGGCGACCCCACGAAAAACACCCTCGGCGGACAGCGGGAACCCAGACGCCCCGTGCGGCATCCGGAAAGCCCGCCGTTCCGTTCCACGGAACGGAAACATCGTGATCAAGACTCCGTGTGTCGTTGCGTCCGAAGACGCCTTGCAGCCCTCACTGCATGCGCGGCCCTCACCGCGCAGGTCGAGAGTACGACGCCCGCCGCGTTCACGTCGCCATCCGGTGGCGATTCTTAACCTCGAAATCCCCGGTTTGGGCGATCGGTGGAATCGACTCCTCCGAACGGGCCAGTGGCGTCGACCGAAATTCCGATGCGCGCTACTTGACCAACCGCACCGGATCGCCCTCGACGGTGGCGTCCCAGGTGGTGATGTCGGAGACATTCGTGCCGGACGGGAACGTCACCACGACCTGGTACCAGCAGCCGGACGCCTTGGCGTAGTCGCAGTTGTAGTCCGTCGGCACGGGGATCGACATCGACTCGACCTTGGCGTTGTTCTTGGCGTTGCTGATCGTGGCCGTGCAGTTCGACAAGGACGTCCCGGAGCCGGCGTACCCGCCCACTGCCGAGCAGTTGCCGGGGAACGGCTTGGTCTGGATGCTGCCCGTCGCGTCGGCGGGCGGCACGACGCGCAGGGTGGCGGTCTCGCCGCTGCCGAGGCCGTCACCGATGTCGAAGAAGCTGAAGTTGATGTAGCTGCCCGCGGCTCCGGGGAGGACCCGGATCAGGTTGAAGGTCTCGACCGAGCCGGTGGCGTTCGCGTACATCGGCATCCGGTCGTATCCCGCCACCGACACCGAGGACTGCGAGCCGTCCTGAATCAGGGCACGAATGCCGAAGGAGTTGTCGCCGTACCCGGTGGTGAGGTTGCCGGTGGCAGCGCCTGCCGCCGGGTTGTTGCGCCAGATCAGGGTCGGGTTGCCGTTCGTGTTGGCCACCGGCGTGCCGCCCGTGGTGCTGACGTTGTCGCGCACCTGGATGTAGTAGTCCCCGGCCGAGGACGGCGTGAACGTGCAGAAGTCGATCCAGTTGTGGAAGACCTGCGCCAGGCTCTCGTCGTAGGACCCCTTGCTGCTGGTCAGGTCGTTGACCACCGGTGCGTTCAGCTGGGAGCCGAACTGCATGGTGCAGTTGGGGTGGACGGAGCCCTTCATCGGGTCACCGGTGTCGGTCGGGTCACGCAGCACGAACGACGTGGTGAGGGGTTGGTTGTTCGTGGTGCCCGACGGGTGGTCACCGGTGCAGTACGGCGCGCCGGTGCTCGACGCGACCACGGTGTTGCCGTAGCGCTTCTTGCCGTCGCTGGTGACGTACGGGTTGGGGTTGTTGGTCCAGCTGCTCTGCGCCGGGAGGCTCCCGCAGGTGGAGCCCGTGACGACGTACGCCGGGTCGTAGAGCTGAAGGGTGATCGCCTTGCCGACCGCGCCGGTGCCGACCTTGACCACCCAGAAGTAGCCCTCGTCGGCGTACTCGGTGTTCTTGCCGCTCGCGCAGTTCTCGGTCCCGTTCGCGCACACCAGGCTCTGGTAGCGGTCGCCCCACTGCTTGTCGACCTGAGGCCCCTGGATCGTGGCCCACAGCTGCGGGTTCGACGAGCAGTTGGGCAGGGGCGACGAGCCCAGCGCCGAACCGGTCGCCGTCGTCAGCGGGTTGGACACGCCCTGCGAGGGCTCGTTGCCGAAGGTGTTGCAGGGGCTGCCCATCGGCTGGGGCCCCTGGTAGTCGGCCACCGCGGTCCGGCTGAGGTCCGTCGTCGGGGCGCCGATCATCTGACCGAACGCGTTGTGCACCGACCGGCTGATCGTCACCTTGAGCTGGGTGGGCCGGTCCCCGACCGTGACGTCGATGGAGACCCCGTCGACGCCGTCGACGTAGCCGTTGCGCGAGGCCACGGCGAGCGCCCGGGACTTGGCGTTGGCCAGGTCGTTCGGAAGGTAGGGGACGCCGGCGAGGGAGGCGGCGTCCGCTGCCTTCTGCATGTCGCGCTGCTGGGCGTACCAGTTGGCGGTGTCCACGGCGAAGGCCGCGCACGCCATGAAGACGGTCGGCAGCAGCACCGCCACCATCAGTGCGACGTACCCCGACTCCTGAGCGCGTCGGCTCCGGAGGCGGCGGCGCAACCAGCTCACGAGTGGCCGCCTGTCGACGTCGACCCGGTGCCGTTGCACGACGCCGTCGGCAGCGGCTCGAAGTCGAACGCCGCGTGGTCGGAGACGGTCACGGCCGAGCCGAAGATCCCGGTCATCATCTTGTGGGTCGCGTTGAGGTACACCCCGACCCGGTCCAGGCTCGCCGAGCCGGTGCCCGGGAAGCAGGCACTGATCGTGGAGGACTTCCAGGTCCCCTCGGCGTACCGGAAGCCGCCCTGGCCACCGTTGGCGTGCGGCTTCCAGATGAACCGCACGCACTGGCTCACCCCGGCGCAGCTGGACGGCATGGTGGTGTTGCCGTTGGCACCCGGGTAGCCCTTGTCGTTGGCCTGGTAGATCAGCAGGTAGTTGATGGAGTCGTTGGGCATGGCGGAGCCCTCACGCTGGATCGCGTCGGCGGCCAGCTGTGCCAGGGCGGGCGAGTTGCCCGGCGTGCACGGCGGCGGGTCGTCGTAGCTCGTGTCACACGTGCCCGGGCCGAAGCCTGCGCCCGTGGACGCGATCCGGCCGGCCGTGCGGACGTCGGACGCCACCACGCTGTAGTCGCGCAGCAGGAACGCGAACTCGATGATGCCGAAGACCAACATGCACAAGATGGGAGTGATCAGGGCGGCCTCGACGGCCACCGCTCCGCCCTCGTCGCGCGCGCGCAACACCCTCAGAACACGCTTCACCGCTGACTCCCTCAAGTCAGTACTGGCGCCGACTCCCTCAAGTCGGTGCCGTGCGTGTCTGGTGCTTCTGCCCCGACATCGCTCGAGAAGGCTAGGGCGCCTTTACCATGCCTCGCCGCCGTCCGGGCATTTCTTTGCCCGTGGCCCGTCTGGTCCAGACCAGGCTGGGGTCTCAGCCCGCTGGTCACACCTTGGGCGGGTCGATCTCCTGCTCGCTGAGCTCCTCGACGTTGACGTCCTTGAACGTCAGCACCTTGACGTTCTTGGCGAAGCGCGCGGGGCGGTACATGTCCCACACCCAGGCATCGCTCATGGACACCTCGAAGAACACGTCACCGGACTCGGTGCGCGCCTTCACGTCGACCTGGTTGCACAGGTAGAAGCGACGGTCGGTCTCGACGACGTACTTGAAGATGCCGACGACGTCGCGGTACTCCCGGTAGAGCGTGAGCTCCATCTCGGTCTCGTACTTCTCGAGATCCTCAGCACTCATCGGGAAGCCTCCTCCAAGACGGTCGGTTGCTCATTCTGCCCGTCGGCCAACGGCTCGAGGCCGGCGGCACGGCGTACGTTGACGAACCGCATGCGATGCTGGGGGCACGGCCCGTGCTCCAGCAGGGCTGCCGAGTGGACGTCGGTGATGTAGCCCTTGTGCGTCTTGAAGTCGTACGCCGGGTGCTCGCGGTCGAGGTCGACCATGATCCGGTCTCGGGTCACCTTGGCCAGGACCGACGCGGCGCTGATGCAGGCGGCCACCCGGTCGCCCTTCCAGACCGCCAGGCCCGGCACACCGAGGCCGTCGACGGGGAACCCGTCGGTGAGGACGTACTCGGGAGCGACGTCGAGCAGAGCCACCGAGCGGCGCAGCGCCTCGACGTTCGCGACGTGCATCCCCAGCCGGTCGCACTCCTCGGACTCGATGACCACGACCGACCAGGACAGCGCCCTCTTCACCACCTGGGCGTAGACGCGCTCGCGTGCCTTCTCGGTCAGCAGCTTGGAGTCGGCCAGGCCGGGGATCTCGCCCGACTTGCCGGGCCTGAGGATCGCGGCGCCGGCCACCAGCGGCCCGGCGCAGGCTCCGCGCCCGGCCTCGTCGACACCGGCGACGAGCTCCATGCCCGCGCGGCGCAGGGCGCGCTCGTAGCCGTACAGACCGGCGTCCCGCCGGACGGTCGCACCCGGAGGCAGCCGCGTCACTGGCCGCGGTGCCCCGAACCGGAGCCGGACTTCGTCGACTTGGGCGCGGGGATCCCGGCGAAGTCGGCGGGACGGTGCAGCACGTGGAACCGGCTGTGCGGCCACAGCAGCACGAAGACCTTGCCCACGACGTCGTCGACCGGCACGTAGGGGTCGGGCGTGCAGTCGGGGATCTTGGGCTGGCAGAGGTGACGGGTCGAGTCGTCGGAGTTGTCGCGGTTGTCGCCCATCACGAAGAGCATGCCCTTGGGCACCGGACCGGCGGTCCAGTTGCAGGTGCTGGTCATCGGACCGTTGCACTGCATGCCGGGGGTGTTCTTGATGTAGGCGTCCTCGTCGAGCGGGTGGCCGTTGACCAGGATCCGGCCCTGTTTGTCGCAGCAGTGGATGGTGTCGCCGGCGACGCCGATCACGCGCTTCACGAGGTGGCCGCCCGAGGGGTACAGCCCGATCTTGGCCATCAGCTTGCCGATCGGGTTGGAGGGGCCGGCGTCCTCCTCCTCGCTCAGCCAGCCGCCCGGGTCCTTGAAGACCACGACGTCGCCGCGCTGCGGCGTACCGCCGAACCAGTAGGAGGTCTTCTCCACCAGGATCCGGTCGTTCTTGACCAGGCCCGGCTCCATCGACTCCGACGGGATGTAGAAGGCCTGGACGAAGAACGCCTTGATCACGACGGCCAGCAGGATCGCGATCGCGAGCAGCAGGATCGTCTCCTGCCACAGGGGCAGGTGCTTCTTGCCCTTCTTGGCCGACTCGCGCTCGTGCTCGTCGAGGGAGGTCGCAGAGCTCGAGTCGGTCACGGGCCGAGCCTAATCGGTGGGTGGTACCGAGAAACCTGCAACACCGACCTCAGACCTCGCGCCGCTCCTTGATCTTGGCGGCCTTCCCGCGGAGGTTGCGGAGGTAGTAGAGCTTCGCCCGGCGGACGTCGCCGCGGGTCACGACCTCGATCTGCTCGAAGATCGGCGAGTGGAGCGGGAACGTCCGCTCGAC
Organism: Nocardioides sp.; assembly: GCA_035707985.1. Taxonomy (GTDB): domain Bacteria; phylum Actinomycetota; class Actinomycetes; order Propionibacteriales; family Nocardioidaceae; genus Nocardioides. The sequence goes on along the minus strand of DASSTL010000112.1, from coordinate 13,448 downwards.
ACCCACGCCGAAGGAGACCTTGCGGACCGTGAAGGTGCGGCCGATGCCGGAGCCCTGGAGACGGATCACGACGCCCTGGAAGACCTGGACGCGGGAGCGGCTGCCCTCGGTGACCTTGACGTGCACCTTGACGGTGTCACCTGCGCGGAACTCCGGGAGGTCGTCGCGCTTGGCGGCGTTGCCCAGGTCGGTGACGGCACCGATGTTGTTGACGGTCATGTCTCTCCTCACGAGTGCCACAGGTCAGCCGTGGTGGGGAAAAGGTGTCTGCAGTTGGGTGACCGTCCGTGTGGCCGGCGGCGCCGCGCTCCCCCTGTGGCAGAAGGCGGTGCGGATCTCTCGGGCACTGCTGCCGGGACGATCCCTGTTTGGCCGGACGGGCCGAGGAGCAATCTTGCCAGACGCCACGGGCTGGGCAGAAATCGAGCTCGGGCTGGGGGCCGGCGAATTCCCCGCCTGAGCGGGGACCTCGCCACTTAGTGGCCTCAATCTCCCCCACTAAGTGTCGAATTCCCCGCTCGAGCGGGGAATTCGCGGCGTCAGCGGACCCGGGCCTTCCGGAGGACGACGGCGCCCTCGGGGCCGGGGGCGGGGCCGTGGAGGCGGTAGCCCGCCTTCTTGTACATCCGGAGGTTGTCGACGCTGCCCGCACCGGTCCACAGCTCGTACGACGTCGCCTCGGCGGGGGCGGCCTGCTCGATCAGCTCGAGCAGGTGGCGGCCGAGCCCGCGGCCCTGGAGGTCGGGGGCGACCATGATCCGCCCGACGTCCCACACGGTCCCGTCGCCGACCAGCTTGCCGCGGGCGGAGCCGACGATGCGGCCGCCGGCGACGGCCACGAAGGTCGTCCACTCCTCGATGTCCCGGACCGCGTCCTCGAAGGACTCCTCGAGCGCCGGGATCACCACGCCGGGGTTGGCCCAGAGCTCCTGGAGCCAGCACGCGCGGGTCAGCGTGAACAGCTCGCCGGCGTCGGCCCGGGTGGCCGGCCGGACCTCCACGCCGAGGCCCTCCAGCCCGGGCAGCCCGACGGTGGCCGCGGGGTGGGCGAGGTCGGGACGGCGAGCGACGGTGCGGCGTACCGACTCGGCGTGACGCCAGGCGGCGATCGCGCCGTGGTCGCCCGAGAGCAGCACCGCCGGCACCTCCCGGCCGCGCCAGGTCGCGGGCTTGGTGTAGACGGGGTACTCGAGCAGGCCGTCCTCGTGCGACTCCTCGGTCAGCGACTCGGGGTTGCCCATGAAGCCGGGGAGCAGCCGGACCACCGCCTCGATGATCGCGGCCGCCGCCACCTCTCCCCCGTTGAGCACGAAGTCACCCAGCGAGAGCTCGCGGACGTCGTACGCCGTGTCGGCGTCGTCGATGACCCGCTGGTCGATTCCTTCGTAGCGGCCGCAGGCGAAGACCAGGTGCTCCACGGCGGCGAGCTCGCGGGCGGTGGCCTGGGTGAACGGCACGCCGCTGGGCGTCGGCACGACCAGGGTCGGCCGCTCCCCCACGGGCCCGGGCGGCAGCAGGGCGTCGAGCGCCTCTCCCCACGGCTCGGGCTTCATCACCATGCCGGCACCGCCGCCGTACGGGGTGCCGTCGACCGTGCGGTGCCGGTCGTGGGTCCAGTCGCGGAGGTCGTGCACGGCGATGTCGACCAGCCCGGACGAACGCGCCTTGCCGGTCAGGGAGACGTCCAGCGAGGCGAACCACTCGGGGAAGATCGTGACGACGTCGATCCGCACGCGCGTGTCACTCGTCCTCGTCGGGGAACGGCGTGACCAGGCCGGGCCGGTCGGCGACGACGACGCGGCCGCCGGGTACGTCGACCTCCGGGACCAGTGCCGTCACGAACGGCACTAGCGCGTCGCGGCCGTCCGGCGTCCGCACCTGGAGGAGATCCTGGGCGCCGTGGAGCACCGCCCCGATCTCGCCCAGCGGGCGACCGTCGACGTCCTCGACGGAGAGGCCGACCAGCTGGTGGTCGTAGAACTCCTCGGGGTCGTCCGGCGACTCGTCGGCGGGGACGTCGGTGTGGAGGAGCAGGCCGCGCGCGGACTCGGCGGTGGTGCGGTCGGGCAGCTCCTCGAAGCGGACCAGGAGCGTGCTCTGGTGCCAGCGGGTCGCCGCGACGGTGAGGCTGCTCCAGGGGGCCGCCGCACCGCGAGGACGCTCGGCGCGGACCGTCGTACCGACGGCGAAACGGCGCTCCGGCTCGTCGGTGCGCACCTCGACGGTCACCTCGCCCCGGATGCCGTGGGGTTTGCCGATGCGCCCGACGACGACATCGACCGACTCCGACTTGTCCACGGGATGAGGCTAGGCGTTCAGGCCGCCTCGCCCGCAAGCGGGCTTCGGCGCCGGCTGTGGACGTGGTGCCCGGCTCCGCCGCGCACCACGTCCTCGCTCGTCAGCGGCCCTTGTCCACGTCGACGAAGTCGATCCGCGACCCACCGCGGCCGGCGAGGGCCGAGATGACGGTGCGGAACGCCGTCGCCGTGCGGCCGTTGCGGCCGATCACCTTGCCGAGGTCGTCGGGGTGGACCCGCACCTCGAGCAGCGGACCACGCCGGGTCTGCTTGTCACGGACGACCACGTCGTCCGGGTGGTCGACCACCCCGCGCACCAGGTGCTCCAGCGCGTCGGCGAGCACGATCAGGCCTCGTCGCTCTTGGCCTCGGCGTCGACCTGCGCGGCCTCCGCGGTCTCGGCCTCGTCCGCTGCGCCCTCGGGCGTCTCGGCCGCGGGGACCGGAGCGGCCTCCTCAGCGGCCTCGGCGGCCTCGGCAGCCGGTGCCTCGGCGGCATCAGCAGCGGGCTCGACCGGCGCGGCGGCCTCGGCAGCCTGGTCGGCGGGAGCCTCGTCGGCCTTGGGAGCGGCGGCCTTCTTCGACGCACGCTTGGTGACCGCCTCGGCCTTGGGCTCGCTGGCGGCGTCCTTGAGCGCCTCGTTGAAGATCTCGAGCTTGTCGCGCTTGGGCTCGGCGACCCGGAGGGTGCCCTCGGTGTTCTTGTAGCCCTTGAACTTCTGCCAGTCGCCGGTGATCTTGAGGATCTGGGCGACGGCCTCGGAGGGCTGGGCGCCCACGCCGAGCCAGTACTGCGCCCGGTCGGACACGACGTTGATGTACGACGGGTCCTCCTTCGGGTGGTACAGCCCGATCTCCTCGATCACCTTGCCGTCGCGCTTCTTGCGCGAGTCCACGACGACGATGCGGTAGTGCGGCGCACGGACCTTGCCCATGCGCTTCAAGCGGATCTTGACGGCCACGGTTGTGGTGTCTCCTCGAAACGTTGTGTGTGGTGAGGGTCGGCGCCTGGCGTGGGGTGCACGTGCGCTCACCTCGGGGGCTGCTCCGCCAGGGTTGAGAGGGACCGCGGCGTACAGACTCAGCGGGAGATTCTGCCAGACCCCGGCCGATCGCCCGAAATCCGGCGACCCAGCACGACTGTCCCGCCGATCTCGTCGTCGCTCTCGACCGTCGGGGAGAGGCCGGACGCCGCGAAGGAGGCCGCCACGACGTCCGCCTGGTCTCGCCCCGTCTCGACCACGAGCCGGCCGCCGGGGCGGAGCCAGGCGGGCGCCCCGGCGACCACCCGGCGTACGACGTCGAGCCCGTCCGTACCGCCGTCGAGGGCGATGCGGTGCTCGTGGTCGCGCGCGTCGCGCGGCATGGTGGCGATCGCGTCGGTCGGGACGTATGGCGCGTTGGCGACCACCAGGTCGACCTCGCCCGCGAGCTCGGCCGGGAGCGCGGCGTACAGGTCGCCCTCGTGCACCCGCTCGCGAGGGAGGTTGCGCCGGGCGCACGCGACGGCGGCCGGGTCGGCGTCGGCGGCGTGCACCTCGGCCCGCGGCCAGTGCCGGCTGAGCGCGGTCCCGAAGGCGGCCGTGCCACAGCACAGGTCGACCACCACCTGCGCGGGCTCGCGGAGCGCCACCGAGATGACGAGCTCGCTGCGACGACGCGGGACGAACACCCCGGGGTCGACGGCCACCCGGACACCCGCGAACTCCGCCCAGCCGACGACGTACTCCAGCGGCTCGCCCGCCATCCGCCGGGCCGCCCACGCCATCAGCTCGCCCGGCGACGAGGCCTCGTCGAGCAGGAGCCGGGCCTCCTCCTCGGCGAACACGCACCCGGCGGCCCGCAGCGCGGCCACCAGTTGGGGCTCGTTCACACCGCCGACCTGTACTGCCCGCGCAGCACGATCGCCGTCGGCTCGCGCAGCACCGTGAGGTCGGCGCGGGGGTCGCGGGGGTAGACCACGAAGTCCGCCGGGGAGCCCTCGTCGAGGGTCGCGTTCCAGCCGAGCCACTCGCGGGCACGCCAGCTCGCGGCGCCGAGGGCGTACTCCGCCGGCATGCCGTACGACGCGAGCTCGGCGACCTCGTCGGCGATGCCGCCGTGGGGCAGCACTCCCCCGGCGTCGGTGCCGGCGAAGATCGGCACGCCCGCCTCGTAGGCCGCCATGATCGTCTCCCGACGACGGTCGTACAGCGCCAGCATGTGGTCGGCGTACGCCGGGAACTTCGCGCCGCCCTGCTCGGCGTACGACGGGAAGTTGTTCAGCTGGACGGCCGTCGGCACCAGCGCCGTCCCCTGCGTCGCCATCGTCTCGATCAGGTCGAGGGTCAGCCCGGTGCCGTGCTCGATGCAGTCGATCCCGGCGTTGATCAGGTCCGGGAGCACGGTCTCGCCGAAGCAGTGCGCCGTCACCCGTGCGCCGTGGTCGTGGGCTGCGGCGATCGCCGCCGCGAAGGCGTCGCCCGGGAAGGACGGCGCGAGGTCCCCCTCCTCGCGCGAGATCCAGTCACCGACGAGCTTGACCCAGCCGTCGCCGGCCTGCGCCTCGCGGGCGACGTACGTCGTGATCTCGTCGGGCTCGATCTCGTGGGCGTAGTTGCGGATGTAGCGGCGGGTGCGCGCGATGTGACGCCCGCAGCGGATCAACCGGGGCAGGTCGTCGCGGTCCTGCACCCATCGGGTGTCCGCGGGCGAGCCGCAGTCGCGGAGCAGGAGCGCCCCGGTGTCGCGGTCGTCCACCGCCTGCTGCTCGGTCGTCGCCTCGTCGACGGCACCATGGGTGTCGAGCCCGAGATGGCAGTGGGCGTCGACGAGCCCGGGCACGATCCACCCCTCGGCGGCGGTCTCGGCACCGGCGACGGGCTCGAGGGTGACGGTCCCGTCGACGACGTAGAGGTCGCGGGGCTCACCGTCGGGCAGGACCGGGCCGCGGAACCGCAGGGAGGTCATGTCGCCCGACGCTACCGGGCGGAGTGGACCGACCGGCGACGGTCGTCGGTGTCGTGCACCGCGCGTCTGCGAGCCGGTCGCTAGGGTCGTCGAGTGAGCGCGACCCGAGCCGACTCGATGCGCAGGCATCGACGCAACGCGCTCCAGTTCGTGAGGTTCTCGATCGTCGGTGGCACCGGCGTCGTGGTGAACCTGGCCGTCCTCGTCGTGGTCAAGCGACTCGGCCCGCACCCGGAGGACGCGATCTTCGGACTGGGTCCCACGGACTTCCACGTCCGCTGGTACCACGTCTACTCGACCGTCGCGTTCCTGGTCGCCAACCTCTGGAACTTCCAGCTCAACCGTCGCTACACCTTCCGGAGCGCCGCGCACCAGACGTGGTGGAAGGAGTACTGGCCCTTCCTCGCGGTCGGGATGCTCGGTCAGGCCGTGGGGCTGGTGCTGCTGACGCTCCTCATGCATCACGGCTCGCCGATCTCGCTGCCCACCGACCCGCTCGACGACACGACCGGTCTGCGCACCCGGCTCTACTGGGCGCAGCTGATCGTGATCGTGGTGGTCACGCCGCTGTCGTTCGTGCTGAACAAGCTGTGGACGTTCGCCGCCGTGCGCACCCACCGGCTGTACGCCGTACCTCCTCATCCGGTCGCCGAGAAGGAGCTGGAACACCTCGGCGTGGACGAGTCCGACTCGGTCTGAAGCTCCCGCTTCGTTCGCGGCCCGGCAGGCGGCCTTTTCTCCGGATTCGGGAGGAATGGTCCTACGCTGCGACCGTGCCCGGACACTCCCTGGCCCAGCTGCGCCGGTCGAACCTGCGCGCGATCACCGCCCTGCTGGGCTCCGGCGGCCCCCAGAGCCGCGCGGACCTGGCGCGCGGCTCCGGCCTGTCGCGGACCACGGTCTCGAGCCTGGTCGCCGAGCTGCTCGAGACCGGGGTGGTGCTGGAGACCGAGGACCGGGGTACGCCGCACAAGGGTGGGAGCGGCCGGCCGCCCCTGCTCGTGGCGCTGGCGATCCGCCCCGGCGGCGTGGCGGGCGTCGACATCGGGCACCGGCACGTGCGGGTCGCCGTGTCGGACCGGAGCGCCAAGATCCTGGCCGAGGCCGAGGAGTCGACCGACGCCGACCCGCACGGCGACGCGACCCTCGACCTCGCGGCCGACCTGGTGCGCCGCGCGGCCGACAAGGCCGGGATCCCGGCCGAGGAGCTGGTCACCGTCGGGCTCTGCGTGCCCGGCCCGATCGACCGCCGGTCGGCGCGGGTGGACCAGGCGGTGCTGCCCGGCTGGCAGCAGTTGGCGCCCGCCAACGAGCTCGCCCAGCGGGTCGGCGTACCCGTGGTGGTGGACAACGACGCGAACCTCGGCGCGATGGCCGAGCACCAGCACGGGGCGGGACGTGGGGTCGCGGACCTGCTCTACGTGAAGCTGGCCAGCGGCGTCGGCGCGGGGCTCGTGCTGGGCGGCCGGCTGCACCGCGGCACGACCGGCATCGCCGGCGAGGTCGGGCACGTCCTGGCGCGGGAGGGCGGCGAGGTGTGCCGGTGCGGGAGCCGTGGCTGCCTCGAGACGGAGGTGTCGACGCGGCGTCTGCTCGGTCTGCTGCGGTCGGCGTACGGCGACGAGCTCGACCTGGACGGGCTGCTCCGCCTGGACGCCGACGGGGAGGCCGATGTACGTCGGGTGCTCACCGACGCCGGCCACACCGCCGGGCGGGTGTTCGCCGGGCTGTGCACGACGCTCAACTTCGCCCGGATCGTGGTCGGAGGCTCGTTGGGCGCCTCACCCACCCTGGTCGCCGCGATCCGCGACAGCGTCGACCGCTACGCCCACCCCGAGGCCGCCGCGGCCTGCGAGGTCATCTCCGGCGAGTTCGGCGGCCGCGCCGAGCTGATGGGCTCGGTCGCGCTGGCGATCAGCCGCGCCGCCGAGCTCGCCTGAGCCCCGACTCGGCGCAAACGTACGTCTGAAACGCGCCGACTCGGCGCAAACGTACGTCTGAAACGCGCCGAGTCGTCCTATGACGACTCGGCGTCGGGGAGACGGTCCAGGAGCCAGGACGGGCCGACCGTGCGGCCGGCCTTGGCGACCCGGACGGCCAGGAGGCGGTCCGCGGTGACCACAGTGACGTCGTGACCGGCGTCCGCGGCCTTGTGCGCCTGCCGGACGATCTCGCTGTCGCCGTCCTGCGGGGCGTGGACGACGGTCACGTGGCCGTCGCGACCCTTCTCGACGCCGGCCTTGGCCTGCCCCTCGAGCACCAGGACGACCTCGGTGATCGACTCGTCCAGGTCGGCAGTGACCAGCTGGTCGTGCAGCCGCCGGGCCGCGCCCGCACGGTCCTTCCACCATCCGTCGGGGCGGGCGCCGACGACGTTCGCGCCGTCGACGACGAGCACGCTCACTTGAGGTACTTGCTGAAGTCCTTGGGCAGCTCGAGCGCGGCAGCCGCCTTCTCGTAGTCGATCTCCTCGCCGTCGGGGTTGCCGAAGGGGTTGACCTGGGTGGTCGCCTTCTCCTGCGCGGCCTTGGCCTGGGCGGCCGCCTTCGCGGGGTTGCCGCTGACGCGGCGTCCCTTGCCCGGCTTGTTCTTGGCCGCCTGCTTGGCACGCCCGCGCTTGCCGCCGGAGGCCATCCCCGGCATGCCGGGCAGCCCGGGCATCCCGCCCTTGGCGAACGACGCCATCATCTTGCGCGCCTCGAAGAAGCGGTCGACCAGGCTGTTCACGTCGGAGACCTGCCGGCCGGAGCCGCGCGCGATGCGGGCGCGGCGCGAGCCGTCGATGATCTTCGGGTTGGCGCGCTCGGCCGGCGTCATCGACTGGATGATCGCCTGGATGCGGTCGATCTCGCGCTCGTCGAAGTTCTCGAGCTGGTCGCGGAACTGACCCATCCCCGGCAGCATCCCCATGATCTTCGACATCGAGCCGAGCTTGCGGACCTGCTGCATCTGCTCGAGGAAGTCGTCGAGGGTGAAGTCGCCGCCGGTGGTCAGCTTCTCGGCGGCCTTGAGCGCCTGCTCCTGGTCGAAGGCCTTCTCGGCCTGCTCGATCAGGGTGAGCACGTCGCCCATGTCCAGGATGCGCGAGGCCATCCGGTCGGGGTGGAAGACGTCGAAGTCGGTGATGTTCTCCCCTGCGGAGGCGAACATCACCGGCCTGCCGGTGACGCTGCGGATGCTGAGGGCGGCACCGCCGCGGGCGTCGCCGTCGAGCTTGGTGAGGACGACGCCGTCGTACCCGACCCCGTCGAGGAAGGCCTGCGCGGTCGTGACGGCGTCCTGGCCGATCATCGCGTCGACGACGAAGAGGATCTCGTCGGGGTTGACGGCGTCGCGGATGTCGATGGCCTGCTGCATCATCTCCGCGTCGACGCCGAGGCGGCCGGCGGTGTCGACGATGACGACGTCGTGGAGCTTGCGACGGGCCTCGTCGACGGAGTCGCGGGCGACCTGCACCGGGTCGCCGACGCCATTGCCGGGCTCGGGCGCGAAGACGGGTACGCCGGCGCGCTCGCCGACCACCTGGAGCTGCGTGACGGCGTTCGGGCGCTGGAGGTCGGCGGCGACCAGCATCGGCTGATGGCCCTGGCCCTTGAGCCAGTGGGCGAGCTTGGCGGCGAGCGTGGTCTTACCGGCGCCCTGGAGGCCGGCGAGCATGATCACGGTCGGCGGGGTCTTGGCGAACCGGATCCGGCGCGTCTCACCGCCGAGGATCTCGACGAGCTCCTCGTTGACGATCTTGACGACCTGCTGGGCGGGGTTCAGCGCCTGGCTGACCTCCTCGCCGCGGGCGCGCTCCTTGACCGCGTCCACGAACTCGCGAACCACCGGCAGGGCGACGTCGGCCTCGAGCAGGGCGATCCGGATCTCGCGCGCGGTGGCGTCGATGTCGGCCTCGGAGAGGCGGCCCTTGCCGCGGAGGTTCTTGAAGGTCTCGGCAAGACGGTCGGAGAGCGTGGCGAACAAGTCAGTCCTCGGGTGTTGGTGCGGGCTTCCAGCCTAACCGGGGACCGTCACCCGGTCCGACTTCCCGCCTGGAGGGGCATCACCGCAGACCGCGTTTGTCTGCGGACGGGCCGCGACGGACGATGGCTCCATGGAGACCCTGCTGACCACGGTGGTCGGCGGGGTCGTGATCCTCGGCGTGACGGGTGTCCTGGTCTACGTCTACCAGCGCGGCCTTGACAAACCCGGCGGTCGCGACGGGCTGGGGGCGACCGGCGACATGTTCGGGAACCTGATCGAGGTCTTCAACCCGGGGCACGCCCGGGCGCGGGACGCGCTCAAGGAGATCGAGCACTCGGGCCCGGTGACGCCCACGCCCGACAGCAACGACGACCCGGTCCGCCTCCTCACGCACCCCGACGGCACCCCGCGGGCGATCCGGATCCGCCGGCCTCGCTGACGCACTCCCGGCCGCCAGGGGTAGTCCCTGACAGAACCCGCCCCCGGCACGCCGTCGGGAAGGGCCGTTCTGTCAGGGACTATCCCTCGACGTACTCCTTGAGACCGGTGAGGGTGTCGTCGACGAGGCCCTTGATCACCCGCTTCCGGATGAAGCCCGGCAACGGCAGGTTGTGGTGGATCGTGAGGTCGTAGGTGACCGAGGTGTGGCCACGGTTGACCGGGGCCAGCATGAAGCTGCCCTCCTGCCCGGTCTGGAGCCTGCCCTTCAGCATCGTCCAGGCCATGCCGTCGTCCGGATGGTCGTAGCTGAGCGTGTACTCGTCGGTGCCGACGGCGGCCGACGCCTTGAGCCGGGCGGTCGCGGGCAGACCGTCGTCCTCGTAGACCTCCAGCACCTCCGCCTCGAGGATCGCCGGGATCCAGTCCGGTTGGCTCTCCACGTCGCGGATGACCTTCAACACCTTGGTTCTCGGGGCGGCCACCTCGACGGTCTCGACAGCGTGGTCAGTCGGCATCATCGTCACCTCCGTCGAATCCGGCCGTCAGCAGGGCCGAGATCTCGCTGACCAGCGGCATCCGGGGGTTGGTCCGGTTGCTGAGGTCCTCGAAGGCGGTCATCGCCAGGTCGGGCAGCGCCGCCTCGAACTCCCCCGGCGACACACCGGCCGCGCGCAGGGAGCGCGGCATCTCGAGCCGGTCGAGCAGGCGCTCGACGCCCTCGAACAGGCGCCGCCGGCTCTCCTCCGGCTCGCGCCCGCCGAAGACGACCCGGCCGAGCTGGGCGTACTTGTCCGGCGCGACGTACGCCGAGTAGCCCGGGGCGGGCATGAACTTGCTGGGCAGTGACGCGTTGTAGCGCAGGACGTGCGGCAGGAAGATCCCGTTCGCGCGCCCGTGCGCGAGGTGGAACTTCGCGCCGACCGCGTGGGCGAGGGCGTGGTTGGTCCCGACGAAGGCGTTGGAGAACGCCAACCCGGCCAGTGTCGCGGCGTTGGCCATGTCGGTGCGCGCGGCGAGGTCGCCGGGGTCGTCGTACACCCGAGGGAGGGCGTCGAAGATCAGGCGGGCCGCCTGGACGCAGAACGCGTCGGTGTACGGCGAGGCGAAGATCGACACCGCCGCCTCGAGCGCGTGGGTGAGCGCGTCGATCCCGCTGTCGACCGTGACCGACCGCGGCATCGAGAGGGTGAGCAGCGGGTCGACGATCGCCACGTCGGGCACCAGGCAGTAGTCGACGAGGGTCTGCTTGCGCTCGCCCACGGTCACGACCGCCGCCGGGGACACCTCCGAACCGGTCCCCGAGGTCGTAGGCACGGCGACGAGGCGCACGCGGTGCGGCTCGCGCGGGAACTCCGCGATCCGCTTGCGCGGGTCGAGGAAGGGCAGTGTCAGCCCCTCCAGGGTGCGGTCGGGGTGCTCGTGGAAGAGCCGCATCGCCTTGGCGGCGTCGATCACCGACCCGCCGCCGAGCGCGACCACCAGGTCGGGGCGCACGCGGTCCAGCAGCGCGACGCCGCGCTCGACGACGGTCTGGTCGGGCTCGGGTACGACCTCGCTGAAGACCTGCACCCGGTTGGTGCGGAGCTGGTCACGGACCTGCGCCACGGCGCCCCGTGCCTCGGTGTCGGCGTCGGTGACCACGACGGCCACCTCGCAGTCGAGGTCGCGGAGGTTCTCCAGCGCGCCGGCGTTGAAGAACGTGTTGGACGGCACACGGAACCACTGCGGTGGCGTACGCCGGTGGGAGACGGTCTTGATGTTGAGCAGCTGGAGGTAGTTGACGTTCTCGGTCGTGCTCGACCCGCCCCAGGTGCCGCAGCCCAGGGAGAAGGTCGGGGTGAGGTTGTTGTAGACCCCGCCCAGTGCACCCACGGCCGTGGGCGCGTTCACCAGGATCCGGCCGGTACGCACCGCGGCGGCGTAGGCGTCGACGACCTCCGGGTCTCGCGCATAGACCGCCGAGGTGTGGCCGAGTCCCCCGTGCTCGGTCACCAGGACGGCGGCGTCGACCGCGTGCGCCACGCTCGGTGACTTCACCAGGCCGAGCACCGGCATCAGCTTCTCCCTCACCAGCGGGTGCGCGGCGAGCGCGTCGAGGTCGGACGGCAGCGGCGCCAGGAGGATCTTGGTCAGTGGCGGGACGGTGAAGCCCGCCCGGGCTGCGAGCTCGGGTGCCTGCTGACCGAGGGCGGCCATGTTCACCTTGTCGCCGCAGCCGAAGGCGAACTCCGACAGCGCGGTCACCTCGTCGTCGGTGAGCAGGTGGGCGCCCATGCGCTCGAACTCCACCACGGTCGCGTCGTACACCTCCTCGTCGACGATGCAGGTCTGCTCGGCCGGGCAGATCACGGAGGCGTCGAAGGTCTTGGAGATCAGGATGTCGACGACCGCACCGGGGACGTCGGCGCTGCGGTGCAGGTAGATCGGGGCGTTCCCGGCGCCGACGCTCAGGCACGGCTTGCCCGCGGAGTTGGCGAGCGCCACGATCTTGGGCCCGCCGGTCACCCAGATGAAGTCGACCCCCGGGTGCTTGAAGAGGTGATGGGTGACCTCGTGGGCGTCGTCGGGCACGACCTGGAGGGCCCCGGGCGGCAGCCCGGCCGCCTCGCCGGCCGTGCGCAGGATCTCCACGGCCCGCTCGCAGCACCGGACGGCGTACGGCGAGGGCCGGAAGAGGACCGCGTTGCGGGTCTTGGCCGCCACGATCGCCTTGTAGAGGACCGTGGACGTCGGGTTGGTGACGGGGGTGATCGCGAGCACCACGCCGATCGGCTCGGCGACGCGCGCGATGTTGCGGGCGACGTCCTCCTCGATCACGCCGACCGTGCGCTTGTCGCGCAGGTAGTCGGAGAGGAACTCGGTGGCGACGTAGTTCTTCACGACCTTGTCCTCGAAGATCCCGAACCCGGTCTCCTCGATGGCCAGCGTCGCGAGCTCGCTGCAGGCCCGGATGCCTGCCCGCACCATCGCGCCGACGATCGCGTCCACCTGCTCCTGGTCGAGCGCGCGGAAGTCACGGGCTGCCGCGCTCGCCCGGGCGACGAGCGCGTCGACCTCCCGGAGGCGCTCCTCGGTCAGGTCGGTCGCGACGGGTGTGGTGGTCCGCAGGTCGGTGTCGGTCATGGCCGACCCTCCGATCTCGAGGATGTCGAGACGACCCGGCGGGCGGCCTGCTTCCGGGTACGACGGGCGGGCGGCTCCTGGTCGGCGAGCGCCAGGACCTCGTCGAAGCCGGCGACCAGGCACTCGCGGAAGGTGGTGTGGTCCGGGATCGCACCGCTGTCGACGTTGATCCCGAGAGCGCAGGTGTCGCGGTAGGTCATCATCGTGATGTTCACGCCGGCACCGATCGTGGGCCCGAAGGCGTACTGCATCCGGACGGCGGCCCCGCCGACGTAGGCCTGGACCGGGATGCCCGGCACGTTGCTGCACAGGAAGTCGACGTGCCGCAGGATCGCGGCGATGTACCAGCGCGGCACCAGGTTCAGGCCGCCGGCGATGGTCTGGGTGTACGGCAGCGACCGCTCGTGGCGTGCCGCGCCGGCCCGGCGATGGATCTCGCCGATCCTGGCGGCCGGGTCGGCCTCGGCGACCGGCAGGGCGAGCCTGATCAGGGTGATCCGGTTGCCACCGGCCGCATCACCAGGCATCCGGATGCTGACCGGCATCGTCACCCTCAGCTCGTCGACGGCGACACCGTGCAGCTCGTGGTACCGCCGCAGGCCGCCCGTCACTCCGGCCAGCAACGCGTCGTTCAGGGACCCGTCCGCCGCGTGCGCGGCGTCCTTCATCGCAC
>DASSTL010000111.1:0-26471 GCA_035707985.1 Nocardioides sp. | reverse complement strand
ACTCCGGGCACGGACTGTTCGAGCTCGAGGCGAGGTACCGGAAGGACGGGTCGCCGTCCGGCCAGGTGGGATACGTGTTCCCAGCAGCGGGCGGCGATCACTACGTCGTGCAGTCGACGGGGTGGCAAGGAGGCGGGTTGGACATCCCGGGCGCGCACGCCACGATCGCGGGCACCTGCGACGTCGTGCGGATCGACGCCCGCGGGCACGCGACCACGGTCGGGACCGGCATCAGGTTCCGGCTCGACGTCACCGACAACGGCCGATCCGACACCTTCGCGCTCAGTGTCTACACGCCCGAGGGGATGCTGTTCCACCGGGTCGGCACACCTCGTGAGCCGGTGGCACCGGGCGGCGGACAGGTGGTGGTGCACCGCTGACCGAGCGCGCGAGGGCCCTCCGACCAACGGTCGGAGGGCCCTCGTGCTTGGTCAGCTGACGGTGCGGATCAGCTTCTTGTTGATGAACTCCTCGATCCCGAAGCGTCCCAGCTCGCGGCCGAAACCGGAGCGCTTGACGCCACCGAAAGGCAGCTCGACACCCTCGGCGCCGACGCCGTTGACGAAGACCATGCCGGCGTCGATCTGGTCGGCGACGCGAGCCGCCTGCTCCAGGTCGTTGGTGTAGACGTAGGAGCCGAGCCCGTACGGCGTGTCATTGGCGATGCGGATGGCGTCGGCCTCGTCCTTGGCGCGGAACACCATCGCGACCGGACCGAACAGCTCCTGGTGGAAGGCCTCGCTGTCCTGCGGCACGCCGGTGAGGACGCCGCTCGGGAAGAAGGCGCCCCGGCGCTCGCCGTTCGTGGCCAGCTGGGCGCCCGCCGCGACTGCACCGTCGACCTGGGCGGCGAGCCGGTCGGCGGCCAGCTGCGAGGACAGCGGGCCCGTCTCCTGGCTGAGCATCTTCTCGGTGAACTTCGCGACGAACTCGTCGTGGAGCTCGTCGGCCACGATGAAGCGCTTGCCGGCGTTGCAGGCCTGGCCGGTGTTCTCCATACGGGCGGACACGGCGGCGTCGACGGTGGCGTCGAGGTCGTCGGAGCCGAGCACGATGAACGGGTCCGAGCCCCCGAGCTCCAGGACGACCTTCTTCAGGTGGCGGCCGGCCGTCGCGGCGACGGCGGACCCCGCGCGCTCGGAACCGGTCAGCGAGACGCCCTGGATCCGCGGGTCGCCGATGATCTCCTCGATCTGCTCGTTCGAGGCGAAGATGTTGACGTAGGCGCCCTTCGGGAAGCCGGCCGCGTCGAAGATCTCCTGCAGGATCCGCGCCGAGTCGGGGCACTGCGGCGCGTGCTTGAGCAGCACGGAGTTGCCGGCCGCGAGGTTGGGTCCGGCGAACCGGGCCACCTGGTAGGCCGGGTAGTTCCACGGCATGATCCCGAGGATCACTCCGAGCGGCCGCTTCCGGACGACCGCCGTGCCCTCGCCCTCGAGCAGGTCGATGGGCTCGTCGGCCAGGAACTCCTCCGCGTGGTCGGCGTAGTAGCCGTAGATCGCGGCGCTGAAGTCGACCTCGCCGAGCGAGTCGTCCATCGACTTGCCCATCTCGCGGTTCATCGCGCTCGCGAGCTCCTCGCGACGCTCGGTGTGCAGCTCGGCGACCCGCTGGACGAGCTTGGCGCGGTCCGCGACCGAGCTCGTGCGACCCCAGGTGGTGTAGGCCTCCTGCGCCGCCGCCACCGCCGCGAGTACCTGCTCGTCGCTGTCGGTGGGAACCTCTCTGATCCGCTCCCCGGTGCGAGGGTCGATCACGGCGTACTCGGTCATCTCGGTCCTTTCGTCCTGCGAGAAAGTGTGTCGGGGCCCCGCTGAGACGGGCGGGTCGCCCCCAACCTAGCCCGCGCGTGAGGCGCTGCCGAGAGCTGTCCGCCCTGGCCAGCCTCCGTCTCGAAGCGCAGAATGCGTTCCGACGAAGGGGGGCTCATGACTGAGCACTTGACCATGAACACCGTCATCCACGCGGCGTTCAGGCGCGACCTCACGCGGTTCGACTCCGCTCTCGCCGCGTTCCCGGACGGATCCCAGGAACGCGCCGACCAGCTGGTCGCGGCATGGGACAACTACTCCTACCAGCTGCACCACCACCACCAGGACGAGGAGACGATCTTCTGGCCCGCGTTCCGCGAGCTGGGCGCCGACGAGTCGCTGACCAGCGACCTGGGCGGGGAGCACGCCCGGATGCTGACCGCACTCGAGCACGCCGACGACGTCGTACGCCGGCTCCACGACGACCCGTCCTCCACGCGCGCCGCCGACGCCCGGGCCGCCGTCGCCCAGCTCGGCGAGGTTCTCCACGAGCACCTGGCGCACGAGGAGGCCGAGCTGGAGCCCTGGGCCGCCGAGCAGAAGGAGACGCCCCAGATGAAGGCCGCGGCCGCGGCGGTGCGCAAGGCGCATTCGGGAGGAGCGGGCACGTTCGTCGCCTGGCTCCTCGACGGCGCGACCCCGGAGGACGTGGCGGGGCTCAAGAGGGAGATCCCGCCGCCGGTCGTCGCGGTGCTCAACGCGATCCCGGGCCGGCACTACCGGAAGAACATCGCGCCGGTCTGGTCGACCTGACCGCCCGCACCGCCCCACCCATCCGTTCACCCGGACGTTTCCGAATCCTTGTTGCAACCGACTTGCAACAGGGATCGAGATGCGAATAAATGGCGGTATGCAGATGCTGGCGGCGGACCGCGACACCGACGGCTCACCATTCTCGCGGTTCCGCCGGAGTCTCAGTCCGGCGGACCGGCGATCGCTCGGCGCCATGGCCGCTTTCATCGTGCTGCTGCACGTCGTCGGCTTCGGCGTGCTGTTCGGGCTGGTGACGCCGCAGCACTTCACCCTCGGCGGTGAACACCCCGTCTTCACCGTCGGCGTCGGCATCCTGGCGTACACGTTCGGCCTTCGCCACGCGTTCGACGCCGACCACATCGCCGCCGTCGACAACACGACCCGCAAGCTGATGGCCGACCAGGAGGCGAGCGGGTCCGACCGCAAGCCGCTCTCGGTGGGGTTCTGGTTCTCCCTGGGCCACTCGACGATCGTGTTCGGGCTGGCCTTCCTGCTGTCGGCGGGCGTGAAGGCGCTGGCCAACCCGGTGGAGGACGACAGCTCGACCCTGCACTCCATGACCGGCGTGATCGGGGCGTCGGTCTCCGGCGTCTTCCTGTGGATCCTCGGGATCCTCAACCTCATGGTCCTGCTCGGGATCATGCGCGTCTTCCGCGAGATGCGGGAGGGGCGGTACGACGAGGCCGAGCTCGAGGATCACCTCGACAAGCGCGGCTTCTTCAACCGCTTCCTCGGCGGGCTCACCCGCGGCGTCCGCAAGCCCTGGCACATCTACCCCGTGGGCGTCCTGTTCGGGCTGGGATTCGACACCGCCACCGAGGTGGGGCTCCTGGTGATGGCGGGCGGCGCCGCGGCGTTCGACCTGCCCTTCTACGCGATCCTGGTGCTGCCGGTGCTGTTCGCGGCCGGGATGAGCCTGGCCGACACGGTGGACGGGGTGTTCATGAACGCGGCGTACGGCTGGGCGTTCGCCCGGCCCGTCCGCAAGATCTTCTACAACATCACCATCACCAGCATCTCGGTCGCCGTGGCGCTGATCATCGGGACCATCGAGCTGGTGGGGGTGGTCACGGAGCAGGCCCACATCACCTCAGGGCCGCTCGCGGCGATCGCCTCGATCCCGCTGGACTACGCCGGATACGGCATCGTCGGGCTGTTCGTGCTCACCTGGGCGGTCGCGATCGCGGTGTGGCACTTCGGCCGGATCGAGGAGCGTTGGTCCTCCGACCTGGCCCCGTGAGGCACGCGACGCCCGGGCGTCGGAGGACTCAGAGGTAGAGGCCGGTCGACTCGTCGCCGAGGCGGTCGGCCGCGACGGCGTGGACGTCGCGCTCGCGCATCACGACGTACGTCTCGCCCTGCACCTCGACCTCGGCCTTGCCCTCGGGGTCGAACAGGACCCGGTCGTCGACCTGGACCGACCGGGCGTGCGGGCCCGCCGCGACCACGCGCGACCAGACCAGCCGCCGCGAGGCCATCGCCGCGGTCGCCGGGATCACGATGCCGCCGGCGGACCGGCGCTCGCCCTGCTCGTGGTCGACCTCGACCAGGAGCCGGTCGTGGAGCATCTTGATCGGCAGCTTCTCGGACACGACGGACCTCAGTCGGAGGCGATCTTGCGGACCACCGCGAAGAGCACCGCCGCCCCGACCACGCCGCCGACGACCTTGAGGATGTTCGTGGTGCGCGGCTGTCCTGTGCGCAGGTCGACGAAGTAGCCCTTGAGCGAGGTGATCTCGCGCTTCGCGATGGTCTTGGGGCTGGCGCGGTGGACCAGCTGGTCGATGGTGTCGGCCAGGCGCTCGCGCGTTGCCTCCATCTCGGCCTCGAGCGCGGCGGTCTCCTTGGTCACCCCGGAAGGCTACCAACGGGCCTCGGCGTCGGCTGGACTAGGTTCGGCCCATGACTCGCCTCTCGGCCGGTGACCCGGCACCCGACTTCACCCTGCCCACTGACGACGGCCGGACGGTCTCGCTGTCCGACTCGCGCGGCCGCAAGACGATCGTCTACTTCTACCCCGCGGCGATGACGCCCGGCTGCACGACGCAGGCCTGCGACTTCACCGACTCGCTCTCGTCGCTGAAGGCGGCCGGGTACGACGTGCTGGGCATCTCCCCCGACTCCCCGGCCAAGCTCGCGAAGTTCCGCGAGAAGGACGGGCTGACCATCACCCTGCTCTCCGATGCCGACAGGTCGGTGATGAAGGCGTACGGCGCGTACGGCGAGAAGAAGCTCTACGGCAAGACCGTCGAGGGCGTCATCCGCTCGACGTTCGTGGTCGACGAGGACGGGAAGATCGCGCTCGCGCAGTACAACGTGAAGGCGACCGGGCACGTCGCCAAGCTGCGGAGGGACCTCGGGGTGGCTCCCTAGACTTGGCGCCCACGCGCTCGTAGCCCAATCAGGTAGAGGCATCAGGTTTAGGTCCTGACCAGTGAGAGTTCGAGTCTCTCCGAGCGCACCCGCTCAGTCCGACCCCAACGCGGCGGCGATCCGGGGCGCGATCTCGCGGAGGGCACGGCCCCGGTGGGAGATCGCGTCCTTGTCGGCGGGGTCGAGCTCGGCCGTGGTGCGGCCGGGGAACTCGACGGCCTCGAACACCACGTCGTAGCCGAACCCGCCACTCCCCCGGGTCTCGTGGATGATCCGGCCGTCCATGCGGCCCTCGACGACGACGGAATCCTGCCCCGGGGCGCAGAAGGCCACGGCACAGGTGAAGTGGGCGCCGCGCCGCTCGTCGGGGACATCGGCGAGCTGCTCGAGGAGCAGTGAGTTGTTGCGCTCGTCGGACTTCGGTCGCCCGGACCAGCGGGCCGAGAGCACTCCCGGCATCCCGTTGAGGGCGTCGACGCACAGCCCCGAGTCGTCGGCGACGGTCGGGAGCCCGGTCGCGGCCAGGCCGGCGCGTGCCTTGAGCAAAGCGTTGCCCGCGAACGTGGGCTGGTCCTCGACGGGCTCGTCGTACGCCGGGACGTCGTCGAGCCCGACCACCTCGACCTCGGCACCGCCGTGGCCGGCCATGGCCTCGGCGAGGATCCGCCGCATCTCGGCCAGCTTCTTGGCGTTGCGCGAGGCGAGGAAGACCCGGGTCACGACCCCGAGCCCGCGGCGAGGGCCTCCTGCTGGAGCCGGGTGAGCTCCGCGCAACCGCGCTCGGCCAGGGCCAGCAGTGCGTCGAGCTCGGCGCGGTCGAACGGCGCGCCCTCGGCGGTGCCCTGGACCTCGACGAACTTCCCGTCGCCGGTCATCACGACGTTCATGTCGGTCTCGGCCCGGACGTCGTCGTCGTAGTGCAGGTCGAGCCGCGGCGTGCCGTCGACGATGCCGACGCTGACCGCGGCCACCGACCCGGTGAGCGGCTCGCCGGCCAGGGCGCCCTGCGACCGGAGGTGGGAGACCGCGTCGGCGAGAGCGACGTACGCTCCCGTGATCGCGGCGGTGCGGGTGCCGCCGTCGGCCTGGAGGACGTCGCAGTCGAGGACGATGGTGTTCTCGCCGAGCGCCTTGTAGTCGATCACCGCCCGCAGCGAACGCCCGATGAGCCGCGAGATCTCGTGGGTCCGGCCGCCGATCCGGCCGCGGACGGACTCGCGGTCGGAGCGGGTGTTGGTGGCCGCTGGGAGCATGGCGTACTCGGCGGTGACCCAGCCGAGGCCGGACCCCTTGCGCCAGCGCGGCACGCCCTCGGACGCCGACGCCGCGCAGAGCACGCGGGTGCGGCCGAACTCGACGAGCACCGAGCCGGCGGCGTGGTCGAGCCAGTGGCGGGTGATGGTGACGGGACGCAGGGCGTCGTCGGCGCGGCCGTCACTGCGTGGCGAGACAGCGCCGGGTCCGGGGCTGGATCGGGGGGTATCCATGGCGGAGACCCTAGCCAGGCCCCCGGACGACGCCCTACTTCACCTCGGCGCGGCGGATGCGCCAGATCCCGATCACGAACGGCACGACCAGCCAGATGAAGCCACTCACCGCCAGCTGTCCCCAGCGCTCGGCGGTCATCGGGTCCTCGTAGAGGTAGCCCTGGGCGGACTGGAAGTCGAGCCAGGGCGAGATCTTCTCGAACCACGCCATCAGCGACCCGAACGCGAAGATCACCGGCAGCATCCACTTGTACACGAAGTAGCCGACGATCGCAGCCGGGGTGTTCAGCAGGAGGCAGGCGAGCGCGAACCCGCCGATCATCGTCATTGTCTGGGTCGCGATGAACGCCCCGAAGCCGCGCCAGCCGAAGTGCCAGTCCAGCGAGCCCCCGAGCACGCCGTACAGCAGGTTGCAGAGCAGCCCCACCACCAGCGCGAAGGCGATGATGAACGCCGTGAGCAGGACCCCGGCCAGCAGCTTGGCCGAGATCACGCGCATCCGGCGTGGCTCGAGCGTGAACGTCGTCATCGCCGTCCGCTGGCTCCACTCGCTGGTGACCAGCATGATGCCGACGATCGGCAGCAGCACCGAGCACGTGAACGCCGCGCCCGCCACCAGGTCGCCGTACTGGAGCTTCTCGTCCTGGACGGCCAGGACGATCGCGATCAGGAGGTCCGCGACCAGCGCGAGCCCCGCGGTGACACCGATCAGCCACCGGCCGGAGCGGGTGTCGAACGCCTTGCGCAGCTCGACCAGGACCAGCCGGCCGAACGGGATCGGTGCCGTGTCGGTGACGTCCAGTGTCACCGGCACCGCGGCGGCGCTCACTTGACCTCCGCTCGCCGGATCCGCCAGACCCCGACGACCAGCGGTACGACGAGCCAGATGACCCCACTGACCACGAGCTTGGCCCAGTCGTTGCCGGCGATCGTGCCGTCGATCAGCGGACTCTGCGAGAAGTTGAAGTCGATCCAGGGCTGAAGGCTCTCGAACCAGTTCATCAGGGCCGCGGCGATGCCGAAGATCGTCGGCAGGACGAACGAGTACACGAAGTAGATGACGATCCCCGCCGGGCTGTTCAAGAACAGGGCCCCGAACGCGAAGCCGGTCGCCATGCCGAACACGTACAGCAGCAGGTAGTAGACGGCGAACTTGCCCGCACTGCCCCACACGACGGTGTTGCCGGAGAAGGCGCCGTAGAGGACATTGGCGAGCGCTCCCAGGATCACCCCGATCACCAGGGCGAGCACCGAGATGATCAGGATGCTGACGAACTTCGCGGCGATCACCCGCACCCGCGAGGGCTCGAGGGTAAAGGTCACCATGGCGGTTCGCTGGCTCCACTCCGACGTCACCGAGAGGACTCCCAGCACCGGGAGGAGCACGCCCATCGGGGTGTTCATGCCCTGAAGGAAGTCGATGTACTTCGGATGGAGGTCCTGACCGAGCACGACCGCGAGCTGGATGACCAGCACCAGCAGCGTCAGGGCGGCGATCGCGATCAGCAGCCAGCGCCCCGCGCGGGTGTCGGCGAGCTTGCGGAGCTCGACCCGCACGAGGCGACCGAACGGGATGGACGCGGTCTGCGAGACGTCGAGGGTGGTCGGCGCGCTGCTCACGCTCATGCGGACACCTCGCTCGCGGTCGTCCCGGAGGCGATGACGTCGCGTTGGGTATCGGCCGTCAGCTCGAGGAACAGGTCCTCCAGCCCGCCCTCGTTGCCGGCGCGGAGGTCGGTGAGCACGATCTGCTTCTCGGCGGCCACGCGCCCCACCTCGACGGGCTCGGCGGTGACGCGCAGGCCGGCGCCGGCGGGGTGGACCTCCAGGCCCTTCTCGGTGAGGGCGGCGGTGAGCTGGGCGTTGTCCAGCGCCGTGACGAGGGTCGTCGACTGCCCGCCCGTGGCGTTGCGGAGCAGCTCGTCGCGCGTGCCGCGGGCCACGATCCGGCCGTTGCCGATCAGGATCATCTCGTCGGCGATCTGCTCGACCTCGTGCAGCAGGTGGCTGGAGAGGAACACCGTCCCGCCCTGGTCGGCGTACCCCTTCAGCAGGCCGCGCATCCAGCGGATGCCGGCCGGGTCGAGGCCGTTGGCCGGCTCGTCCAGGATCAGGACGGAGGGATCGCCCAGCAGCGCGTGGGCGATGCCGAGGCGCTGGCGCATGCCGAGCGAGTAGTTACGGACCCGCCGCTTGGCCTCCCGCGCGTCCAGGGACACCAGGTCGAGCATCTCGTCGACCCGTGAGCCGTCCAGCCCCATCGTCCGGGCGCCGATCTCGAGCACCTCGCGCCCGGTACGTCCGGCGTGCTGGGCCGAGGCATCGAGGAGGACGCCGACGTGGCGACCGGGGTTGGGGATGTCGCGGTAGTGCAGCCCCCCGATGGTCACGTCACCGCGGGTGGCCGGCGTGAGCCCGACCATGACGCGCATGGTCGTGGTCTTGCCGGCGCCGTTGGGCCCGAGGAACCCGGTGACGGTGCCCGCCTGGCACTCAAAGCTGATGTCGTCGACGGCGATGAAACTCCCGTAGGCCCGCGTGAGCCCTTCCACCTTGATCATGGGGACACCCTGCCATTCCGCACCGCGCAAGGGATGCGACGCCGGGATGGAAGGGTGCGACCAAAGTAGGGGTCGTCGCGTGCCCAGGGTGACTGTGAGGCACGACCACGGCTCCTACGATCGTGCCGTGGAGCACACGCCGCCGGATCTCTACCAGCCGCGCCTGTCGCGGTGGGGCCACGCCTGGCGTGCCGCGGTCATGCTCCTGGTCTGCACCGTCACGGCCTTGAGCCCGCTCCCGGTGGCGTGGCGTGAGTCCCACTGGCTGGTGGCCGCCGACCTCATGCTCGGGGCCGCGGCGTTCGTGCTGGTGTGGTTCCGTCGCCGCTACCCGATGACCGTGGCGACCTTGATCACCCTGGCCGGCTTCATCAGCTCGACGGTGTCCGGACCGGGTGTGCTCGCCGCGGTGTCGCTGGCCACGCGGCGCGTGTGGTGGCAGCTGGCGGTGGTGGGGCTGCTCAACATCGCCGCGTCGTTCACCTACAACGTGATCGTCCCGACGCCGGACAGCGGCCCGTGGTGGGTGGAGCTGGTCGTGGTCGTCGTGCTGACGGTCGCGATCCTCGGCTGGGGCGCCTACATCGGGTCGCGCCGGGAGCTGATCTGGTCGTTCCGCCACCGAGCCGAGCGGGCCGAGGCCGAGCAGGAGCTCCGGGCGGCGCAGGCTCGGGTGAACGAGCGTGCCCGGATCGCGCGCGAGATGCACGACGTCCTGGCGCACCGCATCTCCCAGGTCTCGATGCACGCCGGCGCCCTGGCGTTCCGGACCGACCTCGACGCGGACGAGATGCGCGCCAGCGCGACGATCATCCAGGACACGGCCCACCAGGCGCTGGCCGACCTGCGCAGCGTCCTCGGCGTGCTGCGCGACCCCGAGTCGGGTGAGCCGTTGGAGCCGCCGCAGCCGACGTACGCCGACCTGGGCCCGCTGGTCGAGGCGGTGCGCGCCGCTGGGCTCCGGGTGAGGTACGACGACCACCTCGGTGCGTGCGGGGCCGAGATGCCCGACCATGTCGGGCGCACGCTGTACCGGATCGTGCAGGAGGGAATGACCAACGCCGCCAAGCACGCCCCAGGCTGCAACCTCCGGATCGAGGTGCACGGCTCGCCCGACGACGGCGTGACCGTCGAGCTGCGCAACCCGCTCGGCGTACGGACCGGGTCGACGCCGGGTGCCGGTCTGGGTCTGGTCGGGCTCACCGAGCGTGCCGAGCTCCGCGGTGGACGCCTCGAGGCGCGCCGGGAGGACAGCACGTGGGTCCTCCGCGGCTGGATCCCGTGGGCGGCATGATCAGAGTTCTCGTCGTGGACGACGACCCGCTGGTGCGCTCCGCGCTGAGCCTGATGCTCGGCGGCCGGACCGACGTCCGCGTGGTGGGCGAGGCACCCGACGGCCGCGCCGGCATCGCCGCGGCGCGGGAGCTCCACCCCGACGTGGTGCTGATGGACATCCGGATGCCGGTCATGGACGGCCTCGCCGCGACGGTCGAGCTCCGGAGCACGCCGCAGCCTCCGCACGTGATCGTGCTGACCACGTTCGACGCCGACGACTACGTGCTGCGAGCGCTCGCGGCCGGCGCCGACGGCTTCCTGCTCAAGGACACCCCGCCGCCGGAGATCCTCGAGGCCATCCGCCGGGTCGCCGACGGCGAGCCGATGCTCTCCCCCTCGGTGACCCGGAGCCTGATCAAGCAGGTCGCGGCACCCGACGACTCACGCACGACCGCCGCGCAGGAGCGGATCGAGGGCCTCACCGAGCGCGAGCGCGACGTCGCCCTCGCGGTCGGCCGAGGTCTCAGCAACGCCGAGATCGCCGGCGAGCTCTTCCTGTCCGTGCCGACCGTGAAGGCGCACGTCTCGCGGCTCTTCGAGAAGCTCGGGGTCGCCAACCGGGTGCAGATCGCGATCGTGGTGCACGACGCGGGGCTGCTGTAGCTGTACCTCGAGCTGTACCTCGAGCTGTACCTCGCGTCAGACCTCGAACGTCGCGCCGGGGTACGCCGCGGCGAGGTCCCCGTCGTACGCCGCCCGTGCCTCCGTCAGCATGTCCTCGACGCGGTGCCACGGCGGCACGTGGGTGACGACCAGCCGGGGGACGGAGTTGCGAGACGCGACCTCGCCGGCCTGGTGGCCGGTCAGGTGGAGGTTGTCGGGGTTGTCGTCGCCGTGGCGGAACGACGCTTCCGCGAGCAGGAGGTCGGCACCGGACGCGAGGTCGTCGAGCCCGGGACAGAGGCCGGTGTCGCCGGTGTAGGCGAGGGTCCGGCCGTCCGCGGTCACCTGGAAGCCGTACGCCGGCACCGGGTGGGCGACCGGGAACGTCCTCACCCGGAACGGACCGAGGTCGACCGGGTCGGCGTACTCGCCGAAGTCGAACTCCCCGTCCATGCCCGGCTCCTCGGGCAGGTCGTAGGCGCGCGCCATCCGACCCGCGACTCCGGCCGGCCCCCAGACGGGGATCCGCGGAAGCGGGCCTTCGGGGTGGTACTTGCGCACGACGTACAGGCCGGTCAGGTCCAGGCAGTGGTCGGGGTGGAGGTGGCTGAAGAAGACCCCGTCGAGCTCCTCGGCGCTGGCGTACCGCTGGAGCGGACCGAGCGCGCCGCTGCCGAGGTCGAGCAGGATGCGCCAGGTGCGTCCGCCGTCGTCGGCCTCGACGAGGTAGCAACTGGCCGCCGAGTCCGGACCGGCGAACGAGCCGGAGCAGCCGATGACGGTGAGCCTCATGCGAGGCCGCCGGCGAACTGGGCGGCCATCGCGAGCTCGGGTCCGAGGAAGCGGCGCCCGATGTGCTCGAACTCGTCGGGAGCGCCGGTGGTCAGGAAGCGGTACGTCGGGTCACCGCCCGGGCGCATCAGCTCGGTGGCGGCCAGGAGCTTGTAGAGGTCCTTGGCGCACTCCTCGGCGCTGCTCACCAGCGTGACGCGGTCGCCCATCACGTAGGAGATGATGCCGGTCAGCAGCGGGTAGTGGGTGCATCCGAGGATCAGAGTGTCCACGTCGGCGTCCACCAGCGGGTCGAGGTACTCGTGGGCCACCGCCAGCAGCTCGTCGCCACCGGTCACCCCGGCCTCGACGAACTCGACGAACCGCGGGCACGCGCGGGTGGTCAGGGTGACGTGAGGAGCCGCCGCGAAGGCGTCGTCGTACGCCATCGACTCGGCCGTGGCCCGGGTGCAGATCACCCCGATGCGGCCGTGGTGGGTGGCGGCGACGGCCCGGCGGGTGGCGGGCAGGATCACCTCGACCACGGGTACGTCGTACCGCTCGCGGGCGTCGCGGAGCATGGCGGCGCTGGCGGAGTTGCAGGCGATGACCAGCGCCTTGACGCCCTCGGCGACGAGGTGGTCGAGGCACTCGAGGGCGTACTCGCGGACCTCGCCGATGGGCTTGGGTCCGTACGGCTGACGCGCGGTGTCGCCGAGGTAGACGATCGACTCGTGCGGGAGCTGGTCGATCACCGACCGCGCGACGGTGAGGCCGCCGAAACCCGAGTCGAAGATGCCGATGGGCGCATCGAGTCGGGACACAGACGCACAGGCTAGACGTTCCGGGCCGGTCAGCCGAACAACTTGCCCTGCGGCGGCCCGAACTGCGGGTCGACCCCGTCGAACAGGCTGCTCACCGACTCGCCCGCGTGGACGCGGGCGATCGCCTCGGCGAACAGGCCGGCGACGCTGCGCACCTTGAGCTCCGGCCAGTCGGACGGCGGCGGCACGGTGTCGGAGGTGACCACCTCGGTGATCATCGGGTGGTGGCGGAGCCGGTCCACCGCCTTGCCCACGAAGAGCCCGTGGGTGCAGGCGATCGCGGCACCGGTGCAGCCCTGGTCGGCGAGCCGGTCGAGCAGCTCGACGATCGAGCCGCCGGTGGCGATCTCGTCGTCCAGCACGATGGCCCGCTTGCCGTGGACGTCGCCGACGATCTGGTCGATCACCACGCGGTCGTCCGCAAGGCGCTGCTTCGAGCCGGCCGCGACGCCCAGGCCGAGGAGCCGTGAGAACTGGGTGGCGGTCTTGGCGTTGCCGAAGTCGGGCGAGACCACGACAGCGTCGCTGAGGTCCTGGGCGAGGAAGTGCTCGGCGAGGACGCCCAGCGCGGTGAGCTGGTCGACCGGCACCGAGAAGAAGCCGTGGACCTGCGGCGCGTGCAGGGTCATCGTCATCACCCGATGGACGCCGGCCGTGGCCAGCATGTCCGCGACCAGGCGCCCACCGATCGAGATCCGGGAGGCGTCCTTCTTGTCCGAGCGCGCGTAGGAGTAGAAGGGGATGACGGCCGTGATCGACGCAGCGCTCGCACCACGGGCGGCGTCGATCATCAGCAGCAGCTCCATGAGGTGCTCCTGCGTCGGCGGCACCAGCGGCTGGACGATGTAGACGTCGCGCTGCCGGCAGTTGGCCTGCAGCTGGGCCTGCAGGCAGTCGTTGCTGAACCTGGTCATCTCCACCGACGACAGGGGGACCCCCAGGTCGTCGCAGATGGCCCGAGCGAGGGGCCGGTGGGCGGATCCGCTGAAGACGACGACGGGAGTGTCGGGCACGGGCTCTCCAGGGGGTGGTCCGGGCGGTCCTGGTCAGACTAACCCGGCACGCCGCATCGAGACAGGGCCGATCGTGCCAGCGAGACCGGTCCGATGGGACCCCGGGCTCCGAAACCCCTGCTCAAGCCCAGAGCTGCCCCTCGAGGGCTTGCTCAGCCTCGTCGATGGTGCCCTCGTAGGCACCCGTGGACAGGTACTTCCAGCCGCCGTCGGCGACCACGAAGGCGATGTCCGCCCGCTCCCCCGCACGGACCGCCTTGGCGGCCTGGCCCAGAGCGGCGTGGAGGATCGCGCCGGTCGAGATGCCGGCGAAGATGCCCTCGCCCTCGAGCAGCTCGCGTACCCGGCGTACGGCGTCGCGCGGGCCGACCGAGAACCGCGCGTCGATGAGCGTCTCGTCGTACAGCTCGGGGACGAAGCCCTCGTCGAGGTTGCGCAGGCCGTAGACCAGCTCGCCGTACCTCGGCTCCGCGGCGACGATGCGCACGTCCGGCTTGTGCTCGCGGAAGAAGCGGCCGACGCCCATCAGGGTGCCGGTGGTGCCCAGGCCACCGACGAAGTGCGTGATCGTCGGGAGGTCTGCCAGGAGCTCCGGGCCCGTGCCCTCGTAGTGGGCGAGGGCGTTGGCAGGGTTGCCGTACTGGTAGAGCATCACCCAGTCCGGGTGGTCGACGGCGAGTGCCTTCGCCACGCGCACGGCCTCGTTGGACCCGCCGGCCGCGGGCGAGGAGACGATCTCGGCTCCCCACATCCGCAGCAGCTGCCGCCGCTCCTGGGAGGTGTTCTCGGGCATCACGCAGACGAGGCGGTAGCCGCGGAGCCGGGCGGCCATCGCCAGCGAGATCCCGGTGTTGCCGCTGGTCGGCTCGAGGATCGTGCAGCCGGGACGGAGCCGGCCGTCCTTCTCGGCGTGCTCGATCATCGCCAGCGCGGCGCGGTCCTTGATCGAGCCGGTGGGGTTGCGGTCCTCCAGCTTGGCCCACAGCCGCACGTCGGGGCTCGGCGAGAGCGTGGGCAGGCCCACCAACGGGGTGCCGCCCACGGAGGCCAGCAGGTCGTCGTACCGCATGCACCCAGGATGACAGCCTCTGCGGGCGTCAGCGCAGGAACTCCTCGGGATCGAACTCGTCGAGCGAGATGACGCGCACCCGCGGCAGGGTGATGTTGAACGCCTTCACGTCGTACTCGAGGTCGTGGACCTCGACGCCCGCGGCCGGGAAGCCGGCGTTGACGAACTCCTTGAAGCCGACCAGCCCCACCTTGCGCGTGCCCACGAGGCGCTCGATGTGGGGCAGGAAGTCGCCGTCGTGACTGCACAGCAGCACGTCGGCGGAGTGCCCGACCAGCGCGTCGAGGGTGCGCTGGATGCCCAGGTCGACGACCTTCTCGGTCGTCTTGCCGCTCAGCGGGACCGGACGGTAGCCGATCGCCAGGAGCGCCGAGACGAAGGAGTTGGGCAGGTGGGCCGTGGCGTTGAGGAAGAACAGGCCGGTCGCGGGCTGACCCCACAGCTCCTCGGCGTACGAGAGCAGGCGCTCCCAGCGCGGCCGCTCCTCGGGCTCCGGACGACGGGCGAGGACGCTGCCGCCCAGTGTGGCGTCGAGGTTCTCGCCGTCGACGAGGACGAAGGTGCGCCGCGGGTCGGAGGCCATGCCCGACCCTAACGCGGGGCCGTGGCGCTCAGCCGCCGGCGACGGCCGGGAGCACGACGACCTGGTCGCCGTCGGTCAGCGGCGCTTCGAGGCCACCGAGGAAGCGGACGTCCTCGTCGTTGACGTAGACGTTGACGAAGCGGCGCAGGTCGACCGACCCGTCCTTCGCCTCGACGAGCCGTTCCTTGATGCCGGGGTGGTTCGCCTCGAGGTCGTCGATGAGGTCGCTCAGGCTGGCGCCGCTCGCCTCGACGGACTTCTGGTCACCGGTGTAGGGGCGCAGGATCGTGGGGATCCGGACCTCAACGGCCATCTGGGTCTCCTTGATTCTCGGCACGGCTGTCTGCGTGCTTCGCTGGGTCGTCCGGGAGTGCGTCCACGACGGAGACCTCTTCCTCGGTCACCTCGCCGTCGACGATCCGATACGACCTGAACTCCACGGGACCGTCGTTATTCCCGTGCTCGCGGGTGCTGACCAGCACGTAGTGGGCGTTCGGCTCCATGGCCAGGCCGATGTCCGTGCGGCTGGGGTAGGCCTCGGTGGCGGTGTGTGAGTGATAGATCACCACCGGCTCCTCGCCACGGTCGTCCATCTCGCGGTAGAGGCGGAGCAGGTCGGTGGAGTCGAACTCATAGAACGTCGGGCTGCCCGCGGCGTTCACCATCTCCACCAGCCGGACCGGCCGGTCGCTCCCCTCCGGCCCCGCGACGATGCCGCACGCTTCGTCGGGGTGGTCCCGCTTGGCGTGCGCGACGATGCCGTCGTAGGTCGCGCGGTCCAGGATCAGCACGCAGCCAAGGCTACGGGTGGGCCCCGGGCTCCTCAGAACTCGACCCGACGCTGGACCATCTCCGTCGGCACGCCGCCGAGCCCCAACCGGTAGCGCGTGTGCTCGGCGTACTCGGCGAGCTTGTCCCACAGCGTGGCGTGCGCCGCCCACGGCAGGGGGTCCGCCCCGCGGTACCAGCTCTCGCCGAACGAGATCCACACCGCCGCCCACTCCGCCGCGCAGTCCCAGGCGCCGCGTTTCGCCTCGACCATGCGCCGCCGGATCTGGAACGCCATCCGCGGCCCGTCCGGACAGTTGGGCGTCGTCGCGATCGGCCACACCCAGAGGTCGAGCGCGGCCAGCTCGAGCTCGAGGTCACGCAGCACCGCCGGGTCGACCAGGACGGTCGCGACGTTCACGTGCGGGCGGCGCATGGGCACACGCTACGTCCGGACGCCCACGGTGGGGAGAGCAAGCGACGCGACTGAGGAACGAAGTCGCGCGAGCGTGTCGAAATCCAGTCACGGCCACCGGACGAGCAGCGCCATAGTCGGCACAGACTCGACCGACGGAGCGGTGGTTTCGAGACGCTCGCAGAGCTCGCTCCTCAACCACCGGACTCGCAGGGCTCGCTCCTCAACCACCGGGCTTGCAGTGCTCGCTCCTCAACCACCGAGGTAGTGGTTTCGAGACGCTCGCAGAGCGCGGTAGGCGTCGGCGGCGGTGTCGGGGATCTCGACGACCTTGGTGCGATGGGTGGAGCCGCTGACCAGGCTCACCTCGCGTCGGCGTACGCCGAGCGCATCGGCGAGAGCCTGCAGAGCAGCCTCGGTGGCCCGCCCGGCCTCGGCCGGCACGGCAACCTTCACGACCAGCGCATCGCCGTACGCACCACCGACCTGGGTGCGAGAGGCGCCGGGTCTGACGCGGATGGAGACGCGCACCGGACGAGCATGGAGGGCTCGTCCGGAGTTGGCAATCCAGGGCGATGCCCCGGAACCTCGGGGTTCCGGGGCACCGCGTCTGGGTGATCAGTCGGGCGATCAGTGGGTGATCAGGGCAGGTAGTACATCGGGTTCGGGATCTTGAACGTCCGGTCGGCGAACCCACCTTCGAGGTCGCTGAACTGGTCGCCGAAGTTCGCCACGATGTCGTAACCGAGCGACTCGATGTGCTGTCGGGTCAGCGACTTGTACTGGATCGTCGTGCACGACGGTGCGCAGCTCGACAACCACGGCTGCGTCGCACCGCTGGCGTCCTTGAGGTACACCTGGTCGTCGACCACGTCATATCCTGCGTCCCGCAGGTTGTCCAGGGTGCCTGGCTTCTGGTCCGTGGTCGCGTTCTTCGGGCGGCCGGTCAGGAAGAACACGGCGTAGCCCTTCTTGAGGGCCTTGTGCTCGAGGGCGACCATGCCGGGAACGGCCGGGAAGATGTCGGCGGAGCCGGCGTTCACGAAGTAGGCGTTCGTCGTCGGGTTGTAGACGAAGTTGCTGTAGATCTCGTAGCTGTAGGTGTTCAACGTCGTGTCGTCGACGTCGAACAGGATCGCCTTCTGGCCGTGGTGCTTCTTGTGCGCCTGCTGCGCGAGGAACTTCGACGCCTTGGCCGCGATCCCCTCGGTCTCGTGGGCGTACGCGCCGTCCGGGTTGAACTGGTGGAGCTTCACGGTCGAGCCGTCGCCGGCAAAGGTGCCGTCCTGGCCGTCGGGGACCGGGTCGTCGACACCACTCGGGGTGTCGCCGTAGTAGCCCTTGATGGCGGTCTTGACCTGGTCGATGTTCTGGATCTGGCTGGCGCGCGTCGGGTTCGCCGGTGGCGCCGGAACGTCCTGGCCGGTGTGGGTGGCCAGGGCGAGGCCCGGCACGCCCAAGGCGATGCCGGCTGCGGCTGAAGCGATGGCCACGGTGACCGTGCGCGTAGGCCGCGAGAGAAGAGAGAGTTTCACGGGTGTCCCCTCCGAGTGTGTGAATCGAACATCGCATCCGAACACGCCGACGGTCCTCACCACAAGACCGTCAGGGGTGTCACCTCAGAGCGTCGACGAGTGTCTCCTGGAGGGCCCCGATCCATTCATAGATGTCGTGGGCCTGCGACCTCGGATCGTCGTCGGGCAACGCTGCCCAGAACTCCTCGTCGTTCTCCTCGACCTCGAGCCGCGTCGCGAGGGCGAGCCGCAGGTCGGTGAAGGTCTTCAGCCACACCTGAGCTGCTCCCTCGTCGAGCTCGATGTCGATCACGACCTTGTCCTCCCCCAGCTCCGGCGGCAGCCCCGCCTCCTCGAGGGCGTCGATCATCGCGGCGGCTCCGGCGGCCTTCCCGTCGCGCAGGGCGCCCTCGGTGAAGCGGCGGAACTCCGCCGCCGCCTCCGCGTTGTCCGGGTACGCCGTGGGGAACAGGCGGGCGAGGACCGGGTCGTCGGGCTCCGTGGTCGGCCCCTCGAAGCTCAGCATCGCCTCCAGTGGGTCGGAGTGCTCGCTCGGGACCGCCGCCTCGTTGCGCAGCAGCTCGACGAGCTGGGAGGCGAGTGACCGCAGCAGGTCGGCCTCGAAGCCGGAGAAGGTCGCGATGACCTTCCCGCTGCGCCGGTGGCGGGTGAAGCCGCTCAACTCTGCTTCTCCAGCGTCGCCCAGAGCCCGTACTCGTGCATCGCCTGGACGTCGCGCTCCATCTCCTCGCGGGTGCCGCTGCTGACGGCCGACTTGCCGTCGTTGTGCACCTCGAGCATCAGCTTCTCGGCCTTCTTCTTGTCGTAGCCGAAGTAGGTCTGGAAGACGTAGGTCACGTAGCTCATCAGGTTGACCGGGTCGTTCCACACGATGGTGACCCACGGCTTCGAGGTACCGGTGAGCTCGTCCGGGGTGAGGTCAGGCTCGACCTCGACGGGACTCGTGGTCGCCATTGGCACATGGTGGCACAGCAGGTCGCTCGATCCTGGCCCTACGCTGACCACGTGCGCGCGTCGACCGCCCTGCTCACCGATCACTACGAGCTGACCATGCTGCAGGCGGCCCTCGGGTCCGGGATGGCGCGGCGGCGATCGGTCTTCGAGCTCTACCCGCGCCGGCTCCCGGAGGGCCGGCGGTACGGCGTGGTGGCCGGCGTCGGGCGCGCTCTGGACGCCATCGAGGACTTCCGATTCGACGACGAGGTGCTGCGGGCGCTCGAGACCGTCGTCAACGACGCCACCCGCGAGTGGCTCTCGTCGTACCGCTTCACCGGTGACGTCTTCGGGTACGCCGAGGGAGACCTCTACTTCCCGTACTCACCGCTGGTCATCGTCGAGGGCACCTTCGCCGAGGCGGTCCTGCTCGAGACCGTGCTGCTCTCGATCTACAACCACGACAGCGCGATCGCCTCTGCGGCGTCCCGGATGACCCAGGCGGCGGCCGGTCGCCCCTGCATCGAGATGGGGTCCCGGCGTACCCACGAGGAGGCGGCGGTCGCCGCCGCCCGTGCGGCGTACGTCGCGGGCTTCGCGACCAGCTCGAACCTCGCGGCGCGGCAGCGGTACGGCGTACCGACGGCCGGGACCAGTGCCCACAGCTTCACCCTCCTGCACGACTCCGAGACCGACGCGTTCCGGGCGCAGGTGGCCTCGCTCGGCCGCGGGACGACCCTGCTCGTCGACACCTACGACGTCCGCGAGGCCGTCCGGCTCGGGATCGAGGTCGCGGGGACGGAGCTGGGTGCCGTCCGGATCGACTCCGGCGACCAGAACGCCCTCGCGCACGAGGTGCGCCAGGAGCTCGACGAGCTCGGCGCGACCAAGACCCGGATCCTGGTGACCAGTGACCTCGACGAGTTCTCGATCGCGGCGCTGGCCGCGGCTCCGGTCGACGCGTACGGCGTCGGTACGCAGCTCGTCACCGGCTCGGGGCACCCGACGTGCGGCTTCGTCTACAAGCTGGTCTCCCGCGAGGACGACCACGGCGAGATGGTCGCGGTCGCGAAGAAGAGCAAGGACAAGATCTCGATCGGCGGCCGGAAGTGGGCGATGCGGCGGTTGTCGGCCACAGGCGTCGCCGAAGCGGAGGTGATCGGCATCGGCAAGCCCCCCGAGAACGACGGCGACGACCGCGAGCTGCTGGTCGAGCTGGTGCGCGACGGCGAGATCGTGGGCCGCGAACCCCTCGACGCGGCCCGCGACCGGCACGCGGCGGCCCGCGCGGAGCTGCCGCACACCGCCGAGCAGATGTCCAAGGGCGAGCCCGTGATCCCGACCCAGTTCGTCTGACATGGCGCTGCTCACCTGCCACGTCGAGTCCGAGGCCCTCATGGGCTCCACGACGTTCACCGCCGTCGTCCCTCAGGAGATCGAGAACCCGCCGGTCCTCTACCTGCTCCACGGGCTCACCGACGACCACACCGCGTGGTCGCGCTTCAGCTCGGTCGAGCGGTACGCCGACGACGCCGGCCTGGCGGTCGTGATGCCGGCGGTGCACAACAGCTTCTACACCGACGAGGTGCACGGACACCCGTACTGGGCCTACGTCTCCGAGGAGCTCCCGCGCCTGGTCCGGTCGCTGCTCCGTGTCTCGGACCGGCCCGAGGACACCTTCACCGCCGGCCTGTCGATGGGCGGGTACGGCGCGGTCAGGCTCGCCCTGACCCACCCCGACCGGTACGCCGCGGCCGCCTCGCTGTCCGGCACCCTCGACATCCACTACATGGAGGGGCTCGAGCACCGTGCCGCGATCTTCCACCGGGCCTTCGACGGTGCCATCCAGGACGCCAACGACCTGTTCACGCTGCTCGAGAGGGCGCCCTCGGTCCCTCCCCTCTACATCGGCTGCGGCACCTCCGACGCGCTCCTCGACGCCAGCGAGCGGTTCATCGCCGCCGCGGCCGATGCCGGCGTCGAGGTGACCAGCGACCTCCGCCCCGGCGACCACGACTGGAAGCTCTGGGACGCCCAGATCGCCGACGTCATCGCCTGGCTGCCGATCGCCCGGTGACGGGCCGCCGCGGTCGCCCGGATAGCCTGGTGACATGACCCGCGCGCTCCTGGTCGTGGACGTGCAGAACGACTTCTGCGAGGGCGGATCCCTGCCCGTCGAGGGTGGGGCGCGGGTGGCCAGCGACATCGGCGAGCTGTTGCACCACTGGACCCGCGGCGACGACCAGGCGCCGGCATACGACCTGGTGGTGGCGAGCAAGGACCACCACGTCGACCCCGGGCACCACTGGTCACGGGAGCCCGACTTCGTCGACAGCTGGCCGGTCCACTGCCAGGTCGGCACGGACGGTGAGGCGTTCCACCCCAACCTCGACCCGCAGCCGTTCGACGCGATCTTCCTCAAGGGCGACCACGAGGCGGCGTACTCGGCCTTTGAGGGTCGCACCGTGGACGGCGACGGGCTCGAGGACTGGCTGAAGGCCAGGAAGGTCGACCGGGTCGACATCTGCGGGATCGCGACCGACTACTGCGTCCGCTTCACCGCCCTGGACGCGCGCAAGGCGGGGTTCGAGACCCGGGTGCTCGGCAGGCTCTGCGCAGGGGTCGCACCCGAGACGACCGAGCAGGCGCTGGCCGAGATGAAGGCGGCCGGGGTCACCATCGCCTGAGGCCCTACGAGCTCAGGCCCACTTCTCCGCGAGCGTGCGGATGACGTTCAGGTTGCGGTTGGTGGCGACCCCGAGATGCTTCTCGACGAGGGCGTTGGTGAGCGTCGCCGTGTGGTACTCGTCGCCGAGGAGCAGGTGTGCCCCGCGGCCACGCACGACCGCTCGCTCCTCCTCCCGGCCCGCCCCGTCGAGCTTCTTCACCTCGTCAGCGGTCGGCGCCTTCTTCAGCAGCGAGACGTAGTAGCGCCCTTCGTGACCCCGCGCCAGCTCGTCGGCATGAGCCGCGATCTCGCGCAGCTCCTGCTGCGTCAGGGCGACGGTCGGCACCTCGAAACCCGCCTCCTCGGCGAAGGACTTCTCCAGGGTCGCCTCCACCTTGGCCACGCTCCGCATGGGCGTGGTCACCCGGACGTTGCCGGAGTTGATGTAGGTCTCGGCGTCGGTGAACCCGGCGTTCTCGCAGGCGCGCACGATGGCGGCCTTCGGGAACTTCCGCGTCGAGCCCAGGTTGATCGCTCTCAGGAACGCGATGTACGTCGGCACGGCCCTCATCCTGCCCCGCTATCCTGCCCGCGTGGCCACTGACCTCGAGCAGCAGAGCAGCGAGCTCGTGGTCCAGGCCGCGCGCCTGGTCCGAGCCATACGGCGACGGGTCGGACAGCCCGCCGGCATCAGGATCCTGGCGCTGCTCGACGAGAGCGGGCCGATGGGCGTGACCGCCCTCGCCGACGCCGACCGCTCGTCGCAGCCGACCGTGTCCGGCGCCGTACGCCAGCTCCAGGAGCACGGCTGGGTGGCCAAGAAGGCCGACCCGGCCGACGCCCGCAGAGCCCTCGTCGAGCTCACCCCGAAGGGTCGCCAGAAGCTCCTCGACGCCCGCCGCGACAACGGCAGGGCGGTCGCCGAGCGGCTGACCCGCACGGGCCACTCCGCCGACGACGTCGCCCACGCGGTCGCGATCCTCCGTGACGTCATGAAGGAACAGCTCTGACGATCGGCCCTCGCTCAGGTCACCGTGATCGCGGTCCCGTCGGCCACCAGGCGCCAGTCGACCGAAGCGAACTGGGCGGGGTCGATCGTGCCGTGGGCGGTCACCCAGTCGATCAGCAGTTGCCGGATGTCGATCTGCCGGTTGTAGACGACCGGCGCCGTCTTCACCGCCGGGAACCCGCCACCGCCGCTCTGGCGGTAGTTGTTGACCGCCATCGCGAACTCCGCAGCCGGGTCGACCGCTGCGCCGGCGTACTGGAGGTTCGTGATGCGTGACCCGACCGGCTGAGCGATGTCGATGTCGTAGGTGAGCGGCGAGTCCAGACCGGCGATCGTGTCGAAGTTGTAGTCGGGGATCGGTGGCACGTAGTCGTCGTCGCCGGGCTGGCCGTAGGAGGCGTTCGTGACCTGGTCCATCGTGAACGGCCCGGAGCCGCTGACCTGCTTGAAGTACCGCACGGAGTACTCCAGGTAGTCCTTCACGTCCTGACCGGTCACCTTCACGCCGAGCAGGGTGTTGTCGTAGATGTAGAGCCCCGCGACGTCCCGGATGGTCACCTGACCGGAGGGGAACGACGCCTGCCGGTTGAACGGTGCGGCGATCGAGAGCACCGGCAGCGACGCGTCGTCGCCGGTCAGCTCCTGCTTGACCGCGTCGGCCTGCACGAAGTTCACGAAGTCGATGATCGGAACGTCCTCGACCGGCGCCCGGGCGGCCGACATCGCCGCCACCGACGTCCCGATCGGGGAGTTCACGTAGGTGACGACCTTGTCGTGCTGGGCGCGCACGGCCGCCGCGACCTCGGGGTCCTCGGCCGCGACGTTCGAGTTGAGGGTCTGCGAGCGGAGGCCGCCGTCGGCGACGCGCCAGCGGTTGCCGTGGCGGACCAGGTCGAGCTCCATCACGGCGAGCCGCATGCCCCAGTAGTCGGGCTCGCAGAGCAGAACGTCGCGGCCGGTCTGGTCGTTGGTCACCAGCCGCTGCGGAATGTCGACGTGGGCGTGGCCGACCAGGATCGCGTCGACGTCCGGAACCTTCTGGGCGACCAGGCTCGAGGCGTTCTCGGGATAGGGCAGCGCATCGCCGTACGACGACGATGTGTCAGCACCTGAGTGGGCCG
The DNA here is from genome assembly GCA_035707985.1 of Nocardioides sp. Classification (GTDB taxonomy): domain Bacteria; phylum Actinomycetota; class Actinomycetes; order Propionibacteriales; family Nocardioidaceae; genus Nocardioides. The sequence continues at coordinate 2,839 of DASSTL010000111.1, read as the reverse complement.
CGATCACGACGATGTCGCAGCCGAGCTTCTTCAGCTTCGGGACGAATGCCGAGGCCTGCTCGACCAGGCCCGGGAAGTCGATCTTGCCCGAGACGTTCGCGCGGTCCCAGATCGCGATGCCCGGGTTGGTGAGGCCGAGGATGCCGACCTTGAGGTCCGGGCCCTGCGGCATCCGGAACTTCTTGACGATGTACGGCGTGAAGACGGGCAGCCCGGTCGCCGGGTCGACGGCGTTCGCCCCGAGCAGCGGGTGGTCGAGCTGGGACTCGAACGTCCGGAGCAGCGGGATCCCGTAGTTGAACTCGTGGTTGCCGAGCGCCGCGGCGTCGTACCCGATCAGGTTCATGGCGTTGGCCATCGGGTGCCTGCGGCCGTTCGTGATCGGCTCGACCTTGGCGTAGTAGTAGGCAAGCGGCGTGCCCTGGATCGTGTCGCCGGCGTCGAGCACCAGCAGCGGGGCCCTGCCGATGCGCTCGCGCTGGGCCTTGATCAGGGTCTGCACCTTGGCGATGCCGATGTCGTTGTGGGCGGCGTCGTCGTACTCGGCGTTCTTGTAGTAGTCCCAGTTGAAGACGTTGCCGTGCAGGTCCGTGGTGCCGAGGATCGTCAGCCGGGTCGAGTGGGTGTCGCGCCCCTTCGCGGCGGCAGGCGCGACGGTGGACGCCGTGTAGCCGGCGGCGGCGAGGGCGGCGGCACCGGTGAGGACGCCACGACGCGAGGGGAGCGGGGCGGGCGGAGGCGTGGAAGAGGGCATGACTCCGAGACCTTTCCGAGAACCGAGATGGGGCAGAGCCATGTCTACCCGACGGCGAACGCCGGACGTGACCCGGGTCACCCCGGAATGGATAGCAAGATTCATAGGTTACCTATGTAGAATCCAAGCTCATCCGTCTCGAGAGGAAGTCCTTGTCCAGCCACGTCCACCACTCCCACGAAGCACCCGTGCAGTCCGGCTCGTTCTTCGCCCAGCCGCGTGCGGTGTGGGCCGTCGCCTTCGCCTGCGTGATCGCCTTCATGGGCATCGGCCTGGTCGACCCGATCCTCAAGGACATCGCCGTCAACCTCGACGCCACCCCGAGCCAGGTCTCGCTGATGTTCACCAGCTACATGGCGATCATGGGCGTCGCAATGCTGGTGACCGGCGTCGTCTCCAGCCGGATCGGCCCGAAGCGCACCCTGCTCTCCGGGCTGGTGCTGATCATCGTCTTCGCCGCACTGGCCGGGTCGTCCGACTCCGTGAGCAGCGTGGTCGGCTTCCGCGCCGGCTGGGGCCTGGGCAACGCACTCTTCGTCGCGACCGCGCTGGCCACGATCGTGATGTCGGCGACCGGCGGCACGGCCCAGGCGATCATCCTGTTCGAGGCCGCGCTCGGGATCGGCATCGCCTCGGGGCCGCTCGTGGGCGGGGTGCTGGGTGAGCAGTCGTGGCGCGCACCGTTCTTCGGGGTGTCGGTGCTGATGGTGATCGCGCTGGTCGCCACGGCGTTCTTCCTGCCGCCCACTCCCCCGACGGGCCGGCGTACGTCGCTGGCCGACCCGTTCCGCGCGCTCCGCCACAAGCCGCTGTTGCTGACCGGCCTGACCGCGGTCTTCTACAACATCGGCTTCTTCACGATCCTCGCCGCCGGGCCGTTCGCGCTGCCGGACGCCGGCATCATCGAGATCGGCTGGATCTACTTCGGCTGGGGCGTGCTCGTCGCCGTGGTGTCGGTCTTCGTGGCGCCGCGCATCCAGCGGGCCGTCGGCACGATCCCCGCGGTCATCGGCACCCTCGTGCTGTTCATGCTCGACCTGCTCGTGATGGCGGTGTACGCCGACCACGCGGCCGTCGTGATCACCGGGATCGTCCTGTCGGGCGCGTTCATCGGCAACAACAACACCCTGATCACCGAGGCCGTGATGGGCGTCGCCCCGGTCGAGCGGCCGGTCGCCAGCGCGGCGTACTCCTTCGTGCGCTTCTGCGGCGGCGCCATCGGGCCCTACGTCGCGCTCAAGCTGTTCGGCCTGCCGCCGCACGAGCACGTGCACGCGCCGTTCGTGTTCGGCGCCGCGATGGTGGCGGTCGGCGTCGCGATCATGGTCGGCGGCGCCAGGCTGCTCACCCGGGCGCTCGAGGGCGTCCACGACACGCCGGCCCAGGAGGCCGAGGCGATCCTCGTCGGGGACCTCGACTGACCGTAGCCTCGACTCCGTGCCCTGCGACTACTGCGGCGAGGAGTTCGACCCGATCGCGACGCGCTGGCTGTGCCCGCACTGCCACATGAAGGCGAACTGCTGTGACGGTGCTCCGCTGGCGATCTGTGGGAACACGCGCGTCCCCGAGCCGGCCGAGTAGGTTGCGGGCGTGACGCACGCCCTATGCCCCGACCTGGTCCTCGACGTCACCACCGGTGACCTGCTGCGCGACCGCGCGGTCGTCGTCGAGGGCGAACGCATCGGCGCGGTCGTGTCGGCCGCCGAGGTGCCCGACGGCGTACCGGTCCGCGAGCTGCCCGGCCTCACCCTGCTGCCGGGGCTGATCGACTGCCACGCCCACCTGGTCGGCGAGGAGGACAGCGGTCACGGGTACACCGAGCTGCTCACCCGCACCGGCGCACAGGAGGCCATGACCGGCGTCCGCAACGCACGCGACACGTTGCACGCCGGGTTCACCACCGTGCGCGACGTCGGCACCTACCGGGCGTTCGTCGACGTCGCGCTGCGCGACGCGATCGAGGCGGGCTGGACACCGGGACCGCGGATGATGTGCGCCGGCGCGTACGTCAGCTGCACCGGCGGCGGCGGCGACATCAGCGGCCTCGCGCCCGACGCGGAGCCGCTGGTGCCGCCCGAGCTGCGC
>DASSTL010000110.1:0-15538 GCA_035707985.1 Nocardioides sp. | reverse complement strand
GGCCGTGGGCGACCTCGCCCGCGGCCAACAACCCCTCGACCTCCTCCCCGGGAGCCTCCCGGGCTCTGCACCAGACTCGGAGGCTGCCGGCACTCCACCGCGGAAGGCACCGCCGCGGCAGGTCGTCCTCTACGTCCACCTCTCCGACACAGCGCTGCGTGGCTCCGCCATCGATCCGATCGATCCGGTGGCGCGGCTGGAACGCGGCAACACCCTGGTCACCGTCGAGCAGGTCCGCGCCTGGTGCGGACGCCCCGAGACCCACGTGGTCGTGAAACCGGTGATCGACCTCGAAGCCTGCACCTGGTCCGAGTCCGACACCGTCCCCGAGAAGATCAAGGAACACGTCGCGCTCCGCGACCGCACCTGCGTCTTCCCCTGGTGCACCCGCCCCGCCCGCCGCTGCCACCCCAATAATCCGGGAGACCCGGGAGACTCGGGTGAGTATCCGTGCGACAACGACCACGTCATCCCCCGCGGCCGCAACGGACCCACCTGCAGCTGCAACATCGCCCCCCTGTGCCGGCGACACCACCGGCTCAAGACCCACACCCCGTGGACCTATGTCGTCCTCGACCCCGGCACCTACCTGTGGACCAGCCCCCACGGTTACCAGCTCCTCAGAGACCCCCACGGCACCACCGACGTCACCCGTGACGTTGGCCGGGACGTCAGCCGGGACGTCAGCCGGGACGTCAGCCGTGACATCACCCGTGACCTCGCCGCCGAGAGCACGCGTCAGAAGCCACCCGACACCTGACCACCCCCCCACACCCGGCCACCCCCCATTGGCCGGGCCACAGGCACGCCCGCACACCTCGCACCACCCTGTTTCGGGAGTAGCCCAGCGAGCAGCCCGACGGCGAGCGACGGGGCACGACCACGGTGGGGAGCACCGCGACCAAGAGACCACCGCGCCCACCCTTCCTCGATCACGCCGCATGGCCGGACCGAGCCGCGGTCGCGGTGAGCGATCAGACGAGCTCGCCCATCAGCTCGCGGAAGGCCGCGAGGTAGAGATCCACGTCCGCGTCCGTCGCCGCGACCGAGCACGTCGGCCCGGCGCCCACGATCGCGTCCCACACACCGCGGTTGGCGAAGTAGACGCGCATCAGCCGACGCAGTGGCACATCGAGGGCGTCGACAGCCTCGGCGGCGTCCCGCGGCATCGTCGGGCTGAACGACAGCCCGCTCCGAGGCCAGAACCGGTGCGTCGTCCAGGCGAGCCCGGCATCAGCCACGGTCTCGGCCAGCCCATCGGCCAACCGCCCGCCGAGCCGCCGACTGTGCGCGTAGGCCTCGGCCGTCAGCACCTCGTCCATCGTGGCGCGTGCCGCCGCCATCGAGACCGGGTTGCCGAACAGCGTGCCGCCCACGGCTACCTGCGGCTTGTCCTCGTCGCGGCCGTCCGGTCGCTGCAGCACGTCGGCCACCTCCGGGGTCATGCCGTACGCACCGAGCGGGATCCCGGCAGCGATCGACTTGCCCACCGTCACGAAGTCCGGGGTCAGCGACCAGAGCGCGGTCAGACCACCCGGCCCCACGACCTGCGTGTGCGTCTCGTCGTACGCCAGGAGGGTCCCCGTGCGTCGCGTCACGTCCCGCAGGCCCGCGTGGAAGTCGTCGTGGGGCAGCAACAGGCCGACGTTGTTGGTGAGCGCGGGCTCGGTGACGACCACCGCCACGTCCCGGCCGGCCAGTGTGCGCTCCAGTGCTTCGAGGTCGTTGAACGGTACGACGACCGTGCGTTCGGTGACGTCATGAGGCAGCCCGGCCTCCTCGGGCACGAGCCGTCCGTGCTCGACCTCGACCAGCACGTCGTCGAAGTGGCCGTGGTACTTGCCCTCGAAGAACAGCACCCGCTCCCGCCCGGTGACCGATCTCGCGACTCGGATGACCTCGGTGTTCGCGCTGGTCGCGGCCAGAGTGAACTGCCACAACGGCAGTCCGTAGCGCCGGCCGAGCTCGCCGGCGACCCAGATCGAGTCCTCGGTGGGGAGCAGGTACTGCGACCCGATCGACACCTGCCGGGCGACCGCCTCGGTGACCGGTGCTGCGCCGTACCCGGTGAACATCGACATGTCCGCGATGTTGAAGTCGGCGTACTCGTGCCCGTCGACGTCTCGGATCCGCGAGCCCGAGGCGGACTCGACGAACAACGGCGGATGGTCGTACGACGTGCGCAGCCAGCTCATCGGGACGCCGTTCGGCATCACGTCCTGCCCGGCCGACCACAGCTCCCGGCTCCGCGGACGCGCGGCGACGAACGCGGCGTCCTCGCGCTCCTTGAGCGCCGCGACTCGCCGCGGGTCCACGCCCGATCCCCCCACCTGCCGCAGCCTAGAGGCTGCCAGGATGGTCCGGTGCCGACGCCGCCCCAACACTGTCCGTCACCGCGGGAGCTGGCCGACCTCGAGCTCCTCGTCAACGGGGCACTCGCCCCGCTCGAGGGCTTCAACCGACCGGGGTCGCCGGTGACCCTCGACCTGCCCGACGAGCTCGTCGGCCAGGAGGTCGAGCTCGTCGATCCCGAGGGGCTCCCGCTGGCCACGATGCACGTCGACGGGTCCGTCACGCCGCTGACCCACGCCCAGCACGGGCCGTTCCGCCGGCTGCACCTCGCGCCGGCGCAGGTCCGCGAGCAATACGCCGGCGCCACCTTCGTGCCCGTGGTCGACGCCCTGACCGAGCCCGAGCTGGCCCGCCTGCGCGACGTGGGCGGACCCGTGGTGCTGCTCGCCCTCATGGGGCCCGGCACCCCCGAGCTGTCGCCGGTCGCGCTGCTCCGCGCGTCGCTCACGGCGGCGCGTCAGGTGCCTGGCGCCGCCGTCGTCGCCGTACCACTCGCATCCCCCGGCGACCCCGAGATCGACCACGAGCTCGGCGTCGCCGTGGCGGCCGCGTACGCCGGACCCGACCCGGTGCTCGCGCTCGGCGACAGCGACGGCGACTACCCCGACGACATCGCCGCGATCGTCGACGCCGACCAGCCGACCGCCGACCGGCGCGGGCTCGTGCTGTTCTTCACCGGCCTGTCCGGCAGCGGCAAGTCGACAGTGGCGCAGGCCGTGATCGACTCACTGCTCGAGGCCGGCGAGCGCACCGTCACCAGCCTGGACGGAGACGTCGTACGCCGGAACCTGTCGGCAGGGCTCACGTTCAGCCGCGAGGACCGCGAGACCAACATCCGTCGCATCGGCTGGGTGGCGGCCGAGATCTCCCGGCACGGCGGCGTGGCGGTGTGCAGCCCGATCGCCCCCTTCGACGCGACCCGACAGGACGTCCGCGCGATGACCGGGGCCGCTGGAGGCGCCTTCTTCCTGGTCCACGTCGCGACGCCGCTGGAGGAGTGCGAGCGCCGCGACCGCAAGGGCCTGTACGCCAAGGCGCGCCGCGGCGAGATCCCCGACTTCACCGGCATCTCCTCCCCCTACGAGGAGCCGACCGACGCCGACCTCCGCATCGACACCACCGGCCGCACCATCGAGGACTGCCGCGACGAGGTGCTCGGGGCCCTGCGCAGCGCGGGCTACATCACGGCGGCCGGAGCCGGGTGACGTGGACGACCCGATCCGCGTCCTCTTCGTGTGCACGGCGAACATCTGCCGCTCGCCGTACCTCGAGCTGCGCGCGCGCCAGCTGCTCGGCCCCGACTCCGGTGTCGAGGTGAGCAGCGCCGGGACGCACGCTGCGGACGGCGAGCCGGTCAGCGACACCATGGCGGCAGAGTTCGCCCGGTGGGGCACCGATCCGTCGTCGTTCCGGAGCCGACGCGCCACCCGGGAACTCGTCGACGAGGCCGACCTGGTCCTCACCGCCGAAGCAGGCCACCGCACCCGACTTCTCGAGGAGCGGCCCGAGGCGTGCCACCAGGTCCTCACCCTGGGGCAGTTCGTCGACAGCGCCCGTCGCGCCGACCCGTCGCTGCGCGGGCGCGAGCTGGTCGCCGCACTCGCGAGCAGTCGGGTGCCCGCCGCGCCCGAGCACGACATCGGAGACCCTTACCGGCGCGGCCCCGAGCACGCCGCCCGCGCCGCCGCGACGATGGAGCAGATGCTGGAGGTCGTGATCGACCGCCTACGCCGGGTACCCCAGGAGGGTGATGCTGCCTAACCACGACTACCGGTAGACGTTTCTCCGCCCAACCTTCCCTGGAAGGACCGCGCCCATGGGCACCTGGCTCACGTCTGACGCCACGTCGATCGTCGTGGCGGGCTTCGTCGTGGGCATCGTCGTCGGTCTGACCGGGATGGGCGGTGGAGCCCTGATGACGCCGGCCCTGATCTTTCTGGGCGTCGGTGACGCGTCGGCGGTCGTCACGGCGGACCTCACCGCCGCCGCGATCTCGCGGAGCGCGGGCGCGGTGACCCACGCCCGGCAGGGATCCCCCAACATGACACTCGCCAAGTGGCTGATCATCGGCTCGGTCCCGGCCGCCCTCGTCGGCCCGTGGCTGATCCACGGGATCGCGGGCGGAGACCACGAGTCCGTGGACCGGCTACTGATGGAGTGCATCGGCTTCGCGCTGCTGTTCGCGGCGACGACGTACGCCCTGCGGCTCTACCTGAACCTGCGGCGCACCCGCGACGAGCGAGGTAACGCCGACCCCGACCCGCCGATCCGACCGCTGGTCACCCTGGGCGTTGGTGCGCTCGGCGGCCTGCTCGTCGGCGTCACCAGCGTGGGCGCCGGGTCGGTGATCATGATCGCGCTGCTCATGCTCTACCCCGGGCTCTCCCCGGTGCGACTGGTCGGCACCGACCTCGTGCAGGCTGTGCCGCTCGTGCTCGCCGCCGCCGCGTCCAACATCGCCATCAACGGCCTCGATTGGCACATCCTGGTGCCCTTGGTGATCGGCTCGACCCCCGGCACGGTGCTCGGCTCCCGGCTGGCGCCCAAGGTGCCGCAGTCGTTCATCCGGCGGGGCATCGTCGTGGTGCTGACGATGTCCGGGGTCGCGCTGCTGGACAAGTCCGGATGGGCCCCGCTCGGCGCGGGCAAGGACGCCACCCACCCGATGCTGGTCGCCCTGGTCGGCGTCGCGATGGTCGTGCTCGTGCCGCTGGTGTGGGGCCTGATCCGGCGCACCGAGGGGCTGCCGATGTTCGGGGCGCCGACGGTCGCCCAGCTCGAGGGGGACGACGGCGGTCGTCGTACGCCGGCGCCCACGCCGCAGGTCGCAGCGGGCGACGAGTAGGCGTTCGTTCCACAGGATGGGGGATCCGGGGCGCGTCAACTCGACAATCTCGCGTCTATCAGTAGACTTAACCGTCTTGCCCAACCTTCTGTGGAAGGACCGCGCCCATGGGTGACTGGCTCACTGCTGACTTCTTCTCGATCATCTGCGCCGCGTTCTGCGTCGGCACGGTCGTCGGCCTCACCGGGATGGGGGGCGGCGCCCTGATGACGCCGGCCCTGATCTTCCTGGGAGTCGGCGACGCCTCGACCGTCGTGACCGCCGACCTCACGGCGTCGGCCGTCTACAAGACCGGTGGAGCGATCACCCACGCCAAAGAGGGCAAGCCCAACCTGGAGCTCGCCAAGTGGTTGATCATCGGCTCGGTGCCGTTCGCCCTGCTCGGGCCCTGGCTGATCCACCAGATCGCGGGATCCGCTGACGAGCTGGACACCCTGCTGAAGAAGTGCATCGGCTTCGCGCTGCTCTTCGCGGCGGCGACGTACGCACTCCGGCTGGTCATCAACCTGCACCGCTCCCGGAACGGTGGCGAGGTGCCGGACTCCGACCCGAGGATCCGTCCCCTCGTGACGGTCGGCGTCGGTGCTCTCGGCGGCCTCCTCGTGGGCGTCACCAGCGTCGGCTCCGGCTCCGTGATCATGATCTCGCTGGTCATGCTCTACCCGGGCCTGTCGGCGCTGCGGCTGGTCGGCACCGACCTCGTGCAGGCCGTGCCGCTGGTGACCGCGGCGGCCATCTCGAACATCGCCCTCAACGGCCTCGACTGGCACCTGCTGGTGCCGCTGCTGATCGGCTCCGTGCCCGGGTCGGTGCTCGGCAGCCACATCGCCCCGCGGGTCAAGCAGTCCTACATCCGCCGCGGCATCGTGATCGTGCTCACCATGAGCGGCCTCGCGCTGCTCGACAAGTCCGGCTGGGCGCCGCTCGGCTCGGGTGAGGACCAGACCCACCCGGTGCTGATCGCGATGGTCGGCCTCGCGATGCTGGTCGTGCTCCCGTTCGTCTGGGGCCTGATCCGCCGCGCCGAGGGCCTGCCGATGTTCGGGTCGCCGACGGTGGCTCAGCTCGAGGGCGAGGAGCCGGTGGAGCCTGCACCCGCCGCGCCCGGCGCCGACCAGGCTCCGGTCCGCTAGGCGGTCGTCGGCGGACGGACGTCCGCGACGCCCGCATCATCACGCTCGGAGGGGCTTGCGCCGAGTTCGGTCGTGGCCACTTCCGCCGTTAGCATGTTGTCGCTGTCCCATCGAGAGGCACCCACACCCACCATGACTTCTGCTCCACCGACCCATGCCGACTACCAGCTGAGCCAGCTCGACCAGCTCGAGGCGGAGTCGATCCACATCTTCCGCGAGGCCGCGGCGGAGTTCGAGAAGCCGGCGCTGATGTGCTCGGGCGGCAAGGACTCCATCGTCATGCTGCGCCTGGCGGAGAAGGCTTTCTACCCGGCGAAGCTCCCGTTCCCCGTGCTCCAGATCGATACCGGGTACGACTTCCCCGAGGTGCTCGAGGCACGCGACAACTGGGTGAAGCGTCTCGGCGCGCGCCTGGTGGTCGCCAGCGTCGAGGACGCGATCAAGAACGGCATCGTGGTCGACGACGGCAAGACCAGCCGCAACCGTCTTCAGATCGGCACGCTGCTGAACGCCGTCGAGGAGAACGGCTTCACGGCGCTGTTCGGTGGTGGCCGTCGCGACGAGGAGAAGGCCCGCGCCAAGGAGCGCGTCTACTCCCACCGCGACGACTTCGGTCAGTGGGACCCGAAGAACCAGCGGCCCGAGCTGTGGGCGCTCTACAACGGAAAGCTCCACGGCGGCGAGCACATGCGCGTCTTCCCGCTGTCGAACTGGACCGAGCTGGACATCTGGCACTACATCGGCCGCGAGCAGATCGAGATCCCGTCGATCTACTACGCCCACAAGCGTCGCGTGTTCAAGCGCGACGGGATGTGGTTCACCGAGAGCGAGTTCAACCCCTGCCGACCGGGCGAGGAGGTCGTCGAGAAGACCGTGCGCTTCCGCACCGTCGGCGACCTGACCCTCACCGGAGCCGTGGAGTCCGAGGCGGACACCATCGACAAGATCATCGACGAGATCGCCATCGCCCGCGTGACCGAGCGCGGCGCCACCCGAGGCGACGACCGGTTCTCCGAGGCCGCCATGGAGGACCGGAAGAAGGAAGGCTACTTCTGATGCCCGAGATGTCCCCCGTCGCCGAGCCCCATCAGGGTCGCGCGCCGATGGACCTGCTCCGCTTCGCGACCGCTGGGTCGGTCGACGACGGCAAGTCCACGCTGATCGGGCGCCTGCTGCTCGACTCCAAGTCGATCTTCGAAGACCAGCTCGAGGCCGTCGAGGCCACGAGCCACTCGCGCGGCTACGACTACACCGACCTCGCGCTGCTCACCGACGGGCTCCGCTCGGAGCGCGAGCAGGGCATCACGATCGACGTCGCCTACCGCTACTTCGCCACCCCGACGCGCAAGTTCATCATCGCCGACACCCCGGGGCACATCCAGTACACCCGGAACATGGTCACCGGCGCCTCGACCGCCGACCTCGGCCTCGTCCTGGTCGACGCCCGCCAGGGTCTGACCGAGCAGAGCCGCCGGCACGCCGTGCTGCTGTCGCTGCTGCGCGTGCCCCACCTCGTCCTGGCCGTCAACAAGATGGACCTCGTCGACTGGTCGGAGGAGGTCTACGAGCGCATCCACAACGAGTTCACGACGTTCGCCACGAAGCTGTCGATCCCCGATCTCGAGGTCATCCCGATCTCCGCGCTCAAGGGCGACAACGTGGTGACCCGCTCGGAGAACACGCCCTGGTACCACGGCCCGACGCTCATGCACCACCTCGAGCACGTGCACGTCGCCTCCGACCGCGACCTGGTCGACACCCGCTTCCCGGTGCAGTACGTCGTACGACCGAAGAGCGACGAGTTCCACGACTACCGCGGGTACGCCGGGCAGGTCGCCGGCGGCATCCTCAAGCCCGGCGACGAGGTCGTCGTCCTGCCGAGCGGCATGACCTCCACGATCGAGGGCATCGACCTGTTCGACCGCGAGATCGACGAGGCGTTCCCGCCGATGTCGGTCACGGTCAGACTGGCCGACGACGTCGACGTCAGCCGCGGCGACATGATCGCGCGCATCAAGAACGCCCCGACCCCCAGCCAGGACATCGACGCGATGATCTGCTGGATGACCAACGAGCCGCTGCGCCCGCGTCAGAAGCTCGCCATCAAGCACACGACCCGCACGGGACGCGCGCTGGTCAAGGACATCCAGTACCGCCTCGACGTGAACACGCTCCACCGCGACCAGGACACCAAGGAGCTCGGCCTCAACGAGATCGGGCGCGTCCAGCTGCGCACCACCGTGCCGCTGCTGTGCGACCCGTACTCGAAGAACCGCACGACCGGGTCCTTCATCCTGATCGACGAGGCCACGGGCGTCACCGTCGGCGCCGGGATGATCAACTCCGGCTCCTGACCCCTGCGCCGTCCCGTCAGGCACAGTCCTGCGCGACGGTCAGCGGCGTACGCCGATGAGCTCGCGCGCCTCGTCGGGCGTCATCGGGTGGCGCTGAGCCAGGGCACCGATCGCGACGGCGCGCTCGACCAGCTGGGCGTTGGACTCCACGGGGACGCCCTTGCTGATCGTGAGCACGTCCTCCATCCCGACGCGCAGGTGGCCTCCCTTGGACAGGCTGGCCAGGATCACGCTCAGCGTCGAGCGTCCGATGCCGGTGGCCGACCAGCTGGTGGTCTCGGGCGGGAGGTCGCGTACGGCGGCGACGAGGGCGTCGGTGGTGCCGTTCATGCCGCCGGGCACACCCATGACCAGGTCGACGTGCACCTTTCCTCCGGCCGGGAGCCCGTACTTGTCGAGGAGCCGGCGCATCGCGTGCACCTGGCCGAGGTCGAACAGCTCGAACTCCGGGGCGACGCCGCGCTCCTGGGACAGCTGGTAGAGCTCGCAGATGAACGGCCACGGGTTCGAGAACACGTCGTTGCCGAAGTTCGTCGTCCCCATCGTGAGGCTGCACGCGTCGGGCTCGGCGTCCAGCACCTTCAGCCGCTGGTCGAGCGGGTCGTGGACGCTGCCGCCCGTGGAGAGCTGGACGACGAGGTCGGTGCTCTCGCGCACGGCCGCCACCCACTCACGGAGCAGCGCCAGGTCGAGCGTGGGCTGGTGCTCGCGGTCTCGCACGTGGATGTGGATCATGGCCGCCCCCGCCCGCTCGCAGTCGATCGCGGTCTTCGCGAGCTCCTCCGGAGTGGTCGGGAGATGGGGTACGTCGGCCTTGGCCGTCTCGGCACCCGTCGGCGCCACGGTGATCAACAGCGGGTCGGTCATGGGCTCATCGTTGCAGAGTGTCGGAGCGTGTCAGAGTGCCGCCATGCGCGCCGTACTCCAACGCGTCTCGTCCGCCTCGGTGACCGTCGACGGTTCCGTCGTCGGCTCGCTGCCCGAGCCGGGACTACTGGTCTATCTCGGGGTCACCCACTCCGACGGCCCGGCCGAGGTGGAGTGGATGGCGCGCAAGATCTGGACCCTGCGGATCCTCCGCGACGAGAAGTCGTGCTCGGACGTCGACGCCCCCATCCTGGTGGTCTCGCAGTTCACGCTGTACGGCGAGGCCCGCAAGGGCCGCCGCCCGACCTGGGAGGCGGCCGCCCCCGGCGCGGTCTCTGAGCCGCTCTACGACGCCGTCTGCGACTCCCTCACCGCCCTCGGCGCCCACGTCGAACGCGGCGTCTTCGGCGCCGAGATGCAGGTCTCCTCGGTCAACGACGGCCCCTTCACGGTCCTCCTCGACCGTTGAGTCGGCGAACACGTGCACCCACAACACGCCGAGTCGGCGCAAGAAGACACCCAAAGAACGCCGAGTCGTCACATGACGACTCGGCGTTCGTGGGCTCAGCAAGTGGTGGGATCAGATCGCGATGGTGACCTCGGCGACGCTGCCGACCGCGGCCTTGACCTTCTGGTCGACCGTGTCGGCCCGGGGAGCGAGCGTGCGCAACGTCCACTCCCCGTCGCCGGCGAAGAACCGGAAGTGCCCCGTCGCCGAGGTGGGTACCTCGGCGGTGAACTCACCGGACCTGTCGAGCAGGCGCACGTAGGCGTTCGGGACGGGCTCGCCGTCGCGCACCACCTGCCCCTGGACGACCGCTTCCTTGGCGACGTCGACCCCGTCGAGCGAGAGTCCTCCCGCCGTCGCTCCGCACATCAGGCGTCCGCCTCTCCACGCTCGTCGCCGAGCACCACCGGTACGCCGACCAGCGAGCCGTACTCGGTCCACGAGCCGTCGTAGTTCTTCACGTTCGGCTGGTCGAGCAGCTCGTGGAAGACGAACCACGTGTGCGAGGACCGCTCACCGATCCGGCAGTAGGCGATGGTGTCCTTGCTCCAGTCGACGCCGGCCTCGCTGTAGAGCTGCTTGAGCTCCTCGTCCGACTTGAACGTCCCGTCGTCGTTGGCCGCCTTGCTCCAGGGGACGTTCGCGGCGGTCGGGATGTGCCCGGCGCGCTGCGCCTGCTCCTGCGGCAGGTGCGCCGGCGCCATCAGCCGACCGGCGTACTCGTCGGGCGAGCGTACGTCGACCAGGTTCTTCACGCCGATCGCCTGCACGACCTCGTCGCGGAAGGCCCGGATGCTGGTGTCCTGCTCCCCGGCCGTGTAGGTCGTGGGCTCGCGCTGCGGCAGCTCGTCGGTGAGTTCGCGGCTGTCGAGCTCCCACTTCTTGCGACCGCCGTCGAGGAGCTTGACGTCCTGGTGGCCGTAGAGCTTGAAGTACCAGTACGCGTACGCGGCGAACCAATTGTTGTTGCCGCCGTACAGCACGACGGTGTCGTCGTTCGCGACGCCGCGCGAGGACAGCAGCGCCTCGAACTGCGACTTGCTGACGAAGTCGCGTCGCACCTGGTCCTGGAGGTCGGTCGTCCAGTCCAGCTTGATCGCGCCCTTGATGTGACCCTTGTCGTAGGCAGCTGTGTCCTCGTCGACCTCGACGAGGACGACCTTCGGGTCGTCGAGATGGTCCTCCACCCACTGGGCGGAGACGAGCGTGGTGTCGCGGCTCATGGTGCTTCCCTTTCTCATGCGCCGGGTCCCGGCGCGGGTCTTGTGTTGGACGGTCAGCGGGCGATGGCCCGCCGGACGATCAGGTACAGCTCGCAGCCCAGGCACAGGCCGAAGGCGGCGTTCAGCAGGGCCGCCACGAGCGCGAGCCCTGCCGCGACCAGCCCCACGGTGGTGAGGCCCGCGAGCAGGGCGGCGACGGCGACGGCCACGAACCCGAGACCCAACGCCTGCGCGAAGCGCGGCGGTCGGGGGTCCTCCAGCTCGCCCGGCGCCCCGAGGCGCGGGCGAACCAGCCCCCGGAAGACCAGGGCGTACGGCGTGTGCTGGATGCCGCGGAAGGTGCCGAGCGCGAAGACCACACCCTGCGCCGCGAGCAGGACCAGCGCGGCCCGGGGTGGCGCCAGGAGCGCCAGAGCCAGGACAACAGAGGTCAGGGCGGCGGACACGCGCGGGCCTCGCGGGTCGATGCCGGCGATCCCCGGGTGGGTGGCGATGGTGGCGGACATGGCTCTCCTGACGATGCGGAACGGGGAAGTCGGTCCCGCAAAGTCTACCGAATTGGTAGAGAAAGGCCCGCGGGACCCGTCAGGACATCAGACACAGCGACGAGCGCACGCGGCAGTGGTCGACAGCGCGTCGCCGCGTGAGGAGCGTCGTAGCCATGACCGGAACTGTAGGCACCCGCGCCGTCCGGTCACCACCAATCGGCTCAGGATATGAGACGTGCATCCGCATGTTGGACATCACCCGACTCCGTGACCGAGCGCCTCGAGCACGTGCGCGGGCTTCGGTGCCCCCGTCGCGCGCGTGACCTCACGCCCGTGGGCGTCGAGCACCAGCGTGGTGGGGGTGCGGACGACGCCCAGCGCGCGCACCAGGTCGAGGTGATGCTCCGCGTCCAGCTCCACGTGGGAGACGCCGGGCACGACCTCGGCGACGTCGGCGAGCACCCGCCGCGTCGCCCGACACGGCGCACAGAAGGCGGACGAGAACTGCAGCAACGTCGCGCGCTCGCCCCGCGCCTCGTCGTACGTCGTACCCGCGAGCACGCTGACAGGGGCGGGCGGCTCGGACACGTGCCCGGGATCCACACCGGCCACGCGTCGAGTCCCTCGGAAGACGCCGTTGGTGAGCGTCCACCACGCACCGATGCCGGCGGCGGCCGCCACTGCGGCCACCAGCACCCAGGCACCGAACGTCATGCAAGGGGAACCCCACCCTTCCGCCGGGCATTCCGGTCCTAGGGTGAAGCCGTGCGCGTGGTGGTGCTCGGTGCGGGCGGGATCGGCGGCACCATCGGCGCCCGGCTGCATCAGGCCGGGTACGACGTCACGCTGATCGCCCGGGGGCCGCACGGCGAGGTGGTGCGCGACCGCGGCCTCACCTTCGAGACCCCCGAGGAGCGGGTGACGCTGCGCATCCCGGCGTACGCCCGCCCGGACGAGGTGGCCTGGCGGCGGGACGACGTGGTCGTCCTGGCCGCGAAGAGCCAGGACACCGAGGGGGCCGCGCGCGACCTCTTCGCCGCCGCCGGTGACGTCCCGGTCGTCGCCGCGCAGAACGGCGTGGCCAACGAACGCACGCTCACCCGGTGGTTCAGCCGCGTGCACGGGCTGTGCGTTGTTGACGAGCTTGCGGCGTCGAGACCGACTTCCTCAACGGCGAGATCGCCCTGCTGGGCCGGTTGCACGGCGTACCCACCCCCGCCAACGCACGCATCCAGGCGCTCATGGCCGACACGGCTCGGCGCGGCGCGCCCCCGGGCTCGATGACCGCCGGCGAGCTGCTGACAGCCCTGTCGCGCCCGAGGCCCGGTGCTCGGCCCCACGAACGCGGCGGAGCGCTCGTCTCGTCCCCGCGTCAGCCGCCGGCGAAGGGCGGGAGGAACTCCACCGTCTGACCCGGCCGCACGAGCACGGACTCCGGATCGCGCGACTTGACCGGCTCGTCACCGAGCAGCACCGAGCACGCCTCGAGCACCCCCGGCAGCCTGGTGCCCGGGTGCAGCGCTGCCGCGCGGCGTACGACGTCGGTCAGGGTCATCGCCTCGCTCACCGGGAGGGCGTCGGTCTCCACACCGGCCGCGGCCCGGGCCGAGGCCCAGTAGCGCACGGTGATCGTGGCGGTCTCATCTGCCGCGTCGTCGGTCGCCCCGATGCCCATGGTCGATATCCTTGCGCATCAGCCCCAGCCCGAGGTGAACCGCATCAGCACGCTGCTCCTGCTCACCAGCGCCCTCCAGCCGAGCGCGGAGGTGCTGCCCGGGCTCGCCCTCCTCGGCCACCAGGTCAAGATCCTGCCCGCCGAGGGCAGCGCCCTCATCGATGCGCCGGACGCCGACCTGATCCTCGTCGACGGGCGCCAGGAGCTGGCCCACGCACGCGACCTGTGCCGCCTGCTCCGCACGACCGGCACCGACTGCCCGGTCGTGCTGGTCGTGACCGAGGGCGGGCTGGCGGTCGTCGCCCACGACTGGGGCATGGACGACGTCGTGCTCCACACCTGCGGACCTGCCGAGCTCGAGGCGCGCATCCGGATGGCGATCGGACGGTTGCACGCGGCCCGTGCCGACGACGAGCCCGACACCCACGTGATCCGCACCGGCGAAGTCGTCGTCGACGACGCGACGTACACCGCCACGGTCGGCTCGCGGCCACTCGACCTGACGTTCAAGGAGTTCGAGCTGCTCAAGTACCTCGCCCAGCACCCCGGACGCGTCTTCACCCGCGACCAGCTGCTCCAGGAGGTTTGGGGCTACGACTACTTCGGCGGCACGCGCACCGTCGACGTCCACGTACGCCGGCTCCGCGCCAAGCTCGGCCCCGAGCACGAGACGCTGATCGGGACGGTTCGCAACGTCGGCTACCGCTTCGTGCTGCCGACGAAGGAGCCGGAGCCGGCGCCGACACACGCCGAGGTCGAGACCACGGAGCGTCCCCGCTGAACGTCCGCCGGGTCGGCCAGGACGACCTCGACGACGCCCGCCGACTGGTCGAGCAGGTCGTGGTCGCGTCCGCCGAGGCCGATGGTGCCGAACCGGTCGACGAGGCGGCACAGATGTCCTTGCGCCACCGAGGCCTCGCCGGCAACGCACTCTGGCTGACGGAAGCCGGCTTCGCGCTGCTCCGGGGCAGCGACCTCGACGTCGCGGTCGCTCCCGATGCCCGCGGCGGCGGTCAGGGGACCGCCCTGGTCGAGGCCGCTCTCGGTGCGGCTCCCAACCGGGTGACGGCGTGGTCGCACGCCGACCACCCGGCCGCGGCCGCCCTGGCGCGACGCTTCGGCTTCACCGCGACGCGCGCCCTGTGGGTGATGTCCCGCGACGCCGGGTCGGTCGACGTACCCGACGTCGAGGGAGTGACGATCCGCGGATACCGAGACTCCGACGCCGACGAGGTGATCCGGGTCAACGCGGCCGCCTTCGCCCACCACCCCGAGCAGGGCTCCATGGACGCCGCCAACCTGGCCGAGCGGATGGCCGAGCCGTGGTTCGACCCGGCGGGGCTGCTCGTGGCCGACGCCGGTGACGGGCTGCTCGCCTTTCACTGGACCAAGCAGCACTCCCCCGAGCTCGGCGAGGTCTACGTCGTCGCCGTCGACCCCGCCGCCCAGGGACGCGGGCTCGGCAAAGCGGTCACCGCCGCCGGGCTCGCCCACCTGGCCTCGCGCGGCGTACGCCGGATCATCCTGTACGTCGAGTCCGACAACACCCCCGCCATCGCGACGTACTCCAAGCTTGGCTTCCAGCACACCTCCACCCACGTCCAGTACGCGCGCTGATCGCGGTCCGGGGACGTGTAACCGACCGCTGAGGGACGACACGCCGGCGCTCGTACCGGCGTGTCGTCCCGCGAACGGTCGGTTACACGTCTCGAGCTGAGCCGCCGCGCTCCGCTAGCGGCGGAAGTGGAGTCCCACCTCGGTGACCGGTCGATCGGGAGAGGCGATCGGTCCTCGTTCTTCTCGGTCGCTCTCCCCTTCCGCCGCGCTCCGCTAGCGGCGGAAGTGAAGTCCCACCTCGGGATCCACGATCACTTCTTGCGCGGCGGGCAGGCCGTCGACCTCGAGCTGGGCGTCGACGGGGACGTTGCGCTTGACCTGGGCGAGCGCGATCGGGCCGAGCTCGTGGTGGCGGGCCGAGGTGCCGACGAAGCCGACGACCTTGCCGGCGAGCATCAGCTCGGCACCGACGGTCGGCAGCCGGTTCTCGGAGCCGTCGAGGTGCAGGAGCGTCAGCCGGCGCGGCGGGCGGCCGA
>DASSTL010000109.1:0-5968 GCA_035707985.1 Nocardioides sp. | reverse complement strand
GTCCGACAACACCCCGGCCATCGCGACGTACTCCAAGCTCGGCTTCCGCCACACCTCCACCCACGTCCAGTACGCGCGCTCGGGATAGCGGGATAGTTCGCAGCGTTTCGCACGTCCCGCGGGCCCTGAGAGGTGCGTAGTGCTGCGAAGTATCGGGGTCAGCGGCGGAAGTGGAGCCCGACGTCGGGATCCACGATGACCTCCTGAGCGGCGGGGAGGCCGTCGACCTCGAGCTGGGCGTCGACGGGGACGTTGCGCTTGACCAGGGCGAGCGCGATCGGGCCGAGCTCGTGGTGGCGGGCGGAGGTGCCGACGAAGCCGACCACCTTGTCGCCGTGCTTCAGCTCGGTGCCGACGGCAGGCAGACGGTTCTCCGAGCCGTCGAGGTGCAGGAGCGTCAGCCGGCGCGGCGGGCGGCCGAGGTTGTGCACGCGCGCGACCGTCTCCTGGCCGCGGTAGCAGCCCTTGTCCATGTGGACGGCCTTGCCGATCCAGCCGACCTCGTTGGGGATCGTGCGCTGGTCGGTGTCGAGGCCCAGACGCGGCTCGCCACGCGCGATGCGGAGCGCCTCGTAGGCCCAGAGCCCGCAGGCCGGCCCCGCCGCCTCGGCGTACGTCGTGAGCTGCGAGCGCGGGATCAGCTCGTGTCCCGCCGATGCGCGGAAGGTGAGGGCCAGCTCCGAGGTGACCTCCGAGACCTCCACGCGCGACATGAAGCGCATCCGGTCGAGGAACTCCACCAGCGCAGGAGCAGCACCCGGCTCGGACGTGGCCGTGAACGACTCACCGTCGTCGACCCCGGCGAAGGCGTGCTCGACGTGCCCTTGCGGGCTCAGGATCAGCGCCTGGGTCCAGACCTTGGGCGGCAGGTCGAGGAAGTACTGCGTCGTCAGGTCGTGCAGCCACTGGAGCCGGTCGGGCCCGGACACGCGGATGACGTCGTGGTGCGAGAGGTCGACGAACCCCTCCCCTGCCGCCAGCGACCGCTGCTCGCCGTAGAACGAGCCGTAGTGCGCGGCGACGGGGGCATCGATCCCGGCGCCGGCGACGGCACCGGGCAGCGCGAGCAAGGGGGAGGTCATGAGTGATCACCACAGGTGCCGAAGACGGTCAGGTGGCCGACATCGATCGTGAAGCCGTGGTCGGCGGCCAGGCGTTCGGAGACAGGCGTCAGCACATGGGGGTCAACGGAGATCACCTTGTGGCAATTCCGGCACACCAGGTGGAAGTGCTCGTGCTCACTCGTGGAGTGGTACGTCGGCGCGCGGTCGCTGAGGTGGGCGTGCCGGATCAGCCCGAGCTCCTCGAGGACCTCGAGCGTGCGGTACACCGTCGACGCGTTCACGGCCGTCGAGTGCTTCCGGACCTCGGCCAGCACCTCGTCGGGCGTCGCGTGCCCGAGTCGCTCGACGGCCTCGAGGATCAGCTCACGCTGGGGAGTGAGCCGGTAGCCCTTCTCCCGGAGTCGCGTGCGCCAGTCGGTGGTCACGGCTTCTACTGCCTCACCAGCTGCGCGTGCGTGTGCGGCTGGAGCTCGTGTCCCATCGCCTGCATGTCGAAGGCGTAGAGCAGGTCGCCGTTGACGTAGCCGTAGAGCCGCTTGCCGCCGACGTACTCCTTGGCCGTGGCGGTCCGAGCGACCGCGTCGGTGACGATCTCGAAACGGGGCTGCTCGGCGTGGATCTCGCCGGCCCAGACCTCGACGAAGCCCGTGTTGTGGCACATCACGACCTCGAGCGAGCCGTCCTCCTGCGGCCGGATGAAACCCGTCTCCTGAGCCGCGTCACGCACGTGGTTGCCCTCGTCGTCGATGATCCAGGCCCGGCTGAAGTAGTGGATGAACGGCCGCCCGTCCTGCTGGAAGACGACCTCCTGACCGAACTGGAAGCGATCGATTCCCGGGTACTCGCCGTGGCCGTTGCCCGCCCACCGCCCGATCAGCCACGCCAGGCGTGCCGTCAACGGGTGGATGTTCTCCGGGATCTCGAACGGCATGGGACCACTCTAGGGTTCTGCCATGCCACGAGCCCTCGTCGTCAAGGTGACCGCCGGCGCGGAGGATCCCGAGCGCTGCAACCAGGGGTTCACGGTCGCCGCGACGGCGCTGACCGCCGGCGCCGAGGTGTCGCTATGGCTGACCGGGGGGGCCGCCTGGTTCGGCGTACCCGGTCGCGCCGAGGCGTTCGACCTGCCGCACGCCCCGCCGCTTGCGGACCTTCTCGCCGCGGTCCTGGCCGGCGGCACGGTGACGGTCTGCACCCAGTGCGCTGCCCGGCGTGACATCGCCGAGTCCGACCTGCGCGAGGGCGTCCGAATGGCCGGCGCCGCGTCGTACGTCGAGGAGGTGCTGGCCGAGGGCGTCCAGGCGCTCGTCTACTGAGTCGTCGAGCGGGACCGGAGCCCGACCGCCAGCTTCGCCGCGACCTCGGCGGACGCGGCGCGGGCCGAGCGCCCCACGCCGACCATGTTGAGGAACCCGTGGATCTGGTCCGGGAAGCGCCTCAGGTCGACCTCCACCCCCGCCTCGGCCAGCCTGCGGGCGTAGACCTCGCCCTCGTCGCGCAGCGGGTCGAACCCCGCGGTCGCGACGTACGCCGGAGCCAGCCCCGCGGGCACGTCGCCGAGCAGCGGGCTCACCCGCGGGCCGGCATGCTGCGCCTCGTCGGGCACGTACAGCTCGAGCGAGCGGTCCAAGAACTCACCGTTGAGGTAGTAGCCGGTCTCGAACAGCTCGCGACTGGGCCTGCGCTGCGTCACGTCGGTGACCGGGTAGACCAGCAGCTGGAACGCCAGCGGCAGGCCCACGCGCGCCGCCTCGACCGCGGTCACCGCGGCCAGGTTGCCGCCCGCCGAGTCACCGCCCACCCCGAGCCGGTCCGCCTCGGCCCCGACCGCGGAGACGTTCTCGACCACCCACCGGTACGCCGCGACCGCGTCGTCGTACGCCGCGGGGAACGGGTGCTCCGGAGCGCGTCTGTAGTCGACCGCCAGCACCCGCACGCCGCTGCTCTCGGCCAGGAACCGGCAGCACTGGTCGTGGCTCTCGAGGTCGCCGTACACCCAGGCCCCGCCGTGGAAGAAGACCAGCAGGGGTCCGGGCGCGGACGCGTCGGTCGGGACGTAGAGCCGGGCGGGACGGCCGGCGACCTCGAGGTCGCCGACCTCACCGATCGGCGGGCGCCCTCCCACGATCTGCGTGTGCTGCACGAGCAGCCGGCGACCGGCCTCGAGCGGCAGCGACTCGGCGGACGGCTCACGCACCAGCCGCTCCAGCCGGAGCATGAGCTGCGTGTCGACCGCCAGGGTCTGCCCGTCCACGGTCACGCGACGCCCGGCCAGGACCCGCTGGACTCGCTCGGGGAGCCCCAGGGCGACGCGCAGGGTGACGGTCTTGGCTCGCTGCTCGAGCGCGGCCAGGCGGGGCGAGGACAGCGGCACGCGGACAACGTAGCCAGCATCACCCGATCCATCACCCACTGTTCACCAGGCGGTGCCACACTCTGTTCATGGTGCAGCTGGCTTCCGTCGACCCGTCGCGCGATCCCGAGGTCCCGGGCGACGAGCCGTTCGACGTCGAGCCGCCGTACACCCCGGACGACGACGCACTGGCCGCGGTGACGGCGTTCGAGGACCGCTTCCTCGACCGCGAGCTCTCCTGGCTCGCCTACAGCCGCCGTGTGCTCGGCCAGGCGGAGGACCCGAACCTGCCGCTCCTCGAGCGGGTGCGCTTCGCCGCGATCTTCTCCAGCAACCTCGACGAGTTCTTCATGGTCCGGGTGGCGGGCCTGAAGCGGCGGATCGCGGCCGACGTCGCCGTGCGCGCGGCGTCCGGCCTGATGCCGCGCGACGTCCTGGAGCGCATCTGGGCGGAGACCCGCGACCAGATGGAGCGGCACGCCCGGCTGTTCCGGGAGGAGCTCGTGCCGCTGCTCGCCAAGGAAGGCATCGAGCTGGTCCGGTGGCCCGACCTCGACCGCGAGGAGCAGAAGGCCTGCAAGCGCCTGTTCAAGGAGCGGGTCTTCCCGGTGCTCACGCCGCTCGCGGTCGACCCCGCCCACCCCTTCCCCTACATCTCGGGTCTCTCCCTCAACCTGGCCGTGCTCGTGCGCAACCCCGTGGACGGCAAGGAGCACTTCGCCCGGGTGAAGGTGCCGCCGATCTTCAGCCGGTTCGTGCCGTTGGGCAACCAGCGGTTCGTGCCGCTCGAAGACGTCATCGGCGAGCACCTCAAGCGGCTCTTCCCGGGCATGGAGGTGCTCGAGGTCCACACGTTCCGGGTGACCCGCAACGAGGACCTCGAGGTCGAGGAGGACGACGCCGAGAACCTCCTCAAGGCCCTCGAGAAGGAGCTCCTACGACGTCGGTTCGGCCCGCCCGTGCGCCTCGAGGTCGAGGAGTCCATCGCGCCCCAGGTGCTGGAGCTGCTGATCGAGGAGCTGGGCGTCGCGGAGGACGAGGTCTTCCGCGTCGACGGGCTGCTCGACCTCGTCGGTCTGCACTCGATCGCCGACCTTCCGCGCGAGGACCTGAAGTACCCCGCGTTCGTGCCGACGACCCACCGACAGCTGGCCGAGGTCGAGTCGGCCAAGCCCGTCGACATCTTCAAGGCAACCCGGCGGTACGACGTCCTGCTGCACCACCCCTACGACTCGTTCGCGACATCCGTGCAGCGCTTCCTCGAGCAGGCGGCGGCCGACCCGCACGTGCTGGCGATCAAGCAGACCCTGTACCGCACCTCGGGTGACTCCCCGATCATCGACGCCCTCGTCGACGCGGCCGAGGCCGGCAAGCAGGTGCTGGTGATCGTGGAGATCAAGGCCCGCTTCGACGAGGAGGCCAACATCCGCTGGGCCCGCAAGCTCGAGCAGGCGGGCTGTCACGTCGTCTACGGTCTGGTCGGCCTCAAGACGCACTGCAAGCTCGCGATGGTCGTGCGCGACGAGCCCGAGGGCATCCGTCGCTACACCCACATCGGAACCGGCAACTACAACTCCAAGACCGCACGCCTCTACGAGGACCTCGGCCTCCTGACGACCGACGAGACGATCGGTGAGGACGTCGCCCACCTGTTCAACAACCTGAGTGGCTACTCCCGGCAGCCCACCTACGAGCGGCTGCTGGTGGCGCCGGACTCGGTGCGGACCGGGCTGATCGAGCGCATCCACCGCGAGATCGAGCACCACCGCAACGGGCGTCCCGCACGCATCCGCCTCAAGGCCAACTCCGTCGTCGACGAGGCGACGACGGACGCGCTCTACCTCGCGTCGCAGGCCGGGGTACCCGTGGAGATGCTGGTGCGCGGGATCTGCGCCCTGCGTCCGGGCGTGCCGGGGTTGTCGGAGAACATCCGGGTGCGCTCGGTGGTCGGCCGGTTCCTCGAGCACAGCCGGATCTACTGGTTCGAGAACGGCGGTACGCCGAGCGTGTGGATCGGCTCGGCCGACCTCATGCACCGCAACCTCGACCGAAGGGTCGAAGTGCTCGTGAAGGTTCCCAGCGAGGACAACACCGCCCAGCTCGCCGAGCTGCTGGACCTGGCGTTCGCGGACACGACGTTCGCCTGGGAGCTCGGTCCGGACGGCGACTGGGCGCCCAACGGGGGCACCGACCACCTGCAGGAAGTGCTGATCGAGCGACAGCGCCGGCCTCGCACGGTCGGGTGACCCGGCAGCGTTGAGAACCGCCCCAGGTACCTCGTTTGGGCCCCCGGTGGCCGGTATCCGTAGCATGACGCCCGTTGGTCTCCCCAGTCCCCGAGGAGCACGTCGTGGCGCTTCGTCTGCGTCCCACCGATACGTCGTTCTACGAGCTGTTCACCATCTCCGCACAGCACCTCGTGACCGGCGCCGGGATCCTCGCGGAGATGATCGCCGAGGATGCCGACCGCGAGGCGGTCGCCAAGCGCATGCGCGAGGAGGAGCACGAGTGCGACGAGAACACCCACGCCATCGTGCGCCGGGTGAACAGC
>DASSTL010000108.1:0-37977 GCA_035707985.1 Nocardioides sp. | reverse complement strand
GCCGACGGTCGCCGCGAGCGCGGTGGCGACCCCGAGGCGGGCGAGGCCGCAGGCGACGATCGCGGCGGAGCCTCCGAGCACGAGGTCGGCGCTGTCGACCAGAGTCTCGGCCTGACCGAACTCGGGCACGGCGTTCCCGGTGAGGAGCAGGTCGGGATTGGCGTCGCCGATGACCAGGACGTCGGGTGCGGGCATGAGCAGCTCCTTCGGGCGAGAATGCGCGAACGCTCACTATTCGGCGTAC
Source organism: Nocardioides sp. (assembly GCA_035707985.1). GTDB lineage: Bacteria > Actinomycetota > Actinomycetes > Propionibacteriales > Nocardioidaceae > Nocardioides. The sequence continues at coordinate 37,733 of DASSTL010000108.1, read as the reverse complement.
GAAGTTGAGCGGTGTGCGCAGACGGCTCTAGTCTCGCCGCATGCCCGCCACGATTGCCATCATCGGTGCGGGGAGTGTCGTGTTCACCCGCGACCTCCTCGGCGACGTGTTCTCGTTCCCCGAGCTCGGCGAGTCCCGAGTCGTGCTCCACGACATCGATGCCGAGCGCCTCGAGACCGCGGTGGCGATCGCCGAGGCGACGGCTCGTGAGGTCGGCGTGCGGCCGTCGATCACGTCGCAGGCGGACCGTCGGGCCGCGCTCGACGGCGCGGACTACGTGATCAACGTGGTCCAGGTGGGGATGCACGAGGCGACCGTCCGCGACTTCGAGATCCCCGAGCGCTTCGGCCTCCACCAGACGATCGCAGACACGATCGGGATCGGCGGGATCTTCCGCGGGCTGCGTACGTTCCCCGTGCTCGCGGGCATCGCCCGCGACATGGCCGAGGTGTGTCCCGACGCGTGGCTGCTGAACTACACCAACCCGATGGCGATGAACGTCAGCTATCTGCACGCGGTCGCCCCGGACCTCAAGGTGCTCGGCCTGTGCCACTCCGTCCACTGGACGGTGCACGACCTCTGCGAGCTGGTCGGCGTCCCGATGGACGAGGTGTCCTGGTGGTCGGCCGGTGTCAACCACCAGGGCTGGCTGCTGCGGTGGGAGCGCGGCGGGCAGGACCTCTACCCGCTGCTCGACGCGAAGATCGCGGCCGACCCCGAGCTGCGCCGGCGCGTGCGCGTGGACATGTACCGCCGCCTCGGCTACTACCCGACCGAGACCAGCGAGCACTCCAGCGAGTACGTCCCGTGGTACCTCCATCACCCGAGCGAGGTGGAGCGCCTGCGGCTGAACGTGGGGGAGTACGTCGACATCAGCGCCGAGAACCTCGCCGAGTACCACCGGGTGCGCGAGCAGCTGGCCGGCTCGGAGCGGCTCGAGGTGCGGTCCGAGGCCACCGAGTACGCCCCTCAGGTCATCCACTCGCTCGAGACCGGGACGCAGCGCGTCATCTCGGCGAACGTCGCGAACCTCGGTCTGATCGACAACCTCCCGGCGCGGTTCGCCGTCGAGGTGCCGACCCTGCTCGACGGGCTGGGAGCCCATCCGGTGCACGTCGGGGAACTGCCGCCGCAGTGTGCAGCAGTGAACCGCGGGTACGTCGGCCCGGCCGAGCTCGCAGTCCGCGCCGCGGTGGAGGGCGACCCGCGCCTGGTCCGCGCGGCCGCCATGGTCGACCCGAACGCCGCCGCGAGCCTGACCGTCGACCAGATCTGGGAGCTGTGCAACGCGCTCGTCGCGGCACACGGCAACCTCCTTCCCGAGCCGCTGCGCGAGCAAGTGAACATCTGAGCTAACAAATCCGTGCGCGACCTTGTCCGCAGTGAGCATTTTCGCGCATACTGCCGTGCATGACGCTGACCGAGGACGAGATCCGGTCGCAGCCCGCCCTCTGGCGCCGGGTGTCGGAGGATCCTGTCCCCGACTTCCTGACCGACCACGGTCGTCGGATGCTGGTGATCGGGTGCGGGACCTCGGCGTTCATGGCGATGTCGTACGCCGTCCTGCGCGAGCAGGCGGGCGCCGGCGAGACCGACTGGGCGTACGGCTCGGAGGTGCCGACGGGCCGTCACTACGACACCGTGCTCGCCCTGACCCGGTCGGGCACCACCACCGAGATCGTCGATGCACTGCAGGTGCTCGAGGCACACCGCACCGCGATGGTCACCGCGGTCGCCGGCGGCCCGCTGGCCTCGCTGGTCGACCACGCGGTCGTCCTCGACTTCGCCGACGAGCAGAGCATCGTGCAGACACGGTTCCCGACCACGACCCTGGCCTGGCTGCGCTCCGGGCTCGGCCACGACCCGTCGCCGGCGATCGCCGACTGCGTCACGGCGCTGGAGGATCCGCTCCCGGTGGACCCGTCGGCGTACGAGCACTTCGTGTTCCTCGGCACCGGCTGGACCGTCGGCCTGGCGCACGAGGGCGCGCTGAAGATGCGCGAGTCGGCGCAGGCCTGGGCCGAGTCCTACCCGGCCATGGACTACCGGCACGGCCCCATCGCGGTTGCGGGTACACGGTCGCTGGTCTGGATGTTCGGTACGCCGCCCGCCGGGCTCGTCGAGGAGGTGGCGAGCACCGGCGCTCATGTGCAGACCAGCGACCTCGACCCGCTCGCGCAGCTGGTGCAGGTGCAGCGGCTGGCCGTGGCCGCGGCCGAGGCACGCGGCCTCGACCCGGACCACCCCCGCGCGCTCACCCGATCGGTGGTGCTCGCACCATGAGGGGCGCCCTGACCGGACGACGCTGGGTCGCTGCCGCGGCACCGCTGCTGCTCGCGCTGGGTGCCGTCGGCGAGGTCCCGGCCTCAGCCGGCGCGCCGGCCCCGAACCCGCACCGGGTCTTCGTCAGCCCGTTGGGACACGACGGCGCGGCCGGCACCCGACAGGACCCGCTCCGGAGGATCAACGAGGCCGTCGCGCGCCTGACCGGCGGCGGCGTCGTCCTGCTGCGCGGCGGCACCTACGCCCAGCGCGTCCGGCTCCGCGACGTCCACGGGGTCACGGTGCGCGCGTTCCGGCACGAGCAGGTGATCCTGGACGGCGGCCCGCTGACGCCGCCGCCCGACCGCTCGGCGATGGTCACGGTGGTCGACAGCTCGCGGGTGACGGTGCGCGGGCTGGACATCCGCAGCTACGACACCACCTCGAAGCGAGCCGTGCCGATCGGCATCTACGTGCACGGCGCCTCGTCGCACGTCTCCCTCGTGGACAACCACGTGCACTCGATGGGCAACTACAACGGCACCCTCGGCAGCTTCGACATCAACGCGCACGGCATCGCGGTGTACGGCGACCGCCGCCACCACCCGATCACCCACCTGCGGATCAGCCGCAACGAGGTCGACCACCTGTCGCTGGGCGCCAGCGAGTCCGTCGTGGTCAACGGCAACGTGAAGGGCTGGCGGATCACGCACAACCGCATCCACGACAACAACAACATCGGGATCGACGCGATCGGCTTCGAGCCGACCCTCAGCGGCTCCGCGAGGTACAGCCGGGCCAACCGGGCTCGGGACGGCGTCATCGCGGACAACGTCATCCGCGACATCATCTCGCGCGGCAACCCGGCGTACTTCGAGGACGGCGGCTGGTGCAACTGCGCCGACGGGATCTACATCGACGGCGCCACCGGGATCCGGGTCCTGCGCAACCGCGTCGTCGGCAACGACATCGGCATCGAGGTGGCCGCTGAGAACGGCCGCGGGGCCGCCGACCACGTCGTGGTCGCCGACAACTTCGTCAGCCGGAGCGGCTACGTCGGCATCGCAACCGGTGGCTACTGCAACGGCGAGGACGACTGCGGCGGGGTCGAGACCGGACGCGCGTTCGCCAACCGCTTCCTGCACAACACCCTGTACGCGAACAACCAGTTCGCGGACGGCTCGCCCGAGCTGCTGGTGCAGTACCACGTCACCCGCACCGTCATCCAGGGCAACATCCTGCGCGCGACCGGCCGCGGGCAGCCGCTGCTCGGGACCGTGCCCCGCGCCGACGACGGCTCGAGCACCGCGCCCCACCTCGACGGCAATCTCTACTTCTCCGCCGGCGGCCCCACTCGCGCGTCGTTCGGCGTGCTCGGTACGACGTACACCGGCTGGGCGGCGTACCGCAGTGCGACCGGCCAGGACGCCCACAGCCGGTACGCCGACCCGCGGCTCCGACGCCCGGCGCGCGGAGACCTGCACCTTCGGCCCGGGTCGCCCGCCGTCGACGCCGGCCTGCCCGTGAGTGCCCGCTGGGTGGGTCATCTGGACATCGACGGGCAGCCACGCGTGCACGGCGCCGGCATCGACATCGGCGCCGATGAGCGCGGACGGGGCTCGCCATGACCGCCCGGCCCCGGACCACGTCCCCGTCATCGTTCCCACCGACCGAGGAGTACCCATGATCAAGCGCCAGACAGCCCTGATCGCCGCCGCGGCGACGGTCGCCGCGCTCGGGCTCGCCGGCTGCGGGGGAGGTGACGACTCCGGCGGCGCCGGAGGCAGGACCAAGGTCGTGGTCTGGGACGGCTACGAGGACGCCCAGGGCAAGAACCTCACCGCCCTGATCGCGCAGTACAACAAGGAGCACCCCGACGTCGAGGTCACCCAGCTGGTGTCGAGCAGCGACCGGGTGCTCCAGAAGGTGCTGACCGCCGTCCGCGGCGGATCGCCGCCGGACGTCGCCTACATGTTCGGGTCGTGGTCGCCCAACATCGCCAAGATCCCGCAGGTCGTCGACATGTCGCAGTACGTCGACGACCCGTCCTGGAAGTGGGACGACTTCTACGAGGGCGAGCGCGCAGCGGCGACGGTGGGCGACAAGATCGTCGGCATCCCCGCGCTGGTCGACAACCTCGCGATCGTCTACAACAAGACTCTGTTCAAGCAGGCCGGCGTCGCACCGCCGACGCCGGACTGGACCTGGGACGACTTCCGCGCGGCCGCGAAGAAGCTGACCGACCCGTCCAAGAAGCAGTACGGCTGGCTGATCCCCGCGGACGGCACCGAGGACACCGTGTGGCACTACGACGCGATGCTCTGGGAGGCCGGAGGTGACATCCTCAACTCCGACAACACCGAGGCGGCGTTCAACTCCGACGCCGGGGTCGAGGCGCTGACGATGCTCCAGGACATGGCGGTCACCGACAAGTCGGTCTACCTCGACACGACCAACTCCAACGGCACCAAGCTGATGAACAGCGGGAAGATCGGGATGATGGTCACCGGCCCGTGGGACCTGAGCTCACTCCCCGACATCGACTACGGCGTGCAGGTGATGCCGACGTTCGCCGGCTCGGCCGCCGGCCACCAGACGATCGCCGGGCCGGACAACTGGGTCGTGTTCGACAACGGCTCCGAGCGCAAGCAGGCGGCCGTGGACTTCGTGCGGTGGCTCACGGCTCCCGAGCAGGTGCGCACGACGTCGCTGGCGACCGGCGACCTGCCGATCCGCGAGTCGGTCGGCGCCGACGCGTCGTTCCGCAAGCAGCTCGACGAGAACCTGCCGGGCAGCGCGACGTTCGTGGAGAACCTCTCGAACGTGAAGAAGGCGCGGCCCTCGGTCGAGCAGTACCCCGCGATCTCGGAGGCGATGGGTCAGGCGATCGTCTCGGTCCTGCTCGGGAAGGCGCAGCCCCAGGAGGCGCTCGACGAGGCTGCGCAGACCACGAACGACGCGCTGAGCGGAGGTTAGGTGGCAGACGCGGACGAGGCGGCGGCTCGGACCTCCGAGCCGTCGCCGCGGCCTGGGTGGTGGCGGCGCCTGGGCCGGTCGGAGCACGCGACGGGCTGGCTCCTGGTCAGCCCGGGCGCGATCCTGATCGGCATCTTCGGCCTGCTGCCCGTGCTGATGTCGCTCCAGCTGTCGTTCCAGAAGTCCGACCTGCTCACCCCCGACACCCCGTGGGTGGGCACGAAGAACTACCGCGAGCTCGCGCACGACCCGCGCTTCGCCGAGGCGATCCAGCACACGATCGTCTACACCGCGCTGTTCGTGCCCGGGACGATGCTGGTCGGGCTCCTGGTGGCCTCGGCACTGAACCGGTCGGTGCGGTTCATCTCGGTGTACCGGACCGCGGCGTACATCACGATGGCGGTCTCGACGATCTCCGAAGGGATCATCTTCCTGTGGCTGACCGACCGTGACTACGGGCTCGTGAACGCCGCCCTGAACGCCGTCGGCATCGGCTCGCAGCCGTTCCTCGCCTCGACCTCCCAGGCGCTCTACGTGATCGTGGCGATGACGATCTGGGGCTGGACCGGCTTCGCGGTCATCGTCTACCTCGCGGCCCTGCAGGGAGTCCCCGCCGAGCTCCACGAGGCGGCCGCGATCGACGGCGCCCGCCCGTTCACGCGGTTCCGCACGATCACGCTGCCGCTGCTGAGCCCCGCCAGTCTGTTCCTCGTCGTCTGGCTGACGATCAACGCCCTCCAGCTCTTCGACGAGGTCTACCTGACCACGCGCGGCGGCCCGCTCCATGCCACCACGGTCATCGTCTACTACCTCTGGGACCAGGCGTTCGTGCAGTTCAACGCCGGGTACGCCGCCGCCATGGCCTACGTGCTGTTCCTGGTCAGCGTCGTCCTCACCGCCCTCCAGTTCCGGCTCGCGCGGAGGTACGTGCACTACTCATGACGACCACCGAGCTGACGCCCACCGAGCTGACCGGCGCCGCGGAGCCGGCCGGCCGCCGCTTCCGGCTGCCGTTCAGCGCCTGGCACTTCGTGCTCGTGCCGCTGACCTTCCTGCTGGTCGTGCCCCTGCTCTGGATGGTGGTGACCTCGCTCGAGACCCAGGGCGAGGCGAACCGGTTCCCGCCGGTGCTCATCCCGGAGCACCCGCGCCCACAGAACTATGTCGACGCCTGGCACACGGCGCCGTTCGGCACGTTCTTCCTCAACAGCGCCCTGGTCGCGCTGGTCGTCGTGGCCAGCAACCTGGTCGTGTGCAGCCTGGCGGGCTACGCGTTCGCGCGGATGCGCTTCCTCGGGAGCAAGGCGCTGTTCATGGTGCTGATGGCGACCCTGATGGTGCCCTTCCAGGTCACGATGATCCCGGTCTTCCTGATCGTGAAGTGGTTCGGCGAGAACGTCTCGCCGTACCTCGGGATCAACCACCTCGGCGCGCTGATGCTGCCCAACCTGGCGACGGCGTTCGGGATCTTCTTCCTGCGCCAGTTCTTCCAGACCGTGCCGGTGGAGCTCGAGGAGGCGGCCCGGGTGGACGGCACCTCGCGGATCGGGGTGCTGTTCAAGATCGTGCTGCCCTTGTCGATGCCGGCGATGTCGACCCTGGCGGCGCTGACCATCCTCACGTCGTGGAACGACTTCCTGTGGCCGCTGATCGTGATCACGAACACCGACCAGATGACCGTGCCGCTGGGGCTGAGCTACTTCCAGGGCGCACACCAGACGAACTGGCCGCTGCTGATGGCGGGCAACGTGATGAGCCTGGTTCCGATGCTCGTCGTCTTCGTGGTGGCGCAGCGGTACTTCGTGCAGTCCGTGGCCGGGACAGGGTTGAAGGGGTGAGTGCTCGGTGGCGGAGGTAGAGTTCCGCGGCGTCTCGCGGAGGTTCGGCGACGTCCAGGCCCTGCATGGGCTGGACCTGACGGTCGCCGACGGCGAGTTCCTGATCCTCGTCGGCCCGTCCGGGTGCGGGAAGAGCACGGCGTTGCGCCTGCTCGCCGGGCTGGACAAGCCGACGTCGGGCGACATCCTGATCGGCGGCCGCTCCGTCGTCCGGCTGGGGCCGGGCGAGCGCGACATCGCGATGGTCTTCCAGAACTACGCGCTCTACCCCCACATGAGCGTCTTCCAGAACCTCGCCTACGGCCTTCGGCAACGTCGTACGCCGCGGGCCGAGGTCGAGCGCCGGGTGCGCGAGACCGCCGCTCTGCTGGACATCGACCAGCTCCTCGACCGCAAGCCGGGCCAGCTCTCCGGCGGTCAGCGGCAGCGTGTCGCCATGGGCCGCGCTCTGGTACGCCGACCGCAGGCGTTCCTGCTGGACGAGCCGCTGTCCAACCTCGACGCCAAGCTGCGGACCCAGGTCCGCGGCGACCTCAAGCGCCTCCACCGGGAGCTGCCGATCACCTCGATCTACGTCACGCACGACCAGGTCGAGGCGATGACGCTCGGCGACCGGATCTGTGTGATGTCGGCCGGCGAGGTGCAGCAGATCGGCACCACCGACGACATCTACCACCACCCCGCCAACACCTTCGTGGCCGGCTTCATGGGAAGCCCGCCGATGAACCTCGTTCCCGGCACCGTGCGTGCGGGCCGGGTCCGCGTCGGGGGAGCGGAGCTGAGCGACGCACCGGGTCCCGACCGCGCCGTGACCGTCGGCTTCCGGCCCGAGGACCTCCGGATCGGTGGCCCCCAGGAGACCGGCGCCGTCCCGGTGCGGATCGATTTCTGCGAGCCGCTCGGCAGCCACGTCCTCGTGCATGCCTGGGTGGCGACCGGCGAGGGGGACGACGAGAACGTCGTGATCGCGCAGGCGCCGCCCGGCACGGCGTACGACTCGGGCGCCCGGGTCGGACTCGTCATCGCGCCCGGCAAGACCTATCTCTTCGACGCCGAGACCGGTCTGGCGGAGCAGCAGCCGCGCGACCGGGCCGCCACGGCATGACCGCCACCTCGCGCTGGCTAGGCGTCGGCGATGATGACCTCCACGTCGGCGGCCTCCGCGGCCGCGCGCACGGCGGTGTCGATGCCGGCGTCGGTCACCAACGTGTCGATCACGTCGGTGCCGCAGATCCGGGCGAACGTGACCTTGCCGATCTTGGAGCTGTCGGCGATCACGACGGTGCGGGCCGCCTGCCGGATGAAGCCCAGGTCGGTGTGGGCCTCCATCTCGTCGTGAGTGGTGCAGCCCTCAGCGACGGTGAAGCCGTCGGTGCCGATGAAGGCGATGTCGAGGTGGTACTGCGCGATCATCGCCTCGGCCGCGGGGCCGACCAGCTCGTACGACGCGTGACGGGCGTTGCCGCCCACCACCACGAGCCGGATGTTGGGCCGCGAGACGAGCTCGGCGGCGATGTTGAGCGCGTTGGTGACGACGGTCAGGCCGCGCCGGTCGGCGAGGGCCCGCGCGACCTCGGTTGCCGTCGTACCCCCGGTCATGCCGACCACGTCGCCGTCACGCACGAGCCCGGCACAGGCGAGCCCGATCGCGCGCTTCTCGCGGTGCTGGCGCGAGGTCTTGTACTGCAACGGGAGCTCGAGCCCGGCCGGACGGGGGAGCGCTCCGCCGTGCGTACGCCGGAGGAGACCCTGGTGGTGGAGGGCCTGCAGGTCGCGGCGGATCGTGGCGGCCGAGACCCCGAACTCGCGGGACAGGGTCGGCACGTCGACGCTGCCGTTCTCGGCGACGCGGTCCAGGATCGCGCCCATCCGTTCCGCCTTCACGAGCACATCCTAGGTGCTCGTTGCGGGCGGAATGAACACTTACGCGCATATTTCGCGCATCGGGAGGGCTCATGAGCGCGCATCTGGATGCGATGGTGCGCTCGCACGCCGACCGCCGGCCAAGGGGCATCACGTCGGTCTGCTCGGCGCACCCCCTCGTGCTCGAGGCCGCGCTGGTCCAGGGACGCGACGACGCCGCGCCGGTGCTGATCGAGGCCACGTCGAACCAGGTGGACCAGTTCGGCGGCTACACCGGCCTGCGGCCGGCGGACTTCCGGGCCCTGGTGGAGGAGATCGCCGCCCGAGTCGGCTTCCCGACCGACCGCCTCGTGCTCGGGGGCGACCATCTCGGACCGCACCGATGGCGCTCTGAGGACGCCGAGACCGCGATGGCGCACGCCGAGAACCTCGTCCGCGCGTACGTCGCCGCCGGCTACACCAAGCTCCACCTCGACTGCAGCTACCCCTGTGCCGACGACGGGGGAGTGCTCGAGGACGAGGTGATGGCCGCGCGCGCCGCCCGGATGCTGGCGGCGGCGGAGGCGGAGGCTGCCCGCGTCGGTCTGGATGGCGCCCTCCGTTACGTCATCGGCACCGAGGTCCCGGTGCCCGGCGGCGCCGACCACGAGATCACGGGACTGGTGCCGACGACCCGCGAGTCGGCCCTGGCGACCCTCGAGCACCATCGCCGCGCCTTCGCCGAGGTCGCCCCTGGCGAGGTGTGGTCGCAGGTGATGGCGCTGGTGGTGCAGCCCGGGGTCGAGTTCGACCACCTGCGGGTCTTCGACTACGACTCGTCGGCCACGCGCTCGCTGCGCATGGCCCTCGACGACGAGCCCACGATGGTCTTCGAGGCCCACTCGACCGACTACCAGACCCGGAGCGCGCTGGCCGCACTCGTCGCCGACGGCTGGGGCGTGCTCAAGGTGGGCCCGGGGCTCACCTTCGCCATGCGCGAGGCCTTGTTCGCGCTGGCCGCGATCGAGAACGAGCTGCTCCCCACGGCCGCACGGTCACGTCTGCCCGAGGTGGTGGACGCCCGCATGCTCGCTCGTCCCGAGGAGTGGCGGGGCTACTACACCGGAACTCCCGAGGAGCAGGCACTCGCGCGGCGGTACAGCTACAGCGACCGGATGCGCTACTACTGGCCCGACCCGGAGATCTCGGCCGCGGTCCACACCCTTCTGCGCAACCTCTCCACGACCGGCGTACCGGAGCCTCTGCTGAGCGCGTTCCTCCCGATCCAGTACGACCGGGTCCGGCGCGGCGAGCTCACGGGGGACCCCCGCGGTCTGGTGGTCGACCGGGTACGCGACATACTCCGCACGTACGCCGCCGCCGTCGCTCCGGCCTGAGCACCCCGTGCTCTCGCTTGGGAGACGGCGTTCGTGGGTACAAGGCACGTCTGAACCCATCGATCGGAGGAACACCCGCATGAACAAGACCGAGCTCGTCGAGACGATCGCCGAGGAGACCGGCCTGACGAAGAGGGACGCCGAACAGGCCCTCAAGGCCACCCTGAACGCGATCACCGACGCGGTCGCGGCCGGCGAGAAGGTGACCCTCCCCGGCTTCGGAACGTTCGAGCGCCGGGACCGCGCCGCTCGCGAGGGCCGCAACCCGCAGACGGGCGAGACCCTGAAGATCGCGAAGTCGAAGGTTCCGGCGTTCAAGGCCGGTGCCACCTTCAAGTCCTACGTGGGCATGTCGAAGAAGGACCAGGCCGCGCACCGCAAGAACCGCTGACACGCCCCACCCGCACGGGCTCGCTCCTCTGGTTGAGGAGCGAGCTCTGCGGTTCCGGTGGTTGAGGAGCGAGCTCTGCGAGCGTCACGAAACCACCGCGTGCACCCACTCGTTCCGGCCCTTCGGCGTGATCGAGCAAGGGTGGGCGCGGTGGTTTCTGTCGCGCCCGCCGCTGCTCCCTTCGGTGGTTGAGGAGCGAGCTCTGCGAGCGTCTCGAAACGACCGCTCCGTCGGTCGAGCCTGTGCCGAGGCCATGGGGCTGCTCGTCAGGTGGCCGTGACTGGATTTCGACGCGCTTGAGCGACTTCGTTCCTCAGTCGCGTCGCTTGCTCAATCTGCGCTCGCCCACGCAGTCCGCTCGTTCCTCGCGGCCTGCTGCTCGCTCGCAGAGCTCGCTCCTCAACCACCGGAGTCGCAGGGCCCGCTCCTCAACCACCGGAGTCGCAGAGCTCGCTCCTCAACCACCGGAGACGCAGAGCTCGCTGCACAACCACCGGAGTCGCAGAGCTCGCTCCTCAACCACCGAGGGCTGCTCAGGGGACTGGGAAGTCCATGGGCGGGCCTTCGCCGGTGGCGCCGTCGTACTCCTCGCGCAGGAGGTCGGCGTGCCCGGTGTGGCGGGCGTACTCCTCGATCATGTCGGCCAGCAGCCGGCGGATGCTCATGCCGTCGTCGGTCGTCTGCTCCAGCCCGCCGCGTGCCAGCGCCTCGCCCAGCGCCTCGCGTGAGCGGTGCACGGACGCGGTGAAGAGCGCGCGCAGGTCGTCCGGCGAGTCGTCGGCCGCCGTACGCCACGCCCAGTCCTCCCAGTCACGCTCCTGGTCCACCTCGTCGAACGGCGGCATGGACGGGCGGCCGGCGAGCCGGTTCTGGAAGTACAGCTCCTCCACCCAGGCCATGTGCTTGAGCAGCCCGCCCAGGGTCACCGCCGATGCCCCGAGCCTGAGCCGCAAACCTCGAGCGTCGACGTCGAAGCACTTCCAGGCGAAGGTTCGCCGGTTGCGCTCCAGGGTGATCACGGCCGTCGCGATCTCGTCGCCGCGCAGGAAGCGCTCGAGGTCCCACTCTGGTGGCTGTCCGGGCGTGAATCCGAAGGTGTCGGTCATGCGGCCCAACCTAGGAGCCCTTCCGGACGGCACGCGTCCGCAAGCCGAGCTCGAGTGGATGGGCGCCGTCCTGGGCGACTCCGTCGACCGGCAGGGAAAAGCCGACGGGGGTTTCGACGGAGCCGCTTGTACACGACGCTAGGCCGCCGCACTCACGCGGGCATGCCCCATCTGTGGGACGCCCGAGGGACTTCTCTGCAGTTGGAGGTCCGTAGGCTCAACTCAGGTTCAACTGACGCTCAACCCCCGGCGCGAGCCAGGAACCTCTCCGCGTCGACGACCACGCGGGTGACCTCACCGGTGGCGACGACATGGCCCGAGCTGACCTCGCGGGCGACGACGCTGAAGCGGTGGAGGCGCCCGTCGTGGTGGACGGGCGTCGCGGTCACCTCGAGGTGTACGCCGACCGCGCTGGCGCGCGTGTGCTCGAGCTCGACCCGGGTGCCGACCGAGGTCTCCCCGGGGCCGAGTGACGGCTCGATGACCTCGCACGTCGCCGCCTCGCACCACGCCAGCAGCCGCGGCGTACCCAGGACCGGCAGTGACCCCGAGCCCAAGGTGGCCGCCGTGTCGGCGTCGGTCACGGTGAACGTGAGGCTCACAGCCACCTCAGACGCCGAACGTCGAGCGCGGGTAGGCGGCGTTGACGTCGGTGATGACGTTGACGAGGTACGGCGCGTTCGCGGCGAAGGCGCGGTCGAGGGCCGGACCGATCTCCCGCGGGTCGGTGACGGTCTCGCCGGCGCCGCCGAGCGCCTTGACGACCTCGTCGTAGCGCGTCTGCCGGCCGAGGTCGGCCGCGACGTCGTAGCCGTAGATCATCTGCATCGGGCCCTTCTCCAGGCCCCAGGCGGAGTTGTTGCCCATCACCATCACGACCGGCAGGTCGTGGCGCACCAGGGTGTCGACGTCCATCAGCGAGAACCCCGCGGCCCCGTCCCCGAGCAGCAGCACGACCTGCGACGACGGCCGGGCGAGCCGCGCGGCGATCGACGCCCCGAGCCCCGCGCCGAGACAGCCGTAGGGGCCGGGGTCGAGCCAGCCGCCGGGGCGCTTCGGCTCGACGTACTTGCCCGCGAAGCTCACGAAGTCGCCGCCGTCGCCGATCACCACGGAGTCGTCTGCGAGCCGGGGGAGCAGCTCGCCGTAGATGCGCGCGGGGTGGATCGGGTCGGCCTCCGCGGTGAGCAGCTCCGCATCGCGCGCGGCCGCCTCGCGGGCCGCGGCCTGGAGGTCCTCGACCCACGCCTTCCACCGGGACACGTCGGTGTTGTCGAGCGCTGCGCCCAGCCCCCGGAACACCGAGGACAGGTCTCCCGAGACGGAGTCGGCGAGGTCGGCATGCCTTGACACCTGGTCGGCAGAGTCGGCCACGTGTACGACGCGAGCCGGGGTGGCGCCGTCCTTGCCGCCGAACACGCCGTAGCCGAGCCGGAAGTCGAGCGGCGTGCCCACCACGACGACGAGGTCGGCGCCGTTCAGCGCCTTGCCCCTCGCCTTGGTGACCAGCAGCGGGTGTCCGCCCGGCACTACCCCACGACCCATGCCGTTGGTGATGGTCGGGATCCCGAGCGCCTCCACCAGCTCCAGTGCCGCGACCTCGGCGCCGTCTGCCCAGACGTCGGTGCCCAGGATCAGCACCGGACGCTCTGCGTCGGCGAGCAGGCGGCCGACCCGCTCCACCGCCTCCCCGTCGGGCTCGCCTCCGCGCGGCCGTGACCCGTCAGGGACGGCCGCCGACGCCTGGTCGAAGAACTCGTCCATCGGGACGTCGACGAAGACCGGGCCGCGGTGCGGTGACCCCGCCAGCCGGAAGGCCTCGTCGAAGCCACCGGCCACGTCGGCGGCCTTCGCGAGCGTCCGCGCGCTCTTCGTGATCGAGGCCAGGATCGGCGGCTGGTCGATCTCCTGGAGGCTGCCGCTGCCCCAGCGGTTCTGCGGGGCGCGACCGCCGACGACCACCATGGGCGACCCGGCGAACTGGGCCTGAGCCACCGCGCTGACACCGTTGGTGACGCCCGGCCCGGCGGTGAGCACCGCCAGCCCCGGCACCCGGGTCAGCTTGCCGGTGGCCTCGGCCGCGAAGGCCGCGGTCTGCTCGTGGCGTACGTCGAGGATCCGCATCGGCGGCTCGGCCTTGACCGCGCCGTCGTACATCGGGAACACGTGGGCGCCGGACAGCGTGAACATCGTCTCCACGCCGTGCGCTCGGGCGACGGCCACGGCGATCTCGCCGGCGTGGCCACTCAGCTGGGGGTCGGTCATACGGCGCACGTTACCGAGCGGTCACCTCGGGCCGGGCGGTCGAGAGGTGGATCACCCGTCGGGGTTCAGGTACGCCGCGTTGGTGGTGCGGAGCGCCGCGACCAGGTCGAGGAGGAGATCCGCCCGTACGTCGATCGGCTCGGGTGCGAAGGCGACCTGGATGTGCAGCGCGCGCAGGAAGGCCTCGGGGTTGGCGGTGGTGCGGTAGGGGTCGACGTCGGGAGCGCCGGTCATGGTGGCGGCCGCGGTGATCCGAGCGAGCCAGGGCTCGATGATCCGCAGCGGCACCAACCTACGGCGCAGGATCGCCATCGTGGCGTGCGCGAGCCGGTCCGGCTCGCCGCTGGTCAGCGGGGCTGGCGTCTCGATCAGCACCCGGTCGGCGATCACGTCGAGCAGGACCGTCAGCTCGGTGAGCCCGAAGTGCGGCGAGGCAGCGAAGCAGCCGATCGCGTCCGCGCCGTGCGCCACCGCGTGCGCCCAGCCCTTGCCCGGCACGAAGCCGCGGACGTCGCGCTCACGCACGAGCCAGCCGGTGACCCGGTCACACCAGTCGAGCACCTTGGTGGGCGGCACCAGCGACTGGGCGGTGTCGCGCTCGACGCACTCCGCCAGCACGAGCGCGGAGAAGCTGCGCCGGAACACCGAGTCCGTGCCCACCTCGCCGAGCCCCTGGGTGAGCCCCGCGGCCATGCCGTCGCCGAGGCCGACCAGCAGGTCGTCGTACACGCCCTCGGAGATCCAGGTGGCGAGGATCGGGTAGGCGAACTCGTCTCGCTCGACCGGGTCGGTCGAGCCCAGCATCGTGGTCAGCTCGGCGGTCAGGTCCGCCAGCGGTCGGTCGGTCGGCACCTTCATCTCGGCGGACCGGACCTGTTGCCAGTACGCCGTCGACATGTCAGCCATCCTGCCAGCCGGGGGTGACGGTCCACGGCCCCGGCCCGCCCACGCCGCCTACGCTGGGCCGGTGCCGTCCCTGCTGGAGCTGGTCCGCAGCCACACCGACCTCGACGAAGGCGATGTCAGCGTGCTCCAGCTGTTGATGGCCGACTGGCAGATCATCGCCGACCTCTCCTTCGCCGACCTCGTGATGTGGCTTCCGGACCGTGGGGGAGAGGGGTTCTGGGCAGGGGCGCAGATGCGCCCGACCACCGGCCCCACGGCGTACGTCGACGACATCGTCGGCAGCTTCGTCCCCGTCGGACGACGGCCGATGCTGGACCGTGCGTACGCGGAGGCGCGGCTCGTGCGCGAGGGTGACCCGGAGTGGCGCGACGACGTGCCGGTGCGGGTCGAGACGATCCCCGTCCCGCACAACGGGCGCGTCATCGCGGTGATCGCACGCAACACCAACCTCCTGGGCGTGCGGACACCGAGTCGGCTCGAGCTGTCCTACCTGCAGAGCGCGGCGGACCTGACGGCGATGATCGCGGCCGGCGACTTCCCGCCCGAGGGCCAGCGCGGCGACCACGCCGACTCGCCGCGAGTGGGGGACGGGTTCGTGCGGGTCGACGCACAGGGACGGGTGACCTATGCGAGCCCCAACGCGCTGTCGGTCTATCGCCGCCTCGGCTGGTCCGGCGACCTCGACGGGCAGGTGCTCGCCGAGGTCACGCGAGGGCTGGTGCCGCCCAGACGCCGGCCCGACGAGGAGACCCTGAGCGCGGTGCTCGGCGGCAGCGCCCACCGTGACACCGAGGTGGGCGACGACCAGGTCTCCCTGATCGTGCGCTCGATCCCGCTCAAGGCGAAGGGTGACCACCTCGGGGGGCTCGTGCTGGTGCGCGACGTGACCGACCTCCGGCGGCGCGACCGCGAGCTCGTGACCAAGGACGCCACGATCCGCGAGATCCACCACCGGGTGAAGAACAACCTGCAGACCGTCGCCGCCCTGCTCAGGCTCCAGGCCCGGCGGATCGACTCGGACGAGGCACGGGCCGCGCTGGAGGAGGCGGTACGACGCGTCGGGTCGATCGCGATCGTGCACGAGACCCTCAGCCAGGAGGTGCTCGACGAGGTCGCCTTCGACGAGATCGCCGACCGGCTGGGCGCGATGGTCACCGATGTGGGCGCCGGGCCGGACGGCTCGGGCGACCAGCCCGTCGTACGCCGGAAGGGGTCGTTCGGGATGCTCCCGAACGAGACGGCGACCGCGTTGGCCATGGTGCTGACCGAGCTTCTCCAGAACGCCGTCGAGCACGGCTACCCCGGGGGAGCGGCGGGCACGATCACCGTCGAGCCGGAACGCCTCGCGGGCCGGCTGCGGGTGACCGTTGACGACGACGGCGTCGGGCTACCCGAGGGCTTCGACCCGGACACGTCCCTCAACCTCGGGCTGTCGATCGTGCGCACGCTGGTCGAGTCCGAGCTGGGCGGGCTGCTGGAGCTGCGAGCAGGTCCGAGAGGCGGTGCGCGCGCAGTGGTCGACGTACCCCTGGACGGGCGGTGATGCGGCGAAGTGTCAGGCGGTGCGGACGCGGGCGCGCGAGCTGCGGCGCTTCAGAGCCCGACGCTCGTCCTCACTGAGTCCACCCCAGACCCCGTGGTCCTGGCCGGCCTCCAACGCCCACTGCAGGCACTGTTCGCGCACCTCGCAGCGTCGGCACACCTGCTTGGCCTCCTCGATCTGGAGGATGGCCGGTCCGGTGTTGCCGATGGGGAAGAACAGCTCCGGGTCCTCATCGAGGCAGGCAGAGCGGTCGCGCCAATCCATGGCTACAGCAGTTCTCACTTTCAGGGGGGTACAGCGTCGAGGCGCGCGGATGTGAATGCGTTCACGAGCGCGCCCTCCACAGTGGCAAGGATTGCATCGGGAGACAACCCTTTTGGCTGGTCAGTTTTGTCACAGGCCCGCACAAGGTCGAGCCACCGTCCACCCAGCGGTACCCCACCGGGCGCGCCGTAATCTGTCGCCCGTGCGCGACGATCTCGGCCGGGACCTGCCGGCGCCACTGGTGGTGGCAGCGAGCCTGGCGGGGCTGGAGGGACTCTTGGTGCTCGCGTACGCCGTCGTCCTGGCCGCTGACATCCACTCCGACCGGGTGACCATGGGCGTCACCACGTCCCTCTTCTTCGGGCTGCTGGCCGGCGTCCTGATCTGCTGCGCCTGGTACGTCGTGCAGCGGCGCCAGTGGGCACGGAGCCCGATCGTGGTGGTCCAGGTGATGGCGCTGGGACTGGCCTGGAACTTCCTGGGCGGCAGCACGACGTGGATCTCGGTCGTGCTCGCCGTCCTGGCGATCGTCGTGCTGGTGGGCCTGCTCCACCCGGCCAGCATCGAGGCGCTGTCGGAGGACCGCGGCGGATCCTAGTGGGGCGCGGTCAGACGGTCTCCTGGAGCGACGTACGCAGTCGCTCGAGGGTCCGGCTGAGCAGCCGCGAGACGTGCATCTGGCTGACACCGATCTCGGCGGCGATCTCCGACTGCGTCTTGTTCTTGAAGAACCGCAGCAGGAGGATCCGCTTCTCCCTCGGCGGAAGCGCCTCGAGCAGCGGCTTGATCGACTCACGGATCTCGATCTGCTCGAGCTCCTCGTCGTCGAGCCCCATCATGTCGAGCATCGAGACGCCGCCGTCGTCGCCGCTGTCGTCCGACGCGTCGAGGCTGAGCGTGGAGTAGGCATTGCTCGACTCGATGCCCTCCACGATCTCCTCGACCGAGCAGCCGAGGGTCTCGGCCAGCTCGCGCGGAGTGGGCGAGCGCCCCAGGGTCTGGGTCAGCTCGGCCGTGGCGGTGCCGATCTGCATCCGCAGCTCCTGAAGCCGTCGCGGCACCCGGATCGCCCACCCCTTGTCGCGGAAGTGGCGCTTGATCTCGCCGATGATGGTGGGGGTGGCGTACGTCGAGAACTCCACGCCGCGATCGACCTCGAACCGGTCGATCGACTTGATCAGCCCGATCGTCCCTACCTGCACGAGGTCCTCGAACGGCTCCCCGCGGTTGCGGAACCGCCGTGCGCAGTGCTCGACCAGGGGGAGATGCAGGGCCACGAGACCGTCCCGCGCCTCGAGCCGGGCCGGTTCGGGTGCGGACCCGTCGCGGAAGCGCGCGAAGAGCAGCGCGTTCTGCTCGCGAGCACCCTCGAGCCTGCGGGCTGCCTCAGAGGGCCCCGACTCCCCGTCGATGCTCATCTGTGACACGACCTAGGTGCCGGCTCCCGGTAGCCCGTTGCTCAACGCCAGGCTCGAGTCGGTGGTGAAGGTGATCTCCAGGTGCTCGTCAGCGGCGTTCGCCGTCGCCTGGGCGGCAAGCGTGGTGAGCACCTGCCAGGCGAAGCTCTCGTAGTCGGGCTCCGTGCGCCCGGCGGTCTCGACCCGCACCGAGACCGTGAGCGTGCCCGGCGTCTGCCAGAACTCCGCCTCGAGGTGGCCGCCGTCGACCGACTCCGGGAGGACCAGCGCGCACGCCTCACCGATCGCGATCCGGAGGTCCTCGATGTCGTCGACGGTGAAGTCGAGGCGCGCCGCCAGGCCCGCGGTCATCGTCCGGAGGACCGAGACGTAGGCCCCGTCGGCCGGGACGCGCAGGAAGACGTCGGCCGCCTCGGATGCGTCCATCGAACCTCCGTGACTGGGTGTCGGACCTCACCCTAAGCCGTGCCCCGTACTGCGAGCGGCAAACATGCCGCCGCGCTCGACGGGCAAATGACGACGGGCGCCGGCTCTGAGTCGACGCCCGCCTTCTGGTGGTGACGGAGAAACGGTTGCGAGTTCGCGCTGGCGCGCTCACTCGCACTGACGACCAGAAGGCGAGGGCCCTCTGGGCCTTCGGCCCTGAGGGCCTACGCCTTCTTGGTCTCCCAGAAGATCTCGGCGATCTCGTCGATCTTCGCGAGCAGCTCGTCGGCCTTGGCGGCGTCCATCTCGCCCTTGGTGCCGGTGGCGCCGGCGAGCTTGGTGGCCTCGTTCACGAGGGTGTGCAGCTGCGGGTACTTCTCGAAGTGCGGGGGCTTGAAGTAGTCCGTCCACAGCACCCACAGGTGGTGCTTGACCAGCTCGGAGCGCTGCTCCTTGATCAGGATGGCCCGGGTGCGGAAGTCGGGGTCGTCGTTGTCGGCGACCTTGGCGATGATCGCCTTGATCGACTCGGCCTCGATGCGAGCCTGAGCCGGGTCGTAGACGCCGCAGGGGAGGTCGCAGTGGGCCGACACGTCGACCGTGGGAGCGAGCAGCAACGCGAACATCGTGGTCCTCTCTGTTACACCTACAAGGTCTGACAGGTCTGGGTCGGGGAGAAGCCCCGCTTGGGACACTACTCCGCGTGTCGCGACCCTCTGACCCGGGCTCGTACCCGGTGCGCCTGCCCGTATTCGGGGTGGCCCGCGTCCACCACGACTCGATGCTGCCGACCCTCGCGCCGGGAGACCGGCTGCTCGTGCGGTACGCCGCGCGGGTGTCGCCCGGCAGGCTGGTCCTGGCGCGCTTCCCGGACGGCACGCTGGCGGTGAAGCGGGCCGTCGAGCGTCGTCCGACGCGCACCGGCGAGCCCGGGTGGTGGCTGCTCAGCGACAACGCCGAGGCCGGGGTGGACTCGCGACACCGGGGCGTGATCGCCGAGCGCGACGTCGTCGCCGTTGTCCTCGCCCGGCTCTGGCCGCGGCCACGTCGTGCCCGCGGGATGTGAAAGGGGTGCGGGCACGTGTCCACGGACGCGCAGTCGGGACAGCACGGCGTACGCGCTGTGCCACAGTGACCGGATGGCACCATCCGACGCGCACCCGTTCGCCGGCGACCCCGTCTTCGACCTGCACGTAGGCGGGAAGATGGAGGTTCGCGCGCGGGTAGACCTCGGCGACCGGGAAGGCCTGTCGCTGGCCTACACCCCGGGCGTCGCGCGGGTGTGCGAGGCGATCGCCGAGGACCCGTCGCTGACGCAGGCCTACACGTGGGTCCCGCACACCGTCGCGGTCGTCACCGACGGCACCGCGGTCCTCGGGCTGGGCGACATCGGCCCGGCCGCGGCGATGCCGGTGATGGAGGGCAAGGCGGTGCTCTTCAAGGAGTTCGGCGGGGTCGACGCGGTGCCGATCTGCCTGGCCACCACCGAGGTGGAGGAGATCATCGCGACCGTCGCCCGGCTGGCGCCGAGCTTCGGCGGCATCAACCTCGAGGACATCTCCGCGCCCCGCTGCTTCGAGATCGAGGAGCGGCTCAAGGAGCTGCTCGACATCCCGGTCTTCCACGACGACCAGCACGGCACCGCGGTGGTGGCCCTGGCGGCGTTGACCAACGCGCTCCGGCTGACCGGCCGCGACCCGGCGGAGACGCGGGTCGTGATCTCCGGCGCAGGCGCGGCGGGCGTCGCCGTGGCCCGGATCCTGCTCAATGCCGGAGTCGGTGACATCGCCGTCGTCGACCGGCGGGGCGTGCTCAACTCGCGACGGCCCGACCTCACGCCCGTGAAGAAGGCACTGGCCGTCGACACCGCCGACCGCCATGACCGGCACGGCTCGCTGGCCGACGTGATGAAGGGCGCGGACGTCTACCTGGGGGTCTCGGGCGGCACCGTGGCCGAGGACGTCGTCGCGAGCATGGCCGACGACGCGATCATCTTCGGCCTCGCCAACCCCACCCCCGAGGTGCCCGTGGAGATCGCACATCGGCACGCCCGGATCGTCGCGACCGGGCGGTCGGACTACCCGAACCAGATCAACAACGTGCTCGCCTTCCCGGGGATCTTCCGCGGCGCGTTCGACGTGCACGCCACGGCGATCACCGAGGGCATGAAGCTCGCAGCGGCCGAGGCGCTGGCCGGTCTGGTCGGCGACGACCTCGCCGATGACCACATCGTCCCCTCGCCGTTCGACCCCCGCGTCGGTCCGGCCGTGTCCACCGCCGTGGCCGCCGCCGCCCGTCACGACGGCGTCGCCCGCCACTGACCGCCGAGTCGGCGCAAAGGGACACCGCAAAGTCGCCGAGTCGGCGCGAAGTGACACCGCAGAGTCGCCGAGTCGTCATATGACGACTCGGCGACGTGGACAGGGTGCAGGTCCGTCACACCGCTCTTCTAGGGTCGGGGCATGTTCGCCGTGTACGCCGAGAAGTTCAGCACCGACGACCCGCTGTCCGGCCTGGCGGTGGGGGAGCGGCCGGAGCCCGAGGTGCCGGACGGGTGGACGACGGTGACCGTCAAGGCGGCGGCGCTGAACCACCACGACCTGTGGTCGCTGCGCGGGGTCGGCCTGCGCGAGGAGCAGCTGCCGATGATCCTCGGCTGCGACGCGGCCGGTGTCGACGAGGACGGCAACGACGTGCTCATCCACGCCGTGATCAGCGACCCCGCCTGGCGCGGCGACGAGACCGAGGATCCACGCCGGTCGCTCCTGTCCGAGCGGTTCCAGGGCACGTTCGCAGACCGGGTCGCCGTGCCGCGCTCCAATCTGGTGCCGCTGCCGGCGTCGATGTCCTACGAGGAGGCCGCGTGCCTGCCCACGGCCTGGCTGACGGCGTACCGGATGCTCTTCGTCCAGGGCGGCCTGAAGCCCGGACAGTCGGTGCTCGTCCAGGGCGCCGGCGGTGGCGTGGCCACCGCGCTGGTCACCCTCGCCCGCGCCGGCGGGCTGCAGGTGTTCGCCACCAGCCGCGACGAGGCGAAGCGCGCGCGAGCGATCGAGATCGGCGCCCACGCGACGTACGCCACCGGTGAGCGACTCCCCGACCGGGTCGACGCGGTCATGGAGACGGTCGGCGCCGCGACCTGGACGCACTCGCTGCGGTCGCTCCGGCCGGGCGGCACGCTGGTGATCAGCGGCGCCACCAGCGGCCCCAACCCCGACAACACCGAGCTCAACCGGATCTTCTTCCTCCAGCTCCGGGTCATCGGCTCGACGATGGGTACGAGCACCGAACTCGGGCGGCTGGTCTCGTTCCTCGACGCGACCGGTACGAAGCCGCTGATCGACCGGACCCTGCCGATGACCGAGGCCCGGGACGGGTTCGCCGCGATGAACGACGGTGACGTGTTCGGAAAGGTCGTGTTCACCCGCTGATGGCCACCCATCTGCTGACCGGAGCCGGGTCCGGGATCGGGGCGGCGGTCGCGCAGTCGCTCCACGACCGCGGGGACGACCTGGTCCTGCTGGCCCGCAACGAGGAGCGCGCGTCGGCGCTCACCGAGCGCTTCCCCGGAGCGCGCACCCTCGTGGCCGACCTGGCCGACGTCGAGAGGGTCGACCGCCTCGAGGGGATCCCCGACCGGCTCGACTCGCTCCTGCACGTCGCCGGCGTCGTCGAGCTGGCCACGGTCGCCGAGACCCGCACCGACCGCCTGCGTGAGCAGATCGACGTGAACCTCGTGTCACCGCTCCTGCTGACCCGCGCCTGCCTGCCTGCGCTTCGGGCAGCCCGAGGGGTCGTCGTCTTCGTGAACTCCAGCGCCGGTCTCCAGGCCGGGTCGCTGTGGGCCGCGTACGGCGCGTCGAAGTACGGGCTTCGGGCCCTGGCCGACGCGTTGCGCGCGGAGGAGATGGAGAACGGCGTGCGGGTGACGACCCTCTTCCCGTCGCGGACCGCGACGCCGATGCAGGAGAAGGTGCACGAGCAGGAGGGCCGGACCTACGACTCCTCGCGTTGGATCAGCCCAGGGACGGTCGCCGGCACCCTGCTCCACGTGCTCGATCTCCCGGCCGACGCGACCATCCCCGAGGTCACCGTGCGGCCGGTCGTGCCCTGGACCCCGCGCTAGTTACTGCTGCGTAACCTGCGGGACCTTCGCACCGTTGGGCGGGTGTAGTCCGCGGTGCCCTGGAGGTCGTGATGCGTGCCCGAGCCGTTTCCCTGATGCTCTCTCTGACGGTGCCGGTGACCGCGCTGGCACTGCTCACCCCGGCGCTGCCGGCAGCAGAGGGGGCGGTCGGCGGACCGGCGTACCGACGACACGACTTCGCGGACGGCCAGGCGGGCTACGTGCTGCCGCCGGGCGAGAACGGTCTGGTCAACGCCACCGACGCGCTCGCGTTCGAGACCACCGGCCAGCGTCCGCCGAACAGCCAGGACCAGCTCGGGCAGTACACCGGACTGCTCTACGGCTACCCGCACCTGACCGACAAGAAGCTCTCCCGCTACTTCAACGACGAGTCGTTCGGCGTGCGGCCGCGGGACGTCACCCGCACCGAGCACCCCGGCGACGGCGTGACGATCTACCGCGACACCCACGACGTCCCCCACATCTACGGCGACACCGACGCGGCGGCGGCGTTCGGCGCGGGCTACGCCCAGGCCGAGGACCGGCTGTTCCTCATGGACGTGCTGCGGCACTACGGCTCGGGGACGCTGGCGAGCTTCCTCGGGGCAAGCTGCGACCTCGAGCAGATGGACCACGACCAGCTGCTGCTCGCGCCGTACACCGAGGAGGCGGCGCAGCGTCAGGTCGACCTGCTCCCGAAGCGCTACGGCAGGCGCGGTGAGCTCGCACGGACGATGATCGAGTCGTACGTCGACGGCGTGAACGCCTACATCCAGGCCGCGCAGCTCGACCCGACCAAGCTGCCGGTCGACTACCTCGCCGGCGCCCCCGACGCGGCCGTGCCGCAGCCGTGGTCCGCAGCCGACGTCGTCTACATCGCCGGCCTGATCGGCGGGATCTTCGGCCGGGGTGGCGGCTTCGAGACCGCCGACAGCCACCTGCTGACCTATCTCCAGCACCGGTACGGCGCAAGGGCCGGGCTCGCGGCATACCGCGACCTCGACCACCAGAACGACCCGCTCGCGCCGACGACGATCACCGACCGGCACTTCCGGTACGGCGTGCGCACGCGCGCCTGGCGCCGGTCGCTGAACGCGATCCCGGGCCCGCGGGCGCTCGTGGGCGGACCGAGCTCCACGTCGACCAGCTGCGGGAGCAGCTCGGGGCTCCCGACCGGGTCGACGTCCGGGTCGACGTCCGGGTCGACGTCCGGCCTGACGACCCGGCAGCGGGTCGGGATGAACATCGTCTCCGCGATCCGGGCCCTGCCGCGGCACATGAGCAACGCGCTCGTGGTCAACGGCTCGCAGACCCGGTCGGGGCACCCGATCGCGGTCTTCGGTCCCCAAGTGTCGTACTTCGCGCCCCAGATCCTCTCCGTGCTCGACCTGCACTCTCCCCACTACGACGCGATGGGGGCATCCTTCCCGGGCACCGGCCTCGTGGAGCTCGGACGCGGCCGCGACTACGCCTGGTCGGCGACCTCGGCCGGCAGCGACGTGATCGACCAGCGGGTGGAGCGGATCTGCGACCCGGACGGCGGTACGCCGGCGGCGACCGGCACGTCGTACGTGTTCAGGGGCCGGTGCGTGCCGATGAAGCACGAGACGTTCAGCGAGACGGTGCTGCCCAAGGCCGGGAGCGGCGGCGGACTGCCGAGCACGATCGACCACGAGATCTACCGGACGCGCCACGGAGTCGTGCAGGGCTGGACGAAGGTCCACGGCCGCCCGGTCGCGATCGTCGACCAGCGCTCGACGTACCACCACGACGTCGACTCCGTCGTCGGGTTCCTGGGGTTCGGCGACCCGCACGTCACCCACGACGTGCACAGCTGGATGCGGCAGGCGAACAAGATCGGCTACACGTTCAACTGGTTCTATGTCGACGACCGCGATACCGGGTACTTCGTCAGCGGTCGCGACCCGCGGCGCAACCCGCACGCCGACCCGACGCTGCCGACGTGGGGGACCGGCCGGTCCGAGTGGCGGGGCCTCCTGTCGTTCCGGCAGCACCCGCACGAGGTCAACCCGCGGCAGGGCTTCTTCGTCAGCTGGAACAACAAGCCGGTGCGGGGCTTCGCCGTCGACGGGGAGTACGCGAACGGCCAGACGTACCGCTCGGTGATGCTCGTCCGGCAGCTGAGGCGGCAGCTCCGCGAGACCCATGGACAGGTGACGCGGGCCGACGTCGTGCAGGCGATGGAGACCGCAGCCAGCCAGGACCTCGACGGGCTCGAGGTCACGCCCCTCCTGCTGCGCTACCTGCGCGGCCACCACCAGACCGCGCACACCCGGGCGATGCTCAGGCAGCTCCGCGCCTGGATCGCCGACGGCGCCCACCGGCGCAAGGCGAGGCTCTCGGCCACGCAGTACCGCCACCACGCAGCGATCGCGATCAACGACGAGCTGATGCCGCGCCTGGTCCGCGCGTTCTACGACCGGATCCTCGCGAAGGGTGGGCTGTCCGGGGTGGTGTCGACCGGCGGCGCGAGCGTGCCCGGCTACGCGAAGCTCCCGATGCAGTGGGTCAACA
Organism: Nocardioides sp.; assembly: GCA_035707985.1. Taxonomy (GTDB): domain Bacteria; phylum Actinomycetota; class Actinomycetes; order Propionibacteriales; family Nocardioidaceae; genus Nocardioides. The sequence continues at coordinate 12,438 of DASSTL010000108.1, read as the reverse complement.
CCCCGAACAGTGGGGGCGCCCATCTGGGATCTGCGTACGACGGTGGCTACGAGGGCTACCTGATGTCGACGCTCCAGCAGCTGCTCGGCCGCCACCCTGCGGACGGGTTCGGCCGGGTGCTGACCCGGCACGAGTGCGACGGCGGCCCGGCGACCTGTCGGCGGAAGGTCGCCCACGCCCTCGCCACGACGTACGCGGCGCTGGTCGAGGCGAACGGGACCCGCAAGGTCGCGTCCTGGACCGACTCGACCGCGTCCCACGCCGCGGGCCAGACGATGCCGGAGTACGACTCGATCGGCTTCCGGGCTCTCGGGCTGGTCGGTCAGCCCGCCATCGACTGGCAGAACCGGCCCACGTTCCAGCAGGTCGTCGAGTTCCCACGCCACCGCCCACGCCGCTGATCCCCTCGTTCGCCGAGTCGTCACCTGACGACTCGGCGTGACTTCGGCGTACACATGCGCCGACTCGACACGTTCTGGGTGTCTCTTTGCGCCGACTCGACGTCTAAGGGGCGGGTTGCAGGAGGAAGACGCGGAGGCGACGGTGGGCGATCCGGGTCTGGTACTTCAGGTAACCGCTGTAGACGCCGCCCGAGGCCGTCAGCACGTCCGCCTGCTCGGTGGGGGTGGCCGGCCGGGCGACCGCGCCGAGGGTGACGCCGTGGTGGGTCACGGTCAGCCGCGGGTCGGCCTCGAGGTTGAGCACCCACGCAGGAGTCGAGCGCTGTCCGAAGTTGGTGCCGAGCAGAGCCAGGGTGTCGGCGTACGGGACGGCGATCAGGTGGGTGCGACGCGGCTCGCCCGACCGGCGCCCGGTCGTGGTGATGTCCAGCACCGGGAGCCCCGCGAGCAGCTCGGGGGCGCTGGTCCGGCCCTTCGACACGCGTCCGATCAGGTCGTCGGCGTGCCGCAGCAGCTTCGAGAATGTCCAGGCACCCGCCCGCGTCGAGGCGAACGCGTGGACACCGCGGTGGAAGAGATTGGCGCGCGGGACCGCGTAGCCGAGGTCAGCCGCGAGTCCCACGCGAGGACACTAGCCGCGACCCCGGGCTCAGTCCTCCGGGTCGTCGAGACGGGCGAGCCAGGTGGCGAGTCGCTCCACGGCCGTCTCGAACTCCGGGTGCGCGTCGGTGAACTCCTGGAGACGGTCGGCCAGCCACGCCAGGGTGACCTCCTCGTCACCCCGGCGCTGTTCGAGCTCCTCGATCCCGCGGTCGGTGAAGTACATCTGGCGTTCAGTAGCTCGCGATCGTGCGGTCGGACTCGGTGTCGAACGCCTCGGCGAGCAGCGTCTTCTGCTCCTCGACGTGGCGCTTGGTCGTGCCCACCGACGGGGACGACGACTTCGGCCTGGAGATCGTCCGCACCGGGCGGTCGAGGTCGGGCCAGACGTTGAGCTGGTACCACGGTGCCGGCCCCATGTTGCCCGGCTCGTCCTGCACCCAGCGCACGTTGAGCAGGTGGGGGAAGCGCGCCACCTCGGCGAGGATGTCGTCCACCGGCGCCGGGTAGAGCTGCTCGACCCGGGCGATCGCGAAGCGCCCGCGCTCCTCGCGCTTGGCCCGCTCGACCATGAGGTCCCACGTGATCCGCCCGGAGCAGAGCAGCAGCGTGTCGACCTGCTCGGGGTCGGCGCCCTCGTCGCCGATGAACGGGCGGAACGTGCCGGAGGTGAAGTCGCCGGGCTGTGAGGCCGCCTCCTTGCGCTTGAGCATGGACTTCGGCGTGAAGACCACCATCGGATGGTGCTCCTCGCCGAGCGAGTGCCGCCGCAGCAGGTGGAAGTACGACGCGGGCGTGGAGGGCTGGGCGACCACGAAGGCGTCGTCCGCCGCCATCGTCATCCAGCGCTCGATCCGGGCCGACGAGTGGTCGGGCCCCTGGCCCTCGTAGCCGTGGGGGAGCAGGAGCACGACGCCGGACTGCTGTCCCCACTTGGTCTCGCCGGAGGTGATGAACTCGTCGATCACGGTCTGCGCGCCGTTCACGAAGTCGCCGAACTGCGCCTCCCAGAGCACCAGCGCGTCGGGCCGGGCCACGGAGTAGCCGTACTCGAACCCGAGGGCGGCGTACTCCGAGAGCAGCGAGTCGTAGATGTGGAACTTCGCCTGGTCCTCGGTGAGCGAGGCGAGCGGGGTCCACTCGGCGGCGTTGGTGCGGTCGATGATGGTCGCGAAGCGCTGGACGAAGGTGCCGCGTCGCGAGTCCTGGCCCGCGAGGCGGACCGGACGGCCGTCCATCAGCAGTGAGCCGAAGGCGAGGATCTCGCCGGTGCCCCAGTCGATCGGGCCGTCTGCGATCGCGTTCGCGCGGCGCTGCAGCTGCGGCATCACCTTCGGGTGGACCGTGAATCCCTCGGGCGGTGTGACGTAGGCGTCGGCGATCCGCTTGAGCACCTCCGGCGTGACCGCGGTCTGCGCGGTGCCGACCGACTTCTCGGGGTAGTCCGGGACCGTCGTCCACTCCGACGGCTGCGAGTCGGCCTCGCGCACCTCGGTGAACACCCGCTCCAGCTGCTGCTGGTAGTCCTGGAGGACCTTCTCGGCCTCCTCGATCGTGATGTCGCCGCGACCGATCAGGGACTCGGTGTAGAGCTTGCGCACCGAGCGCTTCTGCTCGATCAGGTCGTACATCAAGGGCTGGGTGTACGACGGGTCGTCGCCCTCGTTGTGACCGCGCCGGCGGTAGCAGACCAGGTCGATGACGACGTCCTTGTTGAACGCCTGGCGGTACTCGAAGGCCAGCCGCGCGACCCGGATGCACGCCTCGGGGTCGTCGCCGTTCACGTGGAAGATCGGCGCCTGGACCATCCGCGCGACGTCCGTGCAGTACAGCGACGAGCGCGACGACCCGGGGGACGTCGTGAAGCCGACCTGGTTGTTGACGACCAGGTGGATCGTGCCGCCGGTGCGGTAGCCGCGGAGCTGCGACAGGTTGAGCGTCTCGGCCACGACGCCCTGACCGGCGAACGCCGCGTCGCCGTGCACGAGCAACGGCAGCACGGGGTACTCGGCCCCGCGGTCCAGCATGTCCTGCTTGGCCCGGGCGATGCCCTCGAGCACCGGGTCGACGGCCTCGAGGTGGGACGGGTTCGCGGCGACCGACACCTTGATCCGGTCACCGAGGCCGGAGACGAACTCGCCCTCGGCGCCGAGGTGGTACTTCACGTCTCCGGAGCCCTGGACCGTGCGCGGGTCGATGTTGCCCTCGAACTCGCGGAAGATCTGGGAGTACTTCTTGCCGACGATGTTGGCGAGCACGTTCAGCCGGCCGCGGTGGGCCATGCCGATGCACACCTCGTCGAGGCCGATCTCGGCGGCGGCCTCACAGATCTCGTCGATCACCGGGATCGTCGTCTCGCCACCCTCGAGGCTGAACCGCTTCTGCCCGACGAACTTGGTCTGGAGGAACGTCTCGAACGCCTCGGCCTGGTTCAGCTTGAGCAGGATGCGCAGCTGCTCCTCGCGGGGCGGCTTGGTGTGCGGCCGCTCGACGCGCTCCTGGATCCACTTGCGCTGCTCGGGATCCATGATGTGCATGTACTCGATGCCGGTGGTGCGGCAGTACGAGTCGCGCAGGATGCCGAGGATGTGGCGCAGCTTCATGAAGCGCCGGCCCTCACCGCCGAAGGAGCCGGTCGCGAACTCTCGGTCGAGGTCCCACAGGGTCAGGCCGTGCGACTCCACCTCGAGGTCGGGGTGGCTGCGCTGGCGGTACTCCAGCGGGTCGGTGTCGGCCATCAGGTGCCCGCGCACGCGGTAGGCGTGGATCAGCTCGAGGATGCGCGCCTGCTTCGAGATCTCGTCGTCGTGGGACGTCGCGATGTCGTTGCTCCAGCGGATCGGCTCGTAGGGGATCCGGAGCGCGCGGAAGATCTCGTCGTAGAAGCCGTCCTCGCCCAGCAGCAGCTGGTGGATGCGCTTGAGGAAGTCGCCGGACTGGGCGCCCTGGATGACCCGGTGGTCGTACGTCGACGTCAGCGTCATCACCTTGCTGATGGCGTTGCGAGCGATCGCCTCCTCGGACGCGCCCTGCCACTCCGGCGGGTACTCCATGGCGCCGACGCCGATGATCGCGCCCTGGCCGCGCATCAGGCGCGGCACCGAGTGGTTGGTGCCGATGGTGCCGGGGTTGGTCAGCGTGATCGTCGTTCCCTGGAAGTCCTCGACGGTCAGCTTCGCGTCGCGGGCCTTGCGGATGATGTCCTCGTACGCCGTCCAGAAGGCGGCGAAGTCCATCGTCTCGGCGCCTTTGATGTTGGGCACGAGGAGCTGGCGGGTGCCGTCCTTCTTCTGCATGTCGATCGCCAGGCCGAGGTTGATGTGGGCCGGGGTGATCTGGGTGGGCTTGCCGTCGATCACGTCGAAGCCGACGTTCATCTCGGGCATCGCCTTGAGCGCCTTGACCAGCGCGTAGCCGATCAGGTGGGTGAACGACACCTTGCCGCCTCGAGCGCGCGACAGGTGGTTGTTGATGACGATGCGGTTGTCCCACAGCAGCTTGACCGGCACCGAGCGCACCGAGGTGGCCGTCGGCACGGACAGCGAGTCGTCCATGTTGGCGACCGTGCGCGCAGAAGCACCGCGCAGCACGGTGTAGGTGGGTTGGTCGACCGCGGGCGGGGGCTCGGGCGCCTTGTTCTCCTTCGGGACCGGGGCGGTGGTGCCCTTGGCCGGCTCAGCGGCGGCCGAGTCGGGCCGCGGGGTCGCCTGCGGCGCCTTCTTGGCCTCGGCCTGGGCCGGCTCGGCAGGCTTCGTCGGCGGCTGCGCAGCCTCGGGCCGCGGGGAGCGGTCCGACGCGGGAGAGGTCGTCGTACTCGACGAGGGAGCCGGAGAGCTCTTCGCGCCGTTCCCGCTCGAGCCGTTGGTCTTGAAGTACGCCGCCCAGCTGGGGTCCACGCTGCCCGGGTCGCGCTGGAACTGCTCGTACATCTCCTCGACGAGCCATTCGTTGGCTCCGAAGTCGGAGGAGGGTGCCGAGGCTGGGTCGGACGGTGAGTCCGACCCGGCGTGTGAGTTGGTGTCCGACTGGGTGTCCGACGGGTTTGTCTGCTGCTGCGGCACGGGTTAGTTTCGCCTCTTCCGGGACGTGCGCGTCGTGGGTGGGATCTCGCTTCCAGGCTAGTCCCCCACGCACGCAAATACCGAAGTACGGTGCCGGGCTGGTGCATGGTGGTTCCGGTCACGACGACCGGGCGCCGTCCACACCCACCGAACGCCCTCCGGAAGGGCCGCATCTGCACCCCCCGCAGACCCGAAAGGACCTCCAGGCTGTGCCTCCCTGCCAGTCGGCCCCGAGCCGCCCGAGATCCCGATCGACGACCCGCTCCTCGGCCGGGCCCAGGGGTGCGGCGGCGGCCGCGCTCACCGCGCTGGTGCTGGTCGTGGGAGGGTGCAGCGGCAGCGACTCGTCCTCGCCGTCGGCCGGCCCGAGCAGCAGCGCGACGACCGCTGCCCAGCCGGTCGCCGCGGAGGTCTCGCTGGGCAAGGTCGCCGGCACGATCAAGAAGAAGAACCGGAAGACGTTCCTGGACCACCGCAAGACCATGCTCAAGCAGGTCGGGGATGCGGTGGCCTCGTGGGTCGACGGCGGCTTCGTGGGGGTGGACTACCCGCGTGCCTCCTTCGACGCGGCGTTCAGCTCCTTCACCGCGCAGGCGAAGCGGGACGCCACCCACCAGAGGAAGCTGATGACCAACTGGGACCTCCGCCAGAAGATCAACGGCGTCGAGGTCGAGACGAACAAGGTGACGATCGACGTGATGGCCCCGAAGGGCAGGCCGGCGGGCGCCACCGCACGGGTCCGGCTGGTCTTCACCACGACCGGTGACACCGAGGAGCGGGTCACCGTGCGCGGTCGGCTGCTCCTCACCCCGGCCCACGGGAAGTGGCGCATCTTCGGGTACGACGTCTCGAAGGGGGCGAAGTGATGAAGCGCTCGATCGGACGCCGGCTCCTGCGCGCGGCGAAGCTCCCCGCCCTGGGCCTCGTGCTCGCCGCGGTCACCCTGGCGCTGCCGGACTCGTCGCCGAAGTCGACGGACTTCGCGTTGGTCAAGATCGACCAGGGCAACGCCGCGGCGATCGACGAGCACGTGATCTCGATCCTCGCCGTGGGCTCGGACGCCCGGCCCGGGGAGAACTTCACCCACACCCGCGGTGACGCCCTGCAGCTGGTCACCATCAACACGCAGACCCATGCGGCGAGCATCATCGGCGTACCCCGGGACTCGTGGGTCGAGATCCCCGGCCACGGCATGGACAAGATCAACGCCTCGCTCTACTTCGGCGGCCCGCAGCTGCTCGGGCAGACCGTGGGCAACCTGATCGGCGTCCAGCCGAAGTACGTCTTCGTCACTCAGTTCCAGAAGTTCCAGGCCGCGGTGAACTCGATCGGCGGGATCACGATCCGCAACCCGTACGCCTTCAGCGACGACCCCTTGAAGCCCGACGGCTTCCGGGCCGGGCGGATCCACCTGACCGGGTACAACGCGATGGCCTACTCCCGCATCCGGCACACACTGCCGCGAGGCGACTTCGACCGTTCGGCTCACCAGCAGATCGTGCTGCGGGGCATCCAGTCCAAGGTGCACGCCAACGCCCACCGCGCGGGGTTCATCGAGCGCGGCGTGATCAACGCGATGAGCCGGATGTCCACCAACCTCGGGCCGGCCGAGCTGTTCAAGCTGGCCCAGGTGATGGCGCAGGTGGACCCGACCAAGGTGCGCGCGTGCGTCGTCCAGGGCGGCATCGGCGTCTCCTCGGGCGGGGCCAGCATCGTGCTGCCGTACGTGTCCCAGGCGCGCGACATGGGGAACCAGATCCGCAAGGACGGCACGCTCTCGCACTGCGGCTGACAGCTCGCCCGGGTCGTGGCGCGCCGGGTCGGACCCGACCCGGTCAGGCCCGGGCGCTGAGTGCGCGGTTCATCGCGGCGATGTGGCCGGGGGTCGACCCGCAGCAGCCGCCGACGAGGTCGACGCCGAGGTCACTGAGGACGCGGGCGTGTGCGGCGAGGTCGTCCGGGGAGGCGTCGTAGACGAACCGGTCGCCCACCAGCTGGGGGAGCCCGGCGTTGGACTGCGCGACCAGCAGCATGTCGCCGACCCGGGACCGGGCGAGCTGCTCGGCGATGGCCTCCATCTCGGCCGGCCCGCGGCCACAGTTGGCGCCGATCGCGTCGACACCTGCGTCTGTCAGCGCCGAGACGGCCTCGTCGGGCCGGACACCCATCATCGTGCGGAAGTTGGTGTCGAAGCTGAGGGTGGCGATCACCGGTGCGCCGGGCACCACCGCGCGGGCGGCCTCGACCGCGGCTCGGACCTCGCCGAGGTCGCTCATCGTCTCCACCAGCACCACGTCGATGCCGCCGTCGCGGAGACCGAGGAGCTGCTCCTCGAACAGCGCGCGGGCCTGGTCGGGCGACATCGTCCCCAGCGGCTCCAGGAGCTCACCGGTCGGCCCGAGGTCGCCCGCCACCAGCACGCCGTACCGGCGGGCGACGGCGGTGGCCAGCGCGGCGCCCGCACGGTTCAGCTCGTGGACGCGTTGCTCCAGCCCGTGCATGGCAAGGCGCGGCGCGGTCCCGCCGAAGGTGTTCGTGGTCAGGATCCGGGCACCGGCCTCGGCGTACGCCTCGTGGATGCAGGTCACGGCATCGGGGCGCTCGACGTTCCACAGCTCGCCGGAGCCGCCGTCGTCGAGGCCGTGCTCCTGCAACATGGTGCCGAGACCACCGTCCAGGAGCACGGGACCGTCGACACCGAGAAGCGCGCGCAACCTGTTCACCCTGCCAGTGTCGCTGCCCGCGCCCGCTGTCGGCGAATTGTCCTACCGTCCGGTCACCCCGTCGGTCGAGCTTGTCGAGACCACGGGGCAACTCGCTCGAGCCTGTCGAGCCTGTCGAGACCACGGGGCACGTCGGTCGAGTCTTTCGAGACCACCTGGGTCGAGGCCCCAGGCACCGTCACCGGGTCTCGTGACGCGTCGCTCGTCCCTCGCAGGCTCGGTCCGAGCCGACGCTCCTCGACCCACGCGCCTCGTCCGCGCCTTCGCGCGCTCAGGCGCGGGGCGCTGGCAGGGTGGAGCCGTGATCGAGCTGCGCAGCGACAACGCCGCGGGAGTGGCACCCGAGATCCTGGCCGCCATCGAGGCGGCCAACGTCGGCTCCGACCTGGCCTACGGCGACGACGCGCTGACCGCCCGGCTGCACGAGATCGTCCGCGAGGTGTTCGAGCACCCGACGGCCCGGGTCTTCCCGGTCACGAGCGGCACGGCCGCGAACTCGCTGTCGATCTCGTCGCTCACTCCGCCCTGGGGAGCCGTGCTGTGCCACCCGACGGCCCACATCATCACCGCGGAGGGCGGCTCGACGTCGCTCATGGGCGCCGGTGCCGTGATGCAGGGCGTCGACGGCGACCACGCGCTGATCGACCCCGACCGGCTCCGCGCCAGGCTCGACGCGACCCGGTGGGGCGACCCGCACGAGAGCCAGCCGAGCGTGCTGTCGCTGACGGTCCCCAGCGACGAGGGGACCCTGTACCGGCCCGAGCAGGTCGCCGAGCTCGTCGAGGTCGTCCGACCTCGTGGTCTGAGGGTGCACATGGACGGCGCGCGGCTCGCCAACGCGCTCGTGTCACTGGGCTGCTCACCGGCCGACCTCACCTGGCGGGCGGGAGTCGACGTGCTCTCGCTCGGCGCGATCAAGAACGGCGCGCTCGGAGCCGATGCGATCGTGGCGTTCGACGACGCGGCGGCCGAGGAGCTGGTGTACCGGACCAAGCGCTCCGGCCACGTGACCAGCAAGATGCGCTTCCAGTCGGCGCAGCTCGCGGCGTACCTCACCGACGGGCTGTGGCTGCGCCTCGCCGCCCACTCGAACCAGCGGATGGCCGAGCTGGTCGCCGGGCTCGAGCCCCTGGCCGCGAGCGGCGTACGCCTGCTCGAGCGGGTCGACGTGAACATGGCGTTCGTGGAGCTTTCGGCGGCCGCCGCCGACCGGCTGCCGGACGCCGGCATCCTCTGCTACCGGATGACCGAGACCAGCGTGCGGCTGGTCACCAGCTGGCAGACGACTGCCGACGATGTCGCGTCGGCCGTCGACGGCTTCCGGCGTGCCTGCGAGGCGTCGGCGGATCAGGACCGCTGAGGGCTCAGGCGCCGGATCGCCCAGGCCAACCCGGCCGCCACCCCGATCGGCGGGAGTGTCAGCACGAACGCGAAGACGATCTCGAGCGGCCAGAGGTTGTGCGACGTCGGGTCGGCCGAGAGGTCGAGGACGATCCGGCCCACCACTGCGACGGGGGTGGCTCCGAGCATCCCCGCGACCACGACCCACAGGGGTGTCTCCGTGGCCGCGCCGGCCAGGAAGGTCCCGGCGAAGAGCACCAGCATCAGGAGGAAGAACGAGCCGAAGATGCCGTCGGCGCTGACGCTGTCGTAGCTCGCCGCCCAGTACGGCCCGCAGATCGCCGCCGTGCTGAGTCCGATCACGAGCAGGGCGAACCACAGCCCGCGCCGCCCACGGCGCTCTGTGGTGCCGTCGGTGGTGCTCGCGGGGTCGGTCGAGTGGACGTCCATGCCGGAAGTGTGGGGTAGTGGATGCCCGTCGCGCGCGGCTTCGGGCGGAGTCGAGTACGGATACTCAGAGGCTCACGTGTGGGCGGATCAGCGGCTGATCAGTGGCGGCTCAGCGCGCCGGACCGAGCTCGTCGAGGTACGCCGAGAGCCGCTCGGCGGGCCACTGCTCCTCGAGGTCGGCGACCACCCGGTCGCAGACCTCTGTCGGCGTGCCGTCGGCCTGTGTCCACTCGCTGCGGGTCCACCCCGCGAGGTACTCGTCGCTGCTGGTCTCGCCCAGTCGCATCGCTGCCTCGTCGATGGCCTCCTGGCAGCGCGGCGCCAACGGTGCCTTGACCACCGTCTCGCCCTCGTGGGCCACCACCAGCGACGGAACCTTGCGCCACGAGGTCACCTGGTACTCGGTCACGACGAGAAACTATCGCGCGTCCGGACCGGAACGGCTGTGGGATAGTGCGCGCGTGAGGGCGGCGTACCGACTGCTGATGCTCCTCGGAGCCCTCCTGCTCCTCCTGGGCACGATCGCAGGCGTCGTCAACCGCGAGGTGCTGGACGCGGACCGGTTCACCGACCACGTCGACGCGGTCCGCGCCGATCCGGCCGTCTCCCGTGAGCTCGGAGCCCTCGTGACAGAGCGGATCCTGGCCGAGCAGCCGGACCTCACCGCCATGCGGCCGCTGCTGGAGTCGACCGCGACCAGCATCATCGCCAGTCCCGCTTTCGGCGCCGCTGCACGGGCGGGCGCAGCCGGCCCGCTGTACCGGGTGCTGACGGGACGCGACAGCGGCGGTGACAGCCTCGTGCTGCGGCTCGCCGATGTGGCAGCACTCGCGATCGGCGCCGTCGCCGTGCTGGCACCCGAGCAGCGAGCCGCCCTGCCCGCCAAGCTGGACGTCAGGCTGTCGCAGTTCGGCTCACAGGACGCCACCAGCGAGACGTTGAGCTGGGTGCACCTGGTCGGTCTGATGTCGTGGCTGCTCCCGCTGATGGGGCTGTTGCTCCTGGCCGTCGCCGGGGCATTCCTTCGTGGTGGTGACGGCTCGAAGCGGGCGCGGGCTCTTTCGGCGCTCGGTGCGGTCGGTCGCGGTGCTGTGGCGGCCGCGGGCCTCCTCGCAGTGCTACTAGTCGTGGTCGGTTTCGTGGTGAGGCGCGAGGACGACTCGACTCTGTCGGGTGCTGTGATCCAGGCCGTCTGGGAGGAGCTGAACGGGACCTTCTGGGCTGCTGCGGGGTTGCTCGCGGCGATCGGCTACCTGCTTTCCCTCGACGTCTGGTCCGGTGCCGCGCAGCTGGCGCGCGACAAGTCGCCGCGTGAGCTGTTCTCGCAGACGTGGGCGCGGGTCCTCGACCCTGGTCCGCGGCTCGGCCCCCGCACGGCGCGCGCCGTGTTCTTGCTGCTGGCCGGTCTCGCCCTGGTGCTGCAGCCGCTGCAGGTCGTGGAGGCGCTCGTCTGGGCCACGGGCGCGGTGCTGGTCGTCTTGGCGGGAGCGCTGCTGGTGTCGATCGCGATCCAGGCGGTCAGGCTACGCACGAAGGGCCGGACTCCTGCCGATCTCATCGGAACCGGTGTTCACGTGCGCCGGGCAGTGGGTGGTGTGGCCGTACTCGCACTGGTGGGCGCGTTCGTCGTGGGCGGGCTACCGGCCGGCGACGACCTGCCCGGCGCCATGGGCCAGGCCGACGAGACGTGCAACGGGTACGCCGTCCTGTGTGACCGTGCGTACAACGACGTGGCGTTCCCCGCCACGCACAACGCGATGTCCGCGGCGGACCAGCGTTGGTTCTTCGCCGAGCAGCCGGACGGGATTCCCGCCCAGCTGGAGCACGGGATCCGGGTCCTGCTCATCGACAGCTGGTACGCCCAGCGGACACAGCGTCGGGGCATCATCGCGAACACCGACGAAAGTCGGGCAACCGCGCTCGACGAGGCGGACAGGACGTTCGGCAAGTCCGCGGTCGAGAGTGCGCTGCGGCTCCGGGACGCGCTCCGCCTCACCCCGCGCGGACCCGTCGAGCCGTATCTGTGCCACGCCCTCTGCGAGCTCGGGGCCATCAAGTGGTTGCCGGTGATGAAGCAGGTGCGTGCCTGGATGACGGCACACCCACGCAACGTCGTCACGATCATGGTGCAGGACACGGTGAGCCCGGCAGACACGGCGAAGGTGTTCCGCGAGGCGGGACTGATGCCGTACGTCTACACCCCGGCCGGCGACCAAGGCTGGCCGACGCTCGGCCAGATGATCGAGTCGGGCCAGCGACTGGTGGTGCTGATGGAGCAGCATGGCGGCGGCAAGAAGTACCCGTGGCTCCTGCCCGGATTCGAAGTCGCGCAGGACACCCCGTTCCTGTTCCGCCGACCGTCGCAGTTCAGCTGCCGGCCGAACCGGGGGCCGGCCGGTGCGTCGGTGTTCCTGCTCAACCACTGGATCACCGACAAGAAGCGCGAGGTGTCCAACGCCACCAAGGTCAACGCGCGTGACGTCCTGCTTCCGCGCGCGGAGCAGTGCCAGGCAGAGCGCGGATTGCTCCCGAACTTCGTAGCCGTGGACTTCTACAACCGGGGAGATCTGTTCGGGGTCGTGGACACCCTCAACGGCTTGGCCTGAACCGCGGCAACACCGCAGGGGCGAGTGCCGGCACTGTCGGGTGGTCGCATGAACCGCTAGTTTCGTGTGAAACCGCGTCGTGGTGATCCATCGCGCACTGAGCGGGGAGGTGGCTCGATGGCGCAGGGCGGTGACACACCGGTCGTCCGTGAGCCGTCGCTCACGGACGCTCTCGTGCCACTGGTGCTGCTGGCCCTCCTGATCGCAGGCTCGTTGTCGCTGTTCGGGCTCGATGCCCTGGACGGACCGATCCAGG
>DASSTL010000107.1:0-19610 GCA_035707985.1 Nocardioides sp. | reverse complement strand
GACGGACTGCGGGTGCAGCGCGTGCTCGCTGCGGTCGAGGCGAGCTCGCAGTCCGGCTCCTGGCAGGAGGTGCCGACGTGACCACCCACCCCGCCACCCGACGTACAGGAGGACACCGCGCATGACCCGACCGATCACCCTCTTCACCGGCCAATGGGCCGACCTTCCCTTCGAGGAGGTCTGCCGCCTCGCCTCCGGATGGGGGTACGACGGGCTCGAGATCGCCTGCTGGGGCGACCACTTCGATCCGTGGGCCGCTGTCGAGGACGACGGGTACGTCGCGGCCAAGCGTGAGGTGCTGGACAGGCACGGCCTCCAGGTCTTCGCGATCTCCAACCACCTCAAGGGCCAGGCCGTCTGCGACGACCCGATCGACGAGCGCCACCGGGGCATCCTGTCCTCGCGGATCTGGGGTGACGGCGACGCCGAGGGCGTGCGGGAACGCGCGGCCGAGGAGATGAAGAACACCGCACGGGCCGCCCGGAAGCTGGGCGTCGACACGGTCGTCGGCTTCACCGGCTCCTCGATCTGGAAGTACGTCGCGATGTTCCCGCCGGCGACCCAGGACATGGTGGACGCGGGGTACGACGACTTCGCGCGCCGATGGAACCCCATCCTCGACGTCTTCGACGCCGAAGAGGTGCGCTTCGCGCACGAGGTGCACCCCTCCGAGATCGCCTACGACTACTGGACCACGGTGCGGACCATGGAGGCCATCGGGCACCGGGAGGCGTTCGGCCTGAACTGGGACCCGTCGCACTTCGTGTGGCAGGACCTCGACCCCGTCGGGTTCCTCTGGGACTTCCGCGACCGCATCTACCACGTCGACTGCAAGGACGCGAAGCGCCAGGTGGGCAACGGCCGGAACGGCCGGATGGGGTCGCACCTGGCCTGGGCCGACCCTCGCCGCGGCTGGGACTTCGTGTCCACCGGGCACGGAGACGTGCCGTGGGAAGCGTCCTTCCGGATGCTCAACACCATCGGCTACGACGGGCCCATCTCGGTGGAGTGGGAGGACGCCGGCATGGACCGCCTGCGCGGGGCTCCCGAGGCCTTGGAGTTCGTGCGCAACCTGGCGTTCGAGGCGCCCGTGGCGGCGTTCGACGCCGCCTTCGCCACCACCGACTGAAGCTGGCTCGGCGTCGATCCCTTCGGCACGCGTCGACTCCTCCGATCGTGGTGGGGAAGCCCGCAGGGCAGCAGTTCCACCCGTGCTCCGACGCCGGCCGGGTCTCGACCACTACGTCAATGGGGGCAGTGCCCCCTTTGACGTAGCAGTGGTGGGGCTTACGCAGGGTGGGGGATCGGCCGGTCGCTGACCGGCGTGATGCTCGCCGTGCAGGTCTTCATCCCCGGGAGCAGGAACCGGTGGATCGCCTCCAGGTCTCGGCTTCCACCAGCATGAAGATCACGTGCTCACTGAAGGCACCCCAGACGCCGTGCACGGTGACTCCCTCGGCGCCCGCATCATGCAGCGACCGGGAGCCGCCGTTCCCGTAGGGGCAGTCGGCGGGCGCGTGGGACTGCTCGATGTGGAAAAGCATGGTTCAGCATGAGTGCGGACCTTCCCGGTGGCAGGGCCGCCTGTCTTCCCAGGTCCCCGGTCTCGTGGGACATTGAACGACGGAGGGAGTGGTGGCGATGACTCTTCGCTGTCTGCTACGGGGGCACTCATGGGGTCCGGTCGAGGGAACCACCCGCGGTGCGATCCACACCTGCACCTACTGCGGGAAGACCAAGCACGTGGGCCCGGAGCCGCCGGCTGAGGCCCACGACATGTCCAACATCAACCGCTGAAGGCGGGTACGGATCGGCCGGTCCCTCAGGCCGGCGCCGTAGGCCGGGTACGCCGCCACCAGAGCAGGGCGAGGCCGGCGGTGAGTGAGCCGAGCGTGCCCAGGGTGAGGTCGCCGAGGGTGTCCTCGTACGCCGTGTCGAGTTCGGTGCCGTGCCGGATGAAGGTGAACCACTCGCCGAGCTCCCAGCCGATCGCCAGGATCGCGCCGAGCCCGGTGACCAGCAGCACCATCGCCCAGTCCGGCCGGAGGTCGCGGGTGAGCAGCAGCCCGAGACCCGCCAGCAGCAACAGCCAGTTGACGTAGTGGTTGGCGTCGTCCCACCAGTCGATCGAGTCGTAGAGGTCGAGGCTGTTGCCGGTCACGTCGACCAGGAAGGGCAGCATCACCAGGGTGAACGCGGCGTACGGCGGCGTCGCGGTGCCGTTGCGCCGACGCTCACGCCGGCCGACCACCAGCCACCACGCGGCCGGGGCGACCAGCATCATCACCGGGTAGGCCAGCAGCCGCGCGCCGAACGCCTTGTCGGCGAAGCGCTCGATCCCGGGCCACCACTCGGCCACGGCGAGCTGGGCGACCGTGGCCACCAGGACCAGTGCGGGCACCCGCGGACTGGTCCACACGCGGGTGATCGTCGTGGACACCCGGCCGGGGAGCAAGCACCGACCCGGCTCGGCGCGCGGGGAGTCCAGGGAAGCTCAGGGCCGCGACTCGTGCCCGGGCTCGCCCCGGGTGCGGTGGTCCTCCTTCATTCCCGCTTCGCGCAGGTGGCGGCGTCCGGCCTGGAGGTCGTCGCGCACGGCTGCCTCGAGCTCGCGGAACTCGGTCCAGTACCCGTCGTCGAACTCCTCGACGATCTGGAACGTCCAGCGGCCCTCCAGGATGTTGCGGCCGAACAGCTCGCGCTCGAGCCGGTCGGCCCACTCGCGATGACCGGCGTCGCGCAGCAGGTGCATCGCCTTCTCGACGCGGCGGTCGGCCTCCCCGATCAGCTGGTGGAACGCGTAGAGGTGCCCGCGGGCGCGCTCGGTGGTCTCCAGCGCCTTGGTCAGCTTGCCGACGGCGTCCACGGTCTCCTGACTGACGCCGTCGGGGACCTGGTGCGCCCGGTCCGGTGGCTGGGTCTCGCTCATAGGTCGTCCGTACCCAGATCCGTGCCAGCATGAGCGGCGTGACCGTCACCGGGGCGATCAGAAGAGTGCGATGACGAGCAGCGCCGCGACCAGGGCCAGGGCCAGGGTCATCACCACGCCGAGGGCGAACGACGGCAACGGCTCGCGCCGGCGCATGGCGCGCTCGACCCGCGCCCAGCGCAGCAGCGCGAACAGACAGATCAGCCCGCCGAGCCCGATCAGCGCCACCACCAGGAGGGTCCGCACCCATGCGGTGTCCGGCACCTCGAGAGCGTGCAGGGCGACCCCGCCGGCGAACATCGCGAGCGCGGTCCGCACCCAGGCCAGGAACGTCCGCTCGTTGGCCAGCGAGAAGCGCGGATCGGGCTCCTCACCCTCGTCGTACACCCAGCGGGGCTGCCGCGTCGTCACACCGCTCATGGTGCCCCATCGGGACGCCGGGCTCTGATGGCACTCGTCGTGGGGGCCGCGGTCGTGCGCCACGGCCGGCTCCTGGCCGCTCGGCGTACGACGCCACCCGCGGCTGCGGGGCGCTGGGAGCTCCCGGGCGGCAAGGTGGAGGACGGCGAGACCCCGGAGGACGCGCTGGTCCGCGAGATCACCGAGGAGCTCGGCTGCGAGATCCGGGTGGACGGCTGGCTGGACGGCGAGCAGCCGATCGGTCCCGCCCTCGTCCTGCGCGCCGCCGTCTGCGCGGTGGTCGACGGCGATCCCCGACCCGGCGCCGACCACGACGAGGTGCGCTGGCTGGTTGCCGACGACCTCGACGACGTCGACTGGCTGGAGCCGGACCGACCCTTCCTGCCGGCGCTGCGCACCCTCCTCCTAGGGTCGAGCACATGAGCGACGTCCCCGACCGCCGGCTCCTGCTGGTGCACGCGCATCCCGACGACGAGTCCATCAGCACCGGCGCGACCATGGCCAAGTACGTCGACGAGGGCGTCGGGGTCACCCTGGTCACCTGCACCGGCGGCGAGCGCGGGGAGATCCTCGTGCCCGAGCTCGCGCACCTCGCCCACGACCAGGAGGACAAGCTGGCCGAGCACCGCCGCGGCGAGCTGGCCGAGGCGATGAAGGCGCTCGGGGTGACCGACCACCGGTTCCTCGGCGGGTTCGGGCGCTACAGCGACTCCGGCATGGCCTGGCACGACGTCGGCCACGCGATCCCGGCCGACGACCGGCCCGCCAACGCGTTCTGGGACGCCGACCTCACCGAGGCCGCGACGCTCCTGGTCGAGGTGATCCGCGAGGTGCGGCCGCAGGTGGTGGTCACCTACGACCAGTTCGGCAACTACGGCCATCCCGACCACATCCAGGCGCACCGGGTCGCGACGTACGGCGTCGACCTGGCCGCCGTCCCGAGCTATCGGCGAGACCTCGGCGAGCCGTGGGAGGTCGCGAAGGTCTACTGGGTGTCGCGCTCCGAGAGCAGCATGCGCCAGGGCCTCCGTCTGCTCCGGGAAGCCGGTGACACCACGTCGTTCCAAGGCCTCGACCCCGACGGGCCGCTCCCGATGGCGACGCCCGACGAGGACCTGGCCGCGGAGATCGACGCCACGGCGTACGCCGACCGCAAGAAGGCGGCTCTGCTGGCTCACCGTACGCAGATCGAGGTCGACGGCCGCTTCTTCGCGCTGTCGAACCACCTGGGGGACGAGGTGCTCGGCACCGAGTGGTTCCGCATCGCCAAGGGGACGCCGGCGCCCGGTGAGAGCCGTCTGGAGTCGGATCTCTTCGCCGGACTCTGACCACCTCGTTCGGCGCGTTCAGCCACGGAGGGGCCCGTCTCACTCCTAGCATTTTCGCGTGGCGCGCTCGACCCGGCGAGACGACCGACCCGGCCCCGAGAGCGAGGGCGGCCGGGTCGTCATCGCGCTCATCCTCGGGCTCGCGATGCTGGCCGGCGTCGTGTACGTCGGCGCGTACCTCATGGCCAGCAACAAGGTGCCGGTCGGGACGACCGTCGCCGGCGTCGACATCGGTGGCAAGAAGCCGTCCTCGGCGATGACGTCGCTGCGCGACGGGCTCGGCAGCCGTGCGGAGACGCCGTTCACGGTGACGGTCAACGGCCACACCCAGCAGGTCGCACCCGCGGACGTGGGCCTCGCGGTCGACTACTCGGCCTCGGTCGCCAACGCCGGCGCGACCAAGAGCTGGAGCCCCTCGCGACTGTGGGCGTACTACACGACCGGCACCTCCTTCGAGCCCGTCGTGACCCTGGACCAGGATCGCCTCGCGACGCTGCTGCAGTCCCTCGACCGCGTCGCCGGGCGCACTCCCCGGGACGGCACCGTGGTGTTCCACCGGACCGGCTTCGACGTCCGGCCGGCGCGTCCGGGGCTCGTCGTCGACCCCCGGTACGCCGGCACGGCGTTCTGGAACGCCTACCTCACCGACGACCCCACCGTGGAGCTCCGGCTGGCAGAGGTGGCACCCCACATCGGTCCCGACGCCGTCCACCGGTTCGTCCGGAGGTTCGCCAACCCGGCGATGTCGTCCGGGGTCGAGCTGAGGTTCGGCAAGACCGCGCTCCACCTCCCCCCGTCGTCGTACGGTCCCCTCCTCGGTGCGCGCCGCGTCGGCCACCAGTTGCGGCCCACGGTCCAGGGACACGCCCTCGCCCGGATCGCGCGCCAGCAGCTCGTGGGCGCCGAGATCGACCGCCCACAGCCGGCGACGGTCGCGCTCGTCCACGGACGCCCGCAGGTGGTCAGCGGGAAGGCGGGCTCGCGCTATGCACCGCACGACGTCGCCGTCGCGCTCGTGCGGGCGATCGCCTCACCCGACCGCAGCGCCCGGGTGCGCCCGACGCCGGCGAAGCCGTCCTTCACCGACGCCGACGCGCGAGCGCTGGGCATCCGGAAGAAGCTCTCGACGTACGCCGTCCACGTGCCGCGGTCTGCCCGCACCGGCGCTCTCGCCGCGGCCGTCGGCCGGCTGGACGGGATCGTCCTGAAGCCCCACCGGTCGCTCTCACTGCGCGGGCGCCTCGGGCCGGCCACGCCCGGCGGGGCAGCCGGCGACGCCCTGGCCACGTCGCTGTTCAACGCCGCCTGGCTCGGTGGCCTCCAGATCGCGAACCATGCGACGGACCGCACCTACACCGGACGGGCCCCGGTGGGTCGCGACGCCACGCTGCGCAACGGTCAGGGCGTCGCGTTCGCCGACGACTCGCCGTACGGCGTGCTGGTCGCGGTCTCGCTCGACCGCGGCACGCTGACGACCACGCTCTGGTCGACGCCGCGCTGGACGATCCGCTCCACCCACACCCACCGCACCCACGTCGTGGCGGCCGGGCGCGACGTCCGACACGGCACGCAGTGCACACCGCGTGACGGGCGCGACGGGTTCGAGGTCACCGTCACCCGCACCTTCGCGCACGCCGGACAGGTCGACCACTCGTCGTCGTACACCGTGACCTACGAGCCGAAGGCCGCCGTCGTGTGCAAGCCGCGGCATCACGAGCACGACCACGGCTGACGACGCCACCTACGGCGCGAGCCGGTGCAGGTCCCTCGGAAAGAGGGTGACCTCGCGGATGTTCGCGGCCTCGACGAGCCGGCCGACCCAGCGCTCGAGGCCGATCGCGAAGCCGCCGTGCGGGGGGATGCCACGCCGGAACGCCTCGACATAGGTCGCGTAGGGCTCGTACGGGTAACCGCGCTCTTCGAGGGTGCGCACGTAGTCGTCGTAGCGGTGCAGCCGCTGCGCCCCGCTGACCAGCTCGATCCCACGGAAGATCAGGTCGAAGGACCTGCTCCACCGCCGGTCCTCCGGGTCGGGGTGGCTGTAGAACGCGCGGTGCGCGGTCGGGTAGCCGTCGACGAGCACGAACGCCGAGCCGTGCTCGCGCTCCGCCCAGTCGCCGAGCGCGCGCTCATGAGCGGGGCTCAGGTCGGGCTCGTCCTCCGGTGCTCCGGCGATCTCGAGGGCCTCGCGGAAGTGCAGCAGCGGGATCGACTCCGGCACGTCCGGGAGCTCGATGCCCAGACGCTCGACCGCGGGCGCGGCATGCCGGCGTACGCCGTCGACCATGCCGGCGACCACGTCGCGCAGGCAGGCCATCACCTCGTGATGGTCCTCGACGAAGCCGAGCTCCACGTCGAGCGACACGTACTCGGCGAGGTGCCGCACGGTGTCGTGCGGCTCGGCGCGGAAGACCGGCCCGACCTCGTAGACGCGCTCGAAGACACCCACCAGCTGCTGCTTGTAGAACTGAGGGCTCTGCGCGAGGTACGCCGGACGGCCGAAGTAGTCGACCCGGAACACGTTGGCGCCGCTCTCGGTCGCCTGCTCGACGAGCTTGGGGGACTGGACCTCGGTGAAGTCCCGGGCGTCGAGGGTCTCGCGGAAGCCGCGCAGGCTCGCGGCCGCGAGCTCCCACTTGGCGCGCTGGAGCGGGTGGCGCCACGTCGTCGCGGCGTGGTCGAGCAGGGTCGGCAGGCCGGTGTCGAGGGCGGGTCGCCACAGCTCGACGGCCGGAGTGTCGGCGGGCTCGCTGAGCGCGGTCACGGTCGGCTCGGTGACCTCGACCCCGCCCGGCGCCTGGGCGTTGGCGGTGGCGACGCCCACGACCTCGACCGGCGTCTCCTCCGGCGGCAGGTCGGCACCGGGTGGCAGCACCACCTGGGCGAGCCCGGACCGGTCGCGCACGACCAGGAAGGTGACCTTCGCCAGCTCGCGACGGCGGTGCACCCAGCCCTGCAGCCGGACCTGCTCGCCGGGCGTCGCCTGCGGCAGCGCAGAGGTGAGTGTGCGTGAGAGCCCGGTGGTCGAGCCTGTCGAGACCGAGCGTGGACTGTCTGTCATGTTTCCTCCAGTAGCGGACTGCCCTGGAGGTGTGGGCGGGGGCAAGGTCGCTGTGCCACCACACCTTCGCCGACGTGTCATCGGCCTCTCGTCGGTACGCCGTACGCGCGGACCGCCGCGGCTCTCCCGTGCCTGCGTCGGCGAGGCGAGGAGGGGGTTCGTCACGCCCCACAGCGGTCCCCGAAATCGTACGGTGGCCCCGGAGCCTGCGCGAATCGAGACTGCGCGAGCCGCCGGCTCACTCCGGCCCCATCCTGTCCGCGGTCGTGGGGGCGTGCCGAACCCACGAGCCCGACGGCGACCACCCGGCGACCTCGACCGGCCTTCGGTCGGGTCGCCGGGCCCGCCGAGTGGCGCCGCGTGGGTCCTCAGCGCGTCGGCCAGTGCCTCCCGGACCACGCGGCCGGTTGCGGCCGCGCCACGCGTTCGCTCGGCGAGGCTGTCGAGCCGCCCCCCTTGCCCTTGCCCCAGGCGAGGCGCAGGTCGTGGGACGCCTGGTCGTGCCGGCAGTCGATGAGCCCGCAGCCGAACAGCGTCACCTTGACCTTGGCCTTCCCACGCGCGTAGGTGCCGACCGGCGACACGACCCGCGCCGACCACCGGTGGGTCTTGCCGTTGCAGCGCGCGTCCACGTCGCCCTCCCCCCGGATCTTCAGCCGTCCGGCCCGTTGGCGGATGACGGCGCCGATGAAGGCGAAGTCGGCGTTCTTGCAGCGGTAGGTGCCGTGCACCCGGGCTGCGCCGCCGTGGAAGGCCACGCCGTGCCTGGCGACCGTCACGTGCATCTTCGGACTCGGGGCGTTCCTCACCCTCAGGACCATCGAGCCTCCGTTGGTCTCCGTGTCGGAGAACACCATGACGTAGTAGGTCTTGCCCGCCCTGACCTTGAGACCCACGGTCCCCGGACCGCAGGTGCGCAGCGAGTCCGCGCTCGGCGTGCCCTTGAACACCATCAGACCCGCGCTGTACCCCGACTCACTGGCGTCGAACGCGACCTTGCGGTCGACGTCGGCGGTGTACTCGTACCAGACCGACGCGTTGGTGAACGGCGCGCCGCAGGACTCGTTCAGCGCGTCGTCTCCGGCATCGGTCGTGGCCTCGGTGGTGTCCTGGGTGACGCGAGCGCCGAGCGTCACCGTCAGTGCACCCGAGGCGTCGTCGTTGTCCGGTGGTGCCGCCTCTGCAGGCCCGGTCGCCAGTGGCACCAGTGCCACCGCGACGATCGTGGATGTGAGAAGCCGTCGTATTCTCATGCGCCGTCCCCGTTTCTTCTCGATGAATGATCGGGGGGACACCTGGCGTCCGCCCCGCTGTCGCAGATGAAGACGAGGAGATGCGTCGTGAAGTTGCTGCTCACATCCGGAGGCGTCACCAACGAGAGCATCCGCGAGGCGCTGGTCGACCTCGTGGGCAGACCGATCGCCGACTGCACGGCCCTCTGCATCCCGACCGCGGAGTGGGGTCACACCAGCTGTGACCCGTACGGCGCCCGTCGGTTCGTCCTCGGTGACGGTCCGGGCGAGATCTGCGGGTTGGGGTGGAAGCGGATCGGGCTCCTCGAGCTGACCGCCCTGCCCAGTCTGGGAAAGGACCGCTGGGTGGCCTGGGTGAAGGAGGCCGACGTCCTCCTCGTGGACGGCGGCGACGCGACGTACCTGTGCCACTGGATGCGCGAGTCCGGGCTGGCCGACCTCGTCGGGACCCTCACCGACGCGGTGTGGGTGGGCGTCAGCGCCGGCAGCATGGTGATGACGCCCCGGATCGGCGAGGACTTCGTCGCGTGGCACGCGGCACCCGACGACCGCACCCTCGGAGTCGTCGACTTCTCGATCTTCCCGCATCTCGACCATCCACAGATGCCGGACAACACGCTGGAGACGGCGGAACGTTGGATCGCCGACATCGGGGGCACGGCGTACGCCATGGACGACCAGACCGCCATCCGGGTCGTCGACGGCGATGTCCAGGTCGTCTCCGAGGGAACCTGGCACCGCCTCACGGCGCCGGTGACGGGCTGAGCGGTGGCGTACTTCGAGCGCCTCGGGACTCGGACCTTCCGCGCGACCGAGCACACGGGTGGGGCGTGGGAGGACGGGACGCAGCACATCGCTCCGGCGCTCGGGCTGCTGGCGCACGCCGTCGAGCTCGACCGCGACGCACGCCGTGACGACGGGTTGGTGCTGACCCGCCTCAGCTACGACATTCTCGGCACCGTCCCGGTCGCCGAGGTCGACATCGGTGTCGAGGTCGTCCGACCGGGGCGCACCATCGAGCTCGTCGAGGCGGTGCTCGCCCACGCCGGTCGTCCGGTGGTCCGGATGCGCGCCTGGCTGATGCGGCAGCGCGACACGTCCGCGGTCGCCGGCACCGGCCACACGCCGTTGCCACCTCCCGACGACCTGGACCCGTGGGATCCGACCACGGTCTGGAAGGGCGGGTTCATCGCCACCGCCGAGGTACGCCGTCGCCAGCTGGAGCCGGGACGGGCTGCGGTCTGGGTCCGCGTCTCCCAGCCGATCCTCGACGGGGAGGAGGTGAGCCGGACGGCGGCCGTCGCCGGCCTGCTCGACATCGCCAACGGCATGACGGTCCGAGCCGCGCCCCAGGACGTCGCCTTCCCGAACATCGACCTCACCGCACACCTCGTCCGACCGCCCGTCGACGGCTGGCTCGGGCTCGACACCACGGTGACCTTCGCCGACGACGGCATCGGCCTCACCACGAGCGTCGTCCACGACGAACGCGGGCCGATCGGCACGAGCTCGCAGTGCTTGACGGTCCGTCCGTCGGTTTCGGCGACGCCGCCCTCGTGAGGCAGGATGGCCGGGGCACGCACGACGAGGGAGAGGACTCCATGACCCGACTCGGCCGATGGCGGAACTTCGTGGTCCTGGCAGGAGCGGTCGCGCTGATGCTCGCTTCGCTCACCGCCGCCACCACCCCCGCGGACGCCGCATCGCGGCTGCCGTCGGAGAAGCAGTGGCTCAGGGACGTGCGGGTCGCGATGGAGGGGTCGGGCAAGTACCTCAACCGGAAGGTCGAGGGCAAGCGCAAGAAGTTCGCGATCAACCTCGACATCGACAACAGCAGCCTCGCCACGCACTACGACACCGGCGCCCCGATCCGGCGGGTGCTCCGCTTCGTGAGGCACGCCCGCGAGCACCACGTGGCCATCCTCTTCAACACGGCCCGCAGCGGAGAGCAGCTGAAGCAGGCGCGTGGGCAGCTCGAGGCCGCCGGGTACCCGGTCACCCAGGTCTGTGGGCGCAGGGCCGGTGAGACGTCCGACCACAGCAAGCGGCGGTGCCGGCGGCACTTCATCGCGCAGGGCTACACGATCATCGCCAACGTCGGAAACCGGCCCACCGACTTCTCCGGCAAGAAGAACTACGGCCGGGCGTTCCGCCTGCCCAACTACCACCTCCGGCTGTCGTAGCGGTCCCGTCCCCGACGGCGGGCTAGGGTCGCGGACGTGAAGCCGAGGAGTGACGCGGCCGTGCGTCTCGCCGCCGCCGTGCTCGTGGCGGCGGCGCTCGTGCCGCTCCTCGGGGTCGACCCAGGGGTCGTCGGCCTGCTCCTGGACGCCGACTTCCTCCTCCTGGCCGGAATGGCGGGCTTGACCATGCTCGGCGCGGACGCGAAAGTCCTCTCAAGCAGGATTGCTCGGAGCCTGCCGGTGCTCTGGGTCCGAGTCGGCGTCTCGCTCTCGCGGTCAGATCCCGGCACTCTCCTCCGGTTGGATCCCGCGCGAAGTGGGTACGTTCGTCATCGGGGTGCAAGGGAGGGGTCATGACCAGGCATCAGGCGTTGGAGCTGCTGCTCTCGCGCCGCATCCCGGAGGACGTCGCGTCGATCGAGGCGACACTGCGCGCGATCACCTCGCGGCTCGACGCCGCGATCGGCACCGAGGAGTACGACCAGGCCCACCATCGGATCGACGAGCTGCTCACCGCCCGTGACCACGCGTCGGCCCGCGACGAGGTCCTCGTCTGAGCCGACCGGGTACGCCGCCGAGCCGACCGGCTAGCGTGCCCCGCGTGACCAGCACGCCCGACCTCGCCGAGGCCGTCGCCGACGGCGTGGTGGTCCTCGACGGCGGCCTGGCCACCCTGCTCGAGGCCCGCGGTCACGACCTGTCGTCCGACCTGTGGTCCGCGCGGCTGCTGACCGACGACCCGGAGGCCATCGTCGCCGCCCACCGGGAGTTCTTCGACGCCGGGGCCCAGGTGGCGACGACCGCGTCGTACCAGGCGTCGTTCGCGGGCTTCGCGGCCCTCGGGCTCGACGCCGACCAGGCCGCGGACCTGATGACGCGCAGCGTCACGCTCGCTCGTCGGGCCCGCGACGAGCGCCGCCCGGACGGCTGGGTCGCGGCGTCGATCGGCCCGTACGGTGCGTACCTGGCCGACGGGTCGGAGTACCGCGGCGACTACGACCTCGACGTCGTCGGGCTCCGCGCCTTCCACCGGCCGCGCCTCGAGGTGCTGGCCGCGGGCGGCGCCGACGTGCTCGCCGTGGAGACGGTTCCGTGCCTGGCGGAGGTCGAGGCCCTGTGCGCCGAGCTGGACGGGACCGGGCTCACCGCCTGGCTCAGCCTCAGCGCCGACGGCGACCGCACCCGCGCCGGCGAGCCGCTCGCCGAGGCCTGGGCGATGATCGCCGACGTCGCCGAGATCGTGGCGACGGGCGTCAACTGCTGCCGGCCGGGCGACGTCCTCACCGCGCTCGGCGAGGCCCCCGGGCCGCTCGTCGCCTACCCGAACTCGGGCCAGGGCTGGGACGCCGAGCGCCGCACGTGGACCGGCGAGTCCGCCTTCGACGCCGGTGCCGTGGCCGGCTGGCTTTCCGCCGGCGTGCGACTGGTCGGCGGCTGTTGCCGGGTCGGCCCTGCCGACATCGCCGAGGTGGCCGCCGTCACCGCCGGCCGTGCCTGAGCATGACCACGACACAGGGGCGGATCGCCCGCGACTCGGGTGCCCTCGCGATCGGCTCGGTCCTCAACGGCGTGCTGGCCTACGTCTTCTTCGCGACCGTCACCCGTGCCCTCGGCGCGGACGCAGCCGCTCCCGTCTCGGTGCTGTGGGCCTACTGGAGCTTCGCGGCCGCCGCGCTCGCGTTCCCGCTCCAGCACTGGGCCGCGCGGTCGGTGACCGCGACCGGCGGGGAGCACGCCGTACGCCGGTCGCTCCCGTCCGTCGCCGCCGCGGTGCTCACCGTCAGCCCGGTCGTCGGCCTGCTGGCGTGGCTGGCGCGCGACTCGCTCTTCCACCGCGGCGACGTGTGGTTCCCGCTCCTCGTGGTGCTCGCGAGCGTCGGCTCGGCGCTCACGGGCCTGGTCCGCGGCATGCTCCAGGCGCGCCAGCGGTTCGGCGCGGTGGCCGTGGCCCTGGTGATGGAGAACCTGATCCGCTGCGTGGTGAGCCTGGTGCTGGCCGCCGCCGGCAACCACCAGCCCGTCGCGTACGGGCTGGCGCTGGTCGCCGGGTACGTCACCGCGCTCATCTGGCCGTGGACGCTCCGGATGACCCTGCACGGGGACGACCACGAGTCGCCGCTGGTCCTGCTCGGCGGAGCCAGCGGCGGGCAGCTCCTCGGCCAGGTGGCCCTCACCGGTGGCCCCGTGCTGCTGGCCCTCGCCGGAGGCAGCCCCGCCGAGGTGACCGTGCTGTTCGCCGGGCTCGCGCTGTTCCGGGCGCCGTACACCCTGGCGATCGGGATGGTCGCCCAGCTCACGGCCCGGTTCACCGTCCTCGTCGTCGAGCACCGGCGCGACGCCTTGCACCGGCTGCGCTCGCGACTCGTGGTGGCCGCCGGGGTGCTGGCAGTGCTGGCGGCTCCGGTCGGTGCCTGGGTGGGTCGCCCGCTCCTTCCGTTGGTGTTCGGCGACGACGTCCGGATCAGCGGGCGCCTCTGCGCCGTCCTCGCCGCTGCCTCCACGCTGGCGATCGCGAGCCTGGTCGTCACGCTCCTGCTGATCGCGCTGGGCCGGACGGGCGGTCAGGTGCGGGCGTGGCTGCTCGCTGCCGTGCCCGGCACGGCGTACTTCGTCCTCGGGTCGGCGCCGGTGCTCGAACGCACCTGCTGGACGTTCCTCGTCGTCGAGGCGGCCGCGCTGGCCTGGATGGCCGTCGAGGTGAGCCGAGGGACCGCCCGCCTGCGGACCGCCTGACCGCCGGACTGTCAGCCGACGGCGGCCCGGGTGGCCCGGCCGAAGCTCTCCACGATCCGGTCCATCTGCGCGTCCGTGAGGTTGTTGAAGAACGGCATCCGCAGCAGCCGTTCGCTGACGTCGGTCGTCACCGGGCAGTCGGTCTCGCGCGCGGCGAACCGGCGACCGCCGATCGAGCTGTGCAGCGGGACGTAGTGGAACGTCGGGTTGATGCCCTCCTGGCGCATCGCCTCCATGACCGTGTCGCGGGTGCGCTTGTCGGGCATCAGCACGTAGAAGAGGTGGTACGCCGGGTCGCAGCCCTCCGGGACGTGCGGCAGGGTCACGCCCAGGTCGGTGTAGGGCGCCAAGGCGGCGAGGTAGGTCTCGTGCACGTGGCGGCGCTTGGCCTGGATCTGCTCGCGTTTCTCGAGCTGGGCCAGCAGCGCGGCCGCCAGCAGGTCGGAGAGACCGAACGACGACCCGGTGTCGACCCAGGAGTACTTGTCGACCTGACCGAGGAAGAACGCGCGCCGGTTGGTGCCCTTGTCGTAGAGGATCCGCGCCCGGTCGACCGAGGCCGGGTCGTTGACGAGCAGAGCGCCGCCCTCGCCGCAGGTGAAGTTCTTGGTCTCGTGGAAGCTCAGGCTGGCAAACGCGCCGAAGCTGCCCAGCGGCCGCCCGCGCCAACGCCCGAACAGACCGTGCGCGTTGTCCTCGATCAGGACGACGTCGGGCCGGTCGGCCAGCACGGTCTCGATCCCGTCGAGATCGCACGCGATCCCGGCGTAGTGCACGACGACCACAGCGCGCACCCGGTCGTCGAGGAGCTCGGCCAGGTGCTTCGGGTCGAGGCCCAGTGTCGTCGGCTCGATGTCGCAGAAGACGAGCTCCGCTCCGCGGGCTGCGAACGCCAGTGCGCTGGTGGAGAAGGTGAACGACGGCACGACGACGGTGTCACCCGGCTGGAGGTCGAGCAGCATCGCCGACAGCTCCAGGGCCGCGGTGCACGAGGTCGTGAGCATCACCTCCTCGGCACCCGACTCCTCCTGGAGGATCTCCTTGACCCGCGCGCTGAAGGGCCCCGAGGACGACGTGTGGCCGTCCCGGAGGCTCTGCTCGAGGTAGGCGACCTCGTTGCCCTCGATGGCCGGCACGTTGAAGCGGATCGGATCCGGATGGTCTCGAAAGTCCGTCACCGTCGTGGCTCCTCGTCTCTGTCGTTCTGCCACGGCAGGTTTCGGCCCAGCAGGGCCGCCAGCTCGCGGTCGCTCTCGGTGAAACTCTGCCGTACCTCGGCCTCGATCGACGGATCGAGGAGCTCCTCGTCGCCCGCGCTGGTGTTCACCGGCGCGAGGTCGACGTCCGGGGTGAGCGCGGAGTCCACCCCGATGTGCGCGAGGGTCTCGGCGAACAGCCCGGGTTGCGCCAGGAGCTCCTCGAGGAACTGCACGTGGAGCAGGTCGCCGAAGGCCTCGAGCCACGGACCGACGGAGTCGGCGTACCGACCGCGCTCCAGGTAGGCGTACGGCGACACCGAGGTAGCGCTCGGGTCCCACGGCAGCGGTCCCTCGAGGTTGGCCCGCAGAGCCTCGGTGAGGGGGCGCTGCTCGAGGCCGTGCTCGGAGCTGAACCGCCAGTGCGAGACGGCCCGGGCGACCGGGTCGCGGAGCTGCACCACCAGCGGGATGTCTCCCAGCAGGGCACGGACGCGAGGGATGGCGTCGGGGCGATCGACGTAGCTGGTGCTCTTCTCACCCAGCACCTGGTCGGGTGAGGCGTGGGCGAACCACGTGTCGACGTACCAGGCCCGGTCCTGGTCGGGCGAGAGGTCGTGGAGGAACACCTTCGGCTCCGGTCGCGCCGGGCGCGCCATCGCGACCTGCGGATGCGCCTCGAGCTGGTGGTGGAGCCACGTGGTTCCGCAGCGCTGGCCCCCGATCACCAGGAAGTGCCGGGTCACGACTCCGGCGTCGACTCGGGCTCGTGGCGGGTGACCCGCTCGATCACGTGGTAGCTCTGCTCGACGCTGACGGCGTTGAGGGTGCGGACGACGTACTCCCCGAGCATGGAGAGCATCGCGATGATGAAGCCGTTGAACGCCGCGAGCAGGACGACCAGCGTGGTCCAGCCCTGGACCTCCGTGTGATGGGTGAAACCCCGGACCAGGTAGAACGCGCCGAGCAGGAAGCTCAGCGCCGACAGGGCGAACCCCGCCAGCGCGGCCGCGCGGAGTGGGTACGACGAGTAGCTGAACAGGATCGTGAAGACCAGCCGCAGGATCCGTACCAGGTTGTAGTTGCTCTTGCCGACGGTGCGCGGCTCGTGCCGGACGGTCACCTGCCCGGGGTTGTTGGAGAACAGCAGCGCCTGCCCGGTGATGTAGGGGTGCGCCGTGCGCGAGGCGCAGATGCGCTGGACGACGTCGCGGCTGAGGATCCGGTAGTTGGACACCGCGAGGTCGTCGGGCTGCCCGAAGATCCGGCGGTTGATCATGCTGATCAGCCTGCTGCCGAGCTGGCGATAGCCGGCGGCCCGCTTGGTCTCGAACTTCCCGAAGACCACGTCGTGGTCGCCCTCGAGGGCGGCGTCGATGAGCAGGAGCGCCTGGTCGGGAGGGTTCTGCAGGTCGTCGTCCATCGTGATCACGTAGTCGCCGCGCGCCTCCATGAACCCCGCGAGGTTGGCGTGGTGCTGGCCGTAGTTCTTCAGCAGGTTCAGCGCGACGACGTGCGGCGTCGTGCGGGCGAGCTCGGAGATCACCGACCAGCTCCGGTCGGGGCTGCCGTCGTTGACGAGCACGATCTCGTAGCGCAGGCCCGCGCCCGAGAAGACCTCGGCCACGCGGCGTACCGTCTCGCCGACGATCGCCTCGCTGTTGTAGACGGGGATCACGATCGAGTAGATGTACGCCGACCGGTCCGACGGCGTCGCCTCGGCCGCCTCGGCCGCCACGGCCAGATGGTGCTCGCTCACGTGTCACTCCCGGATCGGTACGGACAATGTAGGTCGCGGCCGTCCGTCCGAGCCAGACGACGCGGTGGTGCGGGCGGGGCGATCACGGCGTCGACGGTGGCGCCGCGAGGTAGCGACACACGTGGTGCTCGCGGAGACCGAGACCGGCGTACAGCATCCAGGCGGGTGTGTTGCAGCGGTCCACCTCGAGCCACACGGTGCGCGCGCCGAGCTCGGCCGCGGCCTCCAGGAGCCCGGCCATCAACCGCCTGCCGAGCCCCTGACGGCGCTCCGACTCCTCGACGCGCAGGCCGTGGACGCCCAGCCAGTCGCCGTTCAGCTCGCCACGGACCCGGCCGACCTCGACGCCGTCCCGGGCGATCGAGGCCAGCAGGCGAGTCCCGTCGACGGTGGTCTCGACGCCGTCGGCCGGACCTGCCGCGCGCAGGGCCATCACCAGGGAGCCGACCAGGTACGGCGCGTCCTCGGGCTCACCCGGGTCCCAGCCCGCGGCGACCAGGGCGGCGTCGACGTCGGAGCCGACCACCACCTGCATGCTCGCGACGCGTCCATGACCGGCGTAGAACTCCTGCACGCGGGCCGCCGCCTCCGTCGTCGGCAGGCCGGGGTCGCCGATGGCCAGGCACGAGTTCGCGCGGCGGGACCCACGGCCCCGCTCGCCGGTGACCAGCCGCATCACCCACTCGCCGAGCGGCATGGTGGTCGGCGCCAGCCAGAGGGGCAGCGCGCGGATCTCGGCCTCACGCGCCGAGACCCGCTGCCGGACGGACGCGCGCGGCGGTACCGGCTTCCCCGTCACGATCTCGTCCACAGGGATGGTCACCGCGGGGCCCGACTCGGGAGCGACCACGCAGGCGGAGGCGTCCCACGAGACCAGGGTGCCGAGCACGTCGGTCATCGCCGGTCCCCCCGAGGGTCCGGTCTCGCCCGGTAGCACCCGGCGGACGACCACGCGTTGGCCCACGACGTGCGGGCCGAGGCCGTGTCGTGCGGGCGTCATGGGCTCGAGAACGAGCGCACCAGCCGGCGCAGCATCATGTCCTGCATCTGGCTGGTCTGCTCGGCGTACTCCGGGAGACCGGCCAGGTTGCGCAGCTCGTCCGGGTCGGACTCGAGGTCGTAGAGCAGGTAGGGCGCGCCCCAGCTGTTGACCGCCATCTTCCACTCACGGGTCGCGACCATCACCTCCCGTGCGTGCTCGGAGAGCGCCGACTTCCGGCCTCGCTTCCGCCCGCCGAGCACACGGGTGGCGACGCTGCGGGCCTGGCTCGTCGGCAGCTGCTCACCGCCGGCCAGCTCGACCAGCGTCGCGCCCACGTCCATGAGCTCGATCGGGTCGTCGCAGACCCAGCCGGAGCGCCCGCCGGGGATCCGGACGACCAGGGGGATCCGCGCTGCGGGGTTGAGGAAGTTCTGCTTGTAGAGCAGGTCGAAGTCGCCGTTCATCTCCCCGTGGTCCGAGGCCAGCACGATCACCGTCCGGTCCAGCTCACCGCGGTCCTCGATGACCCGGAGGAGCTCGCCGACCTGGTCGTCGATGAGCTTCATCTGCGCGGCGTAGTCGGCGCGCAGCGCCGCGACTTCATCCGGGTCGAGGTCGTTCTGCTCGCGACGGTCGAGGCTCCCCCGAGGGCGGTCGGCCGCGCCCTGCTCCGCCCTCAGCGGAGGGGGCATGGACGCGGGGTCGACCGTCCCGGCGTAGGGGTGGGGCGTGTCCCACGGCTCGTGCGGCCCGCTGAACCCCACCCAGCACATCCACGGCCGGTCGCCGTCGTACGCGCGGAGGTGCTCGCCCGCGCGGCGTGCGACGTACACGTCGGGATAGAGCTCGAGGGGGAGCGGGGAGGGTCGGACGACCCACGGCTTGTCGGCGAAGCGGCTCTCCATGTCTTCCATGTACGCCTCGAACACCCCCGCCTCACGCCACAGGTCGGTCAGCCGGCAGCTCACGCGGGTCATCGCCCGCGGGCCGCCGATCTCGTCGACCTCGTCGAACCCCCACTCGTGCATGACGTGCTCACGGTCGCGGAGGTCGCCCTCGTGGCGGTGGAGGTGGGACTTGCCGAACAGGCTCGTGGCATAGCCGGCGTTCCGGACGGACTGCATCCAGGTGCGCTCGGAGTAGCTGAGCATCCCGCTGCTGTTGCCCCAGACTCCGGTCTGGTGCGCGTAACGCCCTGTGACCAGGGCCGCCCGTGCCGGTATGCAGACCGGCGAGTTGGTGTAGGCGTGGTGGAACCGGACCCCCTCGGCCGCGATCCGGTCGAGGTTCGGGGTGTCGACCCAGCCGCTGACACAGCTCATGGCATCCCACCGCATCTGGTCGGGCATGAGGAACAAGAGGTTCGGCTGGGGCTCCACGAGAGTCTTCCCGCTCCTTCCCACGACTTCGCGTGTCGCCGGAGGATTTGGACCCTCTCGGAGGCGAGGCCGCCGTAATACTAGGCTGCGGCTCGAAGGGCTTTCGCTTTCCGATCAGGAGGATCAGGTGACCTACGTCATCGCTCAGCCGTGCGTCGACCTCAAGGACCGGGCCTGCGTCGACGAGTGTCCGGTCGACTGCATCTACGAAGGCAAGCGGATGCTCTACATCCATCCCGACGAGTGCGTGGACTGCGGTGCCTGTGAGCCGGTCTGCCCGGTCGAGGCGATCTTCTACGAGGACGACACGCCGGAGGAGTGGAAGGCGTACTACGACGCCAACGTCCACTTCTTCGACGACCTCGGCTCGCCCGGCGGCGCCGCCAA
>DASSTL010000106.1:0-18012 GCA_035707985.1 Nocardioides sp. | reverse complement strand
GGGTGGCTCCAGCCACCGTCGGCCGCGTCGTCACCGAGACTGATCCCGGTGTGCGGCGAGAGCGGCGAGAGTCCGCCACGCAGGCTCGAGTTGCCGTAGGTCCACACCCGGTCACCGAGGGCTGTTCCGTCGGTGTCGATGCCCGTGGGACCGCCCCAGAACGGGACGCTCGGGTTGACCTTCGACACGTCGCCCGCGTCGATCTTCACCAGGGCCAGGTCGTTGTAGGCGCAGGTGCTGGCGTCACTGGTGCCGAGGTGGTGCTCGGTGATCCAGGAGCTGTAGGCGAGCGTGCCGTGGCCGACGATCGTGCCCTCGCTCAGCAGGTTGCCGTCGTTGGTGAGGTCGACCCGGGTGCCCAGCGGCACGGAGTCGGTCTGGCACCCGTTGGTGTCGGTGGACGAGCCCGTCCCGGCACAGTGCGCGGCGTAGCCGAGGTAGGTGTTGCCCGCGGCGTCGGTGAAGACGAAGTTGCCCGTGCACTGCGCGCCCTCGGTGTACATCATCGTGCCCGGGTGGATGGTGGCCGACGCCGCCGGCGCCCACGCGGAGCGTGGGCTGAGCGCGGAACCGGAACCGGCCGCCGCGGCGGGCTGGGCGCTGACGACCGCGGTGGCGACGGCCGCCGCGGCCAGGATCGAGAACGCCGCCCAGACGCGGTGGGCGAACGAAGGTCGGGTCATGAGGGTGAGGCCTCCTGATCTCCGGCGCCGCCCGGGATGCGGCCGCCGTGGGTGACACGCCCGGAACGGGCTGTCACGTGGCACAACGTGCCGGCCGCGACGGGGTTACGGTTCGGTCACCGACGACGCCGTCACCGGGTCAGTCTCGGGGTTCATCCGGCGGGCCGACGACACGCGGCGGTGGCGTCACTAGCGTCACTCCTCACACGCACCACGGAGTCGCCATGTCCGACCAGTCGCCAGACCTGTCGCCCGACTCAGTGCCGGCCCCCCCGACCGAGCCTTGGGTCGAGCTCCGCATCCACGGGGTCAGCGGGACCCCGCCCGAGGTCATGCTCGAGAGCAGCCACGTCCGCCAGGTCGCCGGCGACTCGTGGGGCCGGTTCTTCCGTCCCGTGGACGGCGAGGGCAACGAGCGGCAGACCGCGCCGCTGCGGACCCTGGAGGGCTACCACTGGGGCAAGTACACGTCGGGAAGCTGGGTGAAGGGGCTGTGGCTGATCCTGATCCCGTTCGGCCTGGTCAACGCCGCGGCCTTCATGGTGCCGCACCCTCCGGTCGGGTCCCGCTGGCACTGGCTGTACGCGACCGTCCAGTCCCTCATCCGTGGGATCGGGATCGGGGTCACCTGCACCTTCGCCCTCGCCTCCGCCCTGATCCTCGTCGACCTGGTCGCCTGGCAGTGGGCGGCCGACCTCCCCTGGCTCGAGACCAAGCCGAGCGGCCCGGTGATGACCGTGGGCGTCCTGCTCGCGGGTATGGCCGTGTACGGCCTCCACTGGCTGGGCGACCGGAACCGCCTGTCCGCGTTCGCGCCGTACGCCGAGGGGTCGCTCGCCGAGGAGGCACGACCGAGGACCGGCCTGCTCCGCTACGAGTTCTTCCACGTGGGGCACTCGAGCGCGCCGATCCTGGGCCGGCTGCACCTGAGCGCCGCATGGTCGGTGGTCGCCCTCATCGGTGCCCTCACCTGGCAGACGATCGACAACCACAGCACGTCGCTCTCGGAGTCGGCGTTCCAGCACCTCGTCTGGGCGTCGTCGCTGACCCTGCTGCTGGCGGTCACCGTCGTGGTGGTCCTGATGGGCGACCCCGAGGCCGCGCTCGAGTGCCAGCCGCCGGACCCGGTCCGCCGCGCCCTTCCCGCCGTGTCCGTCGGTGCCGAGGTCCTGTCGGGCTGCACCCTGGTCGCCTCGGCGATCCTGCTCGGCGGCACGGACCGCTCCGCCCTCACCTTGGACTTCGACAGCTACTCCCAGTGGCTCGCCACCGCGGCCGGCATCGCCCTGGTCGCGCTCTTCGTCGGGCTCCTGGTCCTGGGCTGGGTGACACCGGAGCCCGCCGACGTGCCCCGGCCCTTCCGGCGCTATGCCCGAGGCCTGGCCGCCTGGGGCGCGACCAGCGCCGGCGTGTTCCTCAGCGTCGGGTTCTGCGGGTCCTTCGTCCTCGGGCTCGCCCGGGCGCTGGACGTGCGGGCGCAGACCGAACTGCTGTACCGCGTCGCCTACTCGTGGGGCGTGACGATGGCGTTCATGCTCGTCGTCGCGCTCGTCTCGGCGGCCGGCTGGCGGCGTACGGCGGGGAAGCTCGAGGGACTGCCCGAGCACGAGTACCAGTCCGTCACGGCGCCGGGGCTCGGGGCACCGCGCGGCGCCTGGCCGCGGAAGATCGCGCGGGCGATGAGCGGGGCACGCTTCAAGTGGCACGTCGCGCCGCTGATCCTGGCCTACGCCGCCCTGGGTCTGGCCATGACCGCGGTCACCTCGATCGAGATGCTCGGCGAGTCCGGCACCTGGGGTGCCCGCGACATCCACGACGACCTCGGCTGGTTCGGCTACCTCAGCCAGCGCGTTCCGCCGCACGGCACGGCGGCCTGGTGGGTGCAGCTGCTCACGAACCTCGGCACCTACGCGCTGATCGGTCTGGCCGGGCTGCTGTTCTACCTCGGCCGCCGCTCGTTGCGGACCGAGGAGTCGAGGCGCGGCGCCAACGTGGTCTGGGACGTGATCTCCTTCTGGCCGCACGCCGCCCACCCCTTCGTGCCGACGGCGTACTCCCAGTTCGCGGTGCACGACCTCCGCCGCCGGATCGACTTCCACCTGAACCCACCGGACGACGTCGTCGCGGCAGGGCAGCTGCGCCCGCGGCGTCTCGTGCTCTCCGCCCACAGCCAGGGCAGCCTGATCGCCTTCGCCACGGTGCTGTGGCTCTCGGAGAAGGACCGTGCGCGCACGTCGCTGGTCACCTACGGCTCACAGCTCCAGGTCGCCTACCCGCGGGGCTTCCCGGGGTTCGTCGACTTCGCGCTGGTGACCTCCGTCCTGTCGGCGCTCGGCGGGCGCTGGATCAACCTGTACCGCGAGACGGATCCCATCGCCGGGCCCGTCCTGAGCTGGGACCGCTCGCGGATGGCGTCCACGCCGGCCGAGCCGTTCCCGCCGACCTCGGAGCGGGTCGGCGGCCCGCCCGGGCCGCAGGTGGACCGGCTCTGGGGGCCGACCGGTCGCCGGGAGAGCGGCCACGACTGGCGCGTGCTCGACCCGCAACCGACCGACGCCGGTCTGCAACGCACCAGCCTGACGGCGTTGGCCCAGCACTCCGGCTTCCCCGCGACCCAGGACTATGCCGACGCGGTCCGGACGGTGCTCCGCTGCTGACGAGCGGTCGGGTCAGTACGCCGGCTGGCTCGGGTCGATCTGGTCGACCCAGGCCGCCACTCCCCCGCCGACGTGGATCGCGTCGGCGTACCCCGCACCCTTGACCACCGCGAGCGCCTCGGCCGACCGGATCCCGGTCTTGCAGTAGAGGACGACCTGCTTGCCGGAGTCCACCCCGGGCAGCCGGCCGAGGGCGTGCCCGTTCAGGAACTCGCCCTTGGGGATCAGCACCGAGCCGGGGATCTTGTTGATCTCGTACTCGTTCGGCTCGCGGACGTCGACCAGCACGAAGTCACGGTCGCCGTTCTCGCGCTCCTTGAGCAGGTGCGAGAGCTGGGTGACCGAGATCGTCGAGCCGGCCGCGGCCTCGGATGCCTCCTCGGACACCGCGCCGCAGAACGTCTCGTAGTCGATCAGCTCGGTGACGGTCGGGTTCTCGCCGCAGAGCGCGCAGTTCGGGTCCTTGCGCACCTTGAGCTTGCGGTACTCCATCTCGAGCGCGTCGTAGATCACCAGCTGGCCGGCGATCGGGTCGCCGATGCCGGTGATCAGCTTGATCGCCTCGGTCACCTGGATCGAGCCGACGCTCGCGCAGAGCACGCCCAACACGCCACCCTCGGCGCAGCTGGGGACCATGCCGGGCGGTGGCGGCTCGGGGTAGAGACACCGGTAGCAGGGCAGGTCGTCACCCGCGACATCGGACAGGGTCGGCGCGAACACGCTCGCCTGCCCGTCGAAGCGGTAGATCGACCCCCAGACGTAGGGGATCTTCAGGAAGTACGCCGCGTCGTTGACCAGGTAGCGCGTGGCGAAGTTGTCGGTGCCGTCGACGATCAGGTCGTAGCCCTCGAAGATCCGCATGACGTTGTCGTTGTCGAGGCGCTCGTCGTGGATGACGACGTCGACCAGCGGGTTGACCTCGGCGATGGAGTCCGCCGCCGACTGCGCCTTGGGCCGACCGATGTCGGACTGTCCGTGGATGACCTGCCGCTGGAGGTTCGACTCGTCGACCTCGTCGAACTCGACCAGACCGATCGTGCCGACGCCGGCCGCGGCCAGGTAGAGCAGCGCCGGGCTGCCGAGGCCGCCGGCCCCGATCACCAGGACCCGTGCGTTCTTGAGGCGTTTCTGACCGTCCATCCCGACGTCCGGGATGATCAGGTGGCGGCTGTAGCGACGAACCTCGTCGATGGTCAGCTCAGCGGCCGGCTCGACCAGCGGCGGGAGGGACACGGGCGGACTCCTGGAAGATGTGTGCTCGGGTGGGTCAGGAACAAGTGTCGGACACCTGGCCCAACAGGCGCAGGACGTCCCATGTTCCCCAGCCGGTACGCCGTACCCCAGGGCGTCCGTCATCCGGACGACGTCCACCGCGGCCGGGCTCCTGGGTGGGCGGGTCGCGGCTGGATAGGGTGCGCAGGTGGGCACGACCCGGCAGTCGAGCGAGGAGAAGCCGCGGGGTGGCCGGCTTCCGCGCCGGGAGCGGCGACTCCAGCTGCTCGACTCCGCGCTGGAGGTGTTCGTGGCTCAGGGCTACCACGCCGCCGCGATGGACGACATCGCGGAGCGGGCCGGGGTCTCCAAGCCGGTGCTCTACCAGCACTTCCCGGGCAAGCTCGACCTCTACCTGGCGCTGCTGGACGACGCCTGCGACCAGGTGATCGCGAACTGCCGGCAGGCGCTTGCCTCCACCCACGACAACAAGACCCGGGTCGCGGCCGCGATGGCGGCGTTCTACTCCTACGTCGCCGACGAGCGCGGCGCCTTCCGGCTCGTCTTCGAGTCGGACCTCACCAGCGAGAAGTCCGTGCGGGCCCACGTCGACCGCGTCACCAACGAGTGCGCAGCGATGATCGCCGACGTGATCCACGACGACACCGGCCTCCCCGCGGAGCACTCGCGGCTCCTGGCCGTGTCACTGGTGGGAATGGCGCAGGTGAGCGCGAGGTTCTGGGTGGCGGAGTCCAGCGCCCGGCCCGGCGGCCTGAGCCGGTCCGAGGCGATCGAGCTGGTCAGCGGCCTGGCCTGGCGGGGCATCCGGGGCTACCCGCTCACCGACGACCACTGACCCGCTACCGTCCGGCGCACCCCACCCGACCGGGCCCGGACCGACCACAGACGCACCACAGACGAAGGAGAACGATGGAAGTCAAGATCGGAGTGCAGCACGCACCGCGCGAGCTGTCCGTCGACACCGCCGAATCGGCGGAGGACGTCCAGGCCGCCCTCGACAAGGCGCTGACCGACAACAGCACCCTCGCCCTGTCCGACAACCGAGGCCGCCGAATCCTGGTGCCGGCCCGCAACATCGCCTACATCGAGATCGGCTCCGGCGTGACCGGTCAGGTCGGCTTCCGCGGCTGACCGGCGCACGCCGCCACCGGCGTGGGGTTCCTCGTCTTTCGGGCGGCGACGCGCCATGATCGGGGTGACGGGGCAACGTTCCCGCATCGTGCGGGCTCGACCAGGGAGGTTCTCGTGGGCTGGCTCTTCGTCATCGTGATGGGCATCATCATCGGGCTGCTGGGCAAGTGGGTGGCGCCCGGCGACAAGGACAACATCCCGCTCTGGCTGACCGTCCTCTGCGGCATCGCCGGCGTCGTCATCGGCTACGGCATCTTCGGCGGCACGAAGGGCATCGACTGGATCGCGTTCTTCATCTCGATCATCCTGGCCGCCGTCTTCGTGGTGATCGCCGCGACGGTGACCGGCCGCACCAAGAAGGCGTGAGGGAAGGACTCACGTGACCATCACGACGACCGTCCCGCTGTTGGTGAAGTGCGGGCACCACTGGAGTCTCGGCGGGATCCTGTTCCTGCTGATCGGCGGTGCCGTCATCGGCGTCCTCGGCAAGGTGGTCGCCCCCGGCGACCGCGACAAGATCCCGTTCTGGCTGACCGTGCTCTGCGGCATCGTCGGGATCTTCGTGGGCAACTGGCTGTACGTCGACGTTCTCGGCGGCAAGTGCGCGACCAGCGGCATCGACTGGCTGCGTCACATCGTCCAGGTGCTGGCCGCGGCGGTCATCGTGATGGTGGCGGCGACGCTGACCGGGCGCTCCCGGTCGCGCATGTCCTAGGGCCTGACCGGCTCGGCTCAGGCCGAGAGGCCGACCTCGGCCATCCGCTCGTTGTGTCGCTCGGTGATCCGGGTGAACATCCGGCCGATGGCCGCCAGGTCGAGGCCGGGCCGGTCGATCCCACCCGCGAGCAGTGCGCTCAGGGCGTCGCGCTCGGCGGCGACGCGCTGCGCCTGCGTCAGCGCCTCACCCATCAGCCGCCGCCCCCACAGCGCCAGCCGGCCGGCCAGCTTCGGGTCGTCGGCGATCGCCTGGCGGATGTGGCGCACCGCGAAGTCGGCCTGTCCGGCGTCGTCGAGCGAGGCGATGATCAGGTCGCGCGTGTCCGCATCGAGGTACGCCGCGATCTCGCGGTAGAAGTCCGCGGCCAGCCCGTCGCCGACGTACGCCTTGACGAGTCCCTCGTACCAGTCCGACGGCGCGGTGTGGGTGTGGAACAGGTCGATCGCCGCCTCGAACGGCGCCATCGCCTCGAACGGGTCGCTGCCGAGCTCGCGGATGCGCTCATGGAGCCGCTGGACGTGCCCGAACTCCAGGCTCGCCATCTGCGCCATCTCCACCTTGTCGCGCACCGTCGGCGCCAGCTTGGCGTCGTCGACGAGCCGCTCGAACGCCGACAGCTCGCCGTACGCGATGACCCCGAGCAGGTCCACGACCGCCAGCCGGTAGTCGGGGTCCTCGAACACCACGCCGGGCCCATCCGGCTGGGAATCGGACATGCGCCCACGCTACCGATAGACTCGTGATGTCCCCGCGTGAGCGGTGAGGACGCGTGCCTCGACCTCCGAGGCGCTGGATGTGCGCGGCAGACGCGACGGTTTCGAGCTGAGCTCGGTCCTGGTCGGCCGCTGGACGACCACCGAGAAGCTCGACACGAAAGCGAACTGAACACCGTGACCACCTTCCGTGAGCTCGGGGTGCTCCCCGAGATCTGCGACGCGCTCGAGCGCGCCGGCATCACCACCCCCTTCCCGATCCAGGAGATGACCCTGTCGGTCGCCCTGATGGGCACCGACCTGATCGGTCAGGCCCGCACCGGCACCGGCAAGACGCTGGCCTTCGGCATCCCGATCCTGCAGCGCAGTGTCGCTCCCCACGACCCCGACTACGCCGAGCTGCCCGAGGGCAAGCCGCAGGCACTGATCGTCGCACCGACCCGCGAGCTCGCGCTCCAGGTCTCCGGCGACCTCGCCCTCGCCGGCGCCGACCGCGGCATCCGCGTGCTCACCGTGTACGGCGGCGTCGCCTACGAGCCTCAGCTCGACGCGCTGAAGGCCGGCGTCGACGTCGTCGTCGGTACGCCGGGCCGACTCCTCGACCTGTGCAACCGCAAGGCGCTCGACATCTCCCGCGTCCACGCGCTCGTGCTCGACGAGGCCGACGAGATGCTCGACCTCGGCTTCCTGCCCGACGTCGAGAAGCTCCTGGCGAAGACGCCCGAGACCCGGCAGACCATGCTGTTCTCGGCGACCATGCCGGGCGCCATCGTCGCCCTGGCCCGCACCCATATGCGTCACCCGATGAACATCCGGGCCGAGCACAGCACCGACAGTGCGACGGTCCCGGCGACCGCCCAGTTCATCTACCAGGCTCACGACCTCGACAAGCCCGAGATCATCGCCCGCATCCTCCAGGCCGACGACGCGGAGAAGATCATCGTCTTCACCCGCACCAAGCGTCAGGCCCAGCGGGTCGCCGAGGACCTCGCCGAGCGCGGCTTCAGCTCGTCGCCGCTGCACGGCGACATGGCCCAGATCGCCCGCGAGAAGGCGCTGACCAAGTTCCGCGACGGCAAGCTGCGCGTCCTGGTCGCCACCGACGTCGCCGCGCGCGGCATCGACGTGCAGGGCGTCTCCCACGTCATCAACTACACCTGCCCCGAGGACGAGAAGGTCTACGTCCACCGGATCGGCCGCACCGGCCGCGCCGGCGCCACGGGCACGGCGGTCACCTTCGTCGACTGGGCCGACGTCCACCGCTGGAAGATGATCAACAAGGCGCTCGACCTGCCGTTCGACGAGCCGCAGGAGACCTACTCGACGTCGCCCCACCTGTTCCACGACCTCGCCATCCCGACCGACGCCAAGGGCCGGATCGTGCCCGAGAAGCCGGTCGTGCGCGAGGAGTCGAGCCGCGAGCGTGCTCCGCGCGAGCGCCCGGCCCGCACCCGCAGCCGCCAGCGCACCCGCACGCGCGGCGGCGAGAAGGTCGCCGTACACGCCGACGCGCCGTCCTCGGCCACGGCCGACGGTTCCGGCTCAGGCTCCGGCTCCACGAGCGAGCGCCCCGCCGGCCAGGCCCGCAGCCGCAGCCGTCGTCGCCGCCGTCGCTCGGGTTCCGGCTCGGGCTCGGGTTCCGGCCAGGCCGCGTCGTAAACACCGAGTCGGCGCAAAGAGACGCTCAGAACGCGCCGAGTCGTCATGTGACGACTCGGCGATCAGGCGGTGACGACGACCTTGGTACCGACCGGCGCGAAGTTCCACAGCGCGATCGCGTCGGGCAGGTCCTGACGGATACACCCGTGCGACTGCGGCGTGCCGAGCTGCGACTTCTTCTGCAGCGGGGTGCCATGGGATGTCGGGATCGAGTGGAAGCCGATCGCGGCCCCGGTCGGCCCCTGGGTGAAGCGGACGAAGTACTGCATGACGCCTGAGTCGTCGACGCCGACCGCCCACCTCGACTTGGAGTACACCGAGTAGGTGCCCGGCTGCAGGTTGTCATAGACGCTGCCCGACACCAGGTAGGTGCGGTCGACCTCGTCGGTGCCGTCGTCGTTCTTGTCGTCCACCAGCCAGACCCGCTGCCGGCTCTCGGAGTAGACGATCCGCCGTCCGTGGCCGCTCCCGTCGGGGAGCACGGTGCCCAGCTCCGAGTCGGCCGAGGTCGAGGTGCCCTGGGCCGACCCCACCGCACTCCGGTCGGACCCGCCGGGCTCCGAGGCGGGTTGCTGGTCCGCCTCCCGGTGGCGCTGGGCGGCCGGCTCGACGCGGTGGTAGGACGCCGGCTTCGCCGAAGGGCCGGCCTGCGCCGTGGCCAGGACCCCGAGTCCCGCCAGCGCGGCCACCATCGACACGGTCACCGAGAGCAGCAACGCGACGATCCGGCCGTAGCGCGGGCGCACGTCCCGCCGGTGGCTGCTCATCGCGCCCGCCTCCGGAGGTTCGCCGCCACCTCTCGGTAGGCGGCGGCGCCCTTGCTGCTGCGACTGGTCGCGAGGATCGAGCGACCCGCGGCCGGCGCCTCGGCGAACTTGATCGTCTTGGGGATCGGCGGCTCGACCACGTCGAGGTCGTAGGTGTCGGAGATCGTCTCGAGGACGGTGCGGGCGTGGTTGGTGCGGCCGTCGTACAACGTCGGCAGCACGCCCCACACCTCGAGGTCGCGGTTGGTGAACCGTCGTACGTCGTGGACGGTGTCCAGCAGCTGTCCGACGCCGCGGTGCGACAGCGTCTCGCACTGCAACGGGATCAGCACGGCGCGCGCCGCGGTCAGCGCCGCGACCGTCATCACGCCCAGCGACGGCGGGCAGTCGAGGATGATCCAGTCGTAGTCGGAGACGTCGTCCAGGGCGGCACGGAGCACGTGCTCACGGCCCGTGCGGGTCAGCAGGTCGGCCTCCGCGCGCGCGAGCTCGATCGTGGCCGGCAGCAGGTCCACGCCGTCGTCGGTCTCGAGGACGACCTCGGACGCGTGCAGCCCCTTGGTGAGCACGTGGTGGACCGACAGCTCGAGGTCCTCCGGGTCGATGCCGAGGGAGAACGTCAGGCACGCCTGCGGGTCGAGGTCCACCAGGAGCACGCGCTCGCCCAGCTCGGCCAGGGCTGCGCCGATCGAGGCGACCGAGGTCGTCTTGGCCACGCCGCCCTTCTGGTTGGCGACCGCCAGGACCGTCGGAGTGACGGCCGGGCGGGAGCTCGGCGGTCCGAGTGTGGTGGACATCGCCTCCCATCATGCCCGAGACCCTTGTCGCGGGCTGGCATGCGCCGGTTGGCTGGATGGCATGTCTTCCCAGGACGTCTCCCGCCCGATCGCGCTCGTCACCGGCCCGACGTCCGGGCTCGGCCGCCTCTTCGCGGACCGGCTCGCCCGGCGCGGCTACGACCTCGTGCTCGTCGCCCGTGACGAGGCGCGGCTGAAAGAGGTCCTCGACGAGCTCGCCGCGGCGTACGACGCGTCGTGCGAGGTGATCGCCGCCGACCTCGTCGACCGCGGCCAGCTGAAGGTGGTCGAGGACCGGCTGGCCGACCGCCGGCGTCCCGTCGACCTGCTGGTGAACAACGCGGGATTCGGCCTGAAGCGGAAGTTCCTGCACAACACCGTCGAGCAGGAGCAGGCCCACCTCGACATCCTGGTCACCGCGCCGATGCGCCTGATGCATGCCGCCCTCGGCCAGATGACCCAGCGGCACACCGGCGGCATCATCAACGTCTCGAGCGTCGCGGGCACGCAGCCGCGCGGGTCCTACAGCGCGGCCAAGGCCTACCTCAACCGACTCGGCGAGTGGGCGGCACGCGAGTACGGCCGGCAGGGCGTGCAGATCATGACCCTGCTGCCAGGCTTCACCCGCACCGAGTTCCACCAGCGGATGGATGTCGGGCGCGACGCCGTCCCCGGGCCGCTGTGGCTCGACGCCGA
Organism: Nocardioides sp.; assembly: GCA_035707985.1. Lineage (GTDB taxonomy): Bacteria > Actinomycetota > Actinomycetes > Propionibacteriales > Nocardioidaceae > Nocardioides. Next base: position 6,958 of record DASSTL010000106.1, on the reverse strand, counting down.
GCGCGTCGTGGACGAGGCCCTCGCCGACTTCGACGCCGGTCGCACCCGGTCGATCCCCAGCAAGCGCTACAAGGTCATCGCCGCCGTGAGCAAGCACGCACCCCTCGGGCTGCTCCAGCGGTTCCAGGAGCTGGGTCGCCGCTGACGTCAGCGGTAGCTGAGCACGAACGCGTGGACGGCGTCGGCGACCAGCTGGACGGCGATCGCGGACAGCAGCAGCCCCGCGATGCGGGTGACCAGGACGATGCCCGACTCGCGCAGCAGCCGCAGGATCGGGACCGAGAAGCTCATCGCCAGCCAGATGCAGACGTGGACGCCGATGACCGCGAGCGAGACCGCCGTGAAGTCACCGACGTCGTGCACCCGCTTGGAGAAGACCATCGTGGCCACGATCGCGCCCGGCCCGGCCAGCAGCGGTGTGCCGAGCGGCACCAGCGCGACGTTCGCGTCGCCCGCGCGCGTGGGCTCGTCGCCGCGACCGGTCAGGAGCTCGAGCGCGACCAGGAGCAGCAGCAGCCCGCCGGCGCACTGCAGCGCCGGGAGTGACACGTGGAGATAGGCCAGGATGCGCTGGCCGAAGAACGCGAAGACCGTGATCACCAGGAACGACACCAGCACCGCCTGTCGGGCCGCACGGCGTACCCGGTCGGGGGTGTAGCCGCCGGTGAGCGACAGGAACAGCGGCACGGTGCCGACCGGGTCCATGATGACGAACAGCGTGACGAATGCGCTGGCGAGCAGCGTGCCGTCGACGATGCTGCCCATGGCCGCAGGCTAGGGCACGACAGGAAGAACGCCCGTCACCACGAGGGTGACGGGCCGCCGAACGGCATCTCGACCAACGGCGGCCCGATCCCCGAGACGTCACGCAGGATCCACTCGTCGCGCAGGAGCAGGATCGCCGAGGCCGGCTGGAGGATGACCCACAGCCAGCGCCCGTCGGCCTCACCGGCGACCACCGACCGGTCCAGCTCCCGGTCGTCGCCGTTCGCCGTGACGGTCGAGACCGACCAGAGCGGCACCGACTGGCTGCCGATGCGCACGCGCACCGTCGGTGGACCGATGCCGATCTCCGGGCCGGGGTCGAGATGGATCGTCCCGGCACATCGGGCACCCAGGCCCGTCCCCGACTCCTCGCTCACCACGAAGACGTCGACCGGGCCGTCGAGGGAGCTCGTGCCGGAGCTGCAGGTGAGCGTCGCCTTGGCCCGCTGGCCCGGCCCGTCTCCTGCATCCCCCACCACGGCGAAGTCGCTGACGGTCCACCCCGGGCTCATCGGCCACGGCAGGTACGTCGGAAAGTCACCCGCTGCGGCGAGCACCTCCGCGAACCCGTCGTACGACGCCTCGTCCGGCCGCCGCAGGACCGGGGTCGGTCCGTGGTCCGGGCAGGCCCATCCGCCTCCCGACGCGCCCTCGGACGACGTCGGCGCGAGGGGGGTGGGGCAGCGCGGACACTCGGTCCGAAGCGGCATGGGAGAACCGTCCCGAAGCCTCGACGTGGACGTCAAGGCGGGTGAGCCTCACCCTCAGGTGTTCCAGCGCTCGACCACCGGCGTCTCGCGCTCCCACCCGAGCACCGAGACGGTCGCGGTGTCCAGCCGCAGCAGACGTCCGTCGGCGACCGGGAGGCCGAGCCACCGCGCCGCCAACGCGCGCAGCGCATGACCGTGACCGAAGAGGAGTGTGCGCCCCGAGACGCTGCGGCACCGGGCGACGACCCGGTCGAGCCGGGCGGCCACCTGCTCCGCGGTCTCACCGCCGGGGACCGGCCCCTCCCAGATCGTCCAGTCCGGGTAGGTCTCCCGGATCTGGGCCGTGGTCAGCCCCTCGAGGTCGCCGTAGTCCCACTCGACGAGGTCGTCGTCCACCTCGGCGTCGGCATGGCCCGCGAGCTTCGCGGTCTCGCGAGCGCGCTCGCGTGGTGACGTCAGGACCAGCGAGAACCTCAGGCGGTCGAGCCGCTCCGGCAGCGCCTCGGCCACCCGGCGCCCCTCCTCGGTCAGCGGGAGGTCCGTGGTCGACGTGTGGCGGCCCTTCGCGCTCCACTCGGTCTCGCCGTGGCGCACCAGCCACACCTCGTTGGCGCTCGTGCTGTCATCCGGGTCAGGCATGGCGTCATGGTGTCAGCCGAGCCGAGACGTCGGAACCGTGCCACGATGCCGCCCATGGCGACGGTCCCGACCAGGGAGGTGGTGGCTCCCGACCACGCGCGTTCCCGGCTCGCGGCTGCGGCCGGCTTCTTCACCCAGGGCTTCGTGTTCATCAGCCTGACCACGCGGCTGCCGAAGGTGCAGGACCACTGGCACTACAGCGACACGACACTGTCGCTCCTGCTGCTGATGATGGTGCTGCTGGCCGGGCTCGGCAGCGTCGCCGCCGAGACGGCGTGCCGCCGCGTCGACAGCGCGGTGCTGCTGCGGACCGGGCTGCTCGGGATCGCGGTATCGGTGCCGGTGTTCGCCGTGGCCCCGGTCCAGGGGGTGCTCATCGCCTCGATGGCGGTGTACGGCGTCTCGCTGGGCGCCGTGGACGCGACCACGAACATGCAGGCGGTCGCGCTCGAGCACCTGTACCACCGGCCGATCCTCCCGTCGTTCCACGGGGCCTGGACGCTCGGCGGCTTCCTCGGCTCGGCCGTGGCGCTCGCCATGGGCGACCTGCCCGTGGCGGCCACCGGCGTGGTCGCCCTGCTCCCCCTCGTCGTTGCGTTCGCGCCGTTCCTCCGGAGGGCCGAGCAGGCGGTCACGGCCGCGTCGGCCGTGCAGGTGCCGTGGCGCCCGATCATGCTGGTCGGGCTCGCGATGGTGCTCTTCTACATGGTCGACACCGCGGCGTTCACCTGGGGACCGCAGTACCTCGACGACGTGTTCCCCACGCCGTCCGGTCTGGTCGCGCTGGCCGTGTTCCCCTACCTGCTCGCGAGCGGCATCGTCCGACTGGCGGGCGACTCGCTCGTCGCCCGGCACGGCGCCGTCCCCGTGCTCCGCGTCGGCGCCGTCGTCGCCTGCGCCGGCCTCGCCGTCACCGTCTTCGCGCCCGTCTGGCCGGTCGCGGTGCTCGGGTTCCTGGTCACCGGGGGCGGCGTCGCGGTCGTCGCCCCGTTGAGCTTCTCCGCGGCCGCGCGGATCGCCGGCGAGGACGAGCCCGACCCGATCCTGCGGCACCTGCGCGTCGACGCGGTGATCGGACGCTTCAACCAGTTCAACTACGTCGGGTCGCTGCTCGGCGCGGTGATGACCGGGCTCGTCGGCGCGGGCAACCTACGGCTCGGGTTCGCCGTCCCCATGGTGCTCGTGCTCGGCATCATGCCGCTGGCGCGCGCCTTCGCGCCCCGCTGAGCCCGACCCCGTGCTCAGCGCTGCGGACCGCTCCAGTTCTTGTCCGGCTGGGGCACCGGGCGCCCCGGCTGCTCGCCTCCGCGGGCGTCGAGGTAGCTCTGCTTGGGCACCATCACCTTGCGCCGGAAGATGCACACGACCGTGCCGTCCTGGTTGTAGCCGATGGTCTCGACGTGGACGACGCCACGGTCGTCCTTCGACGTCGACTCGCGCTTGTCGAGCACCGTGGTCTCGGCGTACAGCGTGTCGCCGTGGAACGTCGGCGCCACGTGGCGCAGCGACTCCACCTCGAGGTTGGCGATCGCCTTGCCGGAGATGTCCGGGACGCTCATCCCGAGCACCAGCGAGTAAACGTAGTTCCCGACGACCACGTTCTTGCCGAACTGCGTGGTCTCCCCGGCGTAGTGGGCGTCGAGGTGGAGGGGGTGGTGGTTCATCGTGAGCAGGCAGAACAAGTGGTCGTCGTACTCGGTCACCGTCTTGCCCGGCCAGTGCTTGTACGTCGCACCGACCTCGAACTCCTCGTAGCTGCGGCCGAACTGCATGCGGCTCATCCTGCCGCAGCGTCCCCCGCCACTCGATCCCCGTCTTCGTGGGAAACCTCACCAGCGGCCGGCGGCCCACCTGGGGTGCGCCCCGTCGGGATCAGCCCGGCCCGGCCTTGCGGCGGTGCATCTTGGGTGCCGCGCCGCCGTGCACCTCCGAGCCGTGCGCCTTCTCACGCAGCGGCGCGTCGGCCGCGTCGCCGCCCTGACTGCGCTTCTTCTTGCGGTCCAACGCCTCCCGCATCTTGGCCTTCACGTCGGCGAGGTCGTCGGTGGCCTTCTGGTTCGCGGGATCCGGGCTCATGCCGTCCACCTAACCATCGACGTGGCGAAGCGGTCGAGGGGTTACCCGGCCGGGGTCGGCTGAGCGGGCGGTGCAGACTGCGGCGCCGGAGCGGCCTGGCTGTACCCGAGACGGGCGGCCGTCTCTCGCGCTGCGTCCGTCATCGGCACCGCGACCACGGCCGTCCCGTAGGCACAGATCTCGGTCCAGGTCTCCCCCATCTCGGAGGTGTCGAAGCGCATCGCGACCACCGCGTTGGCGCCACGGTTGCGGGCCTCGTCGATCATCCGCCCCATCACCTCGTTGCGGCTGTTGACGAGGTTGGAGGTCATCCCCTTGAGCTCGCCGCCGACGAGCGACTTGAACCCGGCACCCATCTGCGAGAACGCGTTGCGCGAGCGCACGGTGAGTCCGAACACCTCGCCGCAGACCTGCCGGATCTCCCACCCGGGAATGTCGTTCGTGGTCACCACCAGCATCGCGTGCTCCTCCGTCCAGCCCCGGTCGTCGGGCCGGCGCATCCTGGCCCCGTCGGGGCCGACCAGGAAGAAGGGTAGGAGACCCCGCAAGACCGGGAGCGGCGGCCGTACTCAGGCGTATCCTGAGCGCATGACGACCCGGCATCCGCACTCCTCGTGGGCGGCCCTCGGCGTGGCGCTGGCGTTCGCCCTGACCGCATGTGGGTCGGGCGACGGCGCGGACACGGCGGACGACCCCGCTGCGGGTGGACCGACGAGCACGTCGACGTCCACGGCAGCCGATCCCGGCGTGAAGCCGGCCGACGGTCCCGTGCTGGAGGCCAAGGGCTTCTCCTTCCACGCGCCGCGGGGCTGGGCCGACGTCACCGACCGCGCGGAGACCGGCGTCCTGCTGTCGGCAGCCCATGCCGCCGACGAGCAGCCGCTCGCCATCACCGTCCGTCGCGTCGCGCCGAGTCCGAAGTCGGCGGCGGCGGCCCGGGCGGAGGCCACGACTCTGCTGCGGCGGGCCGGTGCCGTCCGGATCCGCGTGCTCGACGACACCACCGTCGGCGGCAACCCCGCCGCGCACGTGGTCGGCATCCAGCGCGAGCACGGCACCCACTACCGCCTCGACGTGTACTACGTCCGGACGGCGAAGGCCGGCTGGCCGCTCATGTTCGCCACCGACCAGTTCGCCACAACCGACCGTCGCAACGCGATCCTCGACTCCGTGCTCGAGACCTGCCACTGGCAGGCGACCTGACCGTCACTCCCAGGTGACCGGGAGCCCGTGCGGAGCCATGTGGCCCCAGTACTCACGGGTGCCGCCTGGCCACGTCTGCGCGACCACCCAGAACCGGTGCCGGTCCTGCGCTGTACGCCGCGTGGGTTCGGCGAAGAGGTGCACCAGCGGCCGGTCCTCACGGGCCTCGGCGCCGAGACGCTCCAGGCGAGCCGTCACCCGCTCCTGCTGGTCGCGCGGGACGTACTGGAACATCACGCTGTGCCAGAGCACCGTGAGGTGCCCGTCGGCCAGGCCGAGGTCCTCGACGTACGACGCCGCACCCGCGCGGACGACCTCGACCGGCTCCCGGCGCGCGACCTGGACGGCTCCTGCGAGGCGTTCGGAGCGCGCGGTCATGTCCGGCCAGACGTAGGAGGCCAGGGTGAGCCGGCCGTCCTCGGTGGTGACGTCCACCGGGCTGACGTCACAGCCGCCGCGCTCGACGACGGCGACCCGCTCCGTCCAGGGCAGCGCGGCGCCGCGCCAGGCGCGCTCGAGCACGACCGGGCTCTCCGGGTCTCCCCACGCCGCTCCCTCGTCGCCGAGGTAGCGGAACCGGTCGGCCAGCAGGTTCAGCCCGGCGCTCGCGCCGATCTCGAACAGCCGGACCGGCAGCGGGTGACGCCGGACCGACCGCAGCAGGCCTCCGAGGAGCGCCGCCGACCGGCCGACCTCGTTGGTCTGGGGAGGCTGGTCGAGCAGCGGGCGCACGTCCTCCGGCCGCCGGGAGAGGAAGTCCAGCACGGCGTCGACCCCCTCGGTGGACCAGACGCCGCCCACCGTCGGGTAGTACGGCGCGAGCTCGTCGGCCGCGCCGGACAGCACGAGCCGGTGCAGGCTCCCCGCGAGGCGAAGGGCCAGCCCGGACGGTCCGGGGTCGTCCTCGTGGCCGCGGAGGACTTCCGCGGTCGGCCCGCCTGCCTCGAGGTCGTCAGCCAGGCGTTCCAGCAGCTCGCCGTACATCGGTGAGCCGAGCTCGGCGCAGGCGCGCGCCTGGTCGCGGACCAGGTTCGGCTGCGACCGCGCCGTCAGAGCCGGTACTCCTCGAGGATGCGGCGCCCGATGATCATCCGCTGGATGTCGGCCGTCCCTTCGCCGATCAGGAGCATCGGCGCCTCGCGGTAGAGGCGCTCGATCTCGTACTCCTTGGAGAAGCCGTAGCCGCCGTGGATCCGGAAAGAGTCCTCCACGACCTGGGCGCAGTACTCGCTGGCAAGGTACTTCGCCATCCCGGCCTCGAGGTCGTTGCGGGCGCCGGCGTCCTTGAGCCGGGCGGCCTTGACGACCATCTGGTGGGCGGCCTCGACCTTGGTGCCCATCTCGGCCAGCCGGAACAGCACCGCCTGGTGCTCGGCGATCTTCTTGCCGAAGGTCTCCCGCTGCTGGGCGTAGGCCACCCCGAGCTCGAAGGCCCGGTTGGCCACCCCGACACCGCGGGCGGCCACGTTGACCCGGCCGACCTCGACGCCGTCCATCATCTGGTAGAAGCCCTTGCCCGGCTCACCGCCCAGGATCTGGTCCGCGGAGATCCGGTGGCCCTCGAA
>DASSTL010000105.1:0-7394 GCA_035707985.1 Nocardioides sp. | reverse complement strand
CGCCGGCGAGCCGGCCCCGTCCCCGCACGGCCCCGCCTTCGACAGCAGCGAGGTCGAGGCACTGCGCCTGCGACCGCCGGTGGACGAGGGCGAGCTGGCGGCGAGCTGCCCGCAGGGCGTCTGGCTCGCGCGCCTCCCACGAGAGGCGAAGCTGGACGTGCAGCAGCCGTGGCCCGAGGTCGCTCGTCAGGTCAGCGCGTGTTGCGCCCGGCAGCGACCGATGACGGCGTTGTCAGCCGCCCTGGCGGCCGCCAGGATCGAGGTGTGGGGGTGGCTGCCGTTCATTGCCACCTTTCTGGGCTACGTCGTGCTCACTGCCGACGTGACCGGCCTGACCGAAGCAGGTCCCCAGCTGCGACCTCCCGGCCTGTGGTCGCGCACGGTGGACGGCTGCCGATGGCACACACCACGAGGTGGCCGACCTCAGTACGTGTGGACCGGACCGGCCGGATGAACGACGACGCCCCCGAAGACATGCTCCGGGGGCGTCGTACGGACAGCGACAGGATCAGCCGACGTGGACCGACTGCTGCTCGGGGGCGTCGGTCGCGAGCTCCTCGTGCTTGACGTCGAGGAACAGCCACACGATCGCCGAGCCGGCCAGCATCAGGAACACACCCACCAGGAAGGCGTGGGTGGCGCCGGTCGGGAAGCCGCCGAGGTAGGCCAGCCGGCCGACCAGGGCGTCCGGCGTGCTCACTCCCAGCTTCTCCATCAACGCCGAGCTGACGTTCGGGTCGAGGCTGGAGAGGCCACGGCCGATCGTCGGCGCGATCTTGTCGATGTGGTCGTTGGTGAAGTGGCTGCCCACGGTGGACAGCACGGCCAGACCGAGCGCGCCACCGACCTGCTGCATGGTGTTCAGCACACCCGAGCCGACACCGGAGTCCTCCGCGCGCACGTGGTGCACGGCGGTCAGGGTCAACGGCACGAAGACCGCGCCCATCCCCAGTGCCATCAGCACCACGAACGGCAGGATCTGCGTCCAGTAGCTGACGTCCGAGCCGAGACTCGACCCCGTGCCCACGGCGTGGAGCACATCGGCCCCGCCGTCGGGCACGCTCAGCCGCGAGAACCCGAACAACGCCACCGAGGCCATCAGCGTGCCGACGCCCGCCAGGTAGCGCGGGTCGATCCGGTTGGCGAGGTTCGACACGATCGTCGCGCTGATGATGATGCCGACGCTGAACGGCAGGAACGCGAAGCCGGCCTTGAGCGGGCTGTAGCCCATGACGTTCTGGATGAACAGGCTCAGGAAGAAGAACATCGCGAACATCGCCGCAGGCAGCAGCATCATCGCCACGAAGCTGGCGGCACGCGTCCGGTTCATGAAGATCCGGAACGGCAGCAGCGGGTGCTCCACCCGGAACTCCACCATGAAGAACAGCGCGAGCAGCACGCCACCGGCCGCCAGCGAGGCGATCGTCCAGCCGTCGCTCCAGCCGTACGACGCGTTTCCGGCGCGGGTGAGCCCGTAGACCAGGGCGAGCAGACCGCCGGTCCCCGCGAGGGCACCCGGCACGTCGAGCTGTCCGGGGTGGGACTCGGACTCGCTGAGGAAGCGCGGCGCGAGCAGCGCGGCGACGAGGCCGATCGGGACGTTGATCAGGAAGGTCAGCCGCCAGCCGTCCTCCGGGTTGAACATGTGGATGTCGAGGCCGGTCAGCCAGCCACCCAGGATCAGACCGACAGCGGCACCGGCGCCCGACATCGCGGCGTACACCGCGAAGGCGCGGTTGCGGGCCGGGCCGGCCGGGAAGGTCGTGGTGATCAGCGCGAGCGCGGCCGGGGAGGCCAGTGCCGCGCCGAGTCCCTGCAGCCCCCTGGCGCTGAGCAGCAGGGCCTCGTTCTGGGCGAGGCCACCGAGCAGCGAGGCGACGGCGAAGACCGTGAGACCGGTCATGAAGATGCGGCGACGTCCGTAGAGGTCACCGAGACGGCCCCCGAGCAGCAACAGGCCACCGAAGGCCAGGGCGTAGCCGGTCACGATCCAGGTGAGGTTCGCGCCGGACATGTTCAGGTCCCTGCCGATGTAGGGCAGGGCGATGTTGGCGATGGTGGCGTCGAGCACCACCATCAGCTGGGCGATGCAGATCAGCACCAGGGCCCATCCCAGGTGCTGCTTTCGGCCGGAGGCGTCCGCCTCCGGCTCAACAGAGCCGACGGCTTCGGCTTCGGTCAGGTCAGACATGGGTTTCCTAACGGTCGGACTTCTCAGTGGCTTGGTGACTCTTTGACGGGACTCAGCGCTGCGGCCTGACAGCCGGCAGGATGATCTGGTCGATCGCGCGCTCGATCAGCTGCGCGTCGGGCTGCTCCCCGAGCAGGAACACGCGGTGCAGGATCACCCCGGACAGAGCCGGGACGACGAGGTCGAGGTCGACGTCGTCACGCAGCTCACCGCGGTCTCGCGCGCGCTCGAACAGCGTGCGCGAGATGCGGGACTTGGGCTCCACGACCTGGCGCCGGAACTCGGCCGCGAACTCAGGGTCGGTGGTGACGGCCGTGACCACGGCTCCGAACGTGGCCGTCGTGCCGGAGTCGGTGAGACCACCATGACCGCAGAAGGCAGCGAGCAGGTCGCTGCGGAGCTCACCGGTGTCCGGGATCTCCGGGTTGTTCTTCTGCTGGGCCAGGGCGTCCACCACCAGCCTCGCCTTGGAGGTCCACCGGCGGTAGAGCGTCGCCTTGGAGGCCTTGGCCTTCGCGGCGACGGCATCCATGGTCAGCCGGTCGTACCCGACGTCGGCGAGCACCTGGAGTGCTGCGTCCAAGATCTGCTGTTCGCGATCGCCCTCCACACGGGGTCGTACGGCGGCGGCTGCTGCCTCTGGGGTCATGCCGCCACCTCGGATGCTCGGGATCGTTACAAATATGAAACGAAACGGTTTCGTTCCATCGAGACGATAGCGGGTTCCGGAAGATGAAACAACTCAGTTTCATCCGGGGTCGGGACGAATCCGGCGCACCCGCGGGGAGGGACCCTCCGAACGGGGGTCGATCGCGGTCGTCCCCTGTCGGTGGATGTTGGCAGGATGGGCGCCATGGGCGAACCGCGATCGGCGACTCCCGAGGCCAAGGAGCGACACCGTCAGCTGAGCGAGGAGATCGAGGACGCCCGGTGGCGCTACTTCGTGCTCGACGACCCCACGCTCGACGACGCCGACTACGACCGGCGGCTGCGGACCCTCCAGGACCTCGAGGAGGAGTTCCCCGAGCTGCGCACGCCCGACTCCCCGACGCAGAAGGTCGGCGGCGCGGTGTCCACGGAGTTCACCGCGGTCGACCACATCCGCCCGATGGAGAGCCTCGACAACGCCTTCACCTACGACGAGCTGGCGGCGTGGTACGCCCGCCTCGAGCGTGACGGCGTGCACGACCCCGACCTGCTGTGCGAGCTGAAGGTCGACGGGCTCGCCATCAACATCCTGTACGAGAACGGTCGTCTGGTCCGGGCGCTGACCAGGGGTGACGGCCGCACCGGCGAGGACGTCACCCCCAACGTGAAGACGATCGCGGCGGTCCCACACCGCCTGCGCGCCAGCGACGAGTTCCCGGTCCCGTCGCTGGTCGAGGTGCGTGGCGAGGTGTTCCTCCCGGTGGAGGCGTTCGAGCGGCTCAACGAGTCGCTGCTGGAGGCCGGGAAGCAGCCGTTCGCCAACCCGCGCAACTCCGCCGCGGGATCGCTGCGCCAGAAGGACCCGAGGGTCACCGCGAGCCGAGACCTCAGCATGGTCTGCCACGGGCTCGGTGCCCGCGAGGGCTTCGAGCCGAAGGCCCAGTCCCACTCCTACGAGGCGCTCCGGGCCTGGGGTCTCCCGATCTCCGAGCAGGTGCGCGTGGTCTCGTCGTTGAAGGAGGTCGAGACCTACATCGAGAACGCCGGCGAGCACCGGCACACGATCGTGCCCTACGAGATCGACGGCGTGGTGGTCAAGGTCGACGACGTCGCCCTGCAGCGCCGGCTCGGCTCCACGTCGCGGGCGCCGCGCTGGGCGATCGCCTTCAAGTACCCGCCGGAGGAGGTCAACGCCAAGCTGCTGTCGATCGCGGTGAACACCGGACGCACCGGCCGGGTGACGCCGTTCGCGGTGATGGAGCCGACCAAGGTCGCCGGCTCGACCGTCGAGCGGGCGACCCTGCACAACGCCCACGAGGTGAAGCGGAAGGACGTCCGGCCCGGTGACACCGTCGTGCTGCGCAAGGCCGGAGACGTCATTCCCGAGATCGTCGGACCGGTGCTGGCGCTGCGGCCGGACGGTCTGGAGGAGTGGGTCATGCCGACGGCCTGTCCCTCGTGCGGCACCGAACTGGTCCAGCAGAAGGAGGGCGACAAGGACCTCCGCTGCCCCAACACCCAGAAGTGCCCGGCCCAGCTCCTCGAGCGGGTCTACCACGTGGCGAGCCGTGGCGCCTTCGACATCGAGGGGCTCGGGTCCGAGGCCGCCCATGCGCTGCTGGCGGCGGGGGTCATCACCGATGAGGGCGACATCTTCGACCTCGACCGCGACAAGCTGCTGAAGACCGACCTGTTCACCCGGGCCCCGAAGAAGGGCGAGGAGGGCCCCCAGCTCAGCGCAAACGGTGCCGGCCTGCTCGCCAACCTCGCGGAGCGCAAGTCGGTGCCGCTGTGGCGCGTGCTGGTCGCCCTCTCGATCCGCCACGTGGGACCGACGGCGGCGCGGGCGCTGGCCACCGAGTTCGGGTCGATGGCGGCGATCCGGGCGGCGTCCGAGGAGGAGCTCGCAGCCGCCGAGGGCGTCGGACCGACCATCGCCGAGTCGGTGATCGAGTGGTTCGGCGTCGACTGGCACCGTGCGATCGTCGACAAGTGGGAGGCGGCCGGCGTCAGCATGGCCGACGAGCGCGACGGGTCGACGCCGCGGACCCTCGAGGGGCTGACCGTCGTGGTCACCGGCTCGCTGGTCGACTTCTCACGCGACTCCGCCAAGGAGGCGATCGTCTCGCGTGGGGGCAAGGCTGCGGGCTCGGTGTCGAAGAACACCGACTACGTCGTGGTCGGTGACAACGCCGGCTCCAAGGCGGCCAAGGCCGAGCAGCTCGGTGTCCCGATCCTCGACGAGGAGGGCTTCAAGGTGCTGCTCGAGAGCGGTCCGAGCGGCCTCTGACCGCATAGCCGTCGGTGGTGGCTAGGCGGTCCCCGGTGACGGCGGTGTGGACCGCGTGGGGAACTGCCCGCCCTCGATGCGCCACAGCTGGGCGCCGAGCATGCCGCCGAGTGCGAGCAGCGCGACGGTGATGAAGCGGTGGCCGCCCGCCACCGACCAGATCGCCAGGAGCGCCATCACCGAGATCAGCACGATCAGGCCCGGCTTGGTGTTCGCGGCCCGGCCGAACCCGATCGCGCACCGCTCCGCCACGCCGAGGCGCTTGAAGGTGACCTCCCGGTCGGGCATCGGGATGTGGAGATCGGCGGGTACGGCCGCGTCGATCACGTCGGCGAGCTCGTCGCCGTTGGCCCACTGCCGGGCCTCCATCTCGAGCACCGAGCCGTCCCGGCCGATCAGCTGCCGGGTGCCGTCGCGGAAGCGGAAGAGTCCGACGACCTCGTCGATCCGCATGGAGCGCGCGGACGTGCCGGTGACGATCTCCGCGTGGGTCGCGTCGGCGCTGAACGTCGAGAGGTCGGCGGGCCAGTTGACGTGGTTGTGGCGCTTGCCCTCGGCGGCGGGCTCGGACTCCGGGAACGTGACCGGCTTGAGGTTGCGGGGCAGCTTGGCGTCCTCGGGGAGCCCGACCAGCAAGGTGGCGTGGAGCTCACGCGCGGCGCTGTCGACGAGCTGCGGGTCGGTGCCGCGCAGCTGGTCGATCATCTCCTCATGGGTGAGCGGCACCCGACCGCTGAGCGCGGCGTACGCCGACTCCAGCGCGACGTCCGCCAACGCCCCGGGTGCCTCGAGCCGGGCGAGCCGTTGCCGTACGGCCTCCTCGACCCAGGCTCGCGGGACCCCGTTCTCGGCGAGGCCGCGGACGACCTCGAGGCCGGCGCCAGCGACCGTGCCGAGCATCTCGGGCACGACGTCGGACCCGCCGCCGACGACGAGGTGCTCGTCGTCGACCTCGATCGCGTGCGACCACGGCGCGTAGGCGCCACCGGTGGTCTCCCGGAGCCCGTCGTGGACGAAACGCTCGAGGATGGCCGGGAGGAACGTCGCTTCGTGCGTCCGCGACACGACGCCGCTGAGGGTCAGGCCGGCGACGTCGCGGTACGCCGAAGGGATCCGGCGCGAGAGCGGCTCCGCGGGCGGTGGCGGGAGGTACTCACCACCGGGCAGCGGGAGCTTGAGGTCGGCGGGCGGAGGTCCGTCCAGCACCAGGATCGCGTTCGCCGCGTTGAACACCTGCCAGGCCCGGTCGGCCAGGAGCTCCGGCGTCGCGCGCAGCGAGCCCACCTCGGAGTAGCTCGTGACGCCGGGCCCGCGCGCGCCGTACCGCCACGTGAGCGAGCGGGTGAGTGGATCGTGCTGCTGGTGGGCGCGGGCCTGGAGCACTCCGCGCTCGCGGGCCAGGAGCCGGAAGTCCGGGTCGGCGATCCACCGGCACAGGGCGCCCAGATGCGTGACGATCTCGTCGGGGGAGCCGAACGCGGCGAAGCGCGTGAGCAGCATCGAGACCTGGCCGTTGATCGGGCGGGTCAGGGTCTCCCGGTCCAGCAATGCCAGGTGCTCGAGGAGGTGCAGCCAGCCGGTCTCGTGCAGCGGCTCGTCGGCGAGCCCCTGCCGGAAGATCAGGTGGGCGGCACTGGGCGGACGTCCCATGTCCACGTAGAAACACAGGACGCCGGTCACATCGGTCTCACGGACCGTCGAGAGCACGGTGTTCATAGTCAGCCTGGGGGGTGGCTTGGAGTTGTCGGTTCAGCACGCTAGACCGCGTGAGTCACCCACGAGGGTGGTTTGGCCAACCTGTGACGCCGCTCTTCGGTCAAATTTTCCCGTCAGCTCTCGAAGGTCTGCCCGGCGTACCGGACGGTCGCGTCGCCGCCGAGGGGCGGGATCGAGCTGTCCGCGCAGTCGCCCGTCGCAGCGCTGCAGGTCGTCATCGTCGAGCCGTGCACGCGGAACACCTCGTCGCCGTCCGCGCTCCAGCCCCACGTTCCGGCCGGGACCGAGACGTCTGCCCCGTTGTCGACGTCGTAGATCGTCGCCCGGTCCCGACCCGACACGAGCGCGTACCGGCCGTCGGGCGAGAGGTCCGGGGCGCCCTGGCCGTAGGGGATCTCGAGCACGGTCTTGCCTGTCGCCACGTCCGTGACCGTGATGGAGCCGTGGCGCACCAGGAAGGTCCGTCCACCCATGACGGACGGGACCGTCGATCCCGGGACGACGTCGGTCGTGGAGGTCTCGCCGGTGCGCCAGTTGACGACCTGCGTC
>DASSTL010000104.1:0-5791 GCA_035707985.1 Nocardioides sp. | reverse complement strand
CAACGACGAAGTGATCTCGGCGACCATCGAGAAGTTCCAGCGCGGCTTCCTCTGGCTCCGTGACCCTCGCTTCATCTCGATCGCGGTCGTCCAGGGCCACGCGATCGGGGCCGGCTTCCAGCTGGCGCTCTCGTGCGACCTCCGGGTGGTCGCCGAGGACGCACAGTTCTGCATGAAGGAGCCGGCGCTCGGTCTCGTCCCCGACCTGACGGGAACAAAACCGCTCGTCGACGCCGTTGGGTACGCCAGAGCAGTCGAGATCTGTGCGACCACCCGGATGGTCGGTGCGGCCGAGGCGCTCGAGATCGGGCTGGCGACGATCGTGTGTCCGGTCGGCGAGCTGGATGATGCCGTGGCCGACCTGAGCGCGGCCGTGACGGCACCGATGACGAACGCGGTGCGCGAGACGAAGGACCTGCTCCTGAAGGCCTCCGAGCACTCTCTCGAGGAGCAGCGACGGCTCGAGCGCGAGGCCCAGATCCGAAGGTTCCGCGAGCTCGCGAGCCTGATGGCCGCCGACTGACCGGAAGGGGACACACCATGTCGATGATGGGCGTTTCGGCATGGCGCACCCTGCACTCCGACCGGGGCATCCTCGAGAACAAGATCGAGCGGCGCACCCTGCGCCGGGTGATCGGCTTCTCCAAGCCGCATCGCAAACTGATCGGCCTGTTTCTCGTCGCCACCGTCCTCGACGCCGGCCTCGTCGTCGTACCACCGCTGTTGATGCAGCGCCTCGTCGACCACGGCATCCTCGCCCACGACACCTCGGTGGTCGTGTGGCTCGCGGTGGGCATCGCGGCCGCCGCTGTCGCCGACGCGCTGCTGGGGCTCTTCAGCGGCTACCTCTCCGCCCGCATCGGCGAGGGTCTGATCTTCGACCTGCGCACCAAGGTGTTCGCCCACGTGCAGCGCCAGTCGCTGGCGTTCTTCACCCGCACCCAGACCGGCGCCCTCGTCAGCCGCCTCAACTCCGACGTGATCGGCGCCCAGAGCGCGTTCACCTCGACGCTGTCCGGCACCGTCTCCAACATCGTCTCGGTCCTCGTCGTGGGCATCACGATGCTCGCGCTGAGCTGGCAGGTCACGGTGCTGTGCCTGCTGCTCTTCCCGCTGCTCTTGTTGACGTCGCGCTGGGTCAGCGGCCGGATGGCCGTGCTGACCCGCACCCGCATGGACGGCAACGCCGACATGGCCACCGCCATGACCGAGCGCTTCAACGTCGGCGGCGCGATGCTGCTCAAGCTGTTCGGCCACCGCGAGACCGAGGACGCGCGGTTCGCCGAGAAGGCCGCCACCGTTCGCGACCTCGGCGTCCGCATCTCGCTGCTGACCCGGATGTTCTTCGCCGCGATGACGCTCGTGCCGTCGCTCGCGACCGCCCTGGTGTACGGCGTCGGCGGCTACCTCGCGATCCACGGTCACCTCTCGGTCGGCACCCTGATCGCGCTCGGCACGCTGCTGCTGCGCCTGCTCGGCCCCCTCCAGGGCCTGTCCAACGTGCGGGTCGACATCATGACCGCACTGGTGAGCTTCGACCGGGTCTTCGAGGTGCTCGACCTGCCGTCGCTGATCCAGGAGAAGCCCGACGCCACCGTCCTCCCGCCGACGGCGTCCTCGCTGGAGTTCGACCACGTCTCCTTCAGCTACCCGAAGGCCGACGAGATCTCGCTGGCGTCCCTCGAGGGCGTCGCCCGCACCGAGTCGCGCGACTCCGGCGAGGTGCTGCACGACCTGTCGTTCGAGGCTGAGCCGGGTCAGATGATCGCCCTCGTCGGCCCCTCCGGGGCGGGCAAGACGACCGTCACCCACCTGGTCGCCCGGCTGTACGACGCGACCTCCGGGACGGTCCGCGTCGGCGGGCACGACGTCCGCGACGTGACGCTCCAGTCGCTGGAGGACGTCGTGGGCTACGTGACCCAGGACGCCCACATGTTCCACGACACGATCCGGGCCAACCTCCTCTACGCGCGGCCGACGGCCACCGACGAGGAGGTCTGGGCGGCCCTCGAGGCGGCGCAGATCGCCGGGCTGGTCAGCAGCCTCCCCGACGGCCTCGACACCGTCGTCGGCGACCGCGGTTACCGGCTGTCCGGGGGCGAGCGCCAGCGCCTCGCCATCGCGCGGCTGTTGCTCAAGGCGCCGGCGATCGTGGTCCTCGACGAGGCGACCGCCCACCTCGACAGCGAGTCGGAGGTCGCGGTCCAGCGTGCCCTCGACGCGGCACTCGCCGGTCGCACCTCACTGGTGATCGCTCACCGGCTCTCGACGGTGCGCGACGCCGACCTGATCCTGGTGCTCGAGTCCGGCCGCATCGTCCAGCGCGGCTCGCACGCCGAGCTGCTCGCCCAGGGCGGTCTGTACGCCGACCTCTACCGCACCCAGTTCCTCGGCACCGGAGACTCCGGCGAGGCGCTCGTCCAGTCGGGCTGACCGCCGGCTCAGCGGTACCGCACGCCCTGCCGGTCGAGCTCGCGCTGGACCGCGGCGACGTCGACGTCGCTCCCGGCTCGCAGGGAGACGGCGGCCGCGATGCCGGCCCCCTTCCCGTGCACGGCGCAGCAGGACATGTTCCTGCTCGCCCGGTGTCGGTCATGGGGGGACGCTCGTGGCGGGTCGGGGCTAGGTTCGGCGCATGGACCTCGGACTCGCCGACCGTGTGTACGTCGTGACCGGGGGAGGGCGCGGGCTCGGACGGGCGACGGCCGATGTGCTCGTCGACGAGGGGGCGCGGGTGGTGCTGTCGGGGCGCTCCGAGGAGACGCTCGCCGCGGCCGTCGACACCCTCGGTGGCGACCGGGCGGCGTACGTCGTGGCGGACAACGCCGACCCGGAGACGCCCGGCCGGCTCGTGGAGGCCGCGCTCGAGCGGTGGGACCGGCTGGACGGCGCCCTGATCAGTGTCGGCGGCCCGCCGCCCGGCAGCGTGTCCGCGACCACCGACGAGCAGTGGACGACGTCGTTCGCGGCCGTGTTCCTCGGTGCCGTGCGCACGGCGCGCGTGATCGCCGAACGGCTGGGATCCGAGGGCGCGATCGCGTTCGTGCTGTCGACCAGCGTGAAGGGACCATTGACCGAGATGGCGGTCTCGAACGGCCTCCGGCCGGGTCTCGCGATGGTCGCCAAGCAGCTCGCCGACGAGCTCGGCCCACGCGGCATCCGGGTGAACGGCCTGCTGCCGGGCCGCGTCACCACCGAGCGCGTGGCCGAGCTCGACGCCCTCGCGGAGGACCCGGCGGCGGCCAAGGCGAGCGCGGCCGAGCGCATCCCGTTGCGCCGCGACGGAGAGCCCTCAGAGTTCGGCCGTGCCGCTGCGTTCCTGCTCAGCCCGGCTGCGTCCTTCGTCAGTGGCGCCATGCTGCCGGTCGACGGTGGCGTGATGCGCGCGTTGTGACGGCCCCGGGGGCGAGCGCTTCGCGGCCGGCTTCTGCGCCAGGCGTCGGGCGGCGCGACCCGTCGCTTCCTCCCACGCGAGGTAGCCGTACCCGAAGAGCGCCAGGATGCCGAAGAACCACCACTGCAGCGCGTAGAAGAAGTGAGGCCCGTTGCTGAGGTCCGGGGGATCGGCCTTGGTCAGCGGCGTAGCCGCCTTCGGTGACTCGCTCAGCAGCTGCACGAACCCGCCGTACGTCGGGAGCCCGATGGCGGGTGCGATCTCGACGCTGGAGATGGCGCGGGTGGAGGCGTTCACGACCTCGGCCGCCCGGCCGTCTGCGTTCTGTCGGACCCAGCCGGTGATCGTGACGCGTCCCTCCGGCGGTGCGGGCAGCTGGGAGGCGTCGACCTGGCCCTGGTTCGCGGTGGCCACCCAGCCGCGGTCGACGAGCAGCGCCGTGCCGGAGTCGGTCACCAGCGGGACGACGACGTCGACGCCGGCGCTGCCGTCGCGGGTCTGGTAGCGCACGACCACGGTGTGGGAGGCGTCGTAGGTCCCGGACGCCGAGACCACCTTGAACTGTGCGTCGTCCGGCGGGTCGACGTCCTTCCTGAGCATCTGCTCGACGGGGACGGGTGGTGCCTTCTCGTTGGCGCGGATGATCGCGTTGCCGGTCTTCTTGTCCTCCAGGCGGTGCCACTGCCAGCGCCCGAGCAGGAAGCACGCGTAGGCCAGCAGCACCACGGTCAGCAGGAGGAGCAGCCAGCGACGGCTGAGGAGGAAGCGCAGGCTGCGGCCACCGGACGGCACCGTTCGAGGCTATCGGCCGGTCGGTGAGCGGAATGGGGCGGAGCCCCGGTGACCCGTAGACTCGGGGAGGTGAGCACGCAGCGACCGCTGGCCGACGCGTACGGCCGGGTGGCGACCGACCTCCGGGTCTCGCTGACCGACCGCTGCAACCTGCGCTGCTCCTACTGCATGCCGGCCGAGGGTCTGGACTGGATGCCCCACGACGAGGTGCTGACCGACGACGAGGTCGTGCGCCTGATCGAGATCGGCGTACGCCGCCTCGGCATCCGCGAGGTGCGGTTCACCGGTGGCGAGCCGCTGGTCCGCCGAGGCCTGGTCGACATCGTGCGGCGTACCCGCGACTTGGACGACGGCCTCGAGCTGTCGGTCACCACGAACGCCCTCGGCCTCGAGCGCAACGCCGAGGCGCTGGCCCAGGCGGGTCTGAACCGCGTGAACATCAGCCTCGACACGCTCGACCCCGAGCGCTTCCGCACGATCACCCGACGGGACCGGCTCGATGACGTCCTGCGCGGCGCCAAGGCGGCGCACAACGCGGGCCTGACGCCGGTGAAGATCAACGCCGTGCTCCTCCGGGGCGTGAACGACGACGACGCTTGCGGGCTCTTGCACTGGGCGATCGACCACGAGTACGAGCTGCGCTTCATCGAGCAGATGCCGCTCGATGCGCAGCACGACTGGCACCGCGACCAGATGGTGACCGCCGACGAGATCTTCGCCAAGCTCGAGCGCGAGTTCACCCTGACGCCCGCCAAGGAGCCGCGGGGGAGTGCTCCTGCCGAGCTCTTCCTCGTCGACGGCGGGCCCCAGACCGTCGGCGTGATCGCCTCGGTCACCCGGCCGTTCTGCGGCGACTGCGACCGGGTGCGGCTCACCGCCGACGGTCAGGTCCGCAACTGCCTGTTCGCCCGCGAGGAGTCCGACCTGCGCGGCGCGATGCGGGCCGGCGCGACCGACGACGAGCTGGCCGACCGATGGCTCGCCGCGATGGCGACCAAGCTCCCCGGCCACGGCATCAACGACCCGTCGTTCCTCCAGCCCGACCGGCCGATGTCGGCGATCGGCGGCTAGGGGCCCACCCATCCGGATCCTCACCGGCGGCGGACTACTGTGGAGTGTCCGGGACCTTGGGGTGTACATGGCGCGTACCAGGCGGGGATCCGAAACCCCGATTCGCATCACGACGGCATCGGCCGGCGCGGGTGCGGACATCGACTCGCGCCAGAAGCGCTACGTCATCACCATGGGCATCCGGACCCTGTGCTTCCTGGTCGTCGCCGGGCTCGCGATGAGCCACTTCGGACCGAGCTGGCTGCCCTGGATCTTCGTGGTCGGTGCGGTCGTGCTGCCCTACATCGCGGTGGTCATGGCCAACGCGTCCAACACGAAATCGGACGGTTTCCAGCTGCGTGACGGAGCATCGCAGGACAAACAGCTGCCAGGTAGCACGAATTCCGAATGATTTCGCGGCCCTCCGGGGTTGGAGCCCGCGTGCCCCTCGTGCAACAATCGCCAGCGTGTCCGCCGGGTTCCCCGAGCTGGTGGACGCCGACGAGTGCCGGAAAGCTTCCCCCGTGGCTGTCTGGCACTCGTCGTGATTTCACG
>DASSTL010000103.1:0-7592 GCA_035707985.1 Nocardioides sp. | reverse complement strand
CACGTCGAGCTCCACGACCGGACGGTCGGCCTCGACGGTGCGGTTGCCGTAGTAGATCGTGTTGCCGTCGGCATACGTCAGGGGTCGGGAGCTGGGCGTCGGCGGCGGCGTGATCGGCTCCTGGCTCCGGTGTTCCGGTCGCGTGAGGAGCACGCCCGTGCCGGTCGCGGCGACGACGCCGGCAGCGATCGCGAGACTGATCGCGACCCTGCCCTGCCGGGTGCGTCGCCGGGCGGTGTCGCGCAGTGCATCCAGCGATGGAGGCATGATCTGGTCGCCCAGTCGGCGGAGCAGGTCCAGCTCAGACATGGCGCGCCTCCTCTCGGTCGTCCTCGGTGTCGTCCAGCAGGCCAGCGAGTCGCTCGCGCGCCCTTGACAGCCGCGACTTCACGGTGCCCTGCGGTACGCCGAGCTGGTCGGCGATGTCGGCGACGGGCAAGTCGGCCAGGTAGTGCAGCACGACGGCCTCGCGTTGGTCGGCGTCGACCGCGGCCAGGGCGCTGACGATCGCGACGTGCTCGGGTCCGACGTCGACCGGTCCCTGAGGCCCCGGCACCTTGGCCTGGTAGCGACGGACGACCGAGGCATGCCGCCAGGCGTGGCGCACGCTGTTCAGCGCCACCACCCGCACCCAGGCCTCGGGGTTGTGGACCCGCTCCAGTCGCGACGGCTTCCGCAAGGCGGTGACGAAGGCGTCCTGCACCGCGTCCTCGGCCTGGGCGAGGTCACCGCAGATCGCATAGATCTGGACGACGAGGCGGCGGTACGACGCGTCGTACAGCTCGTCGAGGTCGACTGCCGTCGGCATCGGCCACCTCCTCCCCCGAGCCCAGGATCGCGCATCGTGCGGGATCCGTCCGATGGAGCGATCCGCGAGCGGGCCGGAAGGTTCCCGGCGATCACCCGTGGGCGCCGCGAAGGGTGCGTTCGGCCGCGAGCGACTGCCGGATCGCGGGCACGACGTCGTCGACCGAGTCGACGCACACCGCCAGCGCGAGGTCGTCGGGGTCGACCACGAGCCCGGCCCCGACCGCTCGGTGGACGTCGGTCCAGGCGTCGCCGACCAGCACCAGCGAGGCGGCGCCGGGCTCGGTCTGGGCGGCGGCCCAGACGATCGCCGCCTCGCTGAGCGTCCCGATGCCACCCGGGAGCGCGACGACGGCCGCGCACGTCAGCAGGTGGCGGAGGCGCTCGGCGTAGTCGGCCGACCAGCGGAGCTCGGCGTTGCTCTCGTGAGGGGTGAGGTGCTTCCAGCCCGACATCGGCAGGCCGACCGTGTGGCCGCCGGCCGAGGCCGCCGCGGACGACGTGGCGCCCATGAGGCCGCCGTACCCACCGGTGACGACCGCCCATCCCTCACTGGCGAGCGCGCGACCCAGACGCTCGGCGTCGGCGTACCGCGGGTCGCCGGGAGCGATCCGCGCCGAGCCGATGACGCCGACCTCGATCGGCGGGTGACCGGCGTCAGCCGGAGACGAGCTGGTAGCCACGGAGCCCTTTCTTCTGCGAGAGCGTGATGATGACCCCGCGCAGCACGCCCTCGCTGTACTCGCTGCCCGGGTTGAGCGCGACCGTCTTCCCGATGCGAGCTTCGCCGCGCGACTCGTGGATGTGGCCGTGCAGGCTCATCATCGGCTGGTACGTCGCGATCGCGTCGCGCACCGCCGAGCTGCCGACGCCCGTGATCACCGGCGCGCCGCCCTTCACGACCGGCCGGAACTCCGCGTCGAGCTCCATGGCCTGGTCGATGGGGGTGTCCTTCGGCGGCACGTGCAGGTTGAAGATCGCGCGCCTCGGGTCCGCGAGCTTGGCGACCTCCTCATCGATCACCTTGCGCAGGTCGTCCTCGTCGAGCTCGCGCGGCGAGTCCCAGGGCGTCCGGTTGGAGTAACCGACCGAGATCATCGGGAAGCCACCCGGGAGCTCGACGACACGACTGTCCGGGTTGACCACGACGTCGCTGCCGCTGAGCAGGTCGTCGACGAACATCGGGTCGTCGTTGCCAGGCGCGAAGATCACCTGGATCCCGGTCGTGCCCAGCCGGTCCTCGGCCATGTCGACCCAGCGGTTCATGGTCTCGGTCATCAGCTTGCAGAACAGCTGGTCGACGGCAGCCGGGTCGTTGCGGAGCTCGGCCACCTCGTCGGGCGTCATCGGGTGGGGGTAGAAGCCGGCGTCGGCGATGAACTTGTTCAGGCCGGGCAGGCCGGTGGAGTCGACGACGCGCTTGCGCCCGAAGATGTGCGCGGCGTACTGGTCGGGCGACTCCTCCACCACCGGCACGATCATCTTGCCGGTGATGTCACCGCCCATCACCACCGCGTCGACGCCGTAGAACCGCCCGGCGTTCAGGAACTTCCGCAGGCAGACGTCCGAGCCGTGGATGTCGGTGGCGAAGAAGATCTTCGTGTCTCTCATGCGTGCCCTACCTCTTCCGGCAGCTCGTACCAGGGTGTCTTCCGGCCGACCACACTGCGCGCCTTCCAGCGCATCGACTTCGGCGCGGCCTTCAGCGACTCGTGGATGGCGTCGGCGCGGGTCTCGACGACCGACGCCTCGCCGGGGTCGAGCAGGTCGGCGGCCGCGTCGCGCACCAGGGCCAGGTTGTCGGTCACGGTGGTGAACCAGCCCCAGTCGGCCGATGTCACCGCCCGCAGCCGGTCGAGTGACATGGCGTCAGGGGATCCTGCCGCGCCACCGATGTCGGCGTTCTCGTGGGTGAGAAGCAGGCGTACGGCGTCGACCAGGTCCTTGCGGTTGATCTCATGGATCTGGAGCTTGGTCAGCAGGAGGTCGGCCGCGTCGAGGCTGAAGGCGTGCTCACCCAGGCGTCCCGACAGGTCGAGGCGGTGGCACATCGAGAACGTGCCGACGAAGACGTCGACCTGGCGCTTGTTCTCGGTGTCGTAGAACAGCATCCGGTTCGCGCCGTGCAGCGCGTTGAAGCGCTCGTTCGGCTCGTAGCCCGCAGCGGTCAGGACGGCCGTGGTCTGCCGTGCCGACTTCGGAGGTACGACGACGTCGAGGTCGCCGTACCCGCGCTCGAGCGCCGCCGGCACCGGGCGGTGGTCGTGCAGCGCGACCCCGACCCCGCCGAGCAGCCGGACGGGAAGGTCCGGGGATGACTGGACCAGCCGCCGGCCCTCGGCGACCACGTCAGCCAGGGGGGTCATGCGGGGTCTCCGATCGTCGCGCGGTGGATCGTGTCGTAGTGCTCGGTCCGAGCCTCCTCGCTCGGGAAGTTGTACGACCGCTTGCCCACCAGCTCGGCCAGGTGGAAGCCGATCAGCGACAGCGGCAGCGCGGCCGTCACCGGCGACAGCTCCTCGGGTACGCCGGGTGCGAGCGGCAGCCACTGCTCGTGGGGCGAGCGACCGTCGGGCTCGGCGTCGGAGACGACGACCGGAGTGGCGCCGACGAAGCGCAGCTCGGACAGGATCTCGAGCCCGCGGTCGTGGCCCGCCCCGGTCGGGTTCACCAGCACGACCGGGTCGTCGGGACGGGTCACGAAGTACTCCTCGTGCGCCCACTCCTCGAGGTTGGTCGACACCGCGAGCCGCTGCGGGCCCTCGAAGAGCTTGGCCGCCCCGAACCGCGCCGTCGCCTCGTTGGGCCCGGCGCCGAGGAAGGTCGCCCATGACCCGGCAAGCAGGGCCCGCGCGGCGTCCTCGGCCCGGCCGTCGGTGAGCTCGAGCGTGCGGGCGGTCGCGCCCGGGAGGCCGCCGAGCGCGCGGCCCAACGTGCCGGACCGGCCGCGCAGCTCGGCGATCTCCGCGGCCAGCCGGAGCAGGCTGCCGAGCATCGCGACGTAGGTGGAGGTCCCGGGCGAGAAGCCGAGCGTGGTGACCTCGAGCGGCACCACCTCGTCGACGGCCTGACCCAGCTGGCTGTCGGCGCCGTTGGTCAGGCCGAACACCGGGTGGCCGAAGCGGCGTGCCTGCACGGCGGCCTCGGTGGTGCGGCCGACCTTGCCGGAGAACGACACCGCGATCACCGCGCTCGCCTTCGGCAGGCTCCGCGGCAGGTAGCGGGCGAGGTCGAGGGCGTGCACCGGGTGGGCGGTGACCGGCGTGTGGCGTCGGAACGCGAGCGCGGCCGCCTGCCCGGCGAAGGCGCTGTCGCCGCAGCCGGTCAGCCACAGGTGCTCGACCTCGCGCTCGACAAGCGTGCGGGCGAGCCGCCGGAGGTGCCCGCCTTCGTCGTCCAGGATCTCCGACACGACGTCGGGGATCATCGCGATCTCGCGACGCATCACGTCGATGTCGTAGGCCTCGCCGTCGTGGGCGTCCGCCTCCGTCTCGGCCGTGGCGGGGGTGAGCCGCGTCGAGCGGCGGACGAGGTCACGCGCGAGCTCACGCAGCAGTTCGCCGTCGTGGTCCAGCAGTCGCAGGCTGCCGGACGACCGGATCGCGCGCCCGGCCGTGGCGACACCGAGCGCGACGGCGTCAACCGTCTCGAGCCCGGCAGCCAGGCCTGCCGCGACACCTCCACAGAACGAGTCGCCGGCTCCGGTGGTGTCGACGGCGTCCACCTCGAGTGCCGGCACGTGGACGAGACCGCCGCCGGTCAGCACGTAGGCGCCGCCAGAGCCGGCCTTCACCACCGCGCGTCGTACGCCGGCGCGCTCGAGCGCGCGCAGACCGCCGGTCGGCGTGTGGTCACCCGTCAGGTCCTGGAGCTCCTCGAGGCTCGGCTCGAACAGGTCCACCTCGGCGGCCAGAGCCAGCACCCGCGCCGCCGGTTCGGACGCCCAGCCCTCGTGGGTGTCGAGGGTGATCACCGACTGGGGCTCGACGCGGCGAACCTCCGCCACGATCGCCTCGGCGTTGGCCAACGGCATCGCGGCCACGTGCACGACGGCTGCTCCGGGCAGCGCCGGTGTCACGTCGGTCGGGACCGGTGCCACCTCGCTCGACCGGCCGACCGGGGTGCGGTAGACCCAGTGCCGCCGCCCGTCGGGCTCGTAGATCACCCAGTTGCGCACGGTCGGGCCCAGGACGTCGACGACGTACGACGTGTCGGCACCGGCCGCGTCGAGTCGCTCGAACGCCTCGGCTGGGAAGTCCTCACCGCGCCGGGCGACGAGCACGACTCTCGCTCCGCAGGCCGTGGCCGCGGCCGCGGAGTGCACGCTGTTGCCGCCCAGCGTGGCCATCATCGTGGTGCCGTCGGCCAGGACGACGTCGTCGATGGTCAGGTTGCCGACGACGACCACCTCGGGGCGGGTGGTCGCCGTCGGGCCTGGGGGGGTCTCCTCGCTCACTCGCCACTCACTCCGGCGGGATCTCGCGGTAGGCCAGCGACAGGTCGACCCCGCGGCTGCGGTTGATCGCCCAGGTCACGGCGTACCAGATCGCACCCACGACGACCACGCCGATCATGAACTTCAGCGAGAGGCCGCGCGTGGCCGCGAACGTCGCGTTCACGGTGTCGTCGGCGATGAACATGATCATCAGGCCGCCGAGCGCGATGACGCCGCCGAGGCCGGCGAGGGTGACGGCAGGCACACCGAGGATGCGTCGGCCACCGCCGCCCTCCCAGATCTGCCGCAGCCGGTAGGGGAACACCACGCCCGCCAGGCTGACCAGGATGAAGGCACAGATCTGGGCGAGCAGGGCGCCGAGCAGGCTGGCCTTCGGGATCTGCACCAGACAGACCAGGGCGATGACACCGGTGACGGCGCACAGCAGGATCGCCTTCACCGGGGTGTGGGTCCGGTCGTCCACCTCGCCGAGCTGGCGCGGCACGGTGCGGTCGAGCGACCACGCGAGCATGTAACGCGTCGCCTGGAGCGTCGACAGCGGCGTCCCCATCAGGGCCCACAGGATGAAGCCGACGCCGATGAGCAACAGCAGTGGGACGCTGCCGGTCAAGAGGCTGGCCAGCATGTTGATGCTGGGTGGTACGCCGCCGGGCGTGGCGAGGTCGGCGTTCCCGGTGTTGGCGAGGTAGCTGAGGCTGTTCGCCCACTGCGACCCGACCGCGTGCTGGTAGATCGCGACGAGCGCGAACAGCACCGCACCGTTGATGAGGACGCCGCCGACCATCGCGAAGTACTGCGTCCGGCTCGCGCGCTTGACCTCGCCGCCGATCTGGGCCGAACCCTGCGCGTAACCGACCACGAAGAACACCCATGGCAGCATCAGGATCGTCGCCGAGAGGCTGAAGCCGTGGGACGGGTCGAAGCCGCCCTCCCTGGCCGCGGAGATGATCTGGTCGTACTGCAGGCCCTTGTTGGAGGCCGCCATGCTGTTCCACTGCGTGGCGATGTCGCCGCTCTTGAACAGCAGCAGGCCGGCGACCAGCACGATGCTCAGGCCGGCCAGGCCGAACAGCCACTTCTGAACCCGCCAGTACCACTGCGAGCCGTAGATCAGCAGCGCCGCGAAGCCGAACGTGAGCGCGGCACCGACGATGATCACCCACCACTGCGTGGTCATCCCGAGGACCGTGTGCTTCTCGAGCAGGTTGTTGCTCAGCGTGATGAAGCCGTCGTGACCGGTGACGGCGCCGATGGTGGTGAGGGCGACCGGCACCGCGAAGGTCAGCGCGAACCAGGCGTTGAAGCCGATCCAGAAGAAGATCAGCCACATGCCCTGGCTCCACGACAGCAGCCAGCCCGCGATCGGGTGCAGGGCGCGGCTGACGAAGACGTAGTCACCGCCGGACCGCGGCATCGCGGCCGCGAACTCGGCGTACACCCACAGCAGGGTGAACGCCATCACCAGGGTGCCGATCACGATCGCCAGCAGCATGCTGCCGCCGGGGAAGTTGCCGGGCGCCTGCAGGAGCATGAAGACGGCGCCGAGGGCGACGTTCATGCCCAACGTGTTCATGATCAGGGCGTCCCACTTGGACACCTCTCGGACCAGGCCGGTCGCATTGCGCACGAACAGCTGTCCACCCTCGGAGAAGTCCGAGGGGATCGAGACTTCTGCCATCTCATTCCTCCAGTGCTGCGGTGGTTCTGGGTGCCCGCGCGCGACCGCGTGGGTCCCGAGTCAGTGGTGCTCGCCTCGACGGCTCTCGATGGCGAAGCGGAAGTGCTCCGGGCGGTAGAGCACGCGGGAGTACTCGACCGGTCGGTCCTGCTGGTCACGGGTGACGCCGACGACCTCGAGCAAGGGGCTGCCCGGCGTGAGGGCGAGGAGGTCCGCGTCGTCGAGCCCGGCCCGACCGACCTCGACGATGTTGTCCGCGGACGTCATCTCGATGCCGTGGACCTCGGCCAGGGCGTCGTACAGTGAGCCCTCGCCGAGGTCGTGGCCGGCCATGCCCTTCTGGTAGCGGGCAGGCAGCCAGGCGTGGAGCAGCGCGACGGGTACGTCGTCCAGCACGGCGAGGCGGCGCAGGCACCAGGCCTCGCGCTTGCCCTTCAGCCCGAGCGCGTCGGCGATCGGCTCCGGGGCCTTCTCGATCGAGGAGCTGAGCACCCGGACGGTCGGGGCCAGGCCCTGGCTGCGCATGGAGCCGTGGAAGCTGCCCAGGATCTGGATCTTCTCGACGAGCTTCCGCTCGCGGACGAAGGTGCCTTTGCCGCGAGTGCGGTCGACGTAACCCTCCTTGGTGAGGTCGACCATCGCCTGCCGGAC
>DASSTL010000102.1:0-12100 GCA_035707985.1 Nocardioides sp. | reverse complement strand
CACTACAGGTCGTAGTAGAGCTCGAACTCGTGGGGGTGGGGGCGCAGGGCGACCGGCTGGATCTCGTTGGTCCGCTTGTAGTCGATCCAGGTCTCGATCAGGTCGCTGGTGAAGACCCCTCCCTCGAGCAGGAACTCGTGGTCGGCCTCGAGCGAGTCGATGACGGCGCCGAGGGTCGCGGGGACCGTCGGGATGTCGGCGTGCTCGTCGGGGGGCAGCTCGTAGAGGTCCTTGTCGACGGGCTCGTGCGGCTCGATCTTGTTGCGGATGCCGTCGAGGCCGGCCAGCAGCATCGCCGAGAACGCGAGGTAGGGGTTGGCCGACGGGTCCGGGCAGCGGAACTCGATGCGCTTGGCCTTCGGGTTCGAACCGGTGATCGGGATGCGCACGCACGCGGAGCGGTTGCGCTGGCTGTAGACCAGGTTCACCGGAGCCTCGAAGCCGGGCACGAGCCGGTGGTAGGAGTTCACGGTCGGGTTCGTGAAGGCCAGCAGCGACGGAGCGTGCTCGAGGATGCCGCCGATGTAGTAGCGCGCGGTGTCCGACAGGCCGGCGTACCCGGTCTCGTCGTAGAACAGCGGCTCGTCGCCGTCCCAGATGGACTGGTGGCAGTGCATGCCCGAGCCGTTGTCGCCGAAGATCGGCTTCGGCATGAACGTCGCGGACTTGCCGTTGCGCCACGCCACGTTCTTCACGACGTACTTGAACTTCATGACGTCGTCGGCGGCCTTGAGCAGCTCGGCGAAGTTGTAGTTGATCTCGGCCTGGCCGGCGGTGCCGACCTCGTGGTGCGCGCGCTCGACGGTGAGGCCGGCGCGCTCGAGCTCGATCACCATCTCGTCGCGCAGCTCGCCGAAGTGGTCGTACGGCGCGACCGGGAAGTACCCGCCCTTGTAGCGCACCTTGTAGCCGCGGTTGTTCTCCTCGGAGCCGGAGTTCCAGTACCCCGCCTCGGAGTCGATGTGGTAGTACCCGGCATTCACCTTGGTCTCGAACCGCACCGAGTCGAAGACGTAGAACTCGGCCTCGGGTGCGAAGTACGCCGTGGTGCCGATGCCGGTGGACTGGAGGTAGGCCTGCGCCTTGCGGGCGATGTTGCGCGGGTCGCGGGAGTAGGGCTCCCCGGTCAGCGGGTCGTGGATGAAGAAGTTCACGACCAGCGTCTTCGCGGTGCGGAACGGGTCGAGGTACGCCGTGGTCGGGTCGGGGTACAGCGACATGTCGGACTCGTGGATCGCCTGGAAGCCGCGGATCGAGGAGCCGTCGAAGTTCAGCCCGTTGTCGAAGACGCTCTGCCCGAACGACGAGACCGGCACCGTGAAGTGCTGCATGATCCCGGGCAGGTCACAGAAACGGACGTCGATCATCTCGACACCCTCGTCCGAGATGTACTTCAGCAGCTCGTCGCTCGTGGCGAACATTCGTCCTCCTCGGCCGGTGGGTGCGGCCTGATGTGCAGGTGTGCCCGCCACGGCTGCGGCGGATGCCGTCACCGTAGGAGCGGCCAGTTTCTCGACCGTATCCCGCATGTTTCGCCGATGTAACGCGCCCCTAGGCTGGGCCGGTGCCCACGCCCGACCTGCCGTTCGAGACGGCGTCGTGGGGCCGCAGGATCCTTGCCCTGCTCGTCGACTACGCCGCCTGCTGGGGCGTGATGCTGCTGATCTACGGCGGCGACTGGTTCGGCAACGGCAGCCTGCCCTCGCTCTACCTGACCCTGCTGTTCATCGGTGAGTCCTCGCTGTTCATGGCGCTGTCGGGCGGGTCGTTCGGGCAGCTCGCCACCCGTCTGCGCGTCGTCCGGATCGACGGGAGCGGACGCCCGCTGTCCCTCCTCACCGCCCTGCTCCGCCAGGTCCTGATCTGCCTCGTCATCCCGCCGCTCGTCTTCCGACCGGACGGACGCGGCCTCCACGACCTGGCCTGCCGCTCCGCGGTGGTTCCGCTTCGGCCGTCCACCGGGTCTTGAGCCGTTTCGCGTCCGGCGCCCCGCCCGCCTGGTTACCCTGACCGTGAAGCCCGAATGCCGGGTGCTCGGGTTTCGCTCGCTGGAGCGGGGCCAGACCACGTGGAGCCCTGGAGGACCCCATGCGCCGCCTGACCCTTCGCAGATTCGCCCTCGCTGTCGCTGTACCCGTGGCGCTCGGGTCGCTCGCCGCGTGCGGCAACGACGACTCGACCCAGGCCGCCGACCCCGAAGCCGGCCAGGTCAGCACAGGTACGCCGACCGCGTCGGCGAAGGCCGACCCCGGACCCCGGCGAGTCGACCGCGCCACCTTCGTCGACCGGCTCCGCAAGGCGGCCCGCACGATCACCACCGCGCGCTTCGAGATGACCATGGAGATCGGCGGACAGGCCATCTACGCCGACGGCGCCCTGGACCTGACCGGCGACCACCCCGCGATGCGGTTCTCGATGGACCCGACCGGGATGGGGACGCTGATCGACATGCGGATCGTGGACGACGCGATCTACGTCCAGGACCCGACCGGTGGGAGCGGGAAGTACGTCAAGATGGACCTGGGCGACCCGAACGGCCCGCTGGGTGACCTCGGCGGCGTCTTCGACAGCTACAACCCCGACCGGATGGTCACGCAGATGTCGCCCGGCACCTTCCGCAAGGTGACCGACCTGGGTAGCCAGACCGTCGACGGCCGGCGGCTCGAGCACTACCGGGTGGTCATCGACACCAAGGCCGCGTCACGCATGCTCCAGAACCTGCCGAGCACGGCATCCATGCCGCGGACGATGAGCTACGACATCTGGCTGGACGGCCAGGACCGGATGGCGAAGTTCACGATGCTGATGAAGAAGGTCAGCAAGGTGACCGCGACGTACTCCGACTACGGCGCCAAGGTGCACATCACCGCGCCGCCCGCATCGCAGGTCACGGACTACGCCGGGATGACGACCGGCTGACCGGGCTGCTCAGCACACGCTGAGCCCGGACTTCGTCCGGTCTCAGCGGCCTCGGTGATCTCGTGACGCGTCGCACGTCTCGCCGCTGCCGCGTCGATCCGTGCCGAGCGCTCCTCGATCTGCTCGGCACACGCTGAGCCCGGACTTCGTCCGGTCTCAGCGGCCTCGCATCTGGCCGCGCAGGCCCTTCATCGACGTCGGCACCGGGCCCTTCGGCATCGGCAGCACCGGCCGCGAGGCGTCGATCGCCTTGAGCCGGGCCAGGATGTCGGTGATCTCGGCCGGCTGGACCTGGCGCTTCATCTTCTGCACGTGACGGGAGAGCTTCGCCAGCGGCACCTGGCCCTCCCCGTGGCCGACCACGATCTCGTGGACGGGGGTGTCGATCGCGACCCGCTCGTGCCGCTTGCGCTCCGAGGTCATCAGCGCCTTGAGGCGCGCGGGGCTGCCCTCGCCGACGAGGATGATGCCCGGCGGGCCGATCACGCGGTGCACGACGTCCTGCTGCTTGGTGAACGCGATCGCGTTGTCGACGGTCCAGCCGCGCTTGAGGAGCCCCAGGGCCCCCGCGGCCGCACCGACCTGGCCCTCCATCTGGCCGTAGACGGCACGCTGAGCACGGCGTGAGAAGACGATCAAGGCCGCGAGGACGCCGACCATGAGGCCGCCGATCACCGCGAGGACCAACCCCAGGGTGCTGCCGCGGCCGACCACCAGCCAGAAGATCCCGAAGCCCACGACCAGGCCGAGGAGCCCGGCACCGAGCACCCAGCGGCCGATGGCCGGGTCGCTCTTCTTGGCCATCCGGTAGGTCTGCGCGAACTGCTGGCGCCGGCTGAGCTTCTCCGGCTCGGCCGGCTTGGGCGTAGGGCTCTTGGCCATGCGGGTGGTGCTCCGTGTCGTTGTCGGAAGACGTGTCGTTGTCGGAAGAGTGGTGCGGAAGCGTCAGGCCGGCGTACGCGCCGACATCGCCTGACGGTACAACCGTCCGGCCCGGTACGACGAACGCACGAGCGGCCCCGACATCACCCCGGAGAAGCCGATCTCCTCGGCCTCGGCGGCGAGCTCCACGAACTCTTCGGGCTTGACCCACCGCTCGACGGGGTGGTGCCGGAGCGACGGGCGGAGGTACTGGGTGATCGTCACCAGCTCACATCCGGCCGCGTGCAGGTCGCTCAGGGCCTGGCTGACCTCTTCGCGGGTCTCGCCCATGCCGAGGATCAGGTTGGACTTGGTCACCAGGCCGAACTCGCGCGCGGCGGTGAGCACGCCGAGCGAGCGGTCGTAGCGGAACGCCGGGCGGATGCGCTTGAAGATCCGCGGCACGGTCTCGACGTTGTGCGCCAGGACCTCGGGCCGGCTCTCGAACACCTCGGCGAGGAGCTCGGGCTGCCCGTTGAAGTCGGGGATGAGGTTCTCCACGCCGGTGCCGGGGTTCAGCTCGTGGATGGCCCGCACGGTCTCGGCGTACAGCCAGGCCCCGCCGTCGGGAAGGTCGTCGCGGGCGACGCCGGTGATCGTGGCGTACTTCAGGCCCATCTTCTGGACACTCTCGGCGACCCGGCGCGGTTCGTCGCGGTCGAGCGGCTGCGGCTTGCCGGTGTCGATCTGGCAGAAGTCACAGCGCCGCGTGCACTGGTCGCCGCCGATCAGGAAGGTCGCCTCGCGGTCCTCCCAGCACTCGAAGATGTTGGGACAGCCGGCCTCCTGGCACACCGTGTGCAGGCCCTCCGACTTCACGAGCCCATGGAGCTCGGAGTACGCCGGACCCATCTTCGCGCGGGTCTTGATCCACTCCGGCTTGCGCTCGATCGGGGTCTGCGCGTTGCGGACCTCCAGACGAAGGAGCCTGCGGCCGTCGGGGGAGGGCGCTCCGGTGGTCGAGCCTGTCGAGACCTGGGTCACCCACCCATGCTACGTGGCGGGGCCAGGACGACCCGACTGCGGGAGGGTCTTGCGAGACGCGTGGGTAAGTAGTAACTTACGGTAAGTCATGACTGACCAAACAGCCCTCGCCCGCGCGTTCACCGCCCTCGCCGACCCGACCCGCCGCGAGATCTTCGAGCGGGTCGCGAGCCGAGCGCAGGCGGTGGGGGAGCTTGCCGGCGACCTGCCCGTCAGTCGGCCGGCCGTGTCCCAGCACCTCAAGGTGCTCAGCGACGCGGGCCTGGTCACCGCTCGCGCCGACGGCACCCGGCGCATCTACGAGCTCGACCCCCAGGGACTCGCCGGCCTGCGCGACTACCTGGACGGCTTCTGGCAGCGCTCGCTGCACGCGTTCGCCCGAGCCGCCGAGCAGCACCATCAATCCCGACAGGAGAACCGATGACCACCGACACCCAGCCGGTCTCGATCACCGCGACGACGACCGTCGAGGTCCCGATCGACGAGGCCTTCCGCTTCTTCACCGAGCAGATCGGTGACTGGTGGAACCCCGACCACCACATCATCGAGGCACCCCTGAGCCACATGGTGTTCGAGCCGTTCGTCGGCGGCAACGTCTACGACGTGGGCACCGACGGCAGCGAGTGCCGCTGGTCGCGGGTACTGGCCTACGAGCCGCCGCGCCGCGTCGTGTTCAGCTGGGACATCAACGGGCACTGGCAGATCGAGACCGATCCCGCCCTGTGCAGCGAGGTCGAAGTGACGTTCTCTGCCGAGACTCCGACGAGCACCCGGGTGGTGCTCCAGCACCGTCACCTCGAGCGTCACGGCGCCGAGATGCTGCCCGAGATCGACGGCATGCGGCAGGGCTGGCAGGGCAACCTCGACCTGTTCGCCGCCGCAGCGGCGAACGCCTCGGTGCGCTAAGGAGTGACCAGCTCGATCCTCGGCCCGCGCGCCGGGTCGGGCCGCGGCTCGTAGTCCGGTGTCGCGTCGTACGCCGACCAGGCCAGCAGGTCGGTGAGGTGACGGCGCACGCTCGGCAGCACGTCATGAACGGTGACGTCGCGACCCAGCTCCGCGGACAGCGAAGTGACTCCGGCGTCCGCGATCCCGCAGGGGACGAACCGGTCGTACCACGCGAGGTCGACGTCGCAGTTGAGCGCGAACCCGTGCATGGTGACGCCCTGGCTGACCCGGATGCCGAGGGCGGCGATCTTGCGCTCGGGGCGGACGGCGTCGGCGCGCAGCCACACGCCGCTGCGGCCGGGAACGCGAGCGGACTCGAGGCCGAGGTCGCGGCAGACCCGGATCAGGGCCTCCTCGACCCGGCGGACGTAGTCCACGACCTTGACGTGGTCGGGCAGCCGGACGATGGGGTAGCCGACGAGCTGGCCCGGCCCGTGGAACGTGATCATCCCGCCGCGGTCGACGTCGATGACCGGGGCGCCGCCCGGGTCGGCCGGCCGATCGCCCGGGGCCGTGCGCTTGCCGGCGGTGAAGACCGGCGGGTGCTCGAGCAGCCACACCGTGTCGGGACGCTCGCCCGCAGCGACCTCGGCGTGGAGGGCACGCTGGGTGTCCCACGCCGCCATGTAGTCGACGGCGTCGGCGCCGAACCCACCCTCACGGAACTCCGGTCCACTCACATCCTTCAATGTAACCGGCGGCCCACGAACGCCAGCTGGGCCGGCAGCATCCGGGTCCAGTACGCCGCGTCGTGGGCGCCGTCCTCGAACGTCGCGACCACCGGCCGTGGTCGACCAGCCCTGGAAGGGCACCCGCCGGGTGTCGAGCCCGTGGTCGGCCAGCATCGGGAGGAACTCGTCGAGCACCATCGAGCCGGCGTCCTCGCCGCTCGGTCGCGGGTGGTAGTACGTCGTACCGCCGTCCACGGTCGCGATCGCGAACGGGGGTACGCCGTGGGCCACGGCCGCGGGCAGGAACCGGTCCATCCCGAGCTCGTCGATCGCAGTCGTGTGGTCACCCCCGAAGCCGTGCAGCGACACCATCACCGGCAGTGGCTCCGGACTCGGCCCGGGATAGATGACCGACCATCCGACCCGGACCCCGAGGCGGCGCTGCGACACGAAGGTCCCGCTGACGACCCGGCCAGGTGACACGTCCGGGACGTGGCCGGCCGCGACCACGGCGGCAGCACCGCCGAGCAGCAGAGTGCGGCGGCGGAGGGGCATGCGGCCACGGTAGGGCCCTGTGGAGAGGGTCGGCGGCGAGCCACGCTCGGGCGTCACAGTGGTGGGATGCGGACTCGGACGCTGCTGTTGCTCGCCACCTCGTTCACCGTGTGCACGATCGCGGCCTGCGCCATCGCGTCGGGCGGCGCCACCACGTCGGAGCGCGTGCAGAGCGGCGGCGAGACGGCCCCGTCGTCGGTGGTCCGGGCCGCGCAGGTCCTCGCCGCGTGGGACCGCGCCCGCGCAGCCGCCTGGGCGCGCGGCGACCCGATCGCGCTCGTGGCCCTCTACGCTCGCTCATCGGCGACCGGTGCCCGAGACGTCGCCGACCTGAGCCGCTGGCACGAGCGCCGGCTCCGGGTCGTGGGCCTCCGCCAGCAGGTGGCGAGGCTCCGCGTGCTCGTGGCCCGGCCGCGTCGCGTCGTGGTCGAGGCCACCGAGCGCACGGTCGACGCGACCGCGGTCGCTCGTCATCGGCGTACGGCACTGCCCGACAGCGCGTGGGCGACCCACCGCATCCGGTTCCGCCGCGTCGACGGACGGTGGGTGGTCGTCGAAGTCACGGCTCAGCCGGCGAGGTGACCCCAGCGCGTCGCCAGCTGCGGCCACGGACCGATGTCGGCGATCCGTCCCTCGGCGAGCACGACCACGCGGTCGGCCTGGGCCAGGGCCGCGGCCTTGGAGGTCGCCCCGATGACGGTGGCGCCACGCTCGCGGAGCGCCGTCCAGAGCTCCACCTCGGTGGTGGCGTCGAGCGCCGAGGACACGTCGTCGGCGAGCAGCAGGTCGGCGTCGCACGCGAGAGCCCGTGCCAACGCCAGGCGCTGCACCTGCCCACCTGACAGGCGTACGCCGCGGTGCCCCACCAGGGCGTCGGGCCCACCGGCGTCGTCGACGTCGCGCTGCAGGCGTGAGGTCGCGATCGCCGGCAGGACCTCGCGCTCGGGGTGGTCGAGCGAGATGTTGGCCCGGAACGTGCCCGAGAGCACCCGCGGGACCTGGGCGACGTGGGACACGCGACCCGGCCGGAGGTCGGCCTGGTGGTCGGTGAGGACACGGTCGTTCCACCGGATCTCACCGGTGCTGGTGACGAGCCCGGCCAGGGCCCCGAGGAGGCTCGACTTGCCGGAACCCACCTGCCCGAGGAGCAGCACCAGCTCACCCGGCACCACGTCGAGGTGGACGTCGCTCACCCCGAACGTGCCGTCGTCGTGCACGGCGGTGAGGCCGCGGACCTCCAGCCGGCGGAGCGGGTCGCGCACCTCCGGCTCCGGGTCGGGTGCGACGCCGTTGACGAGGTCGACACCGTCGGGGAGGTGCATCAGGTCACCGCCGCCGGCCAGCCGGCTCGTGGCGCGCATCCAGGCGCGAGTGCCGGGAGCCTCGGTGATCACCGAGCCGGCGACCCGGCCGAACCAGTCGAACCCGTTCACAGCGCCGGCCACCATGAGCGCGGTGGCCAGGCCCCACCAGCCCGCGACGAAGATCGCCCAAGCCGAGACGACGCCGACCTGCACCATCACGATGGGGACGCCGTCGAGCATCGCCTGGACGCGGTGCTCGCGCACGGCGGCCTCGACCCGTCCTCCGTCGACCTCGCGGAGATGGCGATGTACGTCGGGGGTGGCCGCAGCGAGCTTGACGGTGCGGACCGAGTCGAGGGACGACACGAGCGACCGGCCGAACCGGGCACGGGCGGCCGACGATGCCGCAGCAGAACGTCCCGCCACCCGCCGACCGAACGACGAGGCCACCGCAGAGGCCACCATCACACCCATGAGCACGGCGCCCGCGAGGATCGTGCCGCCGACGAACGCGGTGATGACGGCGATCGCCAGCCCGTTGAGGAAGTCGACCCAGCGGTCGGCGTAGCGGGCGAGCCGGTCGGCGTCCATGGTCCGTGCGACGACCTCGCCCGGCGGGGTGCGCTCGAGCCGGTGGGTGTCGGTCTGCCCGTGCAGCACCCGGGTGCGGGCGCGGAGCATCACCGCGATCCACCACTGCGGGTAGCGACGGATCGCGACCGCGAGCAGGGCCGGTGAGCCGACGAGCGAGACGACGAGCAGCGCCGTCAGCACGAACGGGTGGTCGCCGTGTTGGAGGTCGGAGACGATGTGGCCCCAGATCCAGCCGGTGAAGGCCCCGAAGGCGCCGGTCAGCGCGCACACCAGGAACAACGCCATCCCGAGCAGCCCCCACTGGGGCTCGATGAAGAGGGCGTTCTTGGTGGCCCGCGCCAGGGACGGGACGGGACGCAGGCCGGGCGCCGGCGGGGGAGTGCCGGTGCGACGCATGGTGCCGACGCCGCCGGTCTGCAGCTCCTCGTCGACGGACCTGAGCGCGGACTCGCCGGCCGATGCGGTGAGCAGGGTGCGGAACGGACCGGGGTCGTGGGCCAGCTCGTCGCGCGGACCGTGCTGGATCACCCGGCCGCCCTCGAGGACGGCGACCTGTTCGGCACGCTCGGTCGTCGACAACCGGTGAGCGACCAGCAGACCCGTGCGGCCGTTGAGGAGGCGATCGGCAGCGGCGACCACGCGCGCCTCGGTGAGCGGATCCATGCGAGCCGTCGCCTCGTCGAGCACCACCACCCGGACGTCACGCACCAGCAGCCTCGCGAAGGCCACCAGCTGCTCCTCACCGGCCGACAGACTGGTGCCGCCGGGACCGAGCAACGTGTCGAGGCCGTGGGGCAGCCCGGCGACCCAGGCGGTGAGCCCCAGCTCCTCGACGGCGGCCTCGACCGCGTCGCGGTGAAGGTCGGCGAACAGCGTGATGTTCTCGGCGAGGGTGCCGGCCAGGATCTCGGTGCGCTGGGTGACCACGCCGACGGCGGCCCGGAGCTGCTGCAGGTCGAGGTCGCGCACGTCGACACCGCCCAGCAGCAGCGAGCCGGGCTCAGGCTCGACGGCGCGTGACAGCAGCGAGGCGAGGGTCGACTTGCCGGACCCGGTGCGTCCGACGAGCGCACACGTCGTACCGGCGGGGACGGTGAGGTCGACGCCCGCGAGCGCGAAGGTGCCGTGCTGGTAGGCGAAGTGGAGGTCGGCGAAGCGCACGCTGAGCGGGCCGTCGGGCACCGCCCGACCGCCCTCCGGCTCGGGCTCGGACGCCAGCAGGCCGCGCAGCCGGATCACCGCGCCGAAGCCTTCCTGCAGGTCGGGCAGGTGACGCGCCAGCTGGTCGACCTGTCCGACGAACATCGTGGTCGCCAGGAACAGCGTCACCAGGGACGCCGTCGACAACCGGTCGTCGGCGACCAGGGTGACGCCGATCACTGCCGTGGCCGCCAGCACGCCATGGAGCAGCATGCCCGTGCGACGCCCGACGCGTGCCTCGACCCGGACCACGGCGGCGAACCGGCGATGGATCTCGCTGGCCAGCTCGGTGCTGCGACGCAGCACATAGGGCTGGCCCAGGCTGGTGCGCAGGTCGTCGCGCGCGGCGACTCCCTCCTCCATCGCGGCGGCGTGGTCGGTCCACGCCATCTCCTCGACGACCTTCAGCTCGGAGATCAGCGGCAGCAGCCTGCGGACCACGAGCATCGCGGCCACCCCGGAGACGGGGAACAGGAGGAATGCCGGCCACCAGGTGAAGCCCGCGACGAGCCACAGCGGCCCCGCCGCCATCGTGGTGCGCATCGCCATCCACACGCTCTGCCGGAGCAGGGTGCCGACCTCGTGGGTGTCGTCGTCGATGCGGTCGAGCACCTCACCGACGGCCTGCTCGCTGAGCTCGGAGAGGGGTTGGGCCATCGCGGCGTCGAGCAGGTCGGCGCGCAGCCGGCCCTCGGCGCGGTCGACGAGGCCGGCCCACAGGGTGCGGCCGATGGTGTCGAGCAGGGCGCCGCCCACGACGCAGAGGGCGAGCAGCCGGGCCAGGTCGGAGCCGGGATGCTGGGCCAGGCGTCCGGCCACGACCGATCCGGTCGACATCCCGATCGCGTTGACCAGCGAGCAAGCGATCGCGACGCCCGCGAACGGCGTCCGCATCCGGCGCCAGTCCACCGGCACCCGGCCAGGCGGGAGCGCCGGCGGCGCGGGCGTCGTCGGGCGTACGTCGGCAGGGGCGAGATCGGTGGTGGTCACGGTTCGTCGAAGGTACGTCGGACCACCGACGTCCTGCCTCCCATTAACGGGCTCAGCGCAGCCCGGCGAGCCCCGAGGCGATCACGGCGGTGACGTCCTGGTCGCGGAACTCGAAGCCTGCGTCCACCAGGGCCTGGGGGACCAGGTTCACCGAGCCCAGCACCTCCGCGGCGAGCGGGCCGGCGCCGATCCGCACGAGGGGGGCGGGCACCGGCAGGATCGCGGGTCGGCCGACCGCGCGGGCGAGTGCCTGGTTGAGCTCGGCGTACGTCGGCGTCCGGGGGCAGCACAGGTTGAACCGCCCGTGGGCGTCCGGGTGCTCGGCCAGGTGGACGACGCCGCCGAGCCAGTCTCGCAACGACACGATCGGGAAGTACTGGCGGCCGTCGCCGATCCGCCCACCGAGCCCGAGCCGGTAGACGCGACGGAGCATCCGGAGCGGCTCGGAGCGGCGGTCCATCACCGGGGCGGTCCGCAGGACGCAGACGCGCGCGCCCGCCTCGATCGCGGGCGCGGCGGCCGCCTCCCAGACCCGGGTGACCTCACCCATCAGCGTGTGGCCGCGGCTGTCCCCGGCCTCGGTGACCTCCTCGTCGCCGTGGTCGCCGTAGATCGCGACGGCGTTGCCCGCGAGGAACGCCGGCTTGCTCTCCGAGGCCGCGACCGCCTCGGCGAGCACCCGGGTCGAGGTGACCCGCGACTCACGCAGCCTGTTCGCCCAGCGCTTGGAGTGCGGGTTGCCGATGGTCGGGCTGCCGGCGACGTTGACGACCACGTCGGCGTCCTCGACCACCTGGGCGTCGAGCAGCCCGGTCGACGGGTCCCATCGGGACTCGTCATCCGCCTCGGGCTCGCGGCGTACCAAGGAGGTCGTGGTGTGACCCTTCGCCCGGAGTGCCTCGACGAGGTGACGGCCGAGGAAGCCGGTGGCACCTCCGACGACAAGATGCATCAGACGTCGAACGTCCCGGTCTCGAGCCGGGCCTTCACCTCGGTCAGGAAGCGCGCGGCGTC
>DASSTL010000101.1:0-8689 GCA_035707985.1 Nocardioides sp. | reverse complement strand
GGCCCGACCTCGGAAGGTGCGGACCGAGTGCGACTAACGTGGACCGATGGCCGACCGGGTGGCGGAGGCGTTCGCCGCGATGCCTCGGGAGTGGTTCCTGCC
Organism: Nocardioides sp.; assembly: GCA_035707985.1. Classification (GTDB taxonomy): domain Bacteria; phylum Actinomycetota; class Actinomycetes; order Propionibacteriales; family Nocardioidaceae; genus Nocardioides. The sequence goes on along the minus strand of DASSTL010000101.1, from coordinate 8,587 downwards.
CACGGCCGAGCGGGCCAGCGCTGGGTACGACGGCCCGCTGCCGATCGGGCACGGGCAGACGAACTCACAGCCGTCGACGGTCGCGGCGATGCTGCGGCTCCTCGACGTCCAGCCGGGCCACAAGGTGCTCGACGTGGGCTGCGGGTCGGGCTGGACGACGGCGCTGCTCGCCCATCTCACCGGACCGACCGGCCGGGTGCTCGGAGTGGAGCTCGAGCCCGACCTCGTCGACTTCGGCTCCGCCAACCTGGAACGCGCCGGCGTTCCGTGGGCGAGCATCCACGAAGCCAAGCCGGGCGTGCTCGGGCTGCCGGACGCCGCGCCGTACCACCGGATCCTGGTCTCCGCGATGGCCCGTGAGCTCCCCGACGAGCTCGTCGACCAGCTGCACACGGGCGGAGTCATGGTCATCCCGGTCGGCGGGACCATGCTCCGCGTCGCGCGCTCGATGCGGGGCGTGAGCGTGACGCGGCACGGGTCCTACCGGTTCGTGCCGCTTCGCTGACCTGGCCGGCGGGCCCTCAGACTCCCCAGAGAGCGGCGACGTGCCGGGCGTCGGTGCCGCAGCAGCCGCCGACGACCACGAGCGAGGGCAGCTTCTCCTCGAGCCTCCGGTGAGCAGGCACCAGCTCGCCGAGGTCAGCCTCGCCGAGCTCCTCGGCCTCGTCGAGCTCGGCGTGCGTGAGCCTCGAGGCGTTGACCCGCACCCCCTGGATCCGCTCGGCCCAAGCACCGTCCGACCCGAACGCCGGCAGCACGTGCGTCGGGTGGGCGCAGTTGACCATGAACGACGCGGGCGGTGCCGTCTCGTCGACCTGCTGCACCGCCTCCGACAGCGGCGTACCGTCCGGCAGCCGCCCGTCGGGCTCGACGGTGAAGGAGACCATCACCGGCAGCCCTGCCGCTTCGGCGGCACGCACGACCCCGATCGCCTCGCCGGGACTGGTCAGGGTGAGAGCCGCCGCGTGGTCCGCGTCGGCCTTCGCGAACGCCTCGAGCTGGGGTGAGTGGTACTCCGCCGCCTCGTCCGGGTCCGGGACCTCGCCCCCGACGTAGCCCTGGCCACGCGGACCGATGTTGCCGCTCACGACGATGTCGGAGACCCGGTCCCCCCATGTCTCGGCGATCTCTCGCACGAACTCCACCGCGGCACGGTTGACGGCCGAGAGGGCGCTCTTGTCGTCACCGAGCTTCGCGCCCCAGTCGGTGTTCGCGCGCCACGTGGGCGTCTCCAGACGAAGCCCTGTCCTCGCGCGCGCCGCGATCTCGGCGTACTCCTGGTAGTAGTCGCGCAGGACCTTGCGACCCTCCTCGGTGCGTACCAACGGGTACGCCGCAAACTCCGGCAGATCCATCCCTCGATGGAAGATCAGGTCGGTCTCCAGTCCGCCGTCGGTGACGTACCCCCATTGAGATGCCATGTTCGTGCTCCCTCCCCCGAGAGCCGGACGGGTGTTCCGTCGTACCAGTCGTCGACGGGCCGGACAAGGGTCCCACCTGTCTGTGGCCTGGAGGACACGCGACTGGTCCCGAGCGGTCACCTACGGGCACCATGTCGTCGCCATGCTGAGGCGATGCCGGACCCATCCCTGACGAAGGCTCCGACGAAGCCGGACCACCGCAAGGACCAGCGCGCCCTCGGAGCGCTCGAACGTGAAGCCCGATCCGCCCACGGCGTCACCGCCCTGTTCGCGCGTCGTCCCGAGCTCCGCGGCGTGCTGCGCACGGCCGACTGGCTCGAGGAGTCGGTGCGCTGGACGGCGTAGCGGTGCGCAACCGTGGTTGAGGAGCTCGCTTCTCAGGCCACCCGGCGCGGCTAGTAGCTCTTGGGCAGGCCGAGCGAGTGCATGGCGACGTAGTTGAGGATCATCTCGCGAGAGACCGGGGCGATCCGACCCGCTCGGGTTGCGACCAGCAACCCGGCCATGCCGTACTCCTGGGTGATCCCGTTGCCGCCATGTGCCTGGACCGCACGGTCGGCCGCGTCGCAGGCGGCCTCGGCGGCGGCGTACTTGGCCATGTTGGCGGCCTCGCCCGCACCGGCGTCGTCGCCCGCGTCGTACAGGGCAGCCGCCTTCTGCGTCATCAGGCGCGCGAGCTCGATCTCGATCTTGGATTGTGCCAACGGGTGCGCGATCGCCTGGTGGGTGCCGATCGGGCCCTTGAAGACCGTGCGTTCCTGGGCGTACGTCGCCGCCCGGTCGAGCGCGAACCTCGCCAGCCCGGTCGAGAACGACGCGGCCATGATCCGCTCCGGGTTGAGCCCGGCGAACAGCTGCACCAGGCCGCCGTTCTCGTCGCCGACCAGCGCGTCGGCCGGGAGCCGGACGTCGTCCAGGAACACCTGGAACTGGAGCTCGGGACTCACGATCTCCATCGGGATCGGGTGGTACTCGAAACCGTCGGCGTCGGTCGGCACGACGAACAGCACCGGCTTCACCTGGCCGGTCCGCTCGTCCTCCGTGCGGGCGACGACGAGGACGTGCTCGGACTCGTCGACACCGGAGATGTAGATCTTGCGTCCGTTGAGCACCCAGTCCTCACCGTCACGGCGAGCGGTCGTGGAGATGTTGTGGGTGTTGGTCCCGGCGTCGGGCTCGGTGATCGCGAACGCCATCGTGCTCGTGCCGTCGGCGATGCCGGGCAGCCACCGGCGCTTCTGGTCCTCGGTGCCGTAGCGGCTGATGATCGTGCCGCAGATAGCTGGACTGACGACCATCAGCAGCAAGGGGCAGCCCTGCGCCGCGAGCTCCTCGCACACCGCCGCGATGTCCCCGATCCCACCGCCACCGCCGCCGTACTCCTCGGGGATGTTGATGCCGAGGTACCCGTTGCGGCCGATCTCCAGCCACAGGTCGGTCGTCTTCTCGCCGCTGCGTGCCCGCTCGACGAACCACTCCCGGCCGTACTTCCCGGCCAGCTTGGCCACCTCGCGGCGAAGCACGCGGCGCTCCTCGGACTCGGTGTAGCTGTTCACGTCTCCTCCACGACTGCCAGGATCTCGCCGGCCGCGACCTGCGACCCGGTGCGTACGTCGATCTGGGTCACGGTGCCCGCATGGGGAGCGGTCACCGTGTGCTGCATCTTCATCGCCTCCAGCACCAGCACCGGCTGCCCGGCGTCCACCTGGTCGCCCTTCTCCACGGCCACACTGACGACCGTGCCGGGCATCGGGGCGAGCAGCGACCCGCTCGCCACCGCGTCGGCCGGGTCGGCGAAGCGCGGGACGGTCGTCAGCGCCCGATGCCCGCCGGGGGCGTCGACGTCGACGCGGCTGCCGGCGATCGAGACGGCGTACGTCGTCGCGACGCTGTCGCGCTCGAGCGTGACCTCGGTCGGGCTTGCGCTCACCACGGTGACACCCACGACGGCGTAACCGTCGCGCCCGCCGTACCACTCGACCGCGAGGTCCCCCTCGAACTCCGTGCGCTGCGGTTGGCTGACGACGTTGCGCCAGGCGACGGGGACGCCCTGCTGCACGGTGCGCGATGCCCGGTCGCGCTCGGCGAGGGCGATCGCCGCGGCGATGGCGTGGTCGCCGACCGGCACCGCCGGCGAGGGCGGGTGCTCCTCGAGGAACGCGGTGCCGACGCCACCCGCTGCGAAGGCCGGGTCCTCGAGGATCTCGACGAGGAGGTCACGGTTGGTGACGATGCCGTGCAGCCGCGCCCCCCGCAGAGCGGCGGCGAGACGGCGCACGGCCTGCTCGCGGGTCGGGGCCCACGCGATGACCTTGGCGAGCATCGCGTCGTAGTGGATCGACACCGTCGAGCCGGGTTGCACGCCGCTGTCGAGCCGGAGACCCGGGCGGTTGAGGAGGTCGAACTCACCGTCGACGCCGGGGACCTCCATCGCCGTCAGAGTCCCGCTCTGCGGCTGCCAGTCGGTCGAGGGGTCCTCGGCGTACAGCCGCGCCTCGACGGCGTGGCCGTACGTCTCGCCGATCGTGCGCGGGTCGGGCGAACGGCCCTCGGCCACCGCCAGCTGGAGCTCCACGAGGTCTACCCCGTGGACAAGCTCGGTGACCGGGTGCTCGACCTGGAGCCGGGTATTCATCTCCAGGAAGTAGAAGCGGTCGGAGTCGGCGTCGTAGAGGAACTCGACCGTCCCCGCGCCGCGGTAGTCGATGGCGGCAGCAGCAGCCCGCGCCGCCTCGTGCAGGGCCGTCCTGGTCGCGTCCGGCAGAGCCGGGGCGGGCGCCTCCTCCACGATCTTCTGGTGCCGGCGCTGCACCGAGCAGTCACGTTCGCCCAGCACCAGGACGCCGCCGGGATGACCCACGACCTGGACCTCCACGTGGCGCCCGTGCTCGACGTACGGCTCGAGGAACACCCGCCCGTCGCCGAACGCCGACCTCGCCTCGGCCTCGGCGGCGGTCACCGAGCCGGTGAGCTCGTCGAGCGAGCGCACGACCCGCATGCCCCGCCCCCCGCCACCGGCCGACGCCTTCACCAGCAGCGGAAGGTCGGCCTCGGTCGGCTGCGACGGCGCGTCGAGCACCGGCACACCGGCCCGGCGCATCAGGTCCTTGGCCCGGACCTTCGAGCCCATGTCCTCGATCGACTCGGGGGTCGGGCCGACCCAGGTCAACCCCGCGCCGATCACGGCCCGGGCGAAGTCGGCGCTCTCGGACAGGAACCCGTACCCCGGGTGGACCGCGTCCGCGCCGCTCCGTTGCGCGGCCTCGACCAGCAGGTCGCCGCGTAGATAGGTCTCGGCCGGCGCGTCACCAGCCAGCCGGACCGCGAGGTCGGCCTCGCGCACGAACGGCATCCCCGCGTCCGCGTCGGAGTGCACCGCCACCGTCTCGATACCGAGACGACGGCAGGTCGCGAAGACCCGCCGGGCGATCTCCCCACGGTTGGCGACCAGCAGACGCTTGATCACGACACATCCCCCATCGCTCGGTGGGCTCACGTTCGGAACACCCCGTAGCCGCGGGCGCCCGTGAAGGGCGCGTTCTCGATCACCGAGAGGCAGATGGCGAGCACCGTGCGGGTGTCGCGTGGGTCGATGACGCCGTCGTCGTAGAGCATCCCCGAGAGGAAGAACGGCAGGCTCTGCTCCTCCACGCTCGCCTCCACGAACGCCCGCATCTCGGCATCGGCCTTCTCGTCGTAGTCCTGCCCGCGCGCCTCGGCGGCCTGACGCGCCACGATCGACATCACCCCTGCGAGCTGGGCGGGACCCATCACGGCACTCTTGGCGCTCGGCCAGGTGAACAGGAACCGCGGGTCGTAGGCGCGCCCGTTCATGCCGTAGTTCCCCGCGCCGTACGACGCCCCCATGATCACGCTGAGGTGCGGCACCGAGCTGTTGCTGACGGCGTTGATCATCTGGGCGCCGTACTTGATGATCCCGCCCTGCTCGTACTCCGCGCCGACCATGTAGCCGGTCGTGTTGTGCAGGAAGAGCAGCGGCACGTCGATCTGGTTCGCGAGCTGGATGAACTGCGTGGCCTTCTGCGACTCCTCGCTGAACAGCACGCCCTGGGCGTTGGCGAGGATCCCGATCGGCCGGCCGTGGATGCGCGCCCATCCGGTGACCAGCGAGGGGCCGTAGAGCGGCTTGAACTCGTCGAACGGTCGCATGTTGCCCGGACCCGTCCCGTCGCAGATGCGGACGATCACCTCGCGCGGGTCGAACGGCTCCTTGAGGTCGGTCGGAACCAGGTCGAGCAGACCCTCGGGCTCGGCGTCCGGCTCCGCGAACGACCGGGCGAACGACCGGGCGAACGACCCGGCGAACGTGGGTGGGACCGGCTCTGACCTCGACACGGCCTTGCGCCAGTTGAGCCGCGCGATGATCCGGCGCCCGATCCGGATCGCGTCGTACTCGTCCGCCGCCAGGTAGTCGGCCAGGCCGGAGACACGCGCGTGCATCGACGCGCCTCCGAGTGACTCGTCGTCCGACTCCTCTCCGGTGGCCATCTTGACCAGAGGTGGGCCACCCAGGAACACCTTCGCCTGCCCCTCCACCATCACCGTGTAGTCCGACATCCCGGGCACGTAGGCGCCACCGGCTGTGGAGTTGCCGAACACGAGCGCGACTGTGGGCACTTTCCGGGCTGAGCTGCGGGTCAGGTCGCGGAACAACCGCCCGCCCGGGATGAAGATCTCCTTCTGCGTCGGCAGGTCCGCACCCGCCGACTCCACGAGCGAGATCGTCGGCAGGCCGTTCTCCTCGGCGATCTGCGACGCCCGGAAGATCTTCTTGACCGTCCACGGGTTGCTCGCGCCGCCCTTGACCGTCGGGTCGTTCGCGGTGATCAGACACTCGACGCCCTCGACCACCCCGATGCCGGTGACCACGCTGGCGCCGACCTGGAAGTCCGAGCCCCAGCCCGCGAGCGGCGAGAGCTCGAGGAACGCCGACCCCGGGTCGACGAGCAGCTCGATCCGCTCGCGCGGCAGCAGCTTGCCGCGCGCGTGATGTCGGTCGACGTACTTCTCGCCTCCACCTGCCACGGCCTTGGCGTGCTCGGCGTCGAGCTCGGCGAGCTTCTCCAGCATGGCGGCGCGGTTGGCGCCGACCTCGGCGGTCATCGCTCGAACACCGCCTTCATCCGCTCCAGGGTCGTCTGCATGCCCGTGCGGTTGGTGCGGGTGCGCAGCGGCCCGAGCACCGTCCAGTAGGCACGCATCGCGAGGGTCGGCTCGATCCGGTAGTACTCCGTGACGCGGGTGCCGTCCCCGTCCGGCGCGAGCCGGTAGCCCCAGTTCATCATCGTCATCCCCTTGGTGCCGACCTGGAACTCGAAGACCTCGTTCGGCACGCAGGCCGTCACCCGGCAGGCCGACCAGTACGTCGGCCCGACGCCGTTGCGGCGTACGTGCCCTTTGAAATACGCGCCGACCTCGGGGCCCGTCGAACCGCGGGTCCACTGCGCCTCGAACGTCTCCGGCGAGAACTCCCCGATCCGGGTCACGTCGCTGACCAGCGCCCACACCCGATCGGGAGGCGCGTCCATGTGCAGCGACACCTCGCCGCGCAGCGGCTGCAGCAGCTCTCCGACCGCCGGCATCTTCATGACGCGTACCCCAGGAGCTTCGCGGCCAGGTCGGTGAGCACTTCGGTCGCTCCCCCACCGATCGGCAGGATCCGCGCGTCACGGTAGTGCCGCTCGACCTCGGTGCCGTGCAGGTAGCCCGTGCCGCCGTGCAGCTGCACCGCCTGGTCGCAGACGTACGCCGCGCACTCGGCCGCGGTCTGCTTGGCCAGGCACGCCTCGGCCACGACGTCCTCCCCCGCCACGTGCCGCCGCGCGACCTCGTGGACGTAGGCCCGCGCGACCTCGACACGGCGCCGCATCTCCACGAGGCGATGGCGCACCACCTGCCGGCTGACCAGTGGCCGGCCGAACGTCTCCCGCTCGCGGCAGTACGCCGCGGTGAGGTCCAGGCTGCGGGCGGCGATGCCGTAGCCGTGCACCGCGAGCGCCAGCCGCTCGACCACGAAGTGCTCGGCGATCTGGGCGAAGCCGGTGCCTTCGCCGCCGACCAGGTTCGCGGCCGGCACCCGGACGTCGGCGTACCCGAGCTCGGCGGTGTCCGAGCAGTGCCAGCCCGTCTTCGACAGGCAGCGGTCGACGGTGAAGCCCGGCGCCCCCTTCTCGACCACGAGGAGCGAGATGCCGGCGTGCCCGGACTCACCGGTCCGCACGGCCGTCGTCACGAAGTCGGCGCGCACCCCACTGGTGATGAAGGTCTTGGTGCCGTTCACGACGTACTCGTCGCCGTCGCGGACCGCGGTGGTCCGCAGTCCGGCGACGTCCGACCCGCCGCCGGGCTCGGTGATGGCGAGGCTCCCGATCAGCTCGCCGGCGAGCGTCGGCCGGACGAACCGGTCGACCAGGTCGGCGTTACCCGACGCCGCGAGATGCGGCAGCGCGATGCCGGACGTGAACAGTGCGGCCAGCAGCCCGCTCGAGGCGCCCTCGGCGAACATCGCCTCCATCGCCGCGATGCTGTCGAGGAAGTCGCCGCCCTCGCCACCGACCTCCGTGCGGAACGAGATCCCGAGCAGCCCTTGCCGGCCCGCTTTGAGGTGGAGGTCGCGCGGCACCTCGCCGGCGCCCTCCCACTCCTGGAGGTACGGCGTCACCTCGCGCCGCGTGAACTCGCGCGCCACCTCGCGCAGGGCGTCGCGCTCGGTCATAGCAGCTCCTCCGGGATCTCGACGTACCTCGACCGGGCCCACTCGCCGAGCCCCTTCGCCTGCGGGTCGAACCGGGTGGACGCCGCCACGCCTCGACCCAGGAGCCCGTGGAGCACGACGTTGGCGCCGCCCAGGTTGGGCAGCGCGAACACCTCCACGTCGAGCGCCGCGGCCTCCGGCAGCAGTGCCCGCACGAAGTCGGGCGTGACGGTGTCGAGCAGCCATGCGACGCGCGCGGAGTACTTCTCGCCGGCCGCGCTGGTCGAGACCGCGTCGCGGGCGACCCACAGGCCGAGGTTGGCGTCGCCACCCTTGTCGCCGGAGCGGGCGTGGACGAACGTGCCGAGGGGTGCCTTCACGCGATCACCTCCACGCGTCCGTCGGCGTGGTGCACGGTCTGGGTGACCAGCGAGCGGTCGACGTACTCCGC
>DASSTL010000100.1:0-13110 GCA_035707985.1 Nocardioides sp. | reverse complement strand
GGCCGTGGGCGACCTCGCCCGCGGCCAACAACCCCTCGACCTCCTCCCCGGGAGCCTCCCGGGCTCTGCACCAGACTCGGAGGCTGCCGGCACTCCACCGCGGAAGGCACCGCCGCGGCAGGTCGTCCTCTACGTCCACCTGTCTGACGCCGCCCTGCGTGACTCCGATCTCGACCCGGTGGCGCGGATCGAACGCGGCAACGCCCTGGTCACCGTCGAGCAGGTCCGCGCGTGGTGCGGACGCCCCGACACCCAGATCATCGTCAAACCCGTCATCGACCTTGAGGCCTGCACCTGGTCCGAGTCCGACGCCGTCCCGGCCAAGACCAAGGAACACGTCGACCTGCGCGACCGCAACTGCGTCTTCCCCTGGTGCACCCGCCCCGCCCGGAAGTGCTACCCCGATGATCCTGGTGAGTTTCCGTGCGACCACGACCACGTCATCCCCCGCGGCCGGTCGGGACCGACCTGCAGCTGCAACATCGCACCCCTGTGCAGACGACACCACCGGCTCAAGACCCACACCCCCTGGACCTACACCGTCCTGGACCCCGGCACCTACCTGTGGACCAGCCCCCACGGCTACCAGCTCCTCCGCGACCCCACCGGCACCCTCGACATCACCCCCGACCGCCCCCGAGCCGCGCCGGCGGACCAGCCACCCCACACCTGACCACCCCGCCCCACACCCGGCCACCACCCAAATGGCCGGGCCATCGGCACGCCCGAGACCCGAGACCCGGTCGAACCTAGGGTGGAGGCCGTGAGCGACGTCTTCGAGACCGGTGCCGACGGCCGGGCCTTCCGCGACGAGGACTGGTATGCCGAGCAGATCGGGGCCGTGCGCTTCGTCGACTGCGTCTTCTCCGACGTGGACCTCACCGAGGCGACGAGTAACGGCACGACGTTCGAAGGCTGCACCTTCCATAACGTCCGCTTCAACGCCTCGACCCATCGGGCGACGGCGTTCGTCGGCTGCGACCTCCGGCGGACCAGCTTCTTCACCGCGACGCTCGACGGCTGCAAGCTCACCGGGTCGGTGTTCGCGGAGTGCACCCTGCGGCCGATGACCGTCGTCGGAGGGGCGTGGGGATCGGTCACCCTCCGCGGGGCCGACCTGACCGGGGTGGACCTGACCGGCGTGGATCTCCGCGAGGCCGACCTGTCGATGGCCGACCTGAGCGGCGCCGTGCTCGGCTCCGCCCGACTCGACGGCGCGACCCTCCGAGACGCCGACCTCACCCGCACCGACCTGCGCCGCGCCTCCCTGGACCGCGTCGACCTGGCGGAAGCGACGTTGAAGGAGACCCGGATCGACCTCCAGGCAGCAGTGATGCTCGCCGAGCTCCAGGGGGCGGTGGTGGATGTCGGCGAGTGAGCGGGTGACGGCGTCCCGGGTCTCGACAGGCTCGACCGACGAAAGGGCGGCGCATCGGGAGCGACTGGCGGCGTACGTCGAGCCGCACCTCGCGCGCCGGCGTGCGGGGATCGCCCACCCGGTGCACGACTTCCTGTTCACCTACTACACCTTCTCCCCCGCGAAGCTCGTCGACTGGCAGCCGGGGTGGCCCGACTCCGGCTCCCCGGAGCTGCTCGCGAAGCGGCACGGCGTGATCGAGGCGACGCTGGAGCTCCTGCGCGCGACCGACGAACGGACTCCGACCTTCTCGTGCTTCGGGCTGCACGAGTGGGCGATGGTGCACCGGGCCGACCGGACGCGTCATCCGAGGCCGCTGCGCCTGGGCCCGACCCGCACCGACGAGGTCGTCGAGAGCCACCGCATCGCCTGCTCGCACTTCGACGCCTACCGCTTCTTCACGCCGTCCGCGGCGCCGCTGAACAAGCTCCGTCCGCGCAGCGACGACCGGCCGGCGTACGAGCAGCCGGGCTGCCTACACGCGACGATGGACCTCTACAAGCACGCCTTCCGACTGTGGCCGCTCGTCGGCTCAGACCTCGTCGCCGACTGCTTCGAGCTGGCCTGGGACGTGCGGGTCGTCGACATGCGCGCCGCGCCGTACGACCTGACCGGCGTCGTCCTCGACCCCACCGGTGAGCTCTGGTCTCCGATCCCGATCGAGACGCCGGAGGGCAAGCAGGAGTACGCCGCCCACCAGCGTCGTTTCGCGGAGCGGGCCGCGCCGCTGCGTCGCCGCCTCATCGACTCATGCCGACACCTGATCGCGGGGCGGACGACGGACTAACGTGGGAGTCATGGACACGGAGGCCAAGAACCACGAGGTCTCGAACCAGGAGGCCACCAGCGAGCGGGCCTCGAACGAGCGGGTGCTCGCGAACTTCCTCGGCCCGGACGGCAGGCTGACGACCATCCCGACCAAGCTGTCGAAGCTCCTGGTCGTCCTCGACCACATCGCGCAGGAGTTCGAGCCGGGCCGGACCTACCCGGAGGCCGAGGTCAACGAGACGCTCCAGCGCTTCCACCCCGACCACGCCGCGCTGCGCCGCTACCTCGTCGAGAACGGGTTCATGACCCGCGAGGACAGCCTCTACTGGCGCTCCGGCGGCACGTTCGAGGTCTGAGCACCGCTACCAGCCCGGCGGTCGGTGTCCGACCCACGGCGCCGCCGTCTCGACCTGCGCCGCCAGCGACAGCAGCAGCTCCTCCTCGGCCGGCCGGGCGGCGATCATCACGCCCACCGGCAGCCCCGCGGGTGACCAGTGCAGTGGCAGCGAGACCGCCGGCATCCCCGTCACGTTCCACGCCGACGTCCACGGCGTGAAGGCCTTCTGCGCCTCGAAGTCGGCCTCCGGATCGTGGTCGTTGCGGATGGCGCCGACCGGGAGCGGGGGTACGGCGAGGGTCGGGGTCAGGACGGCGTCGTACGGCGCCAGTGTGGTCAGGCAGTCCGCGGCGTACCGCCGCATCGCGCCCACGGCAAGGCCGAACTCAGGTCCCGACACCCGACGGCCGCGGTCGCTGAGCCATCGGGTCAGGGGCCGGAGCAGCACCTCCTGCTCGGGCCTCACCTGCGAGAGCGCCGTGAGCACCGCCCAGCAGGTCTCGAACGTCGGCACGGCCTCGCGCGGCATCGGGACGGCGATGTCCTCGACGTCGTGGCCGAGTGAGGCAAGCAGTGCGGAGGCGTCCTCCCACGCCTGCCGGCACTCGGGATCGACGTCCACGTCGGTGATCACCGGCTCGACGAAGCGCGCGATGCGCAGCCGCCCCGGCGCGCGGTCGCAGGCGGAGAGGAAGGTCGAGGTAGGCGGTGGCGCCCAGGCGGGGTCTCCCGGTCGCCGCCCGGCCAGCACGTCCAGCAGGGCGGCGGAGTCACGCACCGTGCGGCCCAGTGTCCCGGCGGTGGCGAGCCCGGTGATGTCGCCGTACATCGGCCAGCCGCTGATCCGGCCGCGGGTCGGCTTGAGCCCGACGAGCCCGCAGCACGACGCCGGGATGCGGATCGAGCCCCCGCCGTCGGAGCCCTGCGCGACCGGTACGAGCCCGGCGGCCACCGCGGCCGCGGCACCGCCCGACGAGCCGCCCGCCATCCGGGTGCGGTCCCACGGGGTCACCGCCGGCGGCGCGACGTCGGGCTCGGTGTAGCAGGGCGACCCGAACTCGGGCGTGTTCGTCTTGCCGAGGCTGACCATCCCGGCGTCCTCGATCGACAGGGTGATGCCGTCGGAGATGTCAGGCACGAAGTCGGCGTACGCCGCGGAGCCGAACGTCGTCCGGACGCCGGCGGTGAGGTTCAGGTCCTTGATCGCCGTCGGTACGCCGTACAACGGGCCGGCGCCGTCGGGCACCGGCAGCAGCGCGTCGGCCCGCGCCAGCGCCTCCTCGGTCGTGCGGGTGACGAAGGCACCGACGTCGTCCGTGCGCGCGGCGTAGTGCTCGACCAGCTCCCGCGGGGAGATCTCACCGCGACGTACGGCGTCACCCTGCTCGAGCGCGGTCAGGTCGTGGAGCTGGCTCACCCGTCCGACGCTAGCCGGGGGTCAGCCGCGCACCCGACGCAGGCCGAAGGTGAGCCCGTCGAGCAACGCCTCCCACGACGCCTCGATGACGTTGGGCCCGACGCCGACGGTGACCCACGAGGACTCTCCGTCCGAGGTCTCGATCAGGACCCGGGTGACGGCGTCCGTCCCGTGCCCCTGGTCGAGGATGCGCACCTTGTAGTCGATGAGCTCGAACTTCGCGACCTCCGGGAAGGCACGCACCAGCGCCTGCCGGAGCGCCTGGTCGAGCGCGTTGACCGGGCCGTTGCCCTCGCCGGTCTCGACGTATCGCACGCCCTCGGCGACGAGCTTGACCGTCGCCTCGGAGACCGCGTCCTCCCCCGGCTGAGCGTGGGTCAGGGTCTCGGTGATGACCCGCCAGGACTCGACGGTGAGGTACGACGGGCGGCGGCCGTCCGCCTCCTCGGCCAGGAGCAGCTCGAACGACGCGTCGGCGGCCTCGAAGGTGTAGCCGCGCGACTCCAGCTCCTTCACCCGTGCCGTCACCCGGTCGACGAGGTCGCGGTCACCGGAGAGGTCGTAGCCCAGCTCGCGGCCCTTGAGCTCGATGGACGCCCGGCCGGCCATGTCACTGACCAGGAGACGCATGTCGTTGCCGACCCCGACCGGGTCCATGTGCTGGTAGAGGTCCGGGTCCACCTTGATCGCGCTCGCGTGGAGGCCCGCCTTGTGCGCGAAGGCCGACGCGCCGACGTACGGCTGCCGCGAGGCAGGCGGCACGTTGGTCACCTCGGCGACCGCGTGCGCGATCCGGGTGGCCTCGGCCAGCAGGCCGTCGGGCAGGACCGGGCGTGCGAGCTTGAGCTCGAGGTTGGCGACGACGGCGACCAGGTCGGCGTTGCCGGTGCGCTCGCCGTACCCGTTGATGGTGCCCTGCACGTGCGTCGCGCCGGCCTCGACCGCGGCCAGCGTGTTCGCCACGGCGCAGCCGGTGTCGTTGTGGCAGTGGATGCCGACCTGTGCCGACGTCCCGGCGGTGAGCGAGACGACGTCGTCGACCACGTCGGCGACCCACGCGGGGAGCATGCCGCCGTTGGTGTCGCAGAGGGCCACCACGTCCGCACCCGCGTCGTACGCCGTGCGCAGCACCTCGAGCGCGTAGTCGCGGTCGGCGCGGTAGCCGTCGAAGAAGTGCTCGGCGTCGAGGAAGACCTGCTGCCCGTGCTCCCGCAGGTGGCTGACCGTGTCGCGGACCATGGCGAGGTTCTCCTCCAGCGTGGTCCGCAGGGCCAGCTCGACGTGCCGCGGGTGCGACTTGGCCACGAGCGTGACCACCGAGGCACCGCTGTCGCGGAGCGCGGCCACCAGCGGGTCGTCGGCCGCTGCTACGCCGGCCCGCCGCGTGGCCCCGAACGCCGCCAGCCGGGCGTGCGTCAGGTCGAGCTCGGCGCGCGCGCGGGCGAAGAACTCGGTGTCCTTCGGGTTGGCGCCGGGCCACCCGCCCTCGATGAACCCCACGCCGAGCTCGTCGAGCTGGCGCGCGATCGTCAGCTTGTCGGCGACGGAGAGGTTGAGGCCCTCCTGCTGCGCGCCGTCGCGCAGCGTCGTGTCGTAGACGTGGAACTCGCCCGGGAGGTCGGTCTGGGTGTCCATGGAGGGGCCGTCCTGGTGGCTGGTCTGCTGGTCGGTCGGGTGGGGCTGGTCGTGCCGGGGAAACAAAAAGACCCCCCGTCGGGACGAGAGGTCTGCGCGTCGGGGTCGGCCGACGCGCTAGGTGATGATGATGGTCGTGCTGCGCACGTCCCCAGCATGACACCGAACCACGCAGAGTGGCGGTCGGATCTCAGAATCCGGCCGGACCGTCCGCACGCCCTCCTTCGGGTCTCAGCGCCCCACCAGGGGCGGCCGGCCGAACGGCGACCAGTCGATGTCGAGGGAGGCCTGGTGCCCGACGAAGCCGGCGAAGGCCACCACCACGACGGTGATCACCGCCCACCGGCCGGTACGCCGGGCGACGGCGTGGGCGACCACGCGGACCGGCCAGCGCACGTGGGACGCACTCGGGCCGAGCCACAGTCCCAGTGCCACGCACAGCCCGCCGACGAACAGCGTGGACGCCGTGGACAGGCCCGCGGCGTAGCACAGCAGCACGCCCGCGAAACCCACGCCGAGCGCCCACACGCCCAGCACCAGGGCACCGGGCACGGCTGCCACGAGGTACCACGGCGCCGAGAGCGGCGCCACCAGCACGTCGTACCACCGCGCGCCGCGGAGGCGCCGGCGGTCACCGTGTGCGGTGACCGTCAGCGTGCAGGTGCGCAGCACCCAGGAGCCGGCCAGCAGGAGCGCCAGTGACACGTACGGCCAGGCGGAGACGGCGGCGGCCACGGCCACCCCGCCCGCGAGCACGGTGAGCGTCCGCCGGAGCACGAGCCCGGCACTCTCGCGCGGAGGCGCCGGCGCGAGGTCCACCGGCAGGTCGTCGGGGTCCTCGTTGTCGTAGTCGTGGTCGTCGTAGTCGTAGGGGCGGTCGCCGAAGGCGGCGACGGGGCGTTCCTGGTCGGCCGGCTCGGGCAGTGGCCGCGTGACCGGGAGGTCGGGGCGCGCCTGGGTGACCCGAGTCGGTGCGACGGCGTCGTCGTGGGCGGCCAGTGCGAGAGGCAGGGTGAACGGGTCGTCCTCCACCGGCGCCGGAGCGGGGACCGCCGCGACGTCACCGCCGAGCCGACGGATGATCTCCGGCAGGGACGGCCGGCGCGCGGGGTCGGGCTCGAGCGCCGCGGCCACGACGGCGCGCAGGTCGTCCGGTAGTCCGGCGAGGTCGTGCTCACCGCGACGGACCCGGTCCATGATCGCCATCGACGGGCCACGCCCGAACGGCGGATGGCCCGTGCCCGCGAACGCGACGGTCGCGGCCCAGGAGTGCACGTCGGAGGCCGTCGTGGCGTCGTCGCCGTACAGGATCTCGGGCGCGAGGTAGCCGGGCGTGCCGAGGAGCCAGCCGGTGTGGGTGAGCTTGGGGTCGTCGGCGACCCGGGCGAGCCCGAAGTCGATCAGGATCGGGGTGCGGCCCTCGAGGAGCACGTTGGACGGCTTCACGTCGCGGTGGAGCACGCCGACCGCGTGCACGCTGGCCACGCCCTCGGCCAGGCAGCGGGCGAACCAGTGCAGGTCGCCTCCGGTGATCGGGCCCTCCTGCGGCACGTGGTCGTGCAGGCTCAGCCCGGGCACGTAGCGGGTCGCGACGTACGGCGTAGGCGCCCACGGGTCCGCGTCGACGATCTCGGCGATCCAGCGGCTGCGGATGCGCTCCAGCGAGCTCACCTCCCGCGCCAGCCTCCGCCGAGCCTCGTCGTCCCCGACGATGTGGGGCCGCAGGACCTTCAGCGCGACGCGGGGCCCGTTGCCCTTGCGGGCCAGGTGGACGACGCCCATGCCGCCCTCGCCGAGCAGCGCCAGCAGGATGTAGTCACCCACGGTGCGGGCGCTGGACGGCTGGACTGACACGCTCCTCACGGTACCGGCCGAGACGGCACGGGCCCGGTCACCAGTCCGTGACGATGGTGGTGCCGAGGTTGCCCGGCACCTCGAAGGAGAGGGGATCCTGACGCGGGTGGTACGCGCCGAGCTTCCCGGTCGCCTTGCGCACCTCGTGGTCGCGGAGCACGATCCGACCCCGGTGGTGGGGCGAGCCGTACTCGATGTAGGTGCGCTGGTGGCGGCTGGCATCGGTGGACCAGAGCCCGGTCTCCGCGCTGGCCTCCTTGATCAGGACCTCGTACAGGTCGAGCACGAGCTTGCCGTTCTCGTAGAGCCGCCCCACCAGGAACGGGAACGCCTGCCGGAAGATGCAGCCGTGGCTGATCTGCAGCGGGCCTCGGCGGCCGTGCTGGATCGCCGTCGAGTCGTGCACCTCACCGCAGAGGAACAGGTCGACACCCTCGCGGTCGAGCGTCCGGTAGAAGCTCGAGTCCCGTCCCTCCGGCACGCGGAGCCGGCCGGAGTGGAAGTTCCGGGTCGGCCACATCACGGGGATGTGTCCCTGCACGACGACCACGTGGCCGCGACGCTTCGCCCGCCGGATCTCCTGGACCAGCCAGTGGCGCTGGCCGTGGAAGACGCCCAGCCGGACGCCCTCCCGCTGGATCGCGAACATGTCGACGGTGATCAGGGTCAGCGCGTCGGCGAACGACACGGCGTACGCCGTGAACTCGGCCGCGGTGCCGACCGGCCGGCGGTGGTAGCGGGGCTTGCCGTGCGGGCGGGTGAAGTGGTCGGCCCAGACGTTCTTGCAGTGCCGGACCAGGTGGTACCGGTTGTCGGGGACGCCTCGGTGGAAGCCGCCCGGGCTCCAGCGCTCGTTGAGCGGTCCGGGACGGTCGTCGAGGATCTCGTGGTCGCCCACGGCCGGGAAGAGCCTGAGGCCACGCGAGGAGAACAGGTCGGCGTAGTAGCCGTAGTAGACGCCTCCCGCTGCGGTGATCGCCGAGCGGCACTGGGCGAGGCTCTCCGGGTCGATGCCCTGGCTGACCGGGCCGAACAGCTCTCGGCCATCGGTGTCGATGTTCCAGTGCCCCTCGACCGCGTCGCCGGCGACGAAGACGGCGTCGGGCTCGTGCGCCGCCACGGCGCCGAGGCAGCGGTCGATGGCGGCCTCCCAGTAGGGGTTGACCGAGTTGGGATCGCCCTCCTGCCAGTTCGGCAGGACGCTGAGGTCCGCCACGTCGCCGTTGAAGAAGTCCGGCAGCGACGCGAACGTGAAGACGAGCTCCGGTGACCCGCCGCCCAGTGCCAGGGCAGAGGTCGGGAAGGCGGACACGGCAGATGCGACGCCCGCACCACTGAGCCCGCGCAGGACTGCGCGCCGAGTCGGCATGGTTCCTCTTTCCCCCGTGGTTCTCCCTGGCCGTCCTGACGCGGCCGTGGCGACCGGAATTACAACACGCGGACCGGCCGTGGCGTGGCGTTTTCGCCGACCGACTCGGTCCTCTCAGACCAGCTTCGTGCCGAGGTTCCCGGCGAGGCCGTAGGGGTCGTGAGCGGGGTGGTACCTGCCGAGCTTGGCGGTGCGCTTGTGGATGGTGCGGCCGTGCATCCGGATCTTGCCCCGATGGATCGGGTCGCCGTACACGATGTGGGTCCGCTGACGCTTCTTGTCGTCGCAGCACCACAGGTCCTCCTCGCGGCTCGCCTCGGTGATCGGCACCTCGAAGAGGTCGAGGCGCACCTTGCCGCTGGCGTACACCCGGCCCACGAGGTAGCTGAAGGCGAGGCGGAAGACGCACCCGTGGCTGATCTGGACGGGTGCGTGGCGTCCGTGCTGGATCACGGTCGAGTCGTGCACCTCACCGCACAGGAAGAGGTCGGCACCCGCACGGTCGAGCACGCGGTAGAAGCCCGACGACCGCCCCTCCGGGAGGTGCAGCCGCCCAGACGCCATGTACCGCGTGGGCATCATGGTGGGGATGTGGCCCTGGACGATCACGACGTGTCCACGCCGCTTGGCCCGGCGGATCTCGTGCTCGAGCCACTCCAGCTGTCCGCCGAACACACCCAGCCGCACCCCGTGCTTGCGGTGCGCGAACATGTCGACGGTGATCAGGGTGACCTGGTCGGCGAACGACACGGCGTACGCCGTCTTCTCGACCTCCGTCCCGATCGGGCGCCGTTTGAAGCGCGGCACCCCGCCGGGCGTCGTGAAGTGGTCGGCCCACACCTTCTTGGCGTGCGGCACCAGGTAGTAGCGGTTGTCGCGCTGCCCGTGGGTCCAGCCACCCGGCTTCCAGCGCTGGTTCAGCGGGCCGGCCCGGTCGTCGAGGATCTCGTGGTCGCCGACGGCCGGGTACACCTTCAGGCGGTGCCGGGAGAACTGGTCGGCCGCGAACGAGTAGTGCACGTCGCCGGCGACCCGGATCGCCGACCTGCCCATCTGCAGACTCTCGGCGTCGATGCGCTGGTTCACCGGGCCGAACAGCTCCCGATCGTGGGAGTCGATGTTCCAGTGGCCCTCGACCATGTCTCCGGCCAGGAACACCGCGTCGGGGCGGTGGTCGCCGACGAACCCGAGGCACCGGTCGATGGCCTGCTGCCACGAGTCGTTCACCGAGTTCGCGCCGTTGTCCCACCTCTCGAGGCGGGAGAGGTCGGCGACGTCACCGTTGAAGAAGTCCGGCATCGACACGAACGTGAAGACCGGCTCCTTGTCGGCCGAGGCCCCCACCTGCAGTGCCGCGGCGGCGCGCGGGGACGGTCCGGCCGCCAGGGTCGCGAGACCGACCCCGCCGACGGACTGCAGCAGCCCGCGCCGCGTGACAGAGGACATGCTGGACCCGCTCTCCTGAGGACGACGATGCGCCCACCCTGAGTGAAACGACGACGCCGTTCTCCGGATGTGACGCGCGGGTCAGGTTACCGGTTCGATGCTCGCCACAACTTCTTTATGAGCGCAAACGCCACGCGTGTCAGCAGATCCGGTGCATCCAGCCGAAGGTGTCGTCGGCCCGGCCGTACTGGATGTCGACCAGCGCCTGTCGGATCGCCATCGTCACGTCGCCCGCCTGGGTGACCTCGGGCGTCTCGCCGCCGTCCCACTTGAGGGCCCCGACCGGGGTGACCACAGCGGCCGTGCCGCAGGCGAACACCTCGGTGATCTCACCGCTGGTGACGCCGTCGCGCCACTCGTCGATCGAGATCCGGCGCTCCTCGACCTGGTGGCCCATCTTCCCGGCGAGCTCGATGATGCTGGACCGGGTGATGCCCTCGAGGATCGTGCCGAGCTGGGGCGTGACGATCCGCCCGTCGGCGTACACGAAGTACATGTTCATGCCGCCGAGCTCCTCGACGTACTTCAGCTCCTGGGCGTCGAGGAAGACGACCTGGTCGCAGCCGTGGGCGGTGGCCTCCTGCTGGGCGACCAGTGACGACGCATAGTTGCCGCCGGTCTTGGCCGCGCCCATGCCGCCCCGCCCGGCGCGGGTGTAGTCGGTGGTGAGCCACAGCGTGACCGGCATCGGACCGCGCTTGAAGTAGGCGCCGGCGGGGCTCGCGATGACCATGAAGGTGACGTGCTCGGCCGGGCGCACGCCGAGGAAGCGGTCGGTGGCGATCATGAACGGCCGCAGGTAGAGGCTCTTCTCGCCGGTGCCCTCCGGCACCCAGCGACGGTCGACGCGGACGAGCTCCTCGACCGCCTGGACGAAGTCCTCCGGTGGGAGCTCGGGGAGGGCGAGTCGGCGGCTCGAGCGCACCATCCGCTCGGCGTTCGCCTCGGGCCGGAACGCCCAGATGCTCCCGTCGTCGTGGCGGTAGGCCTTGAGGCCTTCGAAGATCTCCTGGGCGTAGTGGAAGACGGCCGTCGCAGGGTCGAGCGTGAGCGGTCCGTACGGCGTGATCTCGGGCTCGTGCCACCCTTCGCGCGGGTTCCACCTGACCGTGAACATGTGGTCGGTGAAGTACTGGCCGAAGCCGGGGTTCGCCAGGATCTCGGCGAGCTCGTCCTCGGCGACCGGCTCGGTCGTCAGGGTGGTGCTGATCTCCATGGGACGCACGTTAGTCCACCTCCGGTGGGCGATGAGGGTCGGGAGAATTCCCCGCTCAGGCGGGGAATTCGACACTTGTAGGAGGAAATTGAGGCCAACAAGTGCAGAGATCCCCGCTCGAGCGGGGAATTCTCCGGGCGGAGGCTAGGCCAACCGGCTGGCGATCGCGTCGCCGATCTCCGTCGTACGCCGGGTGGCCCCGGGTACTCGGTCGGCGAGGTCGGCGACGGCCGCGGCCTCGACGGCGGTGGCGGCGTCGTGGTGACCGAGGTGGTCGAGGAGGAGGCCCACGGAGAGGATCGCGGCCGTGGGGTCGGCGATGCCCTCGCCGGCGATGTCGGGGGCGGACCCGTGCACCGGCTCGAACATCGAGGGTGCGGTGCGGTCCGGGTTGATGTTGCCCGAGGCGGCGAGACCGATGCCGCCGGTCACGGCGGCGGCGAGGTCGGTGATGATGTCGCCGAAGAGGTTGTCGGTGACGATGACGTCGAAGCGCGCCGGGTCGGTGGTCAGGAAGATCGTGGCGGCGTCCACGTGGAGGTAGTCGACGGTGACGTCGGGGAACTCCTCCCCGACCGCCCCGACGATGCGCGACCACAGCGAGCCCGCGTGGACGAGCACGTTGGTCTTGTGCACGAGCGTGAGCCGGCGGCGTGGTCGCCGGGCGGCGCGGGCGAACGCGTCACGCACCACCCGCTCCACGCCGTACGCCGTGTTCAGGCTCACCTCGGTGGCGACCTCGTGCGCGGTGTCGGCGCGGAGTCGCCCACCGTTGCCCGTGTAGGGACCCTCGGTCCCCTCGCGGACGACCACGAAGTCGACCTCGCCGGGGTCGGCGAGCGGCGAGGGCACGCCCGGGTAGAGCCGCGACGGCCGCAGGTTGACGTAGTGGTCGAGCTCGAACCGGAGCCGCAGGAGCAGTCCGCGCTCGAGGATGCCCGCGGGAAGCCGGGTGTCGCCCGGCCTCCCACCGACGGCGCCGAGCAGGATGGCGTCGTGCTCGCGGATCTCGGCGAGCACGGAGTCGGGCAGTACCTCCCCCGTGGTGAGGTAACGCTCGGCTCCGAGGTCGTACCTGGTCGGCTCGACCTTGACCGGCGCCGCGGCCTCGAGGACCTTCAGCGCCTCGTCGGTGACCTCCGGACCGATGCCGTCGCCGCCGATCACGGCCACCCGGATCGGAGCGGACGTGTCAGCAGTCGTGGCGTCGGTGGTCATGGAGGCAGGCTAGTTGTCGTCGGGAACGCGACCGCCGTTGTCCCGCAGGTCGAGTGAGGCCTGGATGGCCTGCTGGCTGTGCGGGTTCTCGGGCTGGTGGTTCGCGGGACCCCAGTCGTCGGGGTACATGTCGTACACGGGACTTGCTCCTCGTCTTCGTTGCAGGTGGGTCGCGCTCGACAGGCTCGGCCGACGACGCGTGGGAGACGAGCCGCCTCGTGGCGGAGCCGGCGCATCCGGTCGTGGGTCGCACGAACGAGATCAAGAGCTCGGGACGCGGATCACGCGTGAAGAGAGACCTTGTGCGGATCCGCCGCGGAGCGGCTCGTCGGGTGACAGGACCAGGGGCGCAACGCCGAACACCGCGGCGAGTCGGTCCCGTCTGTCAGGACCCGCCGCGGCGCTCGATAAGTACGAACACGCTCCGCATGAT
>DASSTL010000099.1:0-23523 GCA_035707985.1 Nocardioides sp. | reverse complement strand
GTCGTGAACGATCCGGGGGGTCGTCATGAGCTCACAGCTGAAGGACTCGCAGACGCGCGACGCGGAGTACCGCCATGTCGGGCCGTCGGAGCACCCGCGCGGGACCGGTTTCCGCGTCCTGAGCCGTCTGGCACGCAAGCGCGAGGACGAGGCGTCGGCGTACTTGCCGCGCCACCGCCTCGACTGCGAGCCGGACGTCTTCACCGCGGTCGGCTGACTGACCGCACGCCGAGGGGCCTGAGTCTTCCCGGCAGGCACCTGGCTACTGTCCGTGCGTGACCTCGCTCGTGCTCGCCTCGGCCTCGCCCGCTCGGCTCGCGACGCTCAAGGCGGCCGGCGTCGAGCCGTCCGTCGTGGTGTCGGGGGTCGACGAGTCACAGGTGACCGGCCTCCCGCCCGCTGAGCTGGCCCAGCGACTGGCCGAGCTGAAGTCCGCTGCAGTCGCCGCCGAGGTGGGCGGCGATCGTCTGGTGCTCGGCTGCGACTCCGTGCTCGAGCTCGACGGCGTGGCCCTCGGGAAACCTGAGGACGCCGACGAGGCGGTGGCCCGGTGGCGGATGATGCGTGGCCGGACGGGCGTGCTGCACACCGGCCACTGCCTGACCGACACGTCGTCGGGGCGGCGGGCGGTCGCGACGGGCTCGACGGTCGTGCACTTCGCGGACCTGACCGACGACGAGATCACGGCGTACGTCGAGTCCGGCGAACCGCTCCAGGTGGCCGGGGCCTTCACCATCGACGGCCTCGGTGGGGCGTTCGTGACCGCCATCGAAGGCGACCACCACAACGTGGTCGGGCTCAGCCTGCCGCTGCTGCGTGACCTGCTCGCCGAGCTCGGCCACTCCTGGGTCGGCCTCTGGGCTCGACGCTAGAGACGGTCGTCGGCGCCTCGATCGGGTTCGAGGTTGAGGTGGGCCGGGCCCAGCAGCGCCACGGGGTTGTGTGCCAGCTCGCTCGCGCTGACCGGGTGCCGGAAGACGTACTTGCGGAAGAGGTAGAAGCGCGCGGCCTGGCCGATGAGCGCGCCGATGACGTTGCCGGACAGGTTGTCCGAGAGCGGATCGGTGAGGCCGAGCACGTGACGGCTGAACCACAGGGTCAGCACGGCGATCGGCAGCGTCACGAGGTTGATCAGGAAGAACGCCGTGCGGCCGCCGTCGGCGTGGACCGGCGGGCGATGCCGGAACGCCCAGTAGCGGCTGAGCCGGTAGCTGACCATCATGCCGGCGACGTTGGCGAGCACCAGGGCGGTCAGCGGCTGCTTGTCCAGCCACGGGTCCGAGGTGAGGTACAGCCCGTGGACCAGGAAGTTGAAGATCGAGAACGAGACCAGCGTCGAGAGCCCGCCGGTGACCATGAACCGCCCGATCTCCACCACGACATGCGGCAGAGCGTGTTGGCGCGGCACGGGGCTCAGTGTATGGAACGGGTGGTTCACGTCGCGTCCGCCGCTCGGTCCTGGGCCGACTCCTCCAGCTCCTCCGCCGAGACGTCGTGCGCCCGCTGGAGCGTCTCCGGAGCCGTCACCACCAGCAGGATCGGCAGGGCGCAGACCGCGGCGCAGAGCACGAACGCCGACGAGTAGCCCGCGTGATCGGCGACGAGGCCGGTGACGACCGGACCGAGGACCGTTCCGAGGTCACCGGCCATCTGGAAGACCGCGACCACGGTGCCACCGCGCCCGGCGACGACGTCACCCATCACCGCTCCGGGCGCGACCGAGTCGGACGCTGCCGCCACCCCGATCAACAGGGTCGCGATCACCAGGCCCGTGATGGCCGGAATGGCGGGTAGGACCAGGAACGACACGGTCCCGATGGCCAGCCCGAACGCGATCACGGGACGCCGCCCGATGGTGTCGGCGGCCTTCCCGGTCGGCAGCAGCAGGGCGCCACTGACGATGCTCACGATCAGGAACGCGGCGTACACCCACGACGAGGACAGGTCGAGATCCTCGCGGACGTAGAGCGGCAACATCGCGGAGCGGGCCCCGACCAGCGCGAAGTCGCCGGCGAACGCCGCTGCCAGAGCGGCCAGGTACGCACGCTGGCGCAGCGCGAGCTGGAGCGGCATCGGCTCGGAACGTGCGGAGTCGCGGGCCGCCAGCTCGCTGTGCCGGAGTGCGCCGAGCCCGATGATCCCGGCCACGACCAGCGTGCCGGCGTACAGGAAGAACGGCAGGCGGAGCGAGAACGTCGCGACGGTGCCGACGGCCGGCCCACAGACGAGGCCGATCAGGAACGAGCCGGCCCACACACCCTGGGCGCGGCCGCGCTGGTGACTGGGCGTCACCCGCACCAGGAGGCTGGCCGCGCTGACGCTGAACATGATCGAGCCGATCCCGCCGGCGCCGCGCAGCACGAGCAGCTGCCAGTAGGACTGGGAGAGGCCGGCCAGGACGCTGCTGACGGCGACCACCCCGATGCCGGTCGCGAGCAGGAGACGCTCCCCTGCGGCGTTCACCATGCGTCCGACGAAGGGCGCCATCAGCAGCCGCATCAGTGCGAACGCGGCGACCACGGCGCCGGCGGCGGCCTTGCCGACACCGAACTCGCGCGCGAACAGAGGGAGCGCGGGCGCCACCAGCCCGAAGCCGAGCGCGACCATGAACCCGACCCCGGTCAACGCGCGTACCTCGGGCGGGAGGTCGCGGAAGATCCGCACTACTCCACCGGGAGACCGAGCCCTCGTGCGATCAGCATGCGCTGCACCTCCGAGGTGCCTTCACCGATCTCGAGGACCTTCGCGTCACGGTAGAAGCGTGCCACGGGGTACTCCTCCATGAATCCGTACCCCCCGAACACCTGGGTGGCGACACGGGTCGCGGTCACCGCGGACTCGGTGGCGTAGAGCTTGGCGACGGACGCGGCCTGCTTGAGCTCGCCCAGGCCCGGGCCCGAGCCGCCGCGCCTGGCGTCCTTGATCGCGGCTGCCTTGTAGACCAGCAGCCGGCTCGCCTGGAGCATGACCTCGAGGTCGGCGATCTGGAAGGCGACGCCCTGCTTGCGCCCGATCGGGACACCGAACGACTGGCGCTCACCGGCGTACTGGAGACAGAAGTCGAGGCAGGCCTGGATGCACCCGACCGCGAGCGCGGCGATCGCGATCCGGCCGTCGTCGAGCGTGGCGAGGAACTGCGCGTAGCCGCGGCCGTGCTCCCCCAGCAGGTTCGCCTCGGGGAGGTGGACGTCCTCGAGGGTGATCGCGTGGGTGTCGGACGCGTGCCAGCCGAGCTTGTCGTACGCCGGCTCCGCGGTGAACCCGGCCGCGCTCGTCGGCACGATGAACGCCGAGATCTCGGGCTGCTGCTCACCGTTCGAGCCGGTCGTGACCCCGCTGCGCGCCGTCACGGTCACACACGAGGTGATCTCGGAGCCGGAGTTGGTGATGAACTGCTTCGCGCCGTTGACGACCCACTCGCCGTCGCGGAGCTCGGCCTTGGTGCGCGTCGCCCGGGCGTCGGAGCCGGCGCCCGGCTCGGTGAGGCCGAAGCCGGCGAGCGCTTGGCCGGTCACGAGGTCGGGGAGCCACTGCTCCTTCTGCTCGGCGTTGCCGTAGGTGAGGATCGGGTTGATGCCGAGGCCCACGGCCGCCTCGAGGGTGATCCCCATCGACTGGTCGACGCGCCCGAGCTCCTCGATCGCCACGCAGAGGCTGGTGAAGTCACCGTCCTCCCCCGCGCCGCCGTACTCCTCCGGCGCCGTGAGTCCCATCAGCCCGAGCTTGCCCATCTGCTGCACCACGTCGACCGGGAAGTGGTGGTCGCGGTCCCACTGGGCGGCGTGGGGTGCGATCTCGCCCTCAGCGAACTCGCGGACCACTCGCCGGAACTCCTCGTGCTCACGCGACAGCTCGAACGTCATGGCGCACATGGTACCGGTCCAGGTTAACGATCGCTAACCTTCGTCGGCAGCGGTCAGGCGGGGTCGAGCGAGGCTGGTCCCGCCTCCCTCGCCTTGAATCGGGCGGTCACCCGGGCCCCGGTGCTGTAGGCCTCGTAGTGCTCCGCGGTCTCGGTGTTGTCACGCAGCAACCCCGCCCAGTCTGAGTACCGCTCGAGCTCGAACCCGTAGGCGTCCATCATCTTCTCCAGGGCCAGGACCGTCGGCCGGCCGGTCAGCACCCGGCCGTCGTGGGAGAAGTCGTCGGCGATGGAGTTGCTCTGCTTGAACGCGTGCTCGACCCGCAGCCGGATCACCGGGTGCGATCCCTGGGCCACCTGGGTGTCGATCAGCACGTGCTTCGGGTCGAACCGGCGGATCCGCGCGAGGAGCTCGTTGTACCGGAGCGTGTGGTACAGGAAGCCGAGGCACATCACGACGTCGAACTCTCCGCGTTCCTCGGCCAGGGCATGGAACACGTCGTCGGCGACGAAGCGATAGCGCGTCGGGTCGACGCCGTAGTGCTCGAAGTTCTGCTTCGCGTGGTCGACGAGCTCCGGACGCCCCTCGACGCCCACGACCGAGGCGGCGCCGGCCTGGAGCGCCGCGAACGACCAGCGCCCGTCGTGACTCGCGATGTCGAGGACCCTCGCGCCGTCGAAGAGGTCGAGGTGGTCACCGAAGATCGCCTGGTGACGCAGGTTCAGTCGCCCCGGGTGCGTCGCGGTCTCGCTGGTGTCGAAGAAGCGGGCGTACCGGTCGAAGAAGCCCGTCTCGACCACTCGTGAGCCCGGCTCCGAGGGCGACGGCTGGATCGCCGGCTGTGACGCCGAGCGCCGCTCGTCGCGCGCGTCCTCGACCGCTGCGGCCCGACCCGCCAACCGTCGTGCCAGTCGTCTGCCCCCCGAGATGATCGCCATGGCGGCACCGTACGTCGGGCACGGGCCGCCGTGAACGAACGCCACGGGTTCTCCCCGTTCGGTCAACGACGCGACGCGGGATTTTCCATCGGCTCTTCAAGGGTCCAGACACGGTCGGCGGGCGTACGCTGGTCTCCTCGGGGGAGGAGGACCGACATGGTCTTTTACGGCATCGTGATCGTCGGCGCGATCGGCTTCTTCGCATGGTTCGTCCGCACGCCGAGCTTCCGTCAGCATGTGCACGGGAGGGGCAAGGACCCCGGGCAGGCAGGCTGGCACGCCGAAGGAAGCATGCTCAACGCGAACCGGGACTTCCGGAAGAACGACTGATCCCATTCGACCGGATTCAGGTCAGACGTCCTGGAGGGAGCATCCACAGATCGCGGATGGGGCCTTGATTTCGAACACACGTTCGATACCATACGGGTATGTCAGTCGCGGTCCTCGACCCCACCACCCCGGCGCCGCCGGGTGCTCCCGGAGCGGTGCCGGGCGTCGAGCCGTGCGTGCGTGACCTGGTCGCAGACGCTGACCGGTCGCTCGAGGCGGCCGGGGCCGTGGCCCTGGCGGGGCTGGGCGACGACACGCTCGCCGATGTGACGGCACGGGTGGCCAGGCTGGAGTCGCGGGCGGCGTCGTTGCGGTTGGCTCTCTCGGCCGAGGCCGACCGCCGGCACGTGGCCGAGCAGACCGCGGAGACCGGGACGGACGCCTGGGTCGCGCGGCTGACCGGCTCCACCCGTGAGCAGGCCGCCAGCGGTCTGCGGATCGCTGGCCTGCTCCAGGACAAGTACGCCGCCACTCGCGAGGCGTTCGCCGCGGGCGACCTGCGCGCCGACCAGGTGCGGGTGATCGTGCACGCCGCGGAGCAGGCCCCGCCGGAGGCCACCCCCGAGCAGGTGGCGGTGGCCGAGGAGTGGCTGGTCGCCAAGGCCACCGGGGTCGGCACCCGCGGCGGCCGTCCGATGGACGCCAAGCGGCTGCGACAGGCCGCCCGCCGGATGTTCGCGTGTATCGACCACGAGCTGGCGGGCCGGCACGAGGCGATCCTGCTGGGACGGGAGTCCCGTAGTGCCGAGGCCGAGACCTTCCTGGCACTGCACGACAACGGCGACGGCACCTTCTCGGGGAAGTTCAAGATCCCCGAGCTCCACGGCCACCTTCTCAAGGCCACGCTCGACCGACTCTGCGCACCCCGCCGCCTGGGCCGCGACAAGGCCGGCAACCTCGTGCGCGACGAGTCCGCGATCGGCACCGGGTGGGGCGCCTCGATCTCCGAGACCCACGGCGCGGCCTGGTGCGAGCTCATCGAGCACCTGCCCACCCTCGGCTGGGAGGGTCACGGCGGGAACGGCTGCGAGGTCCTCGTCAAGATCGACCTCGACGCCCTCCTGACCGGCTTGACCGAGCACGGCGCCGCCGCCCTGGACACCGGCGTCGCGATCACCGCAGGCGAGGCCCGCCGCCTCGCCTGCAACGCCGGCCTCGTCCCCGCCGTCCTCGACGGCGACTCGATGCCGCTGGACCTCGGCCGCTCCCGTCGACTCCACTCCCGCACCCAGCGCCGCGCCCTCGCCCTGACCCACGACACCTGTGCCATCGCCGGCTGCACCCGTCCCTTCGCCTGGTGCGAGATCCACCACAGCCGGATCTCCTGGTACGACGGCGGATACACCGACCTCGACAACGGGCTCCCACTGTGCGGGCACCATCACCGACGAGCCCACGACACCCGCTTCCACCTGCACCAACGCCCCGACGGCGAGTGGATCCTCCGACCGCGCAGGTGAGGTCGGCGCAGCCCACAAGAGGCTGCTCGCTAGGTTCGGAGCATGTTCAAGCTGTTGTTGTTCCTCCATCTGCTCGCCGCGATCTTCGCGGTCGGTCCGCTCGTCGGGGCGGCCACCACGGCGTCCCGGGCGCTGCGCACCTCTGATGCGGGGGCTGCGACCTCGGCCGCGCGGATGATCCGGCTCTACAGCTATGTCTCGGTGGTCGTGGTGATCTTCGGGATGGGCCTGATGTCCCAGAAGGCCCCGTGGGACTCCTCCGAGGAGGTCGCGTCGATGAGCGACACCTGGATCTGGCTGTCCCTGCTGCTCTGGGTGGCCGCGATGGCCGTCTCGCTCGGTGTGTTGGCCCCGTCCTTGACCAAGGCTGCGGCCCAGATCGGTGGCACGGGCTCCGCCCAGGGCCTGGTCGGGCGCGTCGCCGCCGCCGGTGGTGTGATCGGCCTGATCTATGCCGCCATCGTGCTGCTGATGGTCTACCAGCCCGGCGGCTGAGCCGAGCCCACAGGCCGAGTGGTCAGGCCCGTCGGAGCACGTGGACGGCGTACGTCGAGTCCTCGGTGAACGGCTGCAGGTCGTACGTCGCGAAACGGTGCACGAGCGCGAGCCCCACCGCCTCGTAGTCCGCGACGAACTCGGCCGGTGGATACGGGCGGGCGAACTCCGACGGCGCGTCCGAGAGCGAGAAGCCCACGAGGAGCCGCCCTTCCGGGGCGAGCAACCCGGCGAGGTTGGCCAGGACCGTGCGCTCGGTGTCGGGCGCGAGCAGGATCATCACGTTGCCGACGCACACGACGAGGTCGTACGCCGTGGGGTGGCCCGCCTCGCTCAGCATCTCGCGGGTCAGCTCGTCGAGCCGCGACTCGACGAGGGGTAGGTCGGGGAACGTCCGGCGAGACTGGTCGAGGATCTCGGGATCGAAGTCGACGCCGACGACGCGGTGCCCACGAGCGGCGAGCGCGGCACCGACCCGGCCCATGCCCGAGCCGGCGTCGAGGATGTCCGCGTGGCGCGGCGCGAGGACGTCAGCAAGCCGCGCCTCGCCCTCGATGTCGACGCCCTCGGCCATCAGCTGCGCGAAGTGCGCCCCGTAGCCGCCGCGTCCCTCGGCACGCTCGAAGGAGCGCGCCTGCTCCCATCGCGTCTCCCCCACGGCGCCACCCTAGGACTCACGCCATGTCCGCACGTCACCGTTTCGTTCTCCTTATCCCGTGGACGTCGCAGCGGTGTCCCGGAACACTGACCGAGAAGGGCTCTCGGGGGACGGAGAAGACCATGCGCGTGGCGATCATCGGGGCGGGCCCGGCCGGGCTGTTCCTCGGCTCCGCCCTGGCCCGACGGGGCCACGCCGTCACCGCGATCGACCGCGACCCCGGGCCTTCGGGCGGCGAGCGCTGGGAGCGCCGTGGCGTCATGCAGTTCCATCACGCCCACGCCTTCCGGATCACCGTGGCCGACGCCCTGGCCCGCCAGGTGCCCGAGGCCCTCGAGGGATGGCTCGCGCTCGGCGCTGAGCCGATCAGCGGGATGCCGGGTGCACCCGACGCGCCCATGGGGCACCGTTCCACGCGCGAGACCTTCGAGCGAGCGCTGCGCGCGGCGGCCTGCTCGACGCCCGGGTTCGAGCTCCGCTCCGGTCACGTCGACTCCCTGATCGAGCAGAACGGCGTCGCCACCGGTGTCGCCGTCGACGGGGCGGTGTTCGATGCGGACCTGGTCGTCGACGCGTCCGGTCGCAACGGCAGGGTCACCCGATCACTCGGCGAGCGCGCGGGGACCGGCGGACCGTGCGGCCAGGCGTACGTCGACCGCGTCTACCGCCTGCGCCCGGGAGCCGAGCCGGGTCCGATGTCCAACCCGATCGCCTGGCAGGCCGACTGCGAGGGCTACCTGTGCCTGCTCTTCCGGCACGAGCGCGGACTCTTCTCCGTCGTGATCGTCCGGGCGACCGACGACCCGGCCCTGCGCGACCTCCGGCACGAGGCGGCGTTCGCCGCGGCCGTGCAGTCCATCCCGGGCCTCGCCGAGTGGACCGACACCGCCCGCTCCGAGCCGGTCACCGACGTGCTCCCCGGTGGCCCCCTCCTGAACGTCTACCGCGGGCAGTGCACCGAGGACGGCGACCTCGTCCTCCCCGGTCTGATGTTCGTCGGCGACAGCGTGGCCACGACGACGCCCGCCTTCGGCCGCGGCATCACCACCACGCTGTGGCAGTGCGAGGCGCTGCTGAGCCTGCTCGACCACGACACCGACGACCTGGTCGGCGTCGGCCTCGCGCTCGACGCCTGGGGCACCGACGTGATGCGACCGTGGGTCGAGGACCACATCCACATGGACGTCGACCGGGTCGCCCGCTGGTCGGGGCGCGACGTCGACCTGGACGCGCCGCTGCCGTCCGACCTGATCCTCGACGCCGGCCAGGTCCGCCCGGAGATCATGGCTTCGGCCGGTGGCTACCTCTCGATGGCGGCCCCGCCCGCCTCGCTGCGGGAGGTGGAGCCGATCGCGCGAGAGGTCTACGCGTCCGGATGGCGGCGCGGCTACGACCCCGGACCCTCCCGGGAGGAGTTGGCCGCCATCGTGCTCGAGGCGAACGCCGTCACGGCGACAGGATCGCCCCGGGGTTGAGAATGCCCGCGGGGTCCAACGCATCCTTGATCTTGCGCGTCAGCGCCATCACGTCCGGACCGAGCTGGTCCGGAAGCGCCGAGGCCTTCGCGCGACCGACGCCGTGCTCACCGGTGATCGTCCCGCCCAGCTCGATCGCGGCCGCCATCACCTCGCCGAACGCCGTACGCGCGCGGCGCTCGGCGTCCGGGTCGTCCGGCGCGTAGACGATCAGCGGATGGGTGTTGCCGTCGCCGGCATGGGCGACGGTCGGGATCTCGACGTCGTGATTCCGCGAGATCCCGACGATCTGTGAGAGCAGGTCCGGCAGCAGCGGGATCGGTACGCCGACGTCCTCGAGCAGCAGTGCGCCGCGCACCTCGAGCGCGTTGAAGGAGATGCGGCGCGCCTGGACGAACATCTCGCCCTCGTCGGCGTCGTCGGTGACGAAGCACTCCCCCGCGCCGGCCGCCTGGCAGGCCGCCTGCATCGCCGTGATCTCACCGGACCGCACGTCTCCGGGCGCATCCGACTGGCCGATCAGGAGAGCCCCGACCGTGCGGTCCAGACCCATCGGCCGGAAGTCCTCGACCGCGTTGATCGTGGCCTGGTCCATCAGCTCGAGCAGGCACGGCCGCATCGTCGTCCGGATCGCCACCACCGCCTCCGCCGCTGCGGTGACGCTCGGGAACGTCGCCACCATGGTCGACCGAGCGTCCTGCGCCGGCACCAGCCTCAGGATCGCCCTCGTGACGATCCCGAGCGTGCCCTCGCTGCCGACGAACAGCTTCACCAGGGACAGACCGGCGACGTCCTTGATCCGCTTGCCGCCGAGCGTGACCAGCGTGCCGTCCGCCAGCACGACGTCGAGGCCGAGGACGTAGTCGGTCGTCACGCCGTACTTCACGCAGCAGAGCCCACCGGCGTTGGTCGCGACGTTGCCTCCGATCGAGCAGATCTCGAACGACGACGGGTCGGGCGGGTACCACAGCCCCTCCTTCGCCGCTGCCGCCTTCACGTCCTTGTTGAACGCCCCGGGCTCGACCACGGCCACCTGGCACAGCGGGTCGATCTCGACGGCCGTCATCCGCTCCAGGCTGACCACGATGCCGTCGTCGAGCGCGCTCGAGCCTCCGGACAGCCCACTACCGGCTCCTCGAGGCACGACGGCGACGTGGTGCTCCCCCGCCCACCGGACGGCCGTCTGCACCTGGCCTGCGTTCTCCGCCCGCACGACCGCGACCGGCGTACCCGCGGACGGGTCGCGCGACCAGTCGAAACGGTACTTCGCGACAGCATCCGGGTCGGTGACGACCACGCCGTCCGGCAGTGCGGACCGGAGCTCGTCGAGTGCTGCGACGGAGACGCCCATGACCTCATGCAACCACGGCGATAGTGTGCACGGCGGACTACCCAGACACTCAGGAGTGCGCCTTGCCAGACGTCAAGCCCCTGCAGAAGGTCCTGATCGCCAACCGGGGCGAGATCGCCGTGCGCGTCATCCGCGCCTGCAAGGACGCCGGCATCGGGAGCGTCGCCGTGTACGCCGACCCCGACCGCGACGCGCTCTTCGTCCGGCTGGCCGACGAGGCCCACAGCCTGGGTGGCGCGACTCCGGCCGACTCCTACCTCGACATCGACAAGATCATCTCCGTCGCACGGAAGTCCGGCGCCGACTCCGTGCACCCCGGCTACGGCTTCCTGGCCGAGAACGCCGGCTTCGCCCAGGCGGTGATCGACGCCGGCCTGACCTGGATCGGGCCGCCGCCCGCGGCCATCGAGGCACTGGGCGACAAGGTCCGGGCGCGCCACATCGCCGAGAAGGTAGGTGCCCCGCTCGCGCCCGGCACCCACGACCCGCTCAACGACGCCGAGGAGGCCGTGGCCTTCGCGAAGGAGCACGGCCTGCCGATCGCGATCAAGGCCGCCTTCGGCGGCGGCGGGCGTGGGCTCAAGGTCGCGCGCGAGATGTCCGAGGTGGCCGAGGCCTACGACTCGGCGGTCCGCGAGGCCGTCACGGCGTTCGGGCGCGGCGAGTGCTTCGTCGAGAAGTTCCTCGACCGCCCGCGCCACGTCGAGACCCAGTGCCTCGCCGACCGGCACGGCAACGTGGTGGTCGTATCGACCCGCGACTGCTCACTCCAGCGGCGCCACCAGAAGCTGGTCGAGGAGGCGCCCGCGCCGTTCCTCACCGACGACCAGGTCACGCGGCTGTACGACGCGTCGAAGGCGATCCTGCGTGAGGCCGGGTACGTCGGCGCCGGCACCTGTGAGTTCCTCGTGGGCCAGGACGGCACGATCTCGTTCCTCGAGGTCAACACCCGGCTCCAGGTCGAGCACTGCGTGTCCGAGGAGGTCACCGGCATCGACCTGGTCCGCGAGATGTTCCGGATCGCGGCCGGTGAGGAGCTCGGCTACGACGACCCCGAGATCCGCGGGCACTCCATCGAGTTCCGCATCAACGCCGAGGACGGGGGCCGCAACTTCATGCCCGCGCCCGGCACGCTGTCGGCCTGGCAGCCACCCCACGGCCCGGGCATCCGCCTTGACGGCGGCTACGAGAACGGCGAGACGATCCCCGGCTCGTTCGACTCACTGATCGCCAAGCTGATCGTCACCGGGCGCGACCGCACCCAGGCGCTCGAGCGCTCGCGCCGGGCGCTGGACGAGTTCGTGGTGGACGGCATGCCGACGGTCATCCCGTTCCACCGCGCGGTCGTCGATGACCCGGCCTACGTCGGGCCCTCGAACCCCACCGGCCAAGGCTCCTTCGAGGTCTACACCACCTGGATCGAGACCGACTTCGACAACACCATCGAGCCGTACGCCGGCGACGTCGCGGAGGCCGACGAGCCCGCCGAGCGGCAGCGCGTGGTGGTCGAGGTGGGCGGACGCCGGCTCGAGGTCAGCCTCCCGAGCGGTCTCGCATCCGTCGGTGCGGCTCCGGGGGGTGCGAGGAAGCCCAAGCGGGCGGCCGGCAAGAAGTCCGGTGCCGCGGTCAGCGGCGACGCCGTCACCAGCCCGATGCAGGGCACGATCGTCAAGGTCGCGGTCGACGACGGTCAGCAGGTCGCCGAGGGTGACGTGATCGTGGTCCTCGAGGCGATGAAGATGGAGCAGCCGCTCAAGGCGCACAAGGCCGGCACCGTCACCGGGCTCGACGCCGAGGTAGGCGCGACCGTCACCAACGGCGCGGTGATCTGCGAGCTCAAGGACTGATGGCCGTATCGGCGCACGGACCCACCGAGCTGCTGCGCAGCCCTCGCGAACGAGTGAGCCCGCGGGCACGGCTCATGTGGATGCTCACCGACCTGCTCCGTCTCGCCCCGGTCGCCGCCCTCCTCGTGCTCGGTGACGGACCGTGGAACCTGTTCACGGTTCCGGCGTGGCTGTGGTGGACGCTGCTGGCCGTAGCGGTGCTGTACGTCGGGGTGGTGCCGCAGTGGCGCTACCTCGTGCACCGGTGGGAGGTCACCGAGACCGCCGTGTACACCCAGACCGGCTGGTGGGCCCGCGAGCGCCGGATCGCGCCGATGTCGCGCGTCCAGACCGTCGACCATCGCGAGGGCGCGATCGCCCGGCTGTTCGGGCTGGCCACCGTGCGGGTCACCACGGCGTCGTCCGCGGGCGCTCTCACCATCGAGGGGCTCGAGCAGCAGCGTGCGCTCGCGATCGTCGAGGAGCTGACCCGGATGGCCGACTCCGTGCCGGGCGACGCCACCTGAGCCTCGACGACATGGATCCCTTCGACACCGCCACGGACTGGCAACGGCTCGACCCGCGGATGCTCCTCGTGCACCCCGTGCGGGACGTCGTGCGGTTCCTGCCGGCGCTCGTCGGCATCCTGGTCTTCGGCCGATCCGCTGACGGTGGCTGGTGGGGGCTGATCGGCGTCGGCATCCCGATCGCCCTCGGTCTGCTGCGCTACCTGACGACCAGCTACCGCATCAACGCCGGGCGCATCGAGGTCCGACACGGGTTCGTGAACAAGCGCGTGCTCTCGGCGCCGCTCGACCGGGTCCGCACGGTCGACGTCACCGCGTCCCCGTTCCACCGGGTGCTCGGCCTGGTCACGCTCCGGATCGGAACGGGTCAGAGCGACGCGAAGGGCGATGATCGGCTCGCGCTCGACGGGCTCGCGGCACCGGCCGCGACAGCTCTGCGCGAGCGTCTGCTCCACCTGACGCCCACCCCGACCTCCGAGAGCGAGCCACCCCCCGTCCGCGAGGTGCTCCGGCTCGACCCCCGCTGGGTGCGCTTCGCGCCGCTCACCTCCACCGGGATCGTCATCGCCGGTGCCGCGCTGGGTGTGCTGTTCCAGAGCTTCCACACGCTGGAGCTGGTGCCGTCGATCGACCTCAGCCGGCTGGCCCGGCTCGGGGTGGCGCTGCTGCTCGTGCTGGCCTTCGTCGGTGTCCTCCTCACCATCTGCCTGCTGGCCGTGATCGGCTACGTGCTGACGAACTTCGGGTTCCTGCTCACCCACACGGGGGCCGAAGGGTCCTGGCACATGCGCCGCGGGCTCCTCACGACACGCGAGACGACGCTCGACGACGCACGGGTGAGCGGGGTCAGCATCGGTGAGCCGCTCAGCCTCCGCCTCGCCCACGGCGCCCGGCTGGCGGCGATCGTGACCGGCCTGGACCGGCGACAGCAGGGCGCCGGGTCGGTCCTGGTGCCGCCAGCGCCGCGTGACGTCGTCGACCGCGTCGCCGTCGACGTGCTGGGGGTCGCCGGGCCGGTCACCACTCCCCTCCTCACCCACGGCCCCCGGGCGCACCGACGACGCTGGACCCGCGCGATGCTCCCCGCCGGGCTCGTGGCAGTCGCCGCCGTCGTGGCGGCGTACGAGGAGTCCTGGTGGTTCCTGGTCCTCGCCTTCGGCGCTCTCGCCTTCGGTGCCGTCCTGGCCCACGACCGATGGCGGTCCCTGGGTCACGCGCTGGTCGACGGCTACCTGGTCGCCCGCTCCGGCAGTCTCGACCGGCGCCGCGAGGCCCTGCAGACCCGGTCGGTGATCGGCTGGAACTTCCGCGCCACCTGGTTCCAGCGCCGTGCGGGCCTGACCGACCTGGTCGCCACCACCGCGGGTGGGCGCCAGCACGTCCCGGTGCTCGACCTCGATGAGGCGAGCGCGACCGCGCTCGCCTCGTCGGCCACTCCCGGACTGCTCGACCAGTTCCTGGCCTGAGTGGTCGCCCTACCGTCCGACCCACCGCTCCCAGCGACGTTCACCGTCGTGGAAGTCGTGCTCGGCGAGGCTCATGCGCCGTCGTCGGTTCCCTTGCGCGAGATCCGGTAGTGCAGCACCAGGAACGGGAAGCCGAAGACCCAGAACGCGTGCTCGGCCCGGAGGGTGCCGTCCTCGACGTACACGTCGAGCTGCTCCTCGAAGCCGTGCACCGCGAGCGCGGTGAGCTCGTCCGCCGTGGTGTCGACGTAGGTCAGGTAGTGCCCGGCCTGGCCGTCCTCGACGCGGCTGGTCAGGGTCAGCCCGCCGTCGGGCCGCGGCAGCGGGCGCAGCGTGGCCGTGAAGCTGCCCTCTGGCACGGGGAACCCGACGCTGACGTAGCCGCGGTCCTCGTGCGTGTACGTCGTGTAGATGCCGAGCATGATCGGCTCGTCGTCGTCGGCGAACGAGCGCACCCAGCCGCGCACCGAGACCACGCCGTCGACGTCGGTGATGGTGTCGATGCGGCTCCGGATGCCGCGCTGCGCCTCACGCTGGTTCATCGGCAGGCTGGCCTGGCCGAGCGGACGCGCGACGACCGTGCGGTAGAGCAGGTAGCCCGGCCGCACCCACATCCGCCACTCCGGCTCGATGTCGAGGGCGAAGCGCGTGGTGTGCTCGTAGAACTCGCGGACCAGCGGGTCGACCCGGCCGGGGTCGAAGTCGGGGCCTCTGAGCGTGTCGAGCGAGCCCACGATCCCGGTGTTCTCCGTGGCGGCGGTGTAGGTCCCGCCCAGCTCGTGGGCCAGATCCTGGATGTACCGGGTGCCGACGTACGCCGATCGCGCGGGACGCGGCACCACGAACGGCAGGTCCGCCGCCGGCACCCGGTCGGCGAGCAGGCTCACCTGGGCGTCGCGGAAGACCAGCGCGGACAACGACCGGAAGGCGAGCACCGCGGCACTCGCCGTCGCCGCCGGCGATGCCCCGCGTCGGTCCAGTGCCTGCCCGACGGCGAGTCCCACGACCGGCCCCAGCGCGACCTTCTGCGGACGGATGCCCATCGCGCCGGCAAGGGCTCCGGCGGCGACGCCGGTCGTCCGTGGTCCGGCGCCGACCTTCCCGGCGGCCCAGCCGAGCGGCGCGGCCAGGGCGGTGCTGACCGCGATCCGCTGCCACAGCGCCGGGATCTCGCCCTCCTTCTGCCGGGCGCGAGCCACCGCCTCCGAGGCGCCGAGCCCTGCCGCTCCGACCGCAGCGGCGCCCAGCGCCGACCGCACGCCACGGCGCGCGGCGAGCGCGGCACCGGCGACTCCCCCGATCCCGGCCGCGAAGCCCACGGATGATGCTGTCGTCACTTCCCGGACCCTAGCGGCCCACCTCGGTAGGGTCCCGCCCATGAGGTGGTCCAAGGCCTGGGTGGCGGCCCTCGGTGGCGGCCTCGCCATCGGCGTCGTCCCCGGCGCCACGGCCCAGGTGGAGCCGTCCCGCGAGGCAGCTCCGAGCGCGGCGCCGTTGGCCTCGTGCGCGAAGACCCCGGCGCCCCACCCGGTACGCCGACCCCACTTCGTGCGCCGGATCGCGACCGGTGAGACCGGCTGGTTCGCCTCCCCCGGCCTCGTCGACCTGAACCACGACGGGAAGCTCGAGATCGTGGCGCCGTTCTACTCGACGTTCGTCTTCGACGCGAAGGGCCACCAGCTGGCCCGCAAGACCGCGACCGACGGCCGGGTCTACGCGCCCGAGGTCGTCACCGACCTCGAGGGCGACGGCGTGCCCGACATCGTGGTCGGCGGGACCGGCAGCGTCGCGGCGTACCAGTTCCGCCACGGCAAGCTGCGCCTCAAGAAGGGCTGGCCGGCCTCGGTCCGCAGCGGCGGCCAGACGCCGGAGGTGCGCGGGATGGCCGCCGCCGACCTCAACCACGACGGCCGGGTCGAGGTGGTCGCCACCACGACCAACACCTCACCGACCGGGGCCCAGGTGTTCGTCTTCAACGCGCGGGGCCACCGCTTCCAGCCGAAGAACGGCCACGACCCGGCCTGGCCGCGCTACAACCGGCTGTCGGGCAAGGGCAACGACCTGCATTTCAACAAGGTCGGCAACCACGGGTACGGCGCGTACGGCGAGAACGTCGGCATCGGCAACCTCGACGACGACCCCGACCTCGAGATCGTCACCACGTTCGACAACCACCAGATCAACGTGTTCAACGCCGACGGCACGTCCGTCCTGGCCTCGAGGTGGTTCACCAACCGCGAGTCGGACGCGTTCGGCCGGCGGATGGGCTGGGGACAGTTCATCCGCTGGGCCTCGCCCAGGGTCGAGAAGCGGCACTACCACCGGCACGTGGGCGCGTGGCCGAGCCCGGCACGCAAGCCCTGGCTCCAGTGGACCGACTCACCACCCGACGTCGCCGACCTCGACGGCGACGGCCGCAACGAGGTCGTCGGCATCCCCAACGTCGAGCTGCACATCCCCTACCGCACGCAGGGCTACGCGTTCGTGGTGCTGGACGGCGCGTACGGCGACGGGCACCGCTCGGCCCGCCGACACCGCGGGTTCGGCACGCTGCCGATGTCCAACCACCCGCGCTACCGCCCGGCGGGCGACTGGTACCCACCGTCCGGGATCCCCGCCCCGACCATGGTCGACATCGCGGGGGACGCACGGCCCGAGATCGTCGCCGCCCTCCCCGGCGGCAGGGTGTACGCCGTGAGCCCGGACGGTCACAAGATCTGGAGCACGAGGTACGCACCCCGACGCTCGAAGACGTTCGCCTCCGAGGTCGTCGCAGCCGACCTGAACAAGGACGGCCGGCCGGAGCTGGTGTTCGGCACCTACGCGCTGCACAAGAAGGCCGGACGCCTGATCGTCCTCGACCGCAAGGGCCACAAGCTCTCGGTCACCCGGCTGCGACACCAGGGACGCGACGGCAACGGCATCGGCGTCCCGGCCGCCCCGTCGATCGGCGACCTCACCGGCAACGGCACCCTCGAGATCGTGCTCACGACCTTCGACCACGGCATCGACGTCTACACGGTCCCCGGCTCCGGCACCGGCTGCCTTCCCTGGCCCACGGGCCGTGGGAACCTGCTCCGCAACGGGATGAGCGGGTTCACCGCCGGCTGATCACCCGACGGCGACGATCATCCGGCCTCGGGAAGTGCCGCGGCGTACCTCGAGGCGAGGTCACGCACGTGCTCGACGAGCTCGGTGGGCTCGGTGACGTGGAAGGGCAGCCCGAGCATCGAGATCCAGACGGCGACGACCTCCAGGCTGTCGCCGCCGGTCACCAGCACGCTCCCGTCGCCGTCCGCCTCGACGGTCCCGACCGCGGGGTTGATCCGGGCGATCACCTCCGCGGCCGGCGCGTCGACGCGGACCCGGGTGTGCACCGCCCAGCCGGTGCGGGCGACCTCGCGGACGACGAAGTCGGTCAGGTCCCCCGGGAACTCGACCGGGGTGAAGCGGCGACCGCCGGGCGTCTTCAGCCGCAGCCAGTCCACGCGGTACGGCGCCCACTCGTCGCTGCGCGCATCCCGCGCGACCAGGTACCAACGCCGCTGCCACGCGACCAGGTGGTAGGGCTCGAGCTCGGTCGGCTCACCGCGGTAGTCGCACCGGATGCCCTCGTGGTCGCGGATCGCCAGCGAGATCGACTCGAGCACCTCGGCGTCGACCTCCGGGTCCGCGACGTTGCTGCTGGTGTTCACCGGCCCGGCGGACGTCGCTCGCACGAGCGCGCGCAGCTTGCGACGGAGCCGGTCCGGCAGCACCTGCTCGAGCTTGGCCAGGGCGCGGGCGCTGGCCTCCTCGACGCCGGCGATGCCGGTGGCGGCGCGCAGCCCGACGGCCACGGCCACCGCCTCCTCGTCGTCCAGCAGCAGGGGTGGCAGCTTGGCACCCACGCCGAGCCGGTAACGGCCGCCCGGGCCGCGGACGGCCTCGACCGGGTACCCCAGCTCCCGCAGCCGGGTCATGTCGTTGCGGATGGTCCGGTCGGTCACGCCGAGCCGCTCGGCCAGGTCGGCGCCGGACCAGTCCGACCGGGTCTGGAGCAGCGAGAGCAGCGCCAGCGTGCGTACAGAGGTCTCGCGCATGAAAGGCGTCGCTTCCTGGAAATTCCGGAACCTATTCTTCCGGAACTCTACCTAGCGTCGGTGGTGAACCGGACCTGACCCGAGGAGAGACCATGAGCACCACCGACACCACCGCCGACAGCATCCGCCCCTTCACCGCCGCCGCTCCGCAGGCGGACCTCGACGACCTGCGCCACCGGCTGGACGCGACCCGGCTGGCCCCGCCGGCTCCCGGCGACTCCTGGGACTACGGCACCCCGACGGCGTACCTGCGCGACATGGTGGAGCGCTGGAAGGCCTTCGACTGGCGTGACGTCGAGGCGCGGATCAACGCCCACCCCCACTACGTCACCGAGATCGACGGGCAGACCGTGCACTTCGTCCACGTCCCGTCGG
Source organism: Nocardioides sp. (assembly GCA_035707985.1). Classification (GTDB taxonomy): domain Bacteria; phylum Actinomycetota; class Actinomycetes; order Propionibacteriales; family Nocardioidaceae; genus Nocardioides. Next base: position 4,677 of record DASSTL010000099.1, on the reverse strand, counting down.
CCGAGCCCGGCGCCCGCGCCCTGCTGCTCGCGCACACCTACCCCGGCTCCTTCCTGGAGTTCCTGCCGATGATCGGCCCCCTGACCGACCCGGTCGCCCACGGCGGCCGTGCGGAGGACGCCTTCTCGGTCGTGATCCCGTCGATGCCGGGCTTCGGCTACTCGACGCCGGTCGCCGACGGTGCGTGGACGATGGAGCGGGTGGCGCGGACCTACGACGCACTCATGCGCCGACTCGGTCACTGGTCGTACGGCGTGCACGGGTCGGACGCCGGCGCGATGATCGGCCGCGAGCTGGCGGTCCGGAATCCCGAGGGCTTCCTGGGCGCCCACGTCCTCCAGCTGTTCTCGTTCCCCTCGGGTGATCCCGCGGAGTTCGAGGCGTTCGGTCCGGAGGACTACGCGGCGCTCGAGCACCTCCAGTGGTTCCAGAAGGTCGGCGGTTACAACGCGATGAACGGCTCTCGCCCGCAGACCGTCGCCGCCGCGCTCTCCGACAGCCCGGTCGGCCAGCTCGCCTACTCCGAGCTGTTCGAGAGCTTCGGCAACGGCACCTCGCTGGTCTCACCCGAGCAGGTGCTGGAGCAGGTGACGCTCTACTGGCTGACCAACACCGCCGCCACCTCCGTGCGGTACCACTACGAGGAGGCGCGGGCCCAGCGCGAGCCGGTCATGAGCACCGGCCGCATCGGCGTCGCGAAGTTCAAGGACGACTTCCAGACGATCCGATCCCTCGCCGAGCGCGACAACGCGAACATCCAGCACTGGTCGGAGTTCGACCGCGGCGGCCACTACGCGGCGCTCGAGAACCCCGACGCGATCGTGGCGGACCTGCGGGTGTTCTTCCAGTAGACCGAGGGCTGAGCCGGACGGAGCGGGCAACGCCACGACGGTGGTGTCGCCCGCACCGGTCACGGCATGAACCGGCCGAGCACCCCTCTGCGGACCTCGCTCGCGCGCTGCTGCTCGCCGGCGAACGAGCTGACCACGAGCAGGGTGCCGGTCAGGGCCGGCACAGCCCACTGCAGCATGCGGAGCTGACGCTGTGCGGCGGCGACCTCCGGCGGGGTGCCCGACTCCGGCTCGGTCCCCGACGCCGCAGGCATCCGCCGCTCCTCCGAGACCTTCCGCCCGAGCAAGCGTGAGTACGCCGTCACGCCGAGCGCGGCGGCGGTCAGCGCAGTCTTGGTGGCCGCCATCGACGCGACCCCGCGCTGTCCGGCGATCCGGCCCTTGTTGCCACCCAGCTGTCCCAGCGACCCGATGAGATGGGCGCCGATCGCGGCCGCGTTGACGGGCGTCCACCGGTCCCAGCCGGCATTGGCCACCGCACCCTTGTCGGGCGAGTCGCTCGCTTCGGCCGCGGCCGGGTTGAGCGAGACCGCGTTGGCCAAGGTTCCGCCGAACCAGGCAGCCAGCCCGACATCGTGCAGCGATCGAGAAAGCGTGTTGCGCGCCATGACGTCCTTTCGGGAGTTGACGAGTCCATCCCGTATCCACTCCGTCGCCGCGCTAAACGGCACCCCCTGCGCCCGCTCAGTGCGAGGCGCCGGTCTCCACGAGCAGGACGCCGATCATGATGAATCCGATTCCGACCAGCATCAGGTTCGTCAGCGGCTCGTCGAAGAGGACCTTGGAGGCGACCGCGGTCAGCGCCACGCCACACGCCGCCCAGATGCCGTAGCTCACCCCGATCCCGAGCCCGTGCTTGAGGGTGAGCGTGAGCAGGACGAAGGCGGCGACGTAGCCGGCGAGCACCACGGCGTAGAAGACGGGATGATCGATGGCGCGCTTGAGCGCCAGGGTCCCCGTGACCTCGCACAGGATGGCACCTGCCAGCAGGAGCCAGGTCATCCGCGCTTCGCGCGGTCTCCCAGGATGCGCATCGCGGCCAGCTTGCCGGGGCCGCCGGTGACGCAGCCGCCCGGGTGGGTGCCGGAACCGCACTGGTAGTAGCCCTCGATCGGCGAGTTGTAGCGCGCATAGCCGGGTGCGGGCCGCATGAAGTACATCTGCGGCGCCAGGAACTCGCCGTGGAAGATGTTGCCCTCGGTCAGTCCCGCGACCTGCTCGATGTCGACCGGGGTGACGACCTCGCGGTGCAGCACCAGGTCGCCGAAGCCCGGGAAGTGCGTCTCGAGCACGGCCTGGACCGTGTCGCCGAACGCCTGCCGCTCCGACTCCCAGTCGCCGCCCTTGAGCTCGTACGGCGCGTACTGGATGAAGCAGCTCATCACGTGCTTGCCCGGGGGCGCCATGTCGGGGTCGATCACCGACTGGATCGAGCCGTCGATGTAGGGCTTCTGGGAGTACCAGCCGTACTTCGCGTCGTCGTACGCGCGCTCGAGGTACTCCATCGACGGGGCGATGTTGATGAACCCGCCGAAGTGGTCCATGCGGCCCTTGAGCGTCGGGTAGACCGGCAGGTCGTCGAGGGCGAAGTTGACCTTCGCCGACGTGCCCTGGAAGCGGTAGCGGCTGATCGCGTCGTTGAACTCGCTGGGCAGCTCGGCCGGGTCGACGATCTCGGTGAAGGTACGCCGCGGGTCGAGCGCGCTGACCACGATCGGGGCGGTGAACTCCGTGCCGTCGGCCAGTGCGACGCCGGTGGCCCGGCCGTCCTTGACGATCACGTGGTCGACGTGGGAGTCGAGCCGGATGGTGGCGCCGTACGCCTGGGCCGCCCGCTGCATCACCTGCGTGAAGCCACCGTTGCCCCCCTTGTGGAAGCCCCACACCCCGTGGTGGCCGTCCTGCTCCCCCATCATGTGGTACAGCAGCACCAGGCCGGATCCCTGCGACATCGGGCCGACCTTGTTGCCGATGATCCCGGACGACGCGATCGAGGCCTTGATGATGTCGGACTCGAAGTAGTCGTCGAGCAGGTCGGCGGCGCTGCCGGTGAGGAAGCGGATCAGGTCGTGCAGCGTCTTGCGGTCCGCCCCCTTGAGGTGCTTGAGCATCCACGCGACGTCGGCCGCGTCGGCGGGGTCGTCGCTGAAGATGTCGGGCGGTGCGGCGTCGAACAGGGGCTTGACCAGCGAGATGACCTTGTCGGTGTCGTGGCTCCAGCGGTGGTAGGCGTCGACGTCACGCTTGCTGTGCCGGGCGATCTCCTGGTCGTTGAACTGCTCGTCCTCGGTGAGCAGGAGGTAGTCGCCGTCGTCCATCGGCGCGAAGTGGGTGGGCATCAGCAGCGGCATGAAGCCGTGCTCGACCAGGTTGAGCTCGTGGATGACCTCGGGGCGAAGCAGGCTGAGCGCGTAGGAGAACGTCGTGAACGAGAAGCCCGGGTGCAGCTCCTCGGTGATCGCGGCTCCGCCGACGAAGGAACGCCGCTCGAGGACGAGGACGTTCAGCCCGCCCTTCGCGAGGTAGCAGGCGTTGATGAGGCCGTTGTGGCCACCGCCGACGACGATGGCGTCGTAGCTGTTGGAGTCGCTCATGAGTGCTCCATCCGGTTCGAGATCGTGGCCAGCTCACGTGGGCTCATGCTGGTCTTGCGGGGCGGGTTGAAGAGCGGGAGCCGGGCCGTCGTGGCCGGCACCGACAGGTACTCGTGGTCGACGGTCAGCTCCACGTGGACCGTCGAGCCCGGGGCGGCCAGGTGCGGCAGGACCCGGGCGATCGCGATGTGCCGCTGCAGCATCGGGGAGTACATGAAGCTGGTGGCGTAGCCGACGGACGAGTCGCGGTCGGGTGTGGCGTAGAGCATGAGCTCCCAGGGCACCGGGTTCTCGTCCTTGGGCACCAGCAGCCCGCGGTCGGTGTGGAGCCGGGCGTACTCCTGCCAGTCCACCCACAGCCCGACGGTCGCCCAGCGCGAGGTGCCGTCGCGCAGCTCGCGCTCGATGGCACGGCGCCCCACGAACGGGCGGTCCTCGCCGAGCGCGGCGCCGTCCTTGCCGAGCATCCAGCCGAAGCCGAGCTCCTTGGGGGTGAACCGCTCGGCGTCGGTGAAGGCGTAGCGCGCGGAGGAGAACTCGACGTTGATCAGCGACAGGCCGGCCTCGACGCGCAGGGCGTTGAGGGCGTCCTCACCGAACGGCCGGAACCCGTGCCCCTCGCCGGCCTGGATGATCTTGTCCAGCACGCCGAGCGCGTCGTCGGCCTCGACGAACACCTCGAAGCCGAGGTCGCCGGTGTAGCCGGTGCGCGACACGGTGACGGGCGCCCCGCCGATCTTGGCGGGGGTGAGCCCGAAGAACGGCAGGTCGTTCACCTCGGGCGCCAGCGACGCGAGGATCTCGCGCGAGCGGGGTCCCTGGACGGCGAGGATGCCGTAGTTCTCGCTGACGTCCTCGATCTCCACCCGGAGCCGGCCGCGCAGGCTCTCCAGGTAGCCCAGGTTGGCGTCGGCGGCGGTGAGCAGCCACTCGTCGTCGGCATGACGGAAGACGACGCCGTCCTCGAGCACGTAGCCGGCGTCGTCGCACCAGACGGTGTACATCGCCTGGCCCGGACGGCAGCGGCGTACGTCACGGGTCATCATCGTCGCCAGCAGCTTCTCGGCGTCGGGTCCGGTGATGCGGTACTTGTACAGCGGCGAGGAGTCGAAGAACCCTGCCGAGTTCCGGACCGCGAAGTACTCGTGCTTCGAGGCGAGGTCGTAGCGCGGCGCCGAGAGGTAGCCCGCCCAGTGGCCGTAGAGACCCGTCTGGTTGAGCTCGTTCAGGCG
>DASSTL010000098.1:0-20461 GCA_035707985.1 Nocardioides sp. | reverse complement strand
CCGCGGCGCGCACCACGCAGACGTCGGGGAGGTCACGGTGGATCTCCTGCCACGTCTCCCCGGCGTCGGGCGACGCCCAGACCGCGCCGTTACGCCCGCCGAAGTACAGGCCGTGGCGGTCATGGGTGTCGACGCACATGGCGTCGCGCATCACCGCGACGTAGTAGTCGTCGGGGAGCGACCCGTCACCGAGCGCCTCCCAGCTGCCGCCGCGGTCGGTCGACCGCCAGACGCGGGCACGCCCGTCGACCGGCCAGCGGGCACCGGCGTCGACGATCGGGAACGCGTACACCGTCTCGGGGTCGTGCGGGTGCACGACGATCGGGAAGCCGAACTCCGACGGCAGCCCGGGCGCGATGTCCTGCCAGCTGCCGCCGCCGTCCTCGGACCGGTACACGCCCCCGTGGTTCTGCAGGTAGAGCAGGTCGGGCTGGGCTGCGTGGCGGGTCACCTTGTGCACGCACTGCCCGAACTCGGGATAGTTGCGCTCGCCCGGGAAGAACTCGGCCTTCACACCGGCGTTGGACGGGTACCACGAGTCGCCGCCGTCGTCGGTGCGGTAGACGCCGCCGGTCGAGATCGCCGCGAGCACCTGGGCCGGCTCCTCCGGGTGGGGCAGGATCGTGTGGAAGGCCTGGCCGCCGAAGCCGGCGTTCCACTCCTGGCGCTGCGGGTTGTCCCACAGGCCGCGCTCGAGCTCGAAGGTCTCGCCCCGGTCCTCGGACCTGAAGATGGCGCCCGGCTCGGTGCCGGCGTACACCACACCCTCGCCGACACCTGGCACGAGCTGCCAGACGCGGGCGACCGAGGCGTCGGTGTCCTCGGGGAAGCGGACGGCCCCGTTGGGCGTCTCCTGCCAGGTCTCGCCGAGGTCGTCGGAGCGCCACACCTGGGGGCCGAGCCAGCTCGAGCTGGCGCCGGCGAGCAGCCGAGGACGGTCACCGCGGGTGTCGATCATGCAGGAGTAGACCTCCTCCATCGGGAAGTGCGGACCCGACCACCTCCAGTCCCGGCGCGCCTCGTCGGAGCGTCCGATCCACAGCCCCTTGCGGGTCCCGACCATCACGATGGTGTCGCTCATGCATCCTCCCGACTATTCCTAATTGGAAGAGTAGTCTCGGGGACTGATGAGTCAAGACCTGCCCGTCACCGCCTTCGCGCTCCTCGGGCTGCTGACGTTCGGCGACGAGCTGACCGGCTACGAGCTCAAGCAGCGCGCCGACCGGACCCTGCGCTTCTACTGGGTCGCGCCCGCGATGAGCCAGATCTACTCCGAGCTGTCCCGGCTCACCGAGCACGGGTACGTCGAGCCGGTGACGACGCACGGCCCTGGCCGGCGCACGACGGTGTACCGGATCACCCAGGCCGGCTCGCAGGCCCTGCGGGAGTGGATCGACGAGTCGGAGGTGGGCTTCCCGACGCTCAAGCACACCGTGCTGCTCCGGCTGCTGATCGGCCATGCGTCCGACCCCGACCGGATCCGCGCGATCCTCGACGAGTACGTCGCCGAGCTCGCCGACGCGCTCCGCGACCTGCGGGAGGTGCGGGAGTCCCTACGCGGGGCGGACGGTCCGGGAGAGCCGTACCACTACCCCTCGATCGTGGCCGACTGGGGCCTGGACTACTTCGCCGCCGAGGCGCGGCACACCCGACGGGCCTTGGCCCGGCTCGACCCCCACCGCGACCCGGCACCCACGGCAACGCCGAGTCGTCATGTGACGAGTGAGTGATCGCCGAGTCGTCATATGACGACTCGGCGCGATTTCGACGTACACATGCGCCGACTCGGCGGGATCTGGGTGTCCCTTTGCGCCGACTGGGTGGCGGATAGGTTGCGTGGGTGCTGTCGAGGGTCCCGCCGGTGTGGCTGGTGGTCTTCGGCATCGTCTCGGTGCAGCTGGGTGCGGCGATCGCGAAGAACGTGTTCGACGACGCCGCCCCGATGACCCTGGTCTGGCTTCGGCTCGCCACGAGCGCGGTCGTCCTCGCGATCGTGGTGCGGCCGAGCCTGCGGGGCCGTGCGCCCGAGGACTGGCGGGTGGCGGTCGCCTTCGGCGTGGTGCTCGGGACCATGAACTGGGCGATCTACGAGTCGTTCGCCCGGATCCCGCTGGGGATCGCGGTGACCATCGAGTTCCTGGGCCCGCTGGGGCTGGCGGTGGCCGGGAGCCGGCGTGCCCGGGACCTGATCTGGGTCGCCCTCGCCGCGGCCGGCGTGGGGCTGCTCGGGATCGAGCGGGCCGACCTGAACGCCGCCGGCGTCGTCTTCGCGCTGGTCGCGGCGTCCTGCTGGACGGCGTACATCCTGCTGAGCGCGTCGACCGGACGGCGCTGGCAGGGGCTGGACGGGCTGACCGTCGCAAGCGTCGTCGCGACCCTCATGATGGCGCCCCTGCTGGCGGCGTTCTCCGGGCGCGGCATCGACGACCCGCGGGTGATGATGCTCGGCGCGCTGGTGGGGCTGCTCAGTTCGGTGATCCCGTACTCGTGCGAGCTGACGGCCCTACGCACCATCCGGCCGTCGGTGTTCGGGATCCTGATGAGCCTCGAGCCGGCAGCCGCGGCTCTGGCCGCCATCGTCGTCGTGCACGAGTTCCTGTCGGCGCTGCAGTGGCTGGCGGTGGCGTGCGTGATCGCCGCCAGCGTCGGCGCTACCCGGTCGGAGTCGCAGCTCGCTCCGGCACCGGACTGAGCGGCTCCGGGCACGGGTCGGCCACCGTGCCGGTGATGACCACACGGCGGGCGGCTCGGCGGAGAGTCGCGAGGACGGCCGGGCCGAGCACGACGACGGCGACGGCGTTGGTGATCGCCCGACCCGTGTCGAACGACCCGGTCGAGGTGATCAGGGTGTAGGCCAGGAACCGGCGCAGGTTATCGGTCATCGGGTCACCGGGGACGAACGACAACCCGGTGTGCCCGGGCACCTCGATGCCGAGGACGAACGGCCACGACGAGAGGTTCATCAGGAGCCCGAAGGCGTACGCCGACACCACGCCGTACGCCGCCAGCATCCCGATCTCCAGCCGACCGGTGACACGTCGCGGCAGCAGTCCCGCGCCCATCCCGACCCAGGCCGACACCATCATCTGGAACGGCAGCCACGGCCCCACCCCACCGGTCAGCAGGGCCGACGCGAACAGGGACGTACAGCCGAGCACGAACCCGAAGCCGGGCCCGAACACCCGCCCGGCCAGGATCAGCACGAAGAAGACCAGCTCGACGCCACCGGTCCCCGGCGACAGACCACGCAGCACGGCATTGATCGCCGACAGCACGCCGAGCACGGCGAGCACCCGGGGGTCGAGGCCGCCCTCGCTGAGCTCCGCCAGCACGACGACGATCACGACGGGCAGCAGCGCCAGGAACACGAACGGTGGCCCGACCTGACCGCCCGACGCCTGCCGCACCAGGAGCGGCCACATCAGCATCATCAACCCGCCGATCGAGGCGACGCCCAGCACGAGACCGGACCGCACGGAGAACGGCACCGCGCGGTTCACGGGGCGACCTCGTCGACGCGCAGCCACCCCGGGCCGAGGATCTTGGTCACCTGGGGCGCGAACGCCGGCGACGCGGCCAGCACGTCGCGGGTCTCGCCCTCCGACACGACCTCGCCCTCGGCCAGCACGACCACGCGGTCGGCGGTCTGGGCCGCGAACTCGACGTCGTGCGTCGCCACCATCACGGCGCGGCCGTCGTCCGCCAACCTGCGCAGCACCTCGGCCAGCTCGGACTTCGCCGGGTAGTCCAGGCCGCGCGTCGGCTCGTCGAGCAGCAGCACCGGAGGCGCCGTCACCAGCACGACCGCGAGCGCGAGGGCGAGCCGCTGCCCCTCCGAGAGGTCGCGCGGGTGCGCGTCGTCGGGTACGCCGGGCACCAGGCGGTCGAGCAACTTGCGACACTCCCCCGAGCCGGACTGCCCCGACCCGGCGTCGGCCGCGGCGCACTCGTCGGCAACGGTCTCGAGGTACAGCAGGTCCGCGGCCGTCTGCGGCACCAGTCCGACCAGCTCGCGCCGGCGTCGGGCCGGCTCCGCCGCCGGGTCGACGCCGTCCACCCGCACCGTGCCGGCCCGCGGTGCGCGTGAGCCCTGCAACGTCCAGAGCAGGGTCGACTTGCCGGACCCGTTGCGGCCCATCAGGGCGGTCACGCTGCCGGCGTCGAGCCGCACGCTCACCTCGCGCACCGCCACAGTCCCGCCCCGGACGACCGTCAGCCCCGTGGCGACGAGGTGCGGCTCGGCCGGTGCGCGGGCGGGCGGCGACGGTGGGTCCCCGAGGTCCGCCGACCTCGCCAGCCGACGGGCGTCGCGCACCGTCATCGGCAGCGGCGACCACCCCAGCGACCGCCCGAGCTCCACGATGGGGGGTACGACGGGCGAGACCTCGAGGACCTCGGCCGGCGTTCCGCTCCGCACCGAGCCGTCGCCGGTGAGCAGAAAGATCCGGTCGGCGAAGGGCACCACGCGTTCGAGCCGGTGCTCGGCCATCAGCACGGCCACGCCCAGGTCGTGCACCAGCCGGGCCAGCGTCGCCAGCACCTCCTCGGCCGCCGTCGGGTCGAGCGCGGAGGTCGGCTCGTCGAGCACGAGCACGCGCGGATGCATGGTCAGCACCGAGCCAATCGCCACGCGCTGCTGCTCACCGCCGGAGAGGGTGCGCAGGTCGCGCGACCGCAGGGCGGCGATGCCGAGGAGGTCCAGTGTCTCCTCGACGCGCCTGCGCATGGTGTCGCTCGGCAGGCCGAGCTGCTCCATCCCGTAGGCGAGCTCCTCCTCGACGCTGTCGGTGACGAAGCCCGCGGCCGGGTCCTGCCCGACGTAGCCGACCAGGTGTGCGCGCTCGCGCGGTGGCTGTCGCACGATCGACTGCCCGTCGACCAGCACGTCGCCCGAGAGGGTGCCCCCGGAGAAGCGCGGCACCAGGCCGGTGACGACCCCGAGCAGCGTGGACTTGCCCACGCCAGTGCGTCCGGAGACCAGAACCAGCTCGCTCTCCTCGATCGTGAGGTCGACGTCGTGGAGGACGGGGACGCCGTGGGAGTCGGGGTAGCCGAAGCCGACCCGGCGGAGCTCGATCATGCGACGCCCTCCGCTCGGGCGGTCATCGTCGGTCGCGGTGAGCACAGGGCCCCGGCCAGAGCCGCGACCGCAGCGGCCAGGGCGAGCAGGCTGACCGTCGGAGCGATCGACACGGAGGGGTAGGCGACGGTCAGCTGGTGGCGCGACATCCACCAGCCGGCCGCACCCACGAGCACCCCGGACGCGGCAACCACGAGCTCGGGCCAGCGCCACCGGTCGGGTCGGTACGTCGTGCGCGCGACGCGGCGTCCGGCGAGCCGGATCGCCACGAAGGACACCGCGACCCCGACCACGAGCATCGGCCGGCCGAGCCAGGCAGGCGTGGTGCTGTCGAGTGCGCCGTACACACCGAGACAGACGGCGACGAGACCGAGCAGCATCAGCCCTCCGGTGGTACGCCGCTCGCGCGGCGTGGCACCCGGCGAACGACCGTAGCCACGGGTGTCCATCCCGGCCGCGAGCGCCAGCGACCGCTCGAGGGCGTCCTCGAGCACCGGCACCAGGACCCGGCGCAGCCCCCGGACCCGGCCGGTGTCGCCTCCGCGCAACGTCTGCGCGGCACGCACCCGGCGGACGCTCTCGGCCAGCTGCGGAAGCACGGTGACCGAGACGACCAGCGCGCTGCCCACCTCGTAGAGCGCCGGTGGGACCGATCGGAGGAGCCGCTTGGGGTTGGCCAGCGCGTTGGCCGAGCCGATGCAGATGACGATCGCGGCGAGCCGGAGGCCGTCGTACAGGCCGGACAGCAGCGACTCCTGCGTGACCGGCCCGAGCAGGCGCAGACCCAGCGTCCAGCCCGGCAGCGGGATCGCGGGCAGGTGGATCAGCACCCGGCCCCCGTCGTCGCCACCGAGCAGGATCCGGAACAGCACCCGAATCACGACGATCGCGACGCCCAGCCACACGTAGAGCCGGAACGAGTCGGCCCACGGCTGCGCGCTGCGCCGGGCTGCGACCGCGAGGGAGGCGACACCGATCAACAGGAGCAGGACGTAGGGGTTGGTGGTGAGCGAGGCCGCCGTCGCCAGCCCGAGCGCCCACACCCACCACGCGACCGGATGCAGGTCGCGTGGCAGCCGTGCGCTGCCGAGCCGGGCGAGGCAGTCCCGCATCACGGGCTCCCACTGCCCTTGCGACGGACCAGGGCGACCGTGCCAGCGCCGACGAACAGCACCGCGATCGCCAGCGGCGCCACCCACCCGGGCAGGCCACCCGTATCCGAGCTCCCGTCGTCACCGGCCGCGACGACGACGTTCGACGGCGCGGCGGCCTGCGTCTCGTCGGGACCGTGTGACGCCTTCCGCTGCGCCTTCCCCGCATTCTTCGACGGGTCGGCGCGCTCGGTGGCAGTGCTGTGTCGCGCGGCCTGCGACGGGCTCGTCGACGACGTGGCCGACGACGACGGCGCTCCGGGCGTCGAAGAGGGCGCCTGGCCAGGACCTCCCGACTGACCCGGCGAGGAGCTCGGGTGCTTCGTCGGGCTCGTGGAGGGTCGCGAGGTGCTGTGCGGCGTCGGGCCGGCTCCCGGTTTGGCCTGGGCCTTCTGCCCCTGCCACGACAGGCCGACGTACCCGCCCTCGGGGACCTTCAGCGAGCCGGCCCCCAGCGAGGAGTAGGTCCACTTCCCCGACTTCCCGTCCGACCACCACAGCGACCAATAGGCGTCGCTCGGGGGCGTGTTGACGCAAGGCTCGGCGTCCGCACCGGGCAGTCCGTCGACGCGACAGACGAAGCCTGGTTGTCGCTGGACCTGGGTCAGCTCGAACCCGACGTGCTCGAGCTGGGTCCAGGCGGACTCGCCCGCGCCGTCTCGGTCACAGCCGGTCTGGACACCACCACCGAGCTGGTTGAAGTCCACGACCACCGACACCCCGTGGGCCGAGCTGCAGGTGGCCGCCTGCGCCGGCGCCGGTACGCCGAGCCCCACCGCCGCGACCACGAGGATCGCGACGGCGAGGCGGGCGGCGTACCGGGACACGGCGATCGGACCCGAGGGGAGCCTCAGCCGCACCGGGACAGGGCGAGCAGGCCGGGTGCAGCCTGGGCGCTCGACCGGCGCCACTGGTCGCGCGTCGTCTGGTCGATGCCGGACTGCTGGGCCGTCTTGAACGTGGCCCGGTCGTAGGCGACCGCACCGCGCTCCCCCGCCAGCGGCGTGCCGGACAGGCTGCCCTTGACCTGGAGCTTGGCCAGCCAGCCGGCGGCATCCCGCGCCACCCCGCACTTGCCGGCGACCCTGGCGGCATAGGCGGCAACGCCCGTGCTGTTGGCGTTCGATGCCGAGGTCGGTCCGGCGCCGCCGAAGCTGCCGTTCGCCTTCTGGTGGCGCTTGAGCCAGCGCACGGCGTCGCGGAGTGCCCGCTTCAGGGCCGGGTGCCCCTGCGTCACCGAGGTGAGCTCGACCACGACCAGTGCCGTGACGTCGGTGTCGGGGGTGTCGCCCTTCGCGCAGCCCTGGTCCGCGGCGTCCGGGTCGGCGTTGAAGTCGAGCCGGAAGAAGCCCTTGCCGCACTGCTGGGTCAGCAGGAACTTGACCACGGAGTGCGCCTTGTCGCTGTGCGCCCTGAGCAGCCCGCGGGCGGCGAAGATCTGGCCGAACATGTTGGCGGTGTCGGGTCCGGCGTTCGTCAGGTCGACCTTGTCCTGGATCCGTCCCTTCGACGGCCCGCTGCCGATGACGCGCTTGTTGAGCCGCTTGACCAGGTTGACGCCACCGAAGTGGCGGGCGCCTCCGCCGGTGTTCTGGGCCAGCACCAGCAGCTTGGCCACCGCTCCCGCGAACACGGCGTCGGCGCCGAAGTCGACGCCGGTCGTGTAGTTGTCGACGTGCTTCGACAGCGCCCTGCGCACCTTGGCGACCTTCTTCTTGTGCCCGCCGATCTCCTGGAGGGCGAACGCGGTGTCGATGGTGAGGCCGTAGTCGTCGAAGTCGAACTGACCGTTGTGGATCAGGCCCTTCTTGTTCAGCTGGTCGGCGAGCCAGGACGCGCCGTGCCCGGCGGGCGACGACGGCGAGACGGCCTGGGCCGAGGTGGATCCGCCGACCACCAGGGAGGTGGTGAGCGCGGAGGCGACGACGACCGCGCCGAAGCGGTGTCGCCAGTGGTGCTGGGACATGTTTTCCTTCCCGCTGCAACAGCGGGCAGGACGCCCCGGGTCGGGGCCGGAAACCCACCCGCTGCGTTCCTCGACAGCGTGTGTTCGGGACGCGTCGTGACGGGTGCTCCGGCTCGTCGCGTCCCACGAGAAGGACACGACCTACGGTTGCGGGTCAGCGCCGGACTTCGACCGGCTTCCCCCACCACGGGCGTGACTGGATGTGATCACCCGCAGGCTATCCCCTCCCCCGCACGAACCCGCAACCACGGTCATCGAGTGGGCAGCCGCGCACATCCTTCCGCTCAGTTAGACGCGGTCACTACCGCATGGTCAGCCCACCTTGTCGCGGCAGGCGAACTGGACTGACAGCCGCGACAGTCGCCAGACAAACCCGGCTGAAGGGACCGACAGCGACAGCGACTGCGGCAGCAGCAGAGGTGACGGGGCCGACATGGCACCGACGACCAAGAGCGCGACCAAAGCCAGGAGGAGGATCAGGGCGATGAAGATCAAGAGCATGATTACGACCCGGGCGAACGTTCCAGCCACGAAGCCGTGATCAGTCTTGGCACAGGCTCGCTCGCGGCATCGCTGGCCCGCGGCGCTCCAGCTCTCCGCACGTGTCAATCCACTGCACGGGCTGTCCGCGTAGCCCTGCGGGTCGCTCGGCTTATGGAATCGGTCTTTGTGCTCGACGCCAACCGCTCGGTAACGCGCGAACAGTACTCGAGCAGGCGCCCGGCGCCACTCGGCGACTTCCGCGTCATGCGGCGCCACAGGATCTCACCGGCATCCCCCTCAATTTCGTTGTGTAAGACGTCACGGAAGGCGTCTGGGATCCTCTCGGCCAGTTCGATCGCACGTTGGGTGCGCTCGTCCCGGTCGAGGCCGAGCTCCGCGGCGTGTGCACGCCAGTTCTTGGGATAGGCCTCGCCGAAGTTGCGGACGCCCCCGACCGAGAAGGCCGCAGTCGGCGCTATGTCCGCGGCGCCGTACGGGGCGCCCGTTGCCAGGTCGTAGAGGGGAGCGAAGCGAGCTTGGGTACCCGTTAGTAGCAGCGCCATGTTCTTGGCGTGACCATCTGGTGAAGAGGAGAGGTAGTTGAAGAGCAGTGCGTCGGAGAACGCTAGAACGTCTTCATCGGGTCGGGAGGAGGCCGACCGGATCAACGACGCAAGTTGCCTTCCGGACGGGCCGTGCTGCGCTTCGTACTTGAACTTCGGGTGGTAGCCGGCGGCCTGGCATAGGTCAACTTGGTGCAGCCGGACGATTTGTCCGTCGCGCTCCAGGCGATCGAAGCGCTTGACCACAAGGGCGGGCTCTCCGTCGAAGTCTTCAATGTCGACCCGCGCGGTGCGCAGACCAACGCGATCAGCGACGCGCATCGTTGCGAACTCAGCAATCGCCTGGTACTTCATGCGCCGGATCCCTGGCTTGATGATGTGGGTTGTCGCAGCTGAACCGGTCGCCTCGTGCCAGGTCCCGTCGATGAGAGCGAGTGTGAACTTCGCCTGGGCCCCGGCCAGCGACCAGTGCTCGGCTGGATGCGTCCAACCAACCTCCTCCCCAGCAGTGCGCAATTCGCGGAGCCGATCCCCGATCTCCGCTCGGCTGACGGGTTCATGACGTCCGTCACCGTCGAGGAGGTGTCGCTGCGCGGGATCGACGAACTGGACAGCGCCGGCGCACTCCAACCCCATGTGGGATAGCAACAGGAATGGCTCGTCGGCAACCTTGAACTTGGAGGCCCACCTCGCTCGGACGGCGTCGTTGTCGGGCAGTAGTCCAGCTAAGTAGGCGTCGATGGAGTTGTGCTTGTAGGGCTGATTCCGGATCGGCATGTTAGGCGAGAGCGGGACGCCGTCACGCGGATACGTGTCCGCGTAGGCGAAGGACAGGGTGCCGTTGCGGACACGGCGGACGTGTCCGACCTCGCGCCCACCGATGACGACAAGTAGTTCGTCAGCCACCGAGCACCTCCCTGAGCAGGTCGTCGTCTTCGGTGTGCCGATGCGGTCGAACGATGATGTCGAGATCGAGGGCACGCAGGACGCGAAGCACCGTTCGAGGTTCGGCGTTGTCGAGCCCCTGTTCGAATCGGTTGAGCCACCCGCGCGAGACGCCGGAACGCTCGGCGAGGGTAGCCTGGGTCCATTCGCGGGCGCGGCGCTCGTTCCGCACGGCGTTGCCGAGCAGGGCCCAGTTGTAGATCGTCCACTCCATGGATGTCATCGTACGAGTACTTTTTGGAAAAGTCATAACTCGGTGACATTTTCTGTTTGTCACCGGGCTGTGACTTTCTAGGCCGACTCGCGCGCGCCCCGCCAAACGAGCGCAGCGCATGCTCCCGAGAGGGCGAGGAGGGCCGCCGCCACCAGTCCGGAGAGTCCGTGCGAGCAGACGAGACAGAGTGCGGCATTCCGCCGCCTATCGGCGCGGAGTCAGCATCCCTCGTCTGGTTGGGAGCGGCCCGCGGGATTGAATGGCCCCATGTCCAGCCTGAGCCGGCCACGGTATGCGGGAGTGCTGGCCCGGCATGACAGCAGGTCGTACTCGTCCGCGAGGCGTATCCGGCGTGGGGAAGTGCGCACTGGAACATTCCTAGCGGGCGCGTCGAGGATCACGAGACGCCGAGTCAGGGTGCGAGTCGTGAGCTGGCCGAGGAAACCGGCTTGCTCGTTGGAGCAGCCGACATGGTCCTCGTCGGTACATCCTCAGTGGTGAGCCCTGGAAGGGTGAGTCGTGCATGGACCTTCACCGCGGTGGTCGAGGACCCATCGCTGGATGTTCGGGACCCGGATGGGCTGATTCACGATGCGAGGTGGTTCCCGGTTGAGCAAGCCGAAGCGGTGCTCCGGCAACTGCCGTACCGCCCGCTTTCAGAGCCCTCTGTCGCCCTCCTCCGAGGCGACGTCGAGACCGGCTGTCACTGGGCCTACCCCGGCCCTGACGCCCCACCTATCGTGACTTTCCCGCGGGCGTGAATCGCGCGGTCATCAGCGATGAGGTGCGTCCATCCGCCGGCTGCCTGGGCGTCGCCGAACCGCACTCAGCCGATGAGCGGATGGTGCTTAGTGCGCTGAGGCTTCACTGAGACTGTCTAGGTCAAGCACGCGCACCGCGCCGACCTCGTGGCGCGCGGCGAGTGACCAAACGGTGGTGGCGCTGGCTGCTTCGGGCAGTTGCACGACTCCTTCCCCCGCGACGTGGAAGTGGCCGTGCGCAAGGAATTTAGGCCGGACGCCGAGCACAGCCCGGGTCATCTTGGCCAACCCCTCGTCGGCGTAAGCGAGGGACGACTCCGACCACTGCATCGGGTTGTCACCGGCGTTGCGTCGAAGGATCTCGGCGACCTCAGGAGTGCAGTACGGCGAGGACGGGCTGTCGTGGGTGAGCATCACGTCCGCGTAGCCACCAGCGATCACGGTGTCCACGTGCTCGTCGAGCAGCACCTCGGAGGGCCACCAGTCCTCGCCCTCGATCAGCATGTGCCGGTTGATCGACGGCGCTCCGCCCAGGGCGACGAACGACCGCCCGCCGAGATGCCATCGGTGCCCCCGGGGCAGCAAAGTGACGTGCTCGGTGACCTCAATCGGTTGATGGGCCCCGCTCGCGTCGACCCATCGCGGCGTGCTCCAGAGACGGTCCAGTTCCGCCCAGTTCTCGTGGTTGCCGTTGATGCAGAAGAGCCGCAGCCCGTGGGAGGCGCATACGGATTCGATGGCAGCGAGGTAAGCGTCCGGCTCGACTCCCATTCCGAACCGGAGATCACCCAGTTGGTAGGCGACTTGTACGTCGCCCCTTTCACCCAGAGCTTGAAGCCAGTAGACGGCTGCATCGCGCTCGCCTTCGAGGTCCCCCACGAGTCCGACGAGCATGGCCGACAGTCTGCTAGAACGGCACGCTCACAGCGCTATGAGGGGCGTCTTTCCGCCGGCTGACGGCACAAGATCGTCATGCGACCGAGCGGTCTATCGAGGTGAGTGTGAATCGCGCCGTCTGCCTCACAGTGGCCCTGTCAGCATGGTTGGGTGCCGTGTGTCTTCTGCCAGATCATCGCCGGGGAGCTACCAAGTCTCACGTTCTACGAAGACGACCAGACCGTTGCGATCATGGACCTCCGACAACCCGGGTGGCCGCACCTCGCTCACGTCCTTGTCCTTCCTCGCGAGCACGTCGAAACGCTGGACGGGTGAGCAGTCGAACCGCATCGGCGGTCATGGAGACGACGGTGATGGTGTCGAGGGCCGTACGGCAGGTCGTCCAGCCCGATGGATACAGCATGTGGCAGTCGAACGGCGAGGTCGCCGGACAAGAAGTGCCGCACGTCCACGTTCACCTGCTCACCCGGGCTGGAGGAGACGGGCTGCTCCAGATCTACCCGACCCCTCCTGAGGAGCCCCCACTCGAGGCGATGGCGCCATTGGCCCCTTTGAAGAACGCGGCTACCAGGCCGGCGTATACCGCGATGTGCTCCTGCGACGTTGGCGCAACTCGCTGGGGCGAACAATGTGGGACTTCGACACCGGAAAGGTCGAGAACAACCGCTACCTCGTGCTCGGCTTCACCCTGGAACCGGCCGCGGACATCGACACATTGCCAACAGACGAATTGATCGCCAGCGGTCCCCTCTTGTCAGACGACGGCTCCCGGATACTGGGCTCCGCATTGTTGCTGGAGGCGCACGACGAGCACAGCGCTCGAAGTGTGCTTTCGGCCGACCGCTACGTCGGGACCGAGGTACATCTATGGCGTTTCGGCGGTCGTCCGACCTGAGCGGAGGCGAGCAGCGAGGCTTCCTGGCCGAGTTGACGTGCGTCAATCCGCCGCGAGTGTGACCCGGACCGGGACGGGTCGGACCTCGGCGTACGGCGAGACGCCTCAGCCCAAGCGCGAACGGCCCACAGAGCCGGAGGGTGAGGGCGCGCTCATTCCGCTTGTGGCGCCGTCGGTTCCTCACAGCGGTGTCGGCGTTACCTGGGCCTCGGGATCGGGCGCCCGGTCCTCGAACCGTCCCAGGCTGGCGATGGCAGTGACGATCAAGAGACAGCCCACCAGGCCGGCGGGAGTCAGATGCTCGCCGAGGAAGACGGCTGCGATGACGACCGCCGTCACCGGCTCGATGAGCGTCGCTACGACGGCCGCGGCGCTCGATGTGCGGCGTAACCCCGCAAACATGAGGGTGTTGGTGGCCACCACGCCCGCAGCCAGCAGCCAGACCAGCAACCACGCCCTCGGCGGAGCGGCCAACGTGACGTGGCCGACCTGGGCGACCAGCAGATCACACGGGACCAGCACCAGAGCAGCGACGTTCATGATCCCGGTCGTGATCGTGAGGGCGTCGACGCGTCGAGACAGGGGTGCACCGACGTCGGCGGTGAACGCGAAGCACGCGCCTGCACCCAGCGCTGCCAGCACACCCAGCGGCGGGTTCTGGGCGTGCTCACGGCCGCCACCGATCAGGCTGATCAAGACCACGCCGGCCAAGGCCATCGTGACCGTCAGGATCTGGGCACGAGTCGGAAGCCGGCGTCGTCGAACGCTGGTGACCCCCAAGATCAGCATCGGTGCGAACCCCATGCAGATGACCGTGGAGAGACTGACCCCGGCCCACTCCACCGACATGAAGAAGAGCAGCTGCGAGGCGGCGATCAGGGCGCCGACCACGGCCAGCCGCCCGCGATGACGGCCGGCCGACCCGATCGACATCCGCAGGCGACCCGTGACCAGCAACATGACGTCGAGCACGACAGAGGCCGCCACAGCCCGACTAGCGCTGATGGTCAGCGGCGAGAGCGCTGAATGCTCCACGGTCAGCTGGACCAGCGGACCGGTCGTTCCCCAGATGGCCCCGGCAAGCGACACCAGCGCCACTCCACGCCAGTGGACAGAACGGGAAAGAGTCGCGGCCCCCGTCCTCACAGCAAGCAGTATCGAGCATCGAACATCAGCGGGCTCGGTCGAGGGCAGTGGCCGCACTCGAGGGGGATCGACAAGATGTGCCTGTGTTCGGACTCGAGCTCGTCGTCTTGTTGGGCGTCGCCCTGGTCGCCTGCGGCGCTATGGCTCGCCGCTACCCGATAGCCCCGGCGCTGCTGTTGGTGCTGGTGGGTAGCTGCGTGACGAGCAGCGGATCGACGACATCGTGCTACGCCGGGTGCAGAGACGGCTCGACCAGGAGGAGGTGCGGTTCCTCCGTGCCAGCCTCCCCGAGTGACGCGGCCGCACGCGGACGCGCCTGAGATCGCGACCTGGGTACGCCATCGCCTCCGAGACGCGCCATGACGCCGCCGATCCACAGGGTCAGCAGAGGATCCGCTTCCGCTCCGGGTCGAAGAACGGCTTGAGGGAGACCTGGGTCGGGACGCGGGTGCCGGCGATGTCGACCTCGAAGCTGCCGGCGGCCAGGGCGGACGCCGTGACGGGCTCGTCGCGCGAGACCTCGGCGATGCCGCAAGGGGCGCCGAGGGAGTGGCCGAAGCCGCCGGCGCGGACGATGCCGACGGGCTTGCCGTCCCAGTAGAGCGGCTCGTCGCCGATCAGGTCGAGGTCGGGAGACTCGAGGAGCACGTTGACGAGGCGCCGCGTCGGCGGCCCGGCCTCCTTCTGCTTCAGCAAAGCGTCGCGGCCGACGAAGCCGCCGGGCTTGTCCCAGGCGATGGTGAAGCCGAGGCCAGCCTCGATCGGGGTGTCGGTGGAGTCGATGTCGTGGCCCATGTCGCGGTAGGCCTTCTCCAGCCGCATCGTGCCCAGCGCGCCGACGCCGGTGGGGCGGTAGCCGAGGTCGGCCCCGGCCTCGCGCAACTGCTGGTAGAGCGTGGCGCCGAACTCGGTCGGCACCAGCAGGTCCCAGCCGAGCTCGCCGACGTAGGTGACGCGCAGCGCCCAGAGCGGCGTGTAGCCGAGCTCGACCTTCTGCGCGGTGAGGTAGGGGAACGCCTCGTTCGACCAGTCCTGCGGGCTCAGCCGCTGGAGGAGCTCGCGCGACCTCGGACCCTGCACCGACAGCAGCGCGTTGCCGCTGGTGACGTCGGTGACGGTGAGGAACTCGCCGTCGCGGGTCTGCCGGCGGATCCACGCCGGGATGCGGCGGTGGATGTTGTCGCCGCTGATCACGACGTACTGGTCCTCGGCGAGGCGGGTGACGGTGACGTCGGCGATGATCCCGCCGCGCTCGTCGCACCACTGCGTGTAGACGATGCGGCCGACGGCGGTGTCGACGTCGCCGGTGCACACGCGGTTGAGGACAGTCATGGCGTGCGGCCCCTGCACCAGGTGGTGCGACATCAGCGACATGTCGAAGATCGCGAAGCTCTCCCGGGCCTGGAGGTGCTCCTCGCGGGTGCGCTCGAAGCCCTCGCCGCGGGCGTAGCCCCACTCGACGGTCGGCGTGACGCCGGCGCCGGCGAAGTAGTCGGGGAACTCCCAGCCGCTGGTGGTCACGAAGTGCGCGCCGTCGGCGACGTGCTGCTCGTGGTACGGCGACCGGCGTACGTCGCGCCCGTGTCGGTACTCCGCGTTCGGCCAGGACAGGTTGTTCAGCAGGAACCCGAGCCGCTCGACGGTCCGCTCCTCGCGGAAGCGCCTGGTGGCCTGGAACTCGTGCGTGCGGTCGACGCCCACGGCGCTCAGGTCGATCGGTGCGAACCCCTCGATCAGCCACTGCGCCATCACGTGGCCGAGACCGCCACCGGAGAGGATGCCGATGGAGTTCAGCCCGCACGCGAGATAGAGGTTGTCGACCTCGGGCGACTCCCCCAGCATCGGCGAGATGTCGTCGGTGAAGCTCTCGGGTCCGCAGAACAGCGTGCGGATGCCGGCGTCCTCGAGGGCGGGGAAGCGCCGCATCGCGACCTCGAGGAACGGCGCGAGCCGGTCCCAGTCCGGCGGCAGCACGGCGAACGCGCTGTCGCGCGGTGTGCCGTCCAGC
Organism: Nocardioides sp.; assembly: GCA_035707985.1. Lineage (GTDB taxonomy): Bacteria > Actinomycetota > Actinomycetes > Propionibacteriales > Nocardioidaceae > Nocardioides. The sequence goes on along the minus strand of DASSTL010000098.1, from coordinate 4,352 downwards.
GCCCAGGCCTTGCCGACCGGCTCGAACATCCCGACCAGCAGGCCGCTCCCCTCCTCGCGGTAGTAGCCGTAGGACTCCGGCTCCTCGATCACCGGCACCGACTCCGGCGTGACGCCCTCGATCGGCTCGGTCAGCAGGTAGTAGTGCTCGGCGGCCTGGAGCGGCACGGTGACGCCCGCCTTGGCCGCGAGCTCCCGCCCCCACAGTCCCGCGGCGAGCACGACCTTCTCGCACTCGACGTCGCCGCGCTCGGTGCGGACGCCGACGACGCGTCCGCCCTCGAGGAGGAAGTCGGTGACCTCGGTGTCCTCGAAGATGCGCGCCCCGCGCTGCCGCGCCCCCTTCGCCATCGACATCGTCACGTCGACGGGGTTGGCGCGACCCTCGTCGGGCGTCCAGAAGCCACTGACCAGGTCGTCGGTCCGCATCAGCGGCACCATCTCGGCGACCTCGGCCGGCGACAGGATCTCCTTGTCCATCCCCTTGGCGCGCATGTACGCCGTCTCGCGGCGGTAGGCCTCGTCGCGCCGCTCGGTGGTCGCGAGCTGGAGGTAGCCGCACTTCCGGAAACCGGTCGACAGCCCGGTCTCCTCCTCGAGCCTGGCGTACAGCTCCGCGGAGTAGCGCGCCATCCAGAGCCCATCCTCCGTCGCGCCTCCCGAGACGACCTCGCCGGCCGCGTGCCACGTCGTACCCGACGTCAGCTGCTTGCGCTCGAGGAGCACGACGTCCGTGGCCCCGAGCATCGCGAGGTGGTAGGCGATCGAGGTCCCGACCACGCCGCCACCGACGACGACGTACTGCGCCCGGCTCGGCAGGTCTCCCGACTGCCGTGAGTGTGTGTCCTCGGCCCGAGCCGCTGCGGGGTTGATGGCGGTGAAGTCCAGCGACATGGTGGCACCCTGTCAGAACTTGAATCACCGTTCAATCGCTGTGACCGGGCGGCCCGGGATCCGCCAACCCGACGTGGCCATACTGGGCGCCGTGGACCGCCTGGTCAGACGCTTCTACGACGACCTGTGGAACCGCTGGGACGACGCAGCCGTCGACGAGGTTCTCGCCGAGGACTTCGCCTTCCGCGGGTCGCTCGGGACCGAGACCTCGGGCCGGGACGAGTGGCGCGGCTACCGGGACGCGATCCGCGCCGGGTCGTCGGACTTCCACAACGAGGTCGTCACCCTGGTCGTGGACGGCGCTCGAGCAGCCGCGCGTCTGCGCTACACCGGCACCCACACCGGTCCGCTGGCCGGCATGCCACCGACCGGCCGCCGCTTCGCCTACTCGGGCGCCGCCTTCTTCACCGGGGAGGGCGACCGGCTCACGTCGGCCTGGGTCCTCGGCGACCTCGCTGCCCTGCGCGACCAGCTCGCCTGAGCACGAGCCGACCGCTCAGGACGTCAGGCGCTCCAGGATCAGCTCGCGCACCCGGTTGGCGTCCGCCTGGCCGCGCATCTCCTTCATCACCGCACCGATCAGCGCACCGGCCGCAGCGACCTTGCCGTCGCGGATCTTGTCGGCGACGTCGGGGTTGGCCGCGATCGCGTTGTCGACCGCCGCGCCGAGCGCGCCGTCGTCGGACACGATCGCCAGCCCTCGGGCCGCGACGATCTCGTCCGGCGTCCCCTCCCCCGCCAGCAGCCCGTCGAACACGTCACGGGCGAGCTTGTCGTTGAGGGTCTTCTCGTCGACCAGCTCCTGCACACGGGCCACGTCGGCCGGTTTCACGCCGAGCTCCGAGAGGTCGGTATCGGCCTCGTTCGCACGCCGTGCGAGCTCACCGAGCCACCACTTCCGCGCGGCCTGCGGCGCGGCACCGGCCGCGATCGTCTCCTCGACCAGGCCGAGCGCCCCCGCACCGACGGTGTCGCGCATCTCGAGGTCGGAGAAGCCCCACTCCGCCTGCAACCGCGCTCGTCGCTCGTGCGGCGGCTCGGGCAGCTCCTTCCGCAGCTGCTCGACCCACTCCCGGCTGGGAGCGACGGGCACCAGGTCGGGTTCCGGGAAGTAGCGGTAGTCCTCGGCGTCGGACTTCTCGCGCCCGCTCGTGGTGATGCCGGTGTCCTCGTGCCAGTGCCGGGTCTCCTGCAGGACCTTCCCGCCGCCGGCCAGGATCGCGGCGTGCCGCTGCATCTCGTAGCGCGTCGCGCGCTCGACCGACCGCAGCGAGTTGACGTTCTTGGTCTCCGTGCGGGTGCCGAGGGGCACCTCGTCGGCCGAGCCTGTCGAGGCCTTCGGCGCCAGCGAGAGGTTCACGTCGCACCGCAGCGACCCCTGCTCCATGCGGACGTCGCTCACGCCGAGGCCGAGCAGCAGGTCGCGCAGCTGCGCGACGTACGCGCGGGCGACCTCGGGGGCCTTGGCACCCGTGCCGAGCACCGGCTTGGTGACGATCTCGATCAGCGGGATGCCCGCGCGGTTGTAGTCGACCAGCGAGTAGTCGGCGCCGTGGATGCGGCCACTGGTGCCGATGTGGGTCGACTTCCCGGTGTCCTCCTCCATGTGCGCGCGCTCGATGCCGACCCGGTAGGTCTCGCCGTCGACCTCGACGTCCATGTAGCCGTTGAACGCGATCGGCTCGTCGTACTGCGAGGTCTGGAAGTTCTTCGGCATGTCCGGGTAGAAGTAGTTCTTCCGGGCGAACCGGCACCACTCAGCGATCTCACAGTTCAGCGCCAAGCCGATCCGGATCGCCGACTCGACGGCCTTCCCGTTGACGACCGGCATCGACCCCGGGAGCCCGAGGCAGGTCGGGCAGACCTGGGTGTTGGGCTCGGCGCCGAACTCCGTCGGGCAGCCGCAGAACATCTTGGTCGCGGTGTTCAGCTCGACGTGCACCTCGAGGCCGAGGGCCGGGTCGAACTGCGCGAGCACGTCGTCGTACGACAGCAGCGTCTCGGTCATGACGAGGCTCCGTTCAGCTCGGGCGCGCGTGCGAGCAGCCGGCCGCCCCACTCCTGGGCGAGGAGCGACTCCAGCGCGGCACCCACGCGGTAGACCCGGTCGTCGGCCATCGCCGGCGCGAGGATCTGGACGCCGGCCGGCAGCCCGTCCTCGTCGGCCAGCCCGCTCGGCACCGAGATCCCGGGTACGCCGGAGAGGTTGGCCGGGATCGTGGCCAGGTCGTTGAGGTACATCGCGAGTGGGTCGTCGACCTTCTCGCCGATCGGGAACGCCGTGGTCGGCGCGGTCGGGCTGACCAGCACGTCCGCGCTCGCGAACGCCGACTCGAAGTCGCGTGACACCAGCGTGCGGACCTTCTGCGCCTGGCCGTAGTAGGCGTCGTAGTAGCCGCTCGACAGCGCGTACGTGCCGAGGATGATCCGGCGCTTGACCTCGTCGCCGAAGCCGGCCTCGCGCGTCGCACGCATGACGTCTTCTGCACTGGGGTCGCCATCCGGGGTCACGCGCAGGCCGTAGCGCATCGCGTCGAAGCGCGCCAGGTTGGACGACGCCTCCGCCGGCAGGATCAGGTAGTACGTCGCCAACGCGTGCACGAAGTGCGGGCAGGAGACCTCGACGACCTCGGCGCCCGCCTTGGTCATCAGCTCGACGGACTCCTCGAAGCGCGCGAGCACGCCGGGCTGGTAGCCCTCGCCCCCGAGCTCCTTCACCACGCCGATGCGGACCCCGGTCAGGTCGCCGTCCGCGCCACGGCGGGCTGCCTCCAGGACTGCCGGCACCGGCTCGTCGATCGAGGTCGAGTCGAGCGGGTCGTGGCCGGCGATCACCTCGTGGAGGAGCGCCGCGTCGAGCACGGTGCGCGTGACGGGCCCGGCCTGGTCGAGGGAGTTGGCGAGCGCGACGAGGCCGTAGCGCGAGACCCCGCCGTACGTCGGCTTGCCGCCGACCGTGCCGGTGACCGCCGCCGGCTGGCGGATGGAGCCGCCGGTGTCGGTGCCGATCGCCAGCGGCGCCTCGTAGGACGCGACCGCGGCTGCGCTGCCACCGCCCGAGCCACCCGGGATGCGAGTGAGGTCCCACGGGTTGTGCGTGGGCCCGTACGCGCTGTGCTCGGTGGACGAGCCCATCGCGAACTCGTCCATGTTGGTCTTGCCGAGGATCGGCAGGCCCGCGCCCCGCAGGCGGGCCACCACCGTGGCGTCGTACGGCGGCACCCAGCCCTCGAGGATCCGGGAGCCGCAGGTCGTCGGCAGCCCGCGGGTGGCCAGCACGTCCTTGACCGCGATCGGGATGCCGTCGAGCGCGCTCCAGGTTTCCCCCGCGGCCCGACGCGCGTCGGACTCGGCCGCGGCGCGCAGCGCCCCCTCGGCGTCGACGTGCAGGAACGAGTGGAGCGCGCCGTCGACCTCGGCGATCCGGTCGAGATGAGCCTGGGTGATCTCGACGCTGGT
>DASSTL010000097.1:0-5795 GCA_035707985.1 Nocardioides sp. | reverse complement strand
CGAGCCCGACTCCGACCAGCCGGTCGTCGTCGTACCAGCCCAGCGACTCGCCCCGCCACTCCGACTTCACCGTCGCCCAGGCGGGGGTCTGCAGGAAGCTCGCCCACGGCTGCTCACGGATGAACGCGCGGTGCTCGTCGGTCGAGATCGAACGGACGGAGGGGACCACGGCGACGAGGCTACCGGTGGTGTATCAGCGGGGGTGGTCCGCGCTCCTAGGGTCGTACGGCTGCTCGACCCAGCACCACGCGCGAACCCCGGCCTCGGGCCGGAGCACGACACAGAAGGACACGACGGTGGACCTCGCACCGATGACCCGGCCCGTCCTCGGCGGCGCCCCTGACGGGCGTTGTCGGCGACCCGATGCCGGGGCATGCTCCTGCGAGAGCCTCGTCTCCGACGTGACGTCCCCAGGAGGCACCCGATGAGCGATCCGCACCTCGAGGACGACCCCCTGTACGCCGACGTACGCCGTGTCACCGACCTCTTCGACCCGGTGCCCGTCGGCATGGTCGACCGGATGGTCGCCGTGACCCGCGACATCGCCGACCACGACCCCGATCTCGAGCTCCAGCTGTTGCTCGTCGTCGAGCGCTTCGAGGAGCTCGTCGGCACCCGCGGTGGCGCCCGTTCCTACACGCTGCGCTTCGGCGGCGAGGGCGTCGACCTGCTGGTCCGCGTCGGCGTCTCCGAGGAGGAGGGCCGCGCGCGGCTCGACGGCTGGCTGGTGCCGGCCGAGAGCGCTCCGGTGCAGATCCGCGAGGTCGGCGGCGAGGGCCGCACCTTCGAGAGCGTCGCCGAGCCCACCGGGCGGTTCGAGTTCCCCGACCTGCCCACCGGCTTCTACCGTGTGTCGCTGAAGCTCACCGACGACCAGACGTTCGGCACCCCCGCCTTCGAGATCTGACCTGCTCCCGCTCCCCTCACCCGCACGGAGGACCACTCATGCCCGAGCCTCGGAACGTCCGGTTGGCCCGCGAGCCACGCATGCCGCACCGAGACGCCCTCGAGGCGGCCGGAGCCAGGATCCTCGACCCGAGCCGCGCGCCGGTCGTGGGCGACGAGCGGGCCAGGCCCACGGCGTACGTCGCCAACCGGCTGATGGTGGCCAAGGGCGAGCGGATGCAGGAGCAGGTGCAGCTGCTCCGCTCGGCTGCCGAGACCCTGAGCTGGACGGTGCGGCTGAACCCGGAGCCGGCCAAGGCGCGCCACCTGCCGCTCGGCGTCCGCACCGTGCACATCGGCGGGGCGCAGGCCAGCGTGCTGCAGCCGCCGGACGCCTGGGCCCTGCTGCAGACGGCCCGGCACCTCCACGGCCGCCATGCTCTTCGCGGCGTCGACCTCGATCACGTCGTCTCGACGCGACCGGTCGAGCCCAACCCCTGGGACATCCCCCACTCGCCCGATCCCTCGGCCTGGATCCAGCCCGACCACTGGGACATCCCGCATCCGTGGGACATCCCCCACCCCTGGGACATCCCCCACCCGGACGGCGCGTCCGACGCATCGGCCGGTCTGCTGAGCTACGGCAACCTCGGCTCCGGGGGGCGCCAGCCGATCGCGTACGCCGGACCTCGTCCGGCCCGCTTCCCCAACTCCGCGATCAAGGGTCGCCGGCCCGTCGTCGCGATCCTCGACACCGGCTGCTACCCGCACTACTGGTTCGACGGGGGAGTCGTGAAGACCGACGTCAAGCTGCGGGGCCACGCGATCGGATACACCGACCCCGCCACCAACCCCGAGCTGCACGGCGACATCGGTGGGCCGTTTGACGGCTCTCTCGACCGCATCGCCGGCCACGGCACGTTCATCGCCGGGCTCGTCCACCAGGCCTGCCCGGACGCCCAGATCCTGTCCTGGCGTGGCATCCCGGCGACCGAGCCGCTGGTCGAGTCGGAGTGGCTCACCACGCTGGCCCAGGTCACCGAGCTGGTCCGGCTCGACCGTGAGGGCAAGCGCGGCGGCCACCCGATCGACGTGCTGAGCTTGTCGATGGGCTACTACCACGAGAACGCCGCGGACGAGCTGCTCGACCCGATCCTGTGGAGCATCCTCGACGAGCTCGGCAGGCTGGGCGTCGTCGTCGTGTGCTCCGCCGGTAACGACGCGACCGACCGGCCGAGCTACCCGGCCGCCTTCGCCCCGTGGAAGAACGGCAAGGGCCCGATCCACCGGCAGCACGACCGCGTCCCGGTCGTCTCGGTCGGCGCACAGAACCCGAACACCAGCGACGCGCTGTTCAGCAACGCCGGCCCGTGGGTCCGCAGCTACGCGCCGGGGGCGTCGCTGATGAGCACGATGCCGCCGTTCCGCGGCGGTCTCCAGCCGACGGCGAAGACCTGGGTCGAGGGACGGCTCCGCGAGTCGGTGGATCCCGACGACTTCAGCTCCGGCCGGCGTCCCGACGGTGGGCCGCGTGGAGGGTTCGGGGTGTGGAGCGGCACGTCGTTCTCCGCTCCCCTGATGGCGGGTGCCCTGGCGGCCGCGATGTCCAAGGACCTGATCAACCGGGCCAACCCCGCGCGGGGTGCGGCGGCAGCCGTGCGACGCGGTTGGCGGGCGGTCGAGCGCCTCACCGACATGCAGCGGCCAGAATAGGCGGGTGCGGAGCGCCCACGAGCTCCATCAGGCGGGCCTGGAGGCCCTCGTCGGTCGCCGGCTGCCGGCCGCCCGGCGGCTCCTCGAGCGCGCCCGGAACGTGGCGCTCGAGCCCGACCTGATCGCCCGGATCGAGGCGAGCCGCGCGTTCTTGACCCTGGAGGGCGGAGACCTCGGCGGGGCCCTCCGGCTCTGCGACGAGGCGCTGGCGCTGCCGGGCGTCACGTTCGAGACGTCCGGTGTCCTGCACAGCCAGCGGGCCCTGATCCTCCTGCGACAGGGCGAGACCACGCGGGCCCTGGACGCCTTCGCCGTCGGCGTGGCGATGCTGACCGACCCGGTGGAGCGCGGCAAAGCGCTCTCCAACCGGGGCGGGGTGTACCTGGCGACGGGCGCGGGGTCGCGGGCGGCGGACGACCTCGAGGAGGCGGTGCGCCTGTTCCGCGAGTCCGGCAACGACGTGGAGGCCGCGATGGCCGAGCACAACCTCGGTTGTGCCGACATGCTGCGGGGCGACCTCGTCTCGGCGCTGCGCCACATGGACGCCGTCCGGCCGGTGCTCCTGCCGCTGAGCCCGGTGGGGTCCGCCATCACCAACCAGGACCGCGCCGAGGTGCTGATGGCGGCGGGCATGACCCGGACTGCGCTCGGGGTGCTCGACGACGCGGCCAGGACGTTCGGGCAGCACCGGATGCCACACCGCCGAGGTGAGGCCGAGCTGATCATCGCCAGGACTGCCCTGGCCGATGACCCCCGCCGTGCGCTGACCACTGCGCGCGCAGCCCGCGCGCGTTTCACCCGCGTGGGAGCGCCGGCCCTGCGGTTGAAGGCGGAGGCGCTGGCCCACGGGGCGGAGGTCCGGCTCGGCTCGACGCGTCCGTCGCTCGTGTCGCGTGGCGATCATCTGGACCGGGAGCTCGAGGCGCTGGGGCTGCCGTGGTGGGCGATGGATGTTCGACTGGACACGGCGCTGGTGCTGGCACGACGAGGTGAACTGGACGAGGCGCGTGATCGGCTCTCGAGGATTCGGGTGCCGGCGCGCGCTCCGCTCGCCGTACGTCTGCGCGAGCGCGACGTGCGGGCCGCAGTGGCTGAACGACTGGGACGGCGAGGGGACGCGCTGGCCCACCTGCGCCGTGGGCTGGGCGAGCTGCACGAGTGGCAGAGCTCGTTCGGGAGCCTGGACCTCCAGACGATGGTGACCGGGCACGGCCGGCGCCTCGCGGTCCGCGGCCTACGGGTCGCGGTGGCGTCGGGCGATCCCGACGTGTTCTTCGAGTGGTCCGAACGGGCGCGCACCCTTGCCAGCCGTGTGCAGCCCGTGCGGGTGCCCGTCGACGAGGACGTGCAAGGCCACCTGCAGGAGCTGCGCGAGCTGGCCAGCGCCGAGGACCCGTCGCGTGGTGGGGCCGCTCGTGAGAGCGAGCTGCGCGAGCGGGTGCGGGAGCGGGCGTGGCAGCACCGGGGATCGGGGGAGTACGACGACCCGGCATCGCTCTCGGACGTGCGGTCGAGGCTTGGGTCCGGTCACGCGCTGGTGGCGCACGTGGTCACCAGCCGGGAGGTGGCGGCACTCGTCGTCACCCACGAGACGTCCACGGTAGTGCGGTTGGGTGACCGGTCCGCACTCGACGCACTGATCGGTGGCCTCCTGCCGGACCTGGACATGGCGGCGGCCGAGCTGGCGGGTTTCGCAGACGCCATCCGCGCCGAGCTGAATGGACGCCTCCGTCGGCTGGACGATCTGCTGCTCGACCCACTGAGGGACCTGTTGGGCGACCGGGAGCTGGTGCTCACACCGTCAGGCGTCCTGGCCGGGGTGCCGTGGACGATCCTGCCCAGCAACCGGGGGCGCGCGGTCACCGTTGCCCAGTCGGCGACATCGTGGCTGCTGCGCACCGCGTCGCCGCTCCGGTCGTCGTCGGCCGGGTTCGTGGCCGGACCGCGGGTCGCCCAGGCGGACGCCGAGACGTCGGCGGCGGCCGCTGCCTGGCCCGGGGCTGCCATGCTCCAGGGCGGGGACGCGACGGCCTCAGCGGTGAGTGCGCTGGCGGGGTCGGTGGACGTGCTTCACGTCTCCGCCCACGGGCGGCACTCGTCGGAGAACCCGCTGTTCTCCGGCTTCGAGCTGGCCGACGGGCCGTGGTTCGGCTACGACATCGACCAGCTGAGTGCGGTGCCCGACGTCGTGCTGCTGTCCGCCTGCGAGGTCGGCCGGTCGACGCTGCGTGGCGGTGAGGAGCTGATCGGGATGAACGCCGCGTGGCTGCACGCCGGCTCGCGCTGCGTCATCGCCTCCGCCGCCGCGATCAACGACGCGGTCGCCCACGACGTACTCGTGCGCGTGCACCAGGAGCTCGCCTCCGGCGTACATCCGTCTGTGGCGCTTGCCCACGCTCTCGCCGAGGTCGACCCGGACGGCCCACCCGCGCCGCTGGTCTGCTTCGGCTGACCGAGGCGGAAACCGCGGACGAATCGACGGACACGCCCGGGGCGACCGGTCGTTTCTTCCGCGGTTCTTCGTCAGAGCCGCGAGCGGACCGCCTCGAAGTCGGCGAGGTGCTCGTCGGGGCCGCCCGGGGTCTCGAAGACGACCGGGGCGCCGGCGTCGCGGACGACGGCTGCGAGGAGGTCGGGGTCGATCTTGCCGGCGCCGACGTTGGCGTGCCGGTCGGCACCGGAGTCGAACTCGTCGCGGCTGTCGTTGCAGTGCACGAGGTCGATGCGCCCGGTGATGGCGAGGACGTCGTCGACGACCGACTCGAGCGGGTTGCCGCCGGCGTGGGCGTGGCAGGTGTCGAGGCAGAAGCCGACGTTCTCCGACCCGGACGCAGCGGCGATCGCGTCGAAGACGCCCTTGATCCGGTCGAGGTAGCGGGCCATGGCGTTGTCGCCGCCGGCCGTGTTCTCGATCAGCAGCGGGATCTTGATGTCGGTGGCCTCGACGGCCTTGCGCCAGTTGTCGAAGCCGACGGCCGGGTCGTCGTCCTTGTTCACGTGGCCGCCGTGGACGATCAGCCCTCGCGCCCCGATCTCCGCGGCTTTGTCCATGTGTTGCTGGAGGAGCTTGCGCGACGGGATGCGGATGCGGTTGTTGGTGGTCGCGACGTTCACGATGTACGGCGCGTGCACGTAGAGCCCGATGCCCGCGGCCTCGGCGTCGGCACGCAGGCCCTCCGCACCGCCGGCGTACCGCA
>DASSTL010000096.1:0-12213 GCA_035707985.1 Nocardioides sp. | reverse complement strand
GCGATCTCGCGCATCTTGGCGAAGTTCACCCGACGCGGGTACGCCGAGTAGCCGGCGACGATCACCAGCGGTCGGAACTCCTGCGCCTTGGCCCGCACCGCGTCGTAGTCGAGCAGCTGGGTCTCGGGGTCGGTGCCGTACTGCTGCTGGTGGAACATCTTGCCGCTGATGTTCGGCCGGAAGCCGTGGGTGAGGTGGCCGCCGGCGTCGAGCGCCATGCCGAGCAGGCGCTGGTTGCCGAGCTCGTGACGCAGCGACTCCCAGTCGGCCTCGCTGAGCTCGTTGACGTTCTTGGCGCCGAGCTTCTCCAGACCCGGCGTCTCGACGTGGTGGGCGAGGATCGACCAGAACGCCACCAGGTTGGCGTCGATGCCGGAGTGCGGCTGCGCATAGGCGTACGGCGCGCCGAACAGCTCGCGGGCGTGCTCGGCGGCGACCGCCTCGACGGTGTCGACGTTCTGACAGCCGGCGTAGAAGCGATGCCCGATCGTGCCCTCGGCGTACTTGTCGGAGAACCACGTGCCCATCGTGAGCAGCACGGCAGGCGAGGCGTAGTTCTCACTGGCGATGAGCTTGAGCGACGCTCGCTGGTCGGCGAGCTCCTGACGCGTCGCATCCGCGATCCGTGGCTCCACGGAGGCAATGACCTCGAGGGCCGCGTCGTACGCGGCCGAGGTGGTCTTGGCCAGGGTCTCGGAGGCGGTTTGCTCGCTCATGCGGGCCAATGTAGTCATCCGGACCGGTCGGCCGCCGCCATGGACGAAGAGTGGATGCTGCGATGTGATGGCCCCGATGAACTCCTTCGCCGACCTGCACCGCGGTCCGCTCCCCCTGCTCCTCCCCAACGCGTGGGACGTCGCCTCGGCACTGGCGTTCGCCGACGCCGGCTACCCCGCGGTCGGCACGACCAGCCTCGGGATCTCGGCCGGGCTCGGGATCCCCGACGGTGCGCACGGGACGCGCGAGGCGACCCTGACCCTTGCCCGGTCCCTCGGCCGGCTGCCCGTCTTCGTCACCATGGACTGCGAGGACGGGCACTCGACGGATCCCGCCGACGTCGCGGCGTACGTCGCCGAGCTGGCCTCGCTCGGGATCGCCGGGGTGAACCTCGAGGACAGCCGCGACGGACATCTCGTGGAGCCCGCTGCCATGACGGCCAAGGTCGCTGCGGTCAAGGACGCCGCACCCGGCGTCTTCGTCAACGCCCGCGTGGACACCTACTGGTTCCACGAGGAGGAGTCCGTCGACGAGACGCTGGCCCGGGCCACGGCGTACGCCGAGGCCGGTGCCGACGGGATCTTCGTCCCCGGCCTGGCCGACCCCGAGACGATCCGGGCCGTCACCGGCGGCCTGACCGCGCCGGTGAACCTGCTGCCGATCGCCGGGATGACCCTCGCCGGCCTGGCCGAGCTCGGCGTACGTCGGGTCTCGACGGGATCCCTCCCCTACCGGGCGGCCGTCACCGCGGCGCTCGCCTCCGCCATGGCCGTGAGCGTCGGCACGCCGTGGCCCGACGCGATCTCCTACCCCGCTGTCCAGCAGCTCCTCGAGTCGCACGCGCGTTGACCAAGTGTCCGCATGATGGACAGTTGTCTCATTGCGCGAGATTCCGATTTGTGAAACCCCGGTCCACACCCTGAGACTCGTTCCCATGACCGCCGCCGTCGCGTACGAGATGCACCTCGTGGTACGTCGCCACGTGGACTTCGGGCGCACGCGCAGCATGGTCTGTTGGCCCAGCTGACCCCCCGCCCCCCAGCCGTCGACGCCGCGCCCGGTGCTGCGCGCGGTCTCCGGCTCCCGGACAGCCAAGGACCGACATCTCATGCCCGACCTCCGCTTCAAGCCGTCTCCGGCGACCCGTACCGACATCCCGCGCCCCAAACGCGGTGAGGGTCAGTGGGCGCTCGGCTACACCGAGCCCCTCAACAAGAACGAGCAGTCCAAGAAGGACGACGACCCGCTCCACGTCCGGGACCGGATCCTGCACATCTACAGCAGGCGCGGCTTCGCCTCGATCGACCCGGCCGACCTGCGCGGCCGGTTCCGCTGGATGGGTCTCTACACGCAGCGCGCCCCCGGCTTCGACGGCGGCAAGACCGCGATGCTCGAGGAGGAGGAGCTCGACGACGAGTTCTTCATGCTGCGGGTCCGCTCGGACGGCAAGCTGCTGAGCTCGGAGACCGTCCGGGCGCTCGGCGGCATCGGCACCGACTTCGCCCGCGACACTGCCGACGTCACCGACCGGGAGAACATCCAGTACCACTGGATCCGGATCGAGGACGTCCCCGAGATCTGGCGCCGGCTCGACGAGGCGGGGCTGTCCAGCCTGGAGGCGTGCGGCGACTCGCCGCGGCCGTTCCTGGGCTCGCCGGTCGCCGGCATCGCCGCCGACGAGATCATCGACGGCTCGAGCGCCCTCGCGGAGATCGCTGCCCGCGCGCTCGGGAACCCGGCGTACTCCAACCTCCCGCGCAAGTTCAAGACCGCGGTGACCGGGCACCCGAGCCATGACGTCTCTCCCGAGACCAACGACGTGGCGTTCGTCGGCACCGTCCACCCCGAGCTCGGACCGGGCTTCGACCTGTGGGTCGGCGGTGGGCTCTCGACCAACCCGATGCTTGCGCAGAAAGCGGGCGTCTGGATCCCGCTCGACGAGGTCGCCGACGTTTGGGAGGGCGTCGCCTCGATCTTCCGTGACTACGGCTACCGGCGGCTGCGCTCGCGGGCCCGGCTGAAGTTCCTGGTCGCCGACTGGGGCATCGAGAAGTTCCGCGAGGTGCTCGAGAACGAGTACCTCGGCCGACCCCTGGTCTCCTGCCCGTCGCCGCCGTCGCCGGTCGGCCACCGCGACCACATCGGGGTGCACCCGCAGCACGACGGCAAGGTGTACGTCGGCATCGCCCCCACCGTGGGTCGCGTGTCCGGCTCGCTGCTGGTCCGGCTGGCCGACCTCATGGACCGGTACGCCGTCACCGGCGCCCGGCTCACGCCGTACCAGAAGATCGTGCTGGTGGGCGTCGACCCCAGAGCGGTCGACGGACTGCTCGACGACCTGGACGCGATCGGGCTGTCTGCGCGGCCGTCGCCCTGGCGCCAGAACACGATGGCGTGCACGGGCATCGAGTTCTGCAAGCTCGCCATCGTCGACACCAAGAACCGCGCCCGTGACCTCGTCGCCGAGCTGGAGCGTCGCTTCCCCGACCTCGACGTGCCGATCACCGTCAACGTCAACGGCTGCCCCAACGCGTGCGCCCGCACCCAGGTTGCGGACATCGGGCTCAAGGGCCAGCTCGTGATGGACGGCGACCGGCAGGTGGAGGGGTTCCAGGTGCACCTGGGCGGCGCCACCGGTCTCCAGGCCAACTTCGGCCGCAAGCTACGCGCTCACAAGGTGACCAGCGCCGGCCTCGACGACTACATCACGGCCGTCGTGTCGAACTTCCTGGCCGACCGCACCGCCGACGAGTCGTTCGCGACCTGGGTGGCCCGCGCCGACGAGGACCTGCTGCGCGGCGAGCGTCTCGACGACCTCGACGACCGCGGCGCCGTCCTGGAGGCGGTGTCATGAGCGAGCGCGCCGTTCCTTTCCACTGTCCCTACTGCGGCGACGAGGACCTTCGCCCGCGCGAGAGCCGCCACGGCGAGTGGGAGTGCCGCTCATGCCTGCGGGCGTTCTCGCTGAAGCTGCTCGGACTGCTCCGCCCGCCCACCCCGGCTCGGGGTGTCGGCCGATGACCGCCCTGAGCACCCAGCAGGCGCGCGACTTCCGCGGCTCGCACACCGCCGGCCGCAGCCCCGAGGAGCTCCGCGAGCTGGTGTCGCACGTCGGCGCCGAGCTCGAACTGGCTCCGGCCGAGGACATCATCGAGTGGGCCGTCGCGACCTTCGGCGACCGCTTCTGCATCACCTCGTCGATGGCCGACGCGGTCCTGGCCGACATCGCCTCGCGGGTGGCTCCCGGCATCGACGTCGTGTTCCTCGACACCGGCTACCACTTCCCGGAGACACTCGGCACCGCGGACGCGGTCGGCGCCACCATGAACCTGAACCTGATCCCGATCACGCCCGTCCAGTCGGTCGCCGAGCAGGACGCCGAGTACGGCCCCGAGCTGTTCCGGCGCGATCCCGACCTGTGCTGCGCGCTGCGCAAGGTCCAGCCGCTGACCGAGGCGCTCGCCGAGTACGACGCCTGGGCGACCGGCCTGCGCCGCGCCGAGACCAGCAACCGGGTGATCGCGCCCGTCGTCGGATGGGACGCCCGCAAGGGCAAGGTCAAGGTGTCCCCGCTGGCGCGGTGGACCGACGACGACGTCGAGCGCTACATCGCCGACCACCACGTGCTCGTGAACCCACTCGTCTACGACGGCTACCCGTCCATCGGGTGTCGCACGTGCACTCTCCGCGTCGCGCCCGGCGACGACCCGCGCAGCGGGCGTTGGGCCGGCACCGCCAAGACCGAGTGCGGGATCCACTCATGAGATCCCCCACCCAGACCACCGACGACGCCGTCGGGACCGAGAAGAAGAACAAGTTGAACAAGATGAACGAGAGGAGGCCGCGCTGATGGCCGCTCCCGCACTGGTGGCCCTGGCTCACGGAAGCCGTGACCCGCGGTCCGCCGCCACGATCAAGGCGCTGGTGGACGAGGTCCGCGCGCTGCGACCCGACCTGAGGATCGACACCGCGTTCCTCGACCTGTCCAAGCCGTCCCTCAACACGGTCGTGGACAAGCTGGCCCGGGCGAAGTACGAGGAGGTCGTCGTCGTCCCCCTCCTGCTGACCGAGGCCTTCCACGCCAAGGTCGACGTACCCGCCGCGGTCGCCGAGGCCGACGCCCGGCACGAGCACGTACAGGTGCGCGCCACGTCGATCCTGGGGCTCGAGACGTGCTTCCTCGAGGTGCTCGACGTACGCATGCGTGAGGCGCTGCGCAGGTCGCGGGTGCGGGAGCTGGACGCCCTCGTGCTGGCCGCCGCCGGCTCGAGCGACCCGCTGGCCAACCAGTCGGTCGCCCGCCTGGCGCGCCTGTGGGGCACCCACCACAAGCTCCCGGTGACGGCCGCGTTCGCCTCGGCAGCTCCTCCGGCCACCGGCGAGGCCGTGCGCGCCTTCCGCAAGGAGGGCCGCCGCCACATCGCGGTCGCCTCGCTCTTCCTGGCGCCCGGCTTCCTGCCCGACCGGGCGAAGGAGCTCGCCCTCGAAGCGGGTGCCGTCGCGGTCGCCGAGCCGCTGGGTGTGCACGAGGCCGTGGCGCGCACCGTGCTGGCTCGCTACGCCGTGGGCGCGGTGGAGCTGGTCCCCGTCTAGATCTAGAAGCCCTCAGCCGACGAACTGCTCGAGCAGGTGCTCCAGCTGGCGTGCCGGGTCGGTGGTCAACCCACCGTGCACCGGCCCCGGCTGGAGCACGGTGCTGCGCGGCGCCTTGAGGAACCCGAACCGGGTGCCGGCCGGCTTGTCGGCGACCGTCCCGACGCCCGGGTCGGCCGCGCAGACGGCCCGGACGTAGTCGAGGCCCTCGCAGACGGCGTCGATGTCGAGCCGTGGGAACAGGACGGCCAGGCGCTCCCGGTCGACGCTCCAGGCGGCCTCCAGGAAGCCGGCCTCCTCGCAATAGAGGACGACGCCGACATTGACGAACTCCTCGCGGTCGACGCGCGGCACGCAGCGGAGCACGACGTACTGGTAGGGCAGAGCGGGCGTGGTCACGCGGCGCTCACCCCCGGCAGCCAGGCGCGGGTCGCGAGCCGAGCCGACAGGAACGAGACGTACGCCGCTCGCACCTCGTCGGCGTCGGCGGCGCCGGGCACGGGCTCGAGCCAGACGTCGGGCACCTCCGCGACGACCTCGCGCAGGTCGTCCTCGGAGAGCGACACCGCGGCGTCGACGCCCGGGAGCCGGTCGACGTAGGCACCGAAGACGTGGTCACCGACGTCCCACGCCTGGCTCCCGAACCTCGCCGGATCGGAGATCCCGCCCGACCACCCGTGGTGGAAGTACAGCGCCGCGCCGTGATCGATCACCCAGGCCTCGCCGTGCCAGAGCAGGAGGTTGGGGTTGCGCCAGGTGCGGTCGACATTGGCCGTGAACGCGTCGAGCCAGAGCACGCGCGCTGCCTCGTCGGGCGGGATGCTGCTCTCCCCCTCGTAGCCGAAGGCACCGGGCAGGAAGTCGATGCCGAGGTTGAGGCCGACGCTGGCGCTGATCAGGTCCTGGACCTCCTCGTCGGCCTCGTAGCGTGCGATCGCCGGATCGAGGTCGAGCGCGACCAACCGTGGCGTGCGGAGCCCGATCCGGGTGGCCAGTCCGCTCACGATGACCTCGGCGACGAGCACCCGCACGCCCTGGCCCGCGCCTCGGAACTTGCAGACGTAGGTGCCGAGGTCGTCACCCTCGACGATCCCCGGCAGGCTGCCGCCCTCCCGCAAGGGCGTGACGTAGCGCGTCACCCGCACCGTCTCGATCACGACACCGGTGCTTCGTCGGCCAGCCGGCGCCGCTGCTCGTCGACGTCGAAGTCAGCGGGGGGCCATCTCAGGTCCATCGCTCGCAGATGGTCGAGGAGCAGCTGACCGATCACGAGGTTGCGGTACCACTTCTTGTCCGAGGGGACGACGTACCACGGCGCGGCCGCGGTGTTGGTGCGCTCCAGCGCGATCCCGTACGCCGTGCGGTAGTCGCCCCAGCGGGAGCGCTCGTCGACGTCGCCCGGGTTGAACTTCCAGTACTTGTCCGGGCTGTCGAGTCGCGCGAGCAGCCGCTCCTTCTGCACCTCGGGGCTGATGTGGAGCATGCACTTGATCACCACGTGGCCGTCCGCGACAAGGCCCGCCTCGAACTCGTTGATCTCGTCGTAGCGCCGCTCGATCGTCTCCGGCTCGGCCCAGCCGTGCACCCGGACGATCAGCACGTCCTCGTAGTGCGACCGGTCGAAGACGCCGATGTAGCCGGCCGGCGGCAGTGCGTTGCGGATGCGCCACAGGAAGTGGTGACGCTTCTCCTCGTCGGTCGGTGCCTTGAAGCTGGTGATCCGGACCCCCTGGGGGTCGACCAGCCCGACAGTGTGGCGCAGCACGCCGCCCTTGCCCGAGGTGTCCATGCCCTGGAGCACCAGCAGCACGCGTCGCTGCGACCCGGCCGTGCGCTCGGCCCACAGCCGCTCCTGGAGGTCGCTGAGCTCGTCGCCGAGCGCCGCCAGTGCTGCCGTCCCCTTCTTCTTTCCGCCGTCGAAGCCGGGCGTCTCGTCGGTGGCGAGCGAGGTCAGGTCGACCGGGCCCGGGGGCAGCCGGTGGAGGTGGGAGGTCACCCGTCCATCATGTCGGAGTCGATCCCGGACCCATCCTGCTGCTCACCCAGCTCCTCGCGCACGATCCGGAACGCGAACCCGGCCGGGTAGCCCTTGCGGGCGAGAAGACCGGCCAGGCGGCGGGTGGCCGTCGCGTGGTCGACGCCCCGCAAGGACCGGAGCTTCTTGCGGACCAGCTGCCGGGCCGCCTCCTCCTCCCGATCCGGGTCGAGGTCGTCGAGCGCCGTACGTGCGGTCTCGTCGTCGACACCCTTGCGACGCAGCTCCTGGGCCAGGGCCCGGCGGGCGAGCCCACGGCCGCGCTGGCGGCTCTCCACCCACGAGCGGGCGAACGCCGCGTCGTCGACCAGGCCTACTTCGGCGAACCGGTCGAGCAGCCGCTCGGCCAGGTCGTCGGGCACGTCCTTCGTCGCGAGCTTCTCCCGCAGCTCCTTGCGGCTGCGGGCCCGGCCGGTCAGCGCGTCGAGCAGGATCGTGCGTGCGACCGACTCCGGGTCGGCGTCCGGACCTTGCGCCTCCTCGTCGGGAGGAGGCTCACCGGCCCAGGCCCGAACGCCGGCCTTGACGTCTCCCTGCCAGGAATCAGGCACGGCCTCAGAAATCGTCGACACCGATCGGCTCGTCGGACAGCTCGTCGCCCTCGGCCGGTGCGTCGACGGTCGGGCCGACCCCGAGCTTCTCGAGGATGCGCTTCTCCAGCTCGTTGGCGAGGTCGGGGTTGTCGGCGAGGAACTGGCGGGCGTTCTCCTTGCCCTGGCCGAGCTGGTCGCCCTCGTAGGTGTACCAAGCACCGGCCTTGCGGACCAGGCCGGCCTCGACACCCACGTCGATCAGGCCGCCCTCGCGGCTGATGCCGCGGCCGTACATGATGTCGAACTCGGCCTGCTTGAACGGCGGGGCCACCTTGTTCTTCACGACCTTGACCCGGGTGCGGTTGCCGACCATGTCGGTGCCGTCCTTGAGGGTCTCGATGCGGCGCACGTCGAGGCGCACCGAGGAGTAGAACTTCAGCGCCCGACCACCGGTGGTGGTCTCGGGCGAGTTGTGGACCATGACCCCGTCGACGAAGTAGTTGTGGTTGCCCTCGACCTCGATGTCGAACTTGTGCATCGACCTGGTGGGCGGCTTGACGTGGATGTCAAGAATCCGTGCTGGAACCGGACGATCCTCGGGATCGACGAACTCAGGAAGCACGTCGAAGCGACCGCGCTGGCCTTCCAGCAGCTTGTAGTTCATCGAGGGATGGACGTAGGGCGCCACCAGCTCGAGGAACTGCTTCGAGGATGCCGTCGAGAAAGTCAGCATGGCCTTGCGGGCAGTACCTGACTCACGCCATGAGACATCCATGCCATGCGTGTCGCGGAGGTACTCGACCAAACGGTCCCGCGTACCTTCGGTCATCGCCTCGATACAGAACTGGACCCTCCCACTACCGCCTGTCGTCCGCTCCTGAAGCCCCTTGGAACGAACCGTGAAAGTGCCGTCATCCATGAACCAGATCGCCAGCGCGAGCGGCGTCAAGACCTTGAGGTACTCATCAGTCAGCACCTTCTTGCCAGGAACCATGTAGACGGAACGCTGGAGCTCAGCCAGCTCCGGCAACGGGGTGAAATCGGCGAACACAGCGCCTCGGGCATCGGTGCGGCGTGAGACGGGGATGTTTCCCAGCAGCGAGACTTTCCAGTCCAGGTACGCCGCCTGTCGGGCACCGTGACCCAAGCGGAAACGCACCCCGTTCCGATCACGTCGGTTGGGCGAGAGGTTGCCGTCACCCATGAGGGAACCCAGGACGACCTGCCACTGCTGGTCGCTGAGCCGGTGGGTCTCGGACGCCATCACCCGGTCGCCAGCGATCAGCTCACCTGCCTCGCGCCAGCCGCCCGGCGTACGGATCAGGTGGTTCTCGGTCGCAGCGAACTGGGCGCGGCCGTTGCCTCCCGACTTCTCGACCGTGAATTGCAAGAAGCGCTCCGCGACGCCGTTGTCGAACCAATTGACGATGCGTCGCGGAACGATCGCGTCGGACTCCGGGTCGTAGGACATCACCTCGACATCGAGCTTCTGGTTGACGATCTTGCCGATCTTCTCCGTGGTGCCGTCGGCGAGCACGACTCGTGTGCCGTAGGAGAAACATCCGAACATCACGCCGATCTTCTCGCGGAGCTGGTTGATGAAGATCGCAGTGGTGTTGGAGTTGTTGAGCGCGCCGGTCATCTTCCGCAGCGCCTGGCTCATCAGCCGGGCCTGAAGACCGACGTGGCTGTCACCCATCTCGCCCTCGATCTCGGCGCGCGGCACCAGCGCGGCCACCGAGTCGATCACGATCAGGTCGAGCGCACCCGAGCGCACCAGCATGTCGGCGATCTCGAGCGCCTGCTCACCGGAGTCGGGCTGGCTGACCAGCAGCGCGTCGGTGTCGACGCCGAGGGCCTTGGCGTACTCCGGGTCGAGCGCGTGCTCGGCGTCGATGAACGCCACGATGCCGCCGGAGCGCTGGGCGTTGGCCACCGCGTGCAGGGCGACCGTGGTCTTGCCGGAGGACTCCGGGCCGTAGATCTCCACCACCCGGCCGCGCGGCAGACCACCGAGGCCCAGCGCCACGTCGAGGGCGATCGAACCGGTCGGGATCACCTCGAGCGGAGCCCGGGTCTCGTCGCCGAGGCGCATCACGGAGCCCTTGCCGAACTGCTTCTCGATCTGCGCGAGCGCCACGTTCAGCGCCTGGTCGCGGTCTCCAGCCATGTCTGTCCATCCTTGCCCGGGACCCGTCGTCCCGTTCGCTCGTGCGGTCGGTCTCGCCTGTGTCGTCGTCGGGCCAGACGCTAGACCGGCCCGCCGACAACCCCCGCCACACGGCGTGCGGGCTGTGGAGAACCGTCCGGATCGACCCCTGCGTGAGACCCATCTAAGCCGAACACGTGTTCGATCCCGAGCCGACACGCCGGACAATTCCGTTGCGCTGGTCCCCCGTGCCACGTCACCGTGGCCGTCGTGTCCGAGCTGGTGATCCGCCCCCTCGACCCGGCGGACGACGACGACATGGACGGCTTCCAGGACGTCTACGCCGCCGCCGAGCTCGCCGAGGACCCGGAAGCCGCGCTCTACTCCCGCGCGGACGGCATCGCCATGCTGTCGTCCACCGACCCGGGGTCGCTCTTCGAGGCCTTCGGAGGCTTCGTGGACGGCCGGATGGTCGCCGAGACGATCCTGTCGGGCAGCAGCCGGGACAACCTCGACACCGCGCAGGCGATGCTCTGGGTCGACCCCGCCCATCGAGGGCAGGGCGTCGGCACGCGCATGCTCGAGCACCTGCAGCAGCACGCGCTCACCGCGCGCGGACGCCGCATCCTGCACGCCCAGGCGCGGATCGGTGGCGTCTTCGAGCGCAACCGGCGGTTCGTCGAGCGGCATGGCTTCGTCCTGATGATGACCGAGGTGGAGCGCCGGCTCTCGTTCCCGATCGACCTCGCACTGGTCGACCGGCTGGCGGCCGAGGCAGCGCCGTACCACCGGGACTACGAGATCCGCGCCTACATCGGATCGTTGCCCACCGAATTGCGGCCGTCGTACGTCGACGTCCGCAACCTGCTCGGCGTGGAGGCGCCGCACGGCGACATGCAGGTCGAGCCGGGCCGGGACACCATCGAGGACCTCGCGGCGCTCGAGCGTGAGCGCGACCAGGCCGGGCGGACGGACGCCACGGCAGTCGCTCTCCACCACGGCACGGTGGTGGCCTACGCCCACGCGTCGGTCCCCGGGCACGGCGCGCGGCACGTCGACCAGTACGGCACGCTCGTCCACCCCGACCACCGCGGCCACCGCCTCGGCATGGCCGTCAAGTGCGCCCAGCTGCGACTGCTGGCCGAGCACTTCCCCGACCGCGACTACCTCCAGACCAGCAATGCGGAGGTCAACGAGCACATGGTCGCCATCAACGTGGCGCTCGGCTTCGAGATCTACCAGGTGTGGGGCGAGTTCGAGAAGCGGTTGGCGTGAGTCCAGGCACGCGGTGGCGCCGACTCACCAGCCGCCGGAACCACGCACGTCCTTGATGCCCTCGCGGATCCGCTCGAGATGGTCGGCCTCGCGCTGCTCCTGAAGGGACCTCGCCATGGCCCGTTTCTCCGCCCGCGCCACCCGCCACCGCCGCAGCGCCTCCGCCAGCCTGCCCCGCTGTCGCGCCATCGTGCGGCTCCTCTCGTGGGTGGACCATCCCAGCGTCCCACACGGCGGCCTCGGGTCAGCGCTCCGAGGACGGCAGCTCCAGCGTCCGCCAGACCGCCGCCCAGACAGCCTTCGGCGGCTCGCCGGCGTCGAGCGCCTGGATCACCGTGCGCTCGCCGAGCTCCCCGATCACGAACTGGTCGGCCCAGGCGCGTGCGTACGCCGGCCCCAGCGCAGACTCCATCCGTGCCCAGAACTCCGTGTGCCTCACGGAGCCATCATGCGCGACGCGCCTGCACCACGAGCCAGCCCTCCCCCTGCGACCCTTCGTCGTGCTCGACGCCGAACACGTGCCAGCCGGCCCCGGTTAGGGCCGAGCGGAGCGGCTCCTCGCGCCAGTAGGTGAAGAAGCGGGGCGCCGTCACGTTCCCGTGCAGCGACCAGTCCTCGCCGTCGCCCTCCTTCACGCTGACGAAGAGCAGGCCGCCGTCCTCCGTCGCGTCCGCGAGCCGGCTGAGGACGCGCGAGAGGTCCTCGCGGTCGACGTGGAGGAGGCTCGCGTTCGCCCAGACTCCGGCGTACGCCGTGTCGGGCGCGAGCGGGTCGGCGAGGTCGTCGACGAGCGGGTCGACCACGTCGGCGTCGTACCCGCCCTCGCGCATGAGGTCGACGAAGGCGGGCGTGATGTCGGTCCGGCGTACCGAGACACCCGCCTGCTCGAGCACGAGGGCGTCGCGACCGGA
>DASSTL010000095.1:0-20712 GCA_035707985.1 Nocardioides sp. | reverse complement strand
TGGTGTGACCCTTCGCCCGGAGTGCCTCGACGAGGTGACGGCCGAGGAAGCCGGTGGCACCTCCGACGACAAGATGCATCAGACGTCGAACGTCCCGGTCTCGAGCCGGGCCTTCACCTCGGTCAGGAAGCGCGCGGCGTCCGCACCGTCGACCAGGCGGTGGTCGTAGGTGAGGGCGAGATAGGCCATGTGCCGGACCGCGATCGTCTCGCCGAGGTTCGGGTCGTCGATGACCACCGGGCGCTTGACGACCGCTCCGGTGCCGAGGATCGCGACCTGCGGCTGGTTGATGATCGGGGTGTCGAACAGCGCACCTCGGCTGCCGGTGTTGGTCAGCGTGAACGTGCCACCCGACAGCTCGTCGGGAGTGATCTTGTTCGTCCGCGTGCGCTCGGCGACGTCGGCGATCTTCCGGGCGAGCCCGGCGATGGACAGGTCGCCCGCCTCCTTGATCACCGGGGTCAGCAACCCGCGCTCGGTGTCGACCGCGATTGCGAGGTTCTCGACGTCGAAGTAGGTGACCTCGCCCTTCTCGGTGTCGATCGCGGCGTTCAGGCTCGGGTGTGCCTTGAGCGCGTCGATCGCCGCCTTGGCGAAGAACGGCATGAACGACAGCTTCACGCCCTCGCGCGTCGCGAAGTCCGCCTTGACCGAGTCGCGCAGGCGCGCGATGGACGTGACGTCGACCTCGACCACCGTCGTCAGCTGGGCGCTGACGTGGAGCGACTCGACCATGCGCTGCGCGATCACCTTGCGCAGCCGGGTCATCGGCTCGGTCTTGCCACGCAGCGGCGACGGCACCGGAGCGCCGGGCGCCTGTGGTGCTGCTGTCGACGGGGCCGCGGCGGCCGCGGGGGCCGGTGCGGCCTGCTCGGCCTGCTTCGCGGCCGCATCGAGCACGTCCTGCTTGCGGATCCGACCGCCCACGCCGGTGCCGGTGACGCTCGCCAGGTCGACGCCGTGCTGCGCGGCCATCTTCCGCACGAGCGGCGTGACGTACGACGCGGAGTCGCGGCCGCCGGACGGTGCCTCGGCCGCGGGCTGCTCGGGCGCGGGTCGTGCCGGTGCCTCGGGTGCGGATGCCGCAGGCTGCTCGGGTGCAGGCTGCTCGGGTGCGGGCGACTCGGGTGCGGGCTCCGCCGCCTGCTCCTGGGGCCGCTCCTGAGGCCGCTCCTGAGGTGCGGCGGGCTGGGCCTCGGCCGTGGGGGCGCCGGCGTCGCCGGAGCCGATCACGGCCAGCTCGGCGCCGACGTCGACGGTCTCGTCCTCGTTGACCTTGATCTCGAGCAGGGTGCCCGCAGCGGGTGAGGGGATCTCGGTGTCGACCTTGTCGGTCGAGACCTCGAGCAGTGACTCGTCCATCGCCACCTCGTCGCCGACCTGCTTCAGCCACCGCGTGACGGTCCCCTCGGTGACCGACTCGCCGAGCTCAGGCAGCCTGACCACGGTGCGGTCGCCCGAGGTCTGCGCAGGGGGCTGGTCCTGCGCCTCGACCGGGGCGGGCTCCTGGGCGCTGGTCGGCTCGCCCGGCGTGGCGGCCTGCTCGGCCTGGGCGTGCGCCTCCTCGCGCTCGCCCTGCTCCTGCTCGAGCGGCGTCGCGGTCGCCTCGGGCTGCTGGGCAGCCTGGGCGTCACCGCCGGAGGCCCCGCTGGTGTTACCGCCGGTGTCACCGCCGCCCGCCTCGTCGGCCGCGCCGATGACCGCGAGCGCCGCGCCGACCTCGACGGTCTCGTCCTCGTTCGCCTTGATCTCGAGCAGGGTGCCTGCGACGGGTGAGGGGATCTCGGTGTCGACCTTGTCGGTCGAGACCTCGAGGAGTGGCTCGTCGACCGCCACCTCGTCGCCGACCTGCTTCAGCCATCGAGTGACCGTGCCTTCGGTGACGGATTCTCCGAGCTCGGGGAGGTTGACTTCAGTGGCCATGGGCGTGGGGGTCGCTTCCTGTCTCTGGGTCAGCTGGGCAGCTTCGTGATGTGAGTCAAGCGTGGGAGTGGAGGGGCTTCCCGGCCAGCGCCAGGTGTGCCTCGCCGAGGGCTTCGTTCTGGGTCGGGTGGGCGTGGACAAGGGGAGCGACGTCCTCGACGTGCGCCTCCCAGTTGTAGATGAGCTGGGCCTCGCCGATGAGCTCGCCGACGCGGTCGCCGACCATGTGCACGCCGACGACCGGCCCGTCCTTGCGGCGGACGAGCTTCACGAACCCCTGGGTCATCAGGATCTGGCTCTTGCCGTTCCCGCCGAGGTCGTAGGTGAGCGTCTCGACCGCGTCGTCGCCGTAGGTCGCGCGCGCCGTCGCCTCGTCCAGCCCGACCGAGGCGACCTCGGGGTGGCTGTAGGTGACGCGCGGGATGCCGGCCTCGTCCAACGGGGTGGGCTCGAGGCCGGCGATGTCCTCGGCCACGAAGATGCCCTGCGCAAAGCCGCGGTGGGCGAGCTGGAGGCCGGGGACGATGTCGCCGACCGCGTATACGCCCTCGAGGTTGGTGCGGCAGCGCTCGTCGGCCAGCACGAAGCCGCGGTCCATCGCGACGCCCTGCTCGTCGTACCCCAGTCCGTCGGTGGTCGGGCCGCGCCCGACGGCGACGAGCATCAGCTCCGCCTCCAGGACGTCGCCACCCTCGACGGTGACCGCGACACCCTCGTCGGTGACCTTCACGCTCTGGAACGGCGTGCCGGTCCGCATCTGGATCTTGCGCTTGCGGAAGGCGCGCTCGAGTGCCTTCGAGGAGGCCTCGTCCTCGGCGGGCACGAGCCGCGGCAGCGCCTCGACGATGGTGACCTCGGCGCCGAAGCTCGCCCACACGCTGGCGAACTCGCAGCCGATGACGCCTCCGCCGAGCACGATCACCGAGCGCGGGACCCGGTCGAGGCGCAGCGCGTGCTCGGAGGTGATCACCCGCTCGCCGTCGATGTCGAGGCCGGGGAGGGACCGGCTGTAGGAGCCGGACGCGAGCACCAGGTGCTTCCCGGCGTAGGTCCGCTCGTCGGTCGAGTCGGCCGTGTTGGTCGGGGTCACCGTCACCTGCCGGGGCCCGGTCATCCGCCCCTCGCCCTCGATCACGGTGATGCCGCGCCCCCTGATCAGTCCGGTGAGCCCCTTGAAGAGCCGGGAGACCACCTTCTCCTGGTAGGCGGTGACGCCGGCCATGTCGATGCCCTCGAGCGTGGCCGAGACACCGAACTGGTGGGACTCGCGCGTCTGGTCGGCCACCTCAGCCGCGTGCAGGAGCGCCTTGGTGGGGATGCAGCCGACGTGGAGGCACGTCCCGCCGAGGTTCCCCTTCTCCACCAGGCCCACCGTGAGGCCGAGCTGGGCCGCCCGCAGAGCACATGCGTAGCCGCCGGATCCTGCTCCGAGAATGAGTACGTCGAACTCGCCGTCGGTCACCCCGTCATCCTTGCACTCTTCCCCTCAGCCCCGGAAAGGGCCTGGACGAGGCCGCGAGGCTCCGCGAAACGACCTCCTCGCCGCCGCGAAGAGACGGGCGTGAGTGAGGATCACCCTGCATCATGTTCGTCATGGGTCTCTTCGGACGCGCCCGCCGACGGCGGTTCCGCCGCCCCGGACGCGACACCGCGCGCACCGGCTCGACGCGCGTGCTGGCGTCGACCAGCGAGGACGAGCAGCACCTCGTGCAGTTCGTGAGCACCCGCGAAGGGATCGAGGGGTTCGTCGAGCCGCGCACCGCGGTCAGTGACGTCACCCTGCTGCTGGTGGCGTGGGACGGCGAGTACACACGTCGCCGGGTGCCGTCGGCCGAGTGGGCCTACTCCTTCTGCCAGCGGCGCGGCATCAAGGCGTACGAAGCGGGGGTTGTCGGCATCCCGCAACGCATGCGCGACTACATCAAGCGACAGAAGGAGCGCGGCGGACGCTAGTCCGCGCTCGCCAGCGCTCGTGCGTAGTCGACCAGCGTGGTCAGCGCGAACCCGGTGCCGCCCGGTGTCAGATGCCCGACGGCGGTGCCGTTGTTCCAGCCGGGTCCGGCGATGTCGAGGTGGGCCCACGGGCGTGCGTCGGTGAACTCGCGCAGGAAGGCGGCCGCGAACAGGCCACCGCCCCAGCGCGTCCAGTCGTGCTGGGCGAGGTCGGCGATCTTGCTGCCGCGCACGCGGTCGACGACGTCCTGCGGCATCGGCATCGGCCAGTGCTTCTCACCCGTCTCACGCCCTGCGACCACCAACGCCTCCACGACCTCCTCGCTGCCGAACACGGCGCCCACCCTGTTGCCCAGGGCCTGCATCATGTGGCCGGTGAGGGTCGCGACGTCGACGATGACGTCCGGCTCCTGCTCGGTGGCGCGGACCAGTCCGTCGGCGAGCACCAGCCGGCCCTCGGCGTCGGTGTTCAGCACCTCGACGGTCTTGCCGCCGTAGATCGTCAGCACGTCGCCGGGCCGCATCGAGCTGCCGGACACCATGTTCTCGGCCAGGCAGGCGTACGCCGTGACCCGCAGCGGCAGACCGAGCCGGGCGATGGCGAGCGTGGCCTGGGTGACCGTCGCCGCCCCGGCCATGTCGCACTTCATGGTCTCCATGCCGGCCGCCGTCTTGATGCTGAGGCCGCCGGAGTCGAAGGTGATGCCCTTGCCGACCAGGGCGACGTGCGCGACCGCCCCCGCGGGGGAGTAGCGCAGCTCGACCAGGCGCGGCGGCGCGCTCGATCCGCCACCGACCCCGAGCAGCCCGCCACACCCGAGCTCGGCGAGGCGGGCGTCGTCGAGCACGGTCACCTTGACCTTCGTGCCCTTCGCCGCCTTGGCGATCTGGTCGGCGAAGGCGGGAGGTGTCAGGTCTCCCGCGGGAGTGTTGACCCAGTCGCGGACGGCGTTGACGGCCGGCCCGACGACCTGGGCCTCCTCGAAGGCCGTGACCGCCTCCTGGCGGCGCGCGACCGGGCTCAGCACGGTGACCACGCCGGGCCGCTTGTCGGGCGTCTTCGACTGGTAGCGCGAGAACGCGTAGCCGCCGAGGAGGTAGCCCTCCAGCACGTTGCGGACCAGACCCGCGTCAGTGGCGGGCAGGGCCAGCGCGACCGAGGCCGCATTGGCCAGGGAGCGGGCCGCCGCCCCGGCCGCTCGGCGTACGGCGAGGACCTCGGCGGCGCGCTCGGCGGGCCTCGGGCCCATGCCGACCACCACCAGCAGCGGCGAGGAGATCTTGCCGCCCGTGGGCACGCGCGCCACGTCGCCCGCCTTCGCGGTGAACCCCAGGGTGCTCAGCATCGGCCGCAGCGAGCGCCCGAACGCCTCGGTGACGTCGTCCGAGCCGTCGGCCGGGGTCACGCCCCGCGCCTGCTTCCACACCCCGACGACCACGGCGTCGGCGCGGGTCTTCGCCGGGCTGGCGCCCCGCAGGTGGTAGCTGGTCACCGGGTCACCCTAGATGACGGGTTCCGCGTCCCAGCCGCGGCCGAGAGCGGTCATCTGCACCCCGCCGGGCTGCCGGACGAGGGGCTCCGCCCGGTGTAGGTTCGCGGACATGGCCGACGACACCGCCGCGGGCGCAGCCGGTACGCCGCTCCTGCAGTCGCCGTTGCACGACCGCCACGTCGCACTGGGCGCGAAGTTCGCCGAGTTCGGCGGCTGGTCCATGCCGTTGGAGTACCCGTCGGGCGTCGTCCGCGAGCACACGACCGTGCGTGAGTCGGTCGGCGTCTTCGACGTCAGCCACCTCGGCAAGCTCATGGTCACCGGTCCGGGGGCGTCGGCGTACATCAACGCGACGCTGACCAACGACCTCGCCAAGATCCGCCACGGGAAGGCGCAGTACACGCTGTGCTGCGACGTCGAGACCGGCGGCATCGTCGACGACCTGATCGCCTACTGGCACGACGACGAGCACGTCCTCCTCGTGCCCAACGCCGCCAACTCCGCGGAGGTGGCGCGTCGCCTCACGGCCGAGGCGCCCGAGGGCGTGAAGGTGCTCGACCACCACACCCAGTACGCCGTGCTCGCCGTCCAGGGCACCAAGTCCGACGAGGTGCTCGACGCCATCGGCTTCCCCACCGGGCACGAGTACATGTCCTTCGCCGAGGCGGAGTTCGAGGACACGGGTGTCGTGGTCTGCCGCACCGGCTACACCGGCGAGCGCGGCTACGAGCTGATCGCGCGCAACGAGGTGGCGGGAGCTCTCTGGGACCGCATCCTGGCGGCCGGGGAGCCGTTCGGCATCCTGCCCTGCGGCCTCGGCGCCCGCGACACCCTCCGCACCGAGATGGGCTACCCGCTGCACGGCCAGGACATCACGATCGACGTCACCCCCAACCAGGCCGGCCTCGGCTGGGCGGTCGGCTGGAAGAAGGACGCCTTCTGGGGGCGCGATGCGCTGCTCAAGGAGAAGGAGGAGGGGCCGAAGCGCAAGCTGCGTGGCCTGATCGCCCTCGGTCGTGGCATCCCGCGCCCGGGGATGCTGGTCAGCCTCACGCCCGACGTACCGCTGTGCGAGATCACCTCCGGCACGTTCTCGCCGACGCTGAAGAAGGGGATCGGGATGGCCCTGGTGCCGACGTTCGTGGACCCCGACGCCGAGCTCGGTGTGCAGGTGCGCAGCCGGCGCGAGATCTTCGCCTCCACCAAGCTGCCCTTCGTCGACACCTCCGTCCGGGGCTCATGACGGCACGATGAACCTTCCCGACCAGCCCTCGACCTTCCGCCCGCCCTCACCCGCCGAGCGCCCGTGGTGGTGGAAGCTCCTCGACGCGTCGGGGAAGGAGGCGCGGGTGCCCGAGGAGTACGGCCACCAGCGCTTCGCCTCCCAGGCCGACGCCGAGTCGTGGGTGGGTGAGGTGTGGGCCGAGCTGTCGGCCGCCGGGGTCGACGCGGTGACCCTGTACGAGCACGACCGCGAGGTCTACGGGCCGATGTCGCTGTCGGCGTGAGCGGAGGGTGACAGCTCGCCCACGGGGACCTCGGCCTCCAGCCGGTTCCCCGGCGGGGCGAGGGGGCAGGCCCAGCTCGGGTCGTAGGCGCATGACGGGTTGTAGGAGAAGTTCAGGTCCAGCACCCAGCCGGCCTCGTGGAGGCCCTCACGACCCAGGTCCGCGCCCTTGACCGTGTCGAGCAGGTAGCGACCCGCGCCGTACGTCGTCCTCCCCGCCGTCGCGTCGCGGAGCGGCACGAAGATGCCGTTGCCGTAGGACCCGAGCCACCACACGTCGAGGCTGCCGATCCCGGGGATGTCGAACCTTCCGGCGCGGGTGAACGGCACAGCGCCGTCGGAGCCGGTCGTCGGCGCCCACTCCTCGGGGTCGGCCGGCTGCATCTCCACCACGAACCGGTACGCCGGGTCGTACGCCGCGTGGTGGAGCTCCTGACCCGGCTGGCGGGCGGTCGCGGGGTGCTCGTGGAAGAGCCTCGTCCGGCGCTCGACCCACTCGGCATGGGCGGCGGCCGGGTCCGGGTCTGCGCGGACGTCCGCGTAGATCGCGTGCACCTCCCGCCGCCACGACGCGACGTGCTGGGACCACGGGAGGAGATCGGTCATGCA
The DNA here is from genome assembly GCA_035707985.1 of Nocardioides sp. GTDB lineage: Bacteria > Actinomycetota > Actinomycetes > Propionibacteriales > Nocardioidaceae > Nocardioides. The sequence continues at coordinate 13,227 of DASSTL010000095.1, read as the reverse complement.
GCCAGCATGCCAAGGCACGCCCGACCGAGGACCGGTGGAGTCGGCCGGTCAGGTGAGGGCAGGTCAGGTGAGGAAGGGTCAGGTGAGGGAGGGCGCCACGCCGGGCTCGGACTCCTCGAGCGGGAGCTCGTGGTCCACGATCCCCTCGCGCTCGAGGAACCGCTCGGCCATGCGCACGGCCGGGTGCATCCCGACCACCGCGAGCAGGGCGATGCCGGCGATCACCAGCCACCCCGCACCGGGCAGTCCGGCTGGATGCCAGGACATCGCGAGGAGCGTGTACAGGGCAGGGGCCCATCGGCCGCCGAGCGTGCTGAACACCTCGGCCACCCCGCCGTACTCACCACGCCGGGCGGGGTCCATGAGCTTGGCCTGGAACGCCCAGCTCGCGCCCGAGATGTAGAGCTCGGCGCCGGTCACCGCGACGTGTCCGAGCCAGACCAGGAAGATCGTCACGAACCCGGCGGTGCTGTGGGTCGCCATGGTGATCAGGCAGGACGCCAGGAAGAAGCCGCCGGAGATGCGCACCGACCGCAGCGCGTCCGAGATCGTGGCGACGCCCCGAGAGGTGTACTGCGGCAGGAAGATGCAGAGCACCGTGTTGGTGCCGAACAACCAGGCGAGCAACCAGTGCGGTGCGTCGGTGGCCTGCACCAACCACAGCGGGATCACGACGTTGAGCAGGACCTGGTTGGTCCACAGCGTGCCGTTGAAGAGGCTGGCGAGCATCCATCCGACGTTGTGAAGGGGCCCGCGACCCCTCGGCTCCACCCGAGCCGTCGTCGGGCCGGACGCCGAGCGGGCCACGTCGTGCGGCGCGCGTGGCAGCCGGGTGATGAACACGGCATTCGCCAACCCGATCGCCAGGGTGAACAGCGGCATCCACCGCATGACGGTGAGGTTGTCGAAGGCGAGGGCGACCCCGCCGATGATCGCGCCGAGCGTGAAGCCGACGTTGAGCGAGGAGTACATGTACGCCTGGGTGGCCACCCGCTCGTCCTCCGGCATCACGTCGAGGACGTAGGCGTTGCGGCCCGCACCACCGGCGTTCTCGATGATCTCGAAGCAGACGACCATCACGACGTAGCCGGTGAAGTCGTCGATGAACGGCCAGGCAGCGAAGAGCAGCGCTCCCAGGAGCGCGCCGATCGACCACATCCGCTTCGGACCGACGCGGTCGGTCAGCTTGCCGGCCGGGTAGGCCACCAGGAACGACACGACGCCGGCGATGGTGAGGCCGAGGCCCACCTGGGCGGCATGCAGCCCGACCACCTGGGTGAAGAACACCGCGGAGCCGGTGAGGAAGGTGCCTTCGGCGGTCGCGAACAGCAGGGACTGGGTCGCCAGCCGGCGAGACAGGGGAGTGGGCGGGAGGAGCCGGCGAACGTGTGATCCGAGGGGCACGCGCACATGAGACCAGGAACCACCCCCCGAGCTCATCCGATTTCTCTCGCCGAAACCTTCGGGCGATGGTCAGGAGAGCGTCGGCGCGACGTCGGCGTCCGGGTCGTCGACGACGCCCTGGCCGTCGCGGAGGCCCTCGCGCTCGAGGAACCGCTCGGCCATCCTGACCGATGGATGCAGGCCGGCCACCGCGACCAATCCGATCGCGGCGATCACCAGCCAGCCGGCGCTCGGCAGCCTGGCCGGTCGCCACGACATCACCAGGAGGGTGTAGACCGCTGGTGCCCAGCGCTCGCCCAGGGTGGCGAAGACCTCGCCCACGCCGGTGTACGCACCGCGTTGGGCGGGATCCATGAGCTTGGCCTGGAACGCCCAGTTCGCGCCGGAGAAGTACAGCTCACAGCCGGTCACCGCGACGTGTCCGAGCCAGACCAGGAAGATCGTCCAGAATCCGCCCGTGGTGTGCGTCGCCATGGTGATCAGGCAGGCCACCAGGAAGAAGCCGCCCGAGATGCGGACGGAGCGGAGGGCGTCCGACACGGTGACGATGCCGCGCGAGGTGTACGCCGGCAGGAAGACGCAGAGCACCGTGTTGGTGCCGTAGAGCCAGGCCAGCAGCCAGTGCGGCGCGTCGGTCGCCTGCACGAGCCACAGCGGGATGACGACGGTCAGCAGGACCTGGTTGGTGTTCATCGTGCCGCTGAACAGGCTGGTGAGCACCCACCCGGTGTTGCGCAGCGGGCCGCGCCGCAGCGGCCGGGACCGCGCCCCGGAGTCCGCCTTCCGCAGGTCGTGCGGCGCCTTGGGCAGACGGATCAGGAAGACCGTGTTGACGACGGCGACCGCCACGGTGAGCAGCGGCAACCAGCGGATGAGGGAGAGGTCGTCGAAGGCGAGTGCGACGCCGCCGATGACGGCGCCGAGGGTGAAGCCGACGTTGAGGCCCGAGTAGACGTACGCCTGGGTGGCGACCCGCTCGTCCTCGGGCATGACGTCGAGGATGTAGGCGTTCCGGCCGGCGCCGCCCGCGTTGGCGATGATCTCGAAGCAGACCACCATGGCGAGGTAACCGGCGAAGCTGTCGATGAACGGCCAGGCGGCGAACAGGCAGCCCGACGCAACGGTCCCCGCCGTCCACATCCGCTTGGGCCCGAGCCGGTCGACGACCTTGCCTGCGGGGTACGCCACGAGGAACGACACCACCCCGGCGATGGTGAGGCCGAGGCCGACCTGTGCCGCGCTGAGACCGACGACCTGGGTGAAGAAGACCGCCGAACCCGTCAGGAACGTCCCCTGACCGGTCGCGAACAGCAGCGACTGCGTGGACAGCCGTCGCGACAGCGGCGTAGGCGGCACGAGGCGCCGGAGGGTGGGTCCGAGACGGGGCACGGCCCTATGGGACCAGGATCTGGACGGGACCGCCAGAGATCGGCCGAACTCGTTGACGGGCCTTTGGGCCCTACCGTGATGGCATGCGCGGGTTCTCACAGGTCGACGTGTTCTCCACCGAGCCGCTGAGGGGCAACCCGGTCGCCGTCGTGCACGACGCGGACGGCCTGACCGAGGCGGAGATGCAGCGGTTCGCGCACTGGACGAACCTGTCGGAGACGGCGTTCCTGCTCTCCCCGAGCCACCCAGACGCCGACTACCGGATGCGGATCTTCACCCCGGGCACCGAGCTGCCGTTCGCGGGCCATCCGACCATCGGCAGCGCTCACGCCTGGCTGGAGGCCGGTGGCGTGCCTCGCGACGAGACCATGCTCGTGGCTGAGTGCGCGGCCGGGCTGCTGCGGGTACGCCGGACCGAGCGGCTGGCGTTCGCGGCGCCGCCGCTGCTCCGGGAGGGCCCGGTCAGCGAGGCCGAGCGAGACCAGGTCCTGAAGGCCCTGGCGCTGTCCGAGGACGACGTCGTCGACCTGTCCTGGGGCGACAACGGGCCCGGCTGGGTGGTCGTGCTGCTCGAGGACGCGGACGCGGTGCTCGCGGTGCGTCCGGACTTCTCGGCGTTCGGTGACCTCGACATCGGCGTCGTCGGGCCCTACCCCGAGGGATCGGAGTGCGCCGTCGAGGTGCGGGCCTTCGGTCCTGGCGTCGGTGTCGTCGAGGACCCGGTGACCGGCAGCCTGAACGCCAGCATCGGTCAGTGGCTGGCCGGCGACCGCCTCCCCACGTCGTACGTCGCGTCGCAGGGCACCGCGCTCGGGAGGGCCGGGCGCGTCCACGTCGAGAAGGACGGCGACACGGTGTGGGTCGGCGGCGACGCGGCAACCACGATCAAAGGCACTGTCGGTCTCGGCGCCTAGCCTCGAGGTGTGCACGAGACACCGGAGGAGCTGGACCGCCTCCAAGCCCTGCTCGACGCGTCGCACGCGCGGGCGACGGAGCACCTGCGGGGCATCATCGACGACGACCGCAAGCTGGACGCACGACACATCATCGGACTGCTCACCGGCATGAAGGTGATCACGGCAGCGACGGTCACGGCTCGCGGCGAGCCGCGGATCAGCGCGATGGACGGCCACTTCCTCCACGCCACGTGGACCTTCTCCACCAGCCGCACGTCGGCCAAGGCGCGTCACCTGTCGCGGCGCCCGGCGATCTCCGTCGCCCACGTCGACGGCGAGGAGCTGGCGGTGTTCAGCCATGGTCACGTCGAGCAGCTGGCGGGTGACGAGCTGGCCGCCGTCGACGAGCACTGGACGGCCCACTACGGCTCGTCCCCACTGTCGTGGGGCGACGTCGTGATGTGGCGGCTGGAGCCGACCTGGATGGTCGGCTACGCGTTCCGGCGCGCCGAGCTCCTGGCCGAACGCGGCGTCCTAGATTGAGTCCATGCAGGTCTACCTCGATCTCCTCCAGCGCATCCTCGACGACGGGGTCGAGAAGTCCGACCGCACCGGCACCGGCACCCGCAGCGTGTTCGGCCACCAGATGCGCTTCGACCTGACCGAGGGGTTCCCGCTCGTCACCACCAAGAAGGTCCACACCCGGTCGGTCTTCGCCGAGCTGCTGTGGTTCCTGCGCGGTGACACCAACGTGAAGTGGCTCCAGGACCGCGGGGTGACCATCTGGGACGAGTGGGCGGACTCCGACGGCGACCTCGGCCCGATCTACGGCTACCAGTGGCGCTCCTGGCCGACGCCCGACGGGCGTCACGTCGACCAGATCGCCCAGGTGATCGAGCAGATCAGGAGCAACCCCGACAGCCGGCGCCACATCGTCTCGGCGTGGAACGTCGCCGACATCCCCGAGATGGCGCTCGCGCCCTGCCACACGATGTTCCAGTTCTACGTCGCGCCCGGCGGTGACGACGGGCCCGGGCGGCTCAGCTGCCAGCTCTACCAACGATCGGCCGACGTGTTCCTGGGCGTGCCGTTCAACATCGCGTCGTACGCCCTGCTGACCCACATGGTCGCCCAGGTGACCGGACTCGGGGTCGGCGACTTCGTGCACACCCTGGGCGACGCGCACCTCTACACCAACCACGTGGAGCAGGCGCGCCTCCAGCTGACCCGCGAGCCGCGCCCGCTGCCGACGCTCCGGCTCGACCCGTCGGTGACCGAGATCGATGCGTTCGACCTCGAGCACATCGACGTCGAGGGGTACGACCCCCACCCGGGCATCAAGGCACCCATTGCCGTCTGAGCCCTCCCCATCCGTTGGGGTGCCACCGGGCGAGCGCCGGCTGACGCTGGTCGCGGCGTACGCCGACAACCGCGTGATCGGCGACCACGGCCGCATCCCCTGGCACCTCTCGGAGGACTTCGCCCACTTCAAGGCGACCACGATGGGCGGCACCCTCGTGATGGGACGCGCGACGTACGACTCGATCGGCCGCCCCCTCCCCGGCCGCACGACGATCGTGGTCACCCGCAACCCCGACTGGTCGGCCGAGGGGGTCCTGGTCGCCCACTCGCTGGACGAGGCGCTCGCGCTGGCCGCCGAGCAGGCAGGGGACACGTACGTCGTCGGCGGTGGCGAGATCTACGAGCAGGCGCTGCCGCTGGCCACCCACCAGGTGCTCACCGAGGTTCACCTCGCTCCGGAGGGGGATGCGCGCTATCCGGAGTTCGACCCGGACGAGTGGATGGAGACGAGACGTGAGCCGCGTGACGGGTTCACCTGGGTCTGGTGGGAGCGGCGATGATCGTCGACCTCGTGATCGACGCCTCCGCCGCGGACCCGCCGTACGAGCAGATCCGGGCGCAGATCGCCGAGCACGTGGACTCCGGGAGGCTTCCGCCCGGCACCCGGCTCCCGAGCGTCCGTGCCCTGGCCGAGACGCTCGGCGTCGCGTCGAACACCGTCGCGCGCGCGTACCGCGAGCTCGAGCACACCGGGGTGGTGACCACGCGCGGCCGCAACGGCACCGTCGTGAACGACGACGGGAGCGACCGCGCCGCCAAGGAGGCCGCGCGGGCGTACGCCGACGCGATGCGCGTGTTGGGGGTGCGGCAGGATGAGGCCCTCGAGCTGGTCCGACGTGCGTTCGACCGGCCCGCGAGCAGCTGACGGTCACATCACAGATCTTCGATCACAGGGGGAACGCACGTGCTCGTGCACGACGAGGTCCGGGACGCACTCGCGGACGGCCGCGCCGTGGTCGCGCTGGAGAGCACGATCATCAGCCACGGCCTGCCTCGCCCCGACAACGCGCGGCTGGCGCGCGAGTTCGAGCAGGCGGTGCGTGACGGCGGAGCCGTGCCGGCGACCGTCGCCGTGATCGACGGACGGGCCCGGATCGGTCTCGACGACGCCGCGCTCGAGCGGCTGGCCAACGACGAGGACGCCGTCAAGGTCAGCGTCCGGGAGCTCGCCTCGGTCGCCGCGCGCGGTGGCGTCGGGTCGACCACGGTCGCCTCGACCGCTCATCTCGCGGCACGGGCGGGGATCACCGTCTTCGCGACCGGTGGGCTCGGTGGAGTGCACCGCGGTGCGCAGGACACCTTCGACGAGTCCGCCGACCTCACGACGCTCGCGCGCACCGGCGTGCTCGTCGTCTGTGCCGGCGTGAAGTCGATCCTCGACGTCGGCGCGACCCTCGAGCGACTCGAGACGCTCGGCGTCGGCGTCCTCGGCTACCGCACCGACCGCTTCCCTGGCTTCTACCTCGCCGACTCCGGACACGACATCGGGTGGCGCGTGGACTCGGCCGGCGAGGTGGCGGAGATCCTGGCCGCGCGCGAACGCGTCGGGACCGACGGGATGGGCATCGTGCTCGCCAACCCGATCGCGGCTGATGACGAGCTGGACCGGGCGCTCCACGACCGGCTGCTCTCGACCGGGCTCGCCGCTGCCGAGCGTGACGGCGTCCACGGCAAGGACGTCACGCCGTACCTGCTCGACTGGTTCCATCGCGAGAGCCAGGGTGCGTCCCTCACGGCGAACGTCGCACTCGTGCGCTCCAACGCGCGACTCGCGGCCGAGATCGCCTCGGCGTACGCCGCTCGCACGAGGTCGGGCGTGTGACGGTCTTCTGCCTCGGCGATCTCATGGTCGACGTCGTCGCCCGGCTGTTCGGTCCCCTCGCCGAGGGCTCCGACAGCCCCGGCGTCATCTCGTACGTCGGTGGCGGGTCGGCCGCGAACACCGCGGCCTGGCTGACCCGGGTGGGGGAGACCGCCGTGTTCGTGGGCGCGATCGGCGACGACGCCGCCGGCCAGTCCCAGATCGAGAGCCTGCACCGGCTCGGCGTCGACGTACGGTTCCGGGTGGACCGCACTCGTCCGACCGGCACCTGCCTCGTGCTCGTCGCACCGAGCGGCGAGCGGACGATGGTGCCCGACCCGGGCGCGAACCTCTCGCTGCTCGAGCACGACGTCCCGGTCGACGAGTTCCGCGCCGGCGACCACCTGCACGTCTCCGGATATGCCCTGCTGCGTGACTCCCGAGACGCCGCGCTCCACGCGTTGTCGGCCGCGGCGTCCGCGGGGATGACGATGTCGGTGGGTGCTGCCTCGTCCGCTCCGTTGGAGCTGATCGGTGCGCAGGAGTTCCTCCGGATGCTCCCCGACGGCGCGCTCCTGTTCGCCAACGAGAAGGAGGCCGCCGTGCTCGCCGGCGGACCTGCCGGTGCGCCCGAGCTCGCGGCACGTCTCGCGGCCGAAGGACGGGAGACGGTGGTCACCGCCGGGTCCGGTGAGGCGGCGTGGGGCGACGGCGAGGCGACGGCCACCATGGCGGCCGAGCGTCTCGACCGACCCGAGCTCGACACGACCGGGGCGGGCGACGCGTTCGCCGCCGGCTTCCTGGCGGCGCGGGCGCGCGAGGCCGCACCCGAGGTGTGCCTGCGCGACGGTCACGCCCTCGCAGCTGCTGCCTGCCGGACCACCGGCGGTCGGCCGGAGCCGCGCTGAGGCGGCCGAGCTCGCTCCGCGACCGCCTGCTGGGGCGTGACAGGGTGGCGGCATGGAGCTGCGCATCTTCCTCGAACCCCAGCAGGGCGCGACGTACGACGACCAGCTGGCGGTGGGGAGGCTCGCGGAGGGGCTGGGGTTCGGTGGGTTCTTCCGCTCCGACCACTACCTCGCGATGGGGGTGGACGGGCGGCCGGGGCCGACGGACTCCTGGGTGACCCTGGCCGGGATCGCCCGCGAGACCAGCACGATCCGGCTCGGCACCATGATGACCTCGGCGACGTTCCGCTACCCGGGACCCCTCGCGATCTCGGTGGCGCAGGTCGACCAGATGAGCGGTGGCCGGGTCGAGCTCGGCATCGGCGCCGGATGGTACGCCGCCGAGCACGCGGCGTACGCCATCCCGTTCCCGTCCACGGCCGAGCGCTTCGACAACCTCGAGGAGCAGCTCGCGATCCTGACCGGGCTCTGGACGACCCCCGAGGGCGAGACGTTCTCCTACGCCGGCAAGCGGCACTCCGTCACCGACTCACCCGGGCTCCCGAAGCCGGCGCAGCGGCCCCACCCTCCGATCATCATCGGCGGCAAGGGCGCGAAGCGGACGCCGTCGCTCACGGCCCGCTACGCCGCCGAGTTCAACCTGCCGTTCGTCGGGCTCGAGGAGACGAAGGAGCAGATCGCGAGGGTGCGGTCGGCGTGTGAGGAGATCGGCCGCGACCCGAACGAGCTCGTCTACTCCAACGCGCTCACGGTCTGCTGCGGTTCCGACGAGGCCGAGCTCAGACGTCGGGCCGAGGCGATCGGCGAGTCCGTCGACGACCTGCGGCGCGACGGTCTTGCCGGCACGCCGCAGGAGGTCGTCGACCGGATCGGCGAGTTCGCCGCGCTCGGCTCCCAGCGGATCTACCTCCAGTGCCTCGACGTCCATGACCTCGACCACATCCGGTTGCTGGCGGCCGAGGTCATGCCCCGGGTGTGAGTCAGGTCGGGTCGGCGGGCAGGCGCAGGTCGATGCCTGACCGGCTCCGAGGCCGCGCGACCAGGCCGACGACACCTCCGATGGTCGACCCCAGCAGCCATCCCGCGACGATGTCGGTCGGCCAGTGCGCTCCCAGATAGACCATGCACCCGCCGATGAACACGACCGTGCCACCCAGCACGACCGCCGCCACGATCGTGCGGCGGGGACTGCCCCAGCGCACGGCCACGAGCAGTGCGACCGCTGTCGCGGACGTGATCGCCGCATGGTTCGACGGGAAGGCGGGGGTGCCCACGTGGTGGAGGGCGAGATCGGCCGGTGGGCGTGAGCGGTCGATGATCGGCTTGAGGACGGCCACCGTGGCCGCCGCGAGGAGCAAGGACGCCGTCGCGGCGACGGCGGGTCGGTAGGCACGACGCCAGATCACCAGCAGCGCGCACAGCAGGGCTCCGCCCAGGAGCACCTCCTGCGACGTGCCGAGCTCCATCACCCGGTAGCTGAGCGAGTTGAACAGATGGGTGCGGTGCTCCGCGACGGCGCTCATGATGCGCCAGTCCCACGACCCCCCGCCCATGCCACACATTGTGCGGGACCCCGACAACCCACGCCTCCCGCTGACCGGGGCGACTCCCGAGTAGCCTTCTGCCATGACGTCCCCGGCGCCTTTCGGGCGGATGCTGACGGCCATGGCCACGGCGTTCGCCGACGACGGGGCGGTGGACCTCGACGCGACCGCGGCCATCGCGGCGTACCTCGTGGACCACGGGCACGACGGCGTCGTGGTCAGCGGGACGACGGGCGAGAGCCCGACCTGCTCGGTGGCCGAGACCGGCGAGATCCTGCGCGTCGTCAAGGACGCCGTGGGTGACCGGGCGACCGTGATCGCCGGCGTGGGCAGCAACGACACCGCCCACAGCATCGAGCTGGCCCAGCAGGCCGAGAAGCTCGGCGCCGACGCGCTGCTGCTGGTGACGCCGTACTACAGCAAGCCCGGCCAGGCCGGCGTGCTCCACCACTTCCAGCAGGTCGTGGCCGCCACCGGCACCCCCGTCGTGCTGTACGACGTCCCGGGACGTACGGCCACCCAGATCTCGCTCGAGACCTACGAGCGGATCAAGGGTGACACGGTCGTGGCCGTCAAGGACGCCGTCGGCGACTTCGCCCGCGGCGTCCACCTCCAGCAGATGGGATATGCCGTGTACAGCGGCGACGACGCCGCCAACCTCGGCTGGCTGGCCCACGGCGCCAGCGGCGTCATCAGCGTGGTCGGCCACGCCGCCGGCCGGCCGATCCGGTCGATGATCGAGGACTTCCTCGACGGCAACACGGTCGCCGCCCTCAAGACCTACCAGCGGCTGCTGCCGGCCACCGAGGCCATCATGGGGGTGCCCAACTACGGCGCCACCACGGCCAAGGCCTGTCTCCAGCTGCTCGGCGTCCTCGACAACCGCAACGTCCGGGCACCCCTGGTGCCGCTCACCGACGACGAGCTGATGGCGCTCCGCGCCGGCCTCGAGGCCTCCCAGCTCCTGTGAACCCGAGAGAGGGAATTCCGACTTGAGTCACCCGCATCCCGAGCTTTCCGCACCGGCCGATCTGCCGAAGGGGGGCTTACGGATCTACCCGCTCGGCGGGCTCGGTGAGGTCGGTCGCAACATGACCGTCTTCGAGTACGACGGACGGTTGTTGATCGTCGACTGTGGCGTGCTGTTCCCGGAGGAGCACCACCCGGGCGTCGACCTGATCCTCCCTGACTTCGACCCGATCCGAGACCGGCTCGACAAGGTCGAGGCGCTGGTGCTCACGCACGGCCACGAGGACCACATCGGTGCGACGCCGTACCTGCTGCGCGAGCGCGGCGACATCCCGCTGGTCGGCTCGCAGCTCACCCTCGCCCTCCTCGACTCCAAGCTCCAGGAGCACCGGCTCAAGCAGACGGTGAACCACAAGGTCAAGGCCGGCGACAAGCTCGGGCTCGGGCCGTTCGGGCTGGAGTTCGTCGCCGTCAACCACTCCATACCCGACGCGCTCGCCGTCGCGATCCGCACCGGCGCTGGGCTCGTGCTGCACACCGGTGACTTCAAGATGGACCAGCTCCCGCTCGACGGCCGGATCACCGACCTGCGTGCCTTCGCCCGGCTAGGGGAGGAGGGCGTCGACCTCTTCCTCTCCGACTCCACCACTGCGGAGGTGCCCGGGTTCACCACCTCCGAGCAGGACATCGCGCCGGTGCTGGACCGGGTCTTCCACCGAAGCGAGAAGCGGATCATCGTCGCCTGCTTCGCCTCGCACGTGCACCGCGTCCAGCAGGTGATGGACGCGGCCGTCCGCCATGGGCGCAAGGTCGCCTACGTCGGCCGCTCGATGGTGCGCAACATGGGCATCGCCGGGGACCTCGGCTACCTGCATGTCCCCCCGGACCTTCTCGTCGACGCCAAGTCGATGGCGGACATGCCGCCGGAGAAGGTGGTGCTGATCTCCACCGGGTCCCAGGGGGAGCCGTTGTCGGCGTTGAGCCGGATCGCCCAGCGCAGCCACAGCTTCGTGCACCTCGAGCAGGGCGACACCGTGATCCTCGCGTCGTCGTTGATCCCCGGCAACGAGAACGCCGTCTACCGGGTGATCAACGGGCTGACCCGCCACGGCGCCAACGTGGTGCACAAGGGCAACGCGCTCGTGCACGTCTCCGGCCACGCGAGCGCCGGCGAGCTGCTCTACGCCTACAACATCGTCAAGCCGCGCAACGTGCTGCCGGTGCACGGGGAGGTGCGGCACATGCACGCCAACGCCGACCTGGCCCGCGCCACCGGTGTCCCCGACGACCGGGTCGTGGTCGCCGAGGACGGCGTGGTGGTCGACCTCGTCGACGGCGCCGCGCGGATCACCGGCAAGGTCGACTGCGGCTACGTCTTCGTCGACGGCACCTCCATCGGCGACGTCACCGAGACCTCGCTGAAGGACCGCCGCATCCTGGGCGAGGAGGGCTTCATCTCGGTGGTCGTGGTGGTGGACTCCCAGACCGGCAAGGTGGTCAGTGGTCCGGAGATCCACGCCCGCGGCTTCGCGGAGACCGAGACGGCCTTCGACGCGATCAAGCAGCCGATCGTCGACGCGCTGAACAAGGCCGTGGCCGAGGGGGCGGACGACACCTACCAGCTGCAGCAGACCATCCGCCGGGTGATCGGCCGGTGGGTGTCCAGCACCCATCGCCGGCGCCCGATGATCATCCCGGTGGTCCTCGAGGCCTGAGGTATCTGGCGGCGCGACCGCCGCTCCTGTCGGCATGGACAACGATGCCGACCGTCTCGTGCAGCGGGCCGTGCGCCGTGACCTGACCCGGACGCGGTTGCTGCTCTCCACCTCCACCGCGGTCGACCGCGACCGTCGCCGCGCGCTGGTCCAGCACCTCGGCTGGCTCACCGGGTTGCTGCGTGCGGAGGACCGCGAGATGCGGGTCGTGCTCGGGGAACTGGCCGAGGCGGCCCGGGGCTTCCGAGGGTGCGGCGACCCGATCCAGCGCCGGGCGCTGCTGACCGCGGTGGTGCGGCTGCACACGTTGCTGGTGCGGGACCGCGACTGGGTGGGACCCTCGGCGATCGCCGGTGCCAGCCGCGACGTCTACTGGTTGGTGGACGGGCTGGAGGCACGGGCCTGCGAGCACCTGACCCGGCTGCTAGCGCCGCGCACCACGCCCGAGGCTCGCCGACAGCACGCGGACGTCTACCGCTACCGCAAGGCCGTGCTGTGGGGAGGAACTCCGGCGTACGCCGTGCCTGCCCAGCGCGTGGGTGTCTGAAGACCGGCCCGGCGGCCATGAGACGGTGACCACATGAGGACCAGTGAGCTGTTGACCGACGCCATCGACCGCGTGCGCGAGCAGGTGCCCGGCCTCGTGGAGGGCCTCGACGAGGACGACCTCGCCTGGCGCCCCGACCCGGAGTCGAACTCGATCGCCTGGCTGCTGTGGCACCTGACCCGGATCGAGGACGACCACGTCGCCGAGGTGGCGGGCACCGGACAGGCCTGGCTCGACGAGGGGTGGATGGCGCGCTTCGAGCTGCCGCTGCCCGCGGAGGACCACGGCTTCGGCCACTCCAGCGAGCAGATGGCCGCGGTCCGGGCGTCGGGAGAGCTGCTGGCCGGCTACCACGCCGCGGTCGCCGAGCGGGCCTCGTCGTACCTCGCCACCCTCACCGACGCCGACCTCGACCGAGTGGTCGACGAGCGCTGGGACCCGCCGGTGACCCTTGGGGTGCGGCTGGTCAGCGTGGTGTGCGAGGTCAACCAGCACGTCGGCCAGGCAGCCTACGTGCGCGGGCTGCTCGAGCGTCGGTAGGCCCGAGACTCGCCTCACCCGCTCCGCGTGGTGCAGGGGCCTGCGGGCACGGCGCCGAGGCGCGCAGGAGTTCCGCGGACAGCGCGAGCCCCGGCCCAGCGCGGGCTGGACCGGGGCCCTGAGCGTCTTGCGGCCTGCTCGGGCAGTCAGCC
>DASSTL010000094.1:0-21823 GCA_035707985.1 Nocardioides sp. | reverse complement strand
CGTGGCCGGCGCGGGCCTGAAGCTCGGCGGCGGTGGCGCCGTGCTGGCCGGCACGCGTCAGCGCGGTGTGACGGAGATGGTGGATCGTGAGGTCCGGCCGGCCGGCGGCCTCGCGCGCGGGGCGGTAGCGGTCCATCAGGTAGCGCACACTCATGTGGTCCGTGCGGTCGCCCGGGAAGAGGAGCCCGGTCGGGCCAGGGGCGGTGTGCTCGAGCAGGTGCTTCTGCAGCATCTGCATGAAGGGCGGCGGCACGTGCACGGTCCGGATCCCACTGACAGTCTTCGGTGCGGTGACCGGACGCCCACAGTCGGGGCATGCGCCCGGGGCATCGCTCTTGGCGTTCTTGTCGACTTTCCGGGCGACGTCGATCCGACCGATCCGGCCGTCGACGTCGGACCGGCGCATCTCGAGAACCTCGCCCTCCCGCAGGCCGACGAACGCGGCGAGCACGATGACCAGCCGCAGCCGCTCGGGCATGTTCTCGATGATGACAGCCAGCTCGTCGAAGGTCGCCGGCTTCGCCACGCGCTTCACGCGTGCCGTACTCGCGCCGCGGATCTTCGGCGGGGCGCGGTCGATGAGCTCTTCCTCCTCGGCGGCCTGGAGGAGCGACCGTAAGAGTCGGTACGCCGCGGCGTTGGTCGCCTCGGTCTTCGGGTCCATCGCTGCGCGCCACGCCTTGATGTCGGCGAGTGTGACTTCGACGAGCGGAGTGTCCCGGAACGTCGGCAGGATGCGGGAGTCAAGGAGCTGGCGGTAGCCGGCGAGGGTGTTCGGCCGCAGCGACCTCTCGGAGAGGTAGCGCTCGGCGAAACCGCCAACGGTGTTGAACAGGGCCTCGCGCTGGCGTCGTTCCACCGCCTCTTGGCGAGCGCGCGGTGGCGACCAGCTGTCCCTGTCGATCAGGGCGCGCTCGGCGGCCAGCCACGCCTCGGCGTCCATCTTGGTCGCGAGCGTCCGGGAGTAGCGAGTGCCGTCGCCCATGGCGTATCGCGCCCGGTAGGTGACCTCGCCGGACCTGCTGATCCGCCGCTCGACCTCGCCGAAGCCTCTGCGCCGTGCCATGCCGAACCCTTCCGATCGCCAACCCCATGCTGCTTTGGCAGGGACTCTACGCCGTGGGGGACTGGTGGGGGAAAGGTTGGACGATCGGGTCCTCAGGTGACCCCTTCTGACCTGCCGTTTTGCGCTCGGACGCCATCCTCAGAAGGCCATCTGACCTGCTTTGCAAGCAGGGGGTTAGGGGTTCGAGTCCCCTAGGCTCCACCGAACCTCGAACTCGCCGCGTCGCGACGTCGAGCGCGGCCTGTCACTCGCCGCGGAGCTCGTCCGGGGTCGGGTGGATCGACCGGTTGGTGGTACGCCGGTCGCGCCGGTGGACGAGGTCGCTGAGGTAGATCTTCGGGGCGATCTTCGCCAGGGCCAGCGCGGTGTACATCACCGTGTTGATCGCGACGAACGCCGCGAGCACGGCGAACCACGTGTGGTCGAGGGTCGAGTCGGGCAGCAGGATCCCGAGCGGGAGCAGTGTCATCATTCGCTCACCCGGACCCTTCCGCGGTCGTCGCCGGCGACGACGTGCTTCCATCTCGCCTGGCTGCCGAGGGTGATGTCGAGGACGCCCTTGACGTACACGACGTTGAGGAACATCGCGTAGAACAGCTCGGGGAAGAGCGTGGCCGAGAGGATCCGGGCGCGCCAGCCGCCCTTCCAGACGGTGATCATCCGCTCGATCGAGAAGACCACCCCGAGACCCAGCCAGAACGGGAACCACACCCAGGAGTCCAGAGAGATCACCATCAGCACCATCAGCACGAGGTACGACGTGAGCGCCAGCACGCCGTAGCCGATCCCGAGCTGTTGGGCCCAGTAGCGGAAGGTCTGCGGCAGGACGCCGTACTCGCCGAGGTTCTCCAGCGCACCGCGCTGCCAGCGCAGACGCTGCGCCCACAGCGCCCGCCAGGTCGGCATCACCTCGGTGACGACCGTGCACTGCGCGGGCGAGATCATCAGGCCGCCGAGGCACTTGAGGGCGAGCGTGAGCTCGTTGTCCTCCGTGAGCGCGAGGGTGTCGTAGACGTCGTCGTGGACGCCCGGCAGCAGACCGCCGCGGTGGGAGGCGACGGTCCGGAGTGCTCGCGGCCGGAAGAGCGAGGCCGTGCCGGTGAGCACGTAGACCCGGCCGCGCCGGCGCTTCATCTCGCGGGCGTAGCGGGTGTACTCGTTGCGCTGGAACTGTCCGAGGATGCCGTGGCCCTCCTCGCCGTAGAAGAGCCCGCCCACGGCCATCAGCGCGCGGTCGTCCTCCATCCGGCGCCGTGCCGCCTCGAGAAACCCGTCGTCGAGGGTGGTGTCGGCGTCCATCACCATCACCAGGTCGTTGTCGCCCTGACCGGGCAGCACCGCGACGAGCGCCTGGTTGAGAGCACCCGCCTTCTTCTGCGTGTTGTGGCGCGTGGTGAAGACCTCGACGCCTGCGGCGCGGGCGATGTCGGCGGTGTCGTCGGTGCAGTTGTCCGCGACGACGACGATCCGCTCCGGTGCCTGGGACTGCTCCTGGAGCGAGCGGATCGTCTGGCCGATGCAGGCCGCTTCGTTGTGAGCCGGCACCAGCACGGTGACCGTGACCGGCCCGGCGTACACGCCCCAGGTCTCGCGCATGACGACCTTCGGGGCGAGCGGCAGCTCCTCGGGGAGGTCGGAGCGTCGGTCGCGGTTGCTGATGACGCGCTCGAGGAGCGCGACACCGGCGGCGAAGACCAGGGCCAGCCCGAACGCCGCGACGATCACGCGCAGGGACGGCGCCCGGGTGTCGTAGACGACCTTCCAGATGCCGAACAGCACGCCGTCGTCGGGGCGGGAGCGCGCGCCGTGGCTGGTCAGGGCGATCGCGACTCCGAGCAGGACTGCGCCGAGCACGGCACTGCCGAACACCACGAGTCCGATCGCGCGGTGGAACCTACCCATGGGGGTGGGACTCCCTTCCGAGAAGCGGGGGACGACCAGTCTCCCTCGTACCCAGGCGAACCCCGACGCAGAACGAGGAGTTCGGGACCTAGGTCCTGTGTCGCGGCCGGAGGTCCCGAGTCGGTGTCAGCCGCCGTAGGGGACGGTGATGATCTCGAGGTTGTGGCCGTCGGGTCCCTCCCAGTAGAGGCCGCGACCGCCGTCATTGGTGTTGACCTGGCCCTCGCGTCGGTGGAAGGGGTCCGCCCAGTACGGCCAGCCCCTGTCCACGATCCGCTGTCGGATCGCGTCGAACTCCTCCTCGCTCACCAGGAACGCGTAGTGCTGCCCGTCGGGCGCTCCGTGGTCGTCGGCGAAGTCGAGCGACACCCCGTTGGAGAGGGTGAGGACCCGGAAGGGTCCGTACGACGTGGGCGGCGCCAGGCCGAGGATCTCGGCGAGACCCTCGGCCGCGGCGTGCTTGTCGGTGACGTGGACGATCGTGTGGTTGAGCTCGACGCTCATCGTGCTGCTCCCGTCGTCGTCGATCGAGCCGTACTCGTCGGTCGAGACCCCTCCTCATCCTCCTCCCGCGCACCCGCCTGCGACGGGGAGGGCGGCCGCTGCGCGAGGCCGACGACGACCAGGACCACGACCGCGGCCAGAGCGGCGGAGACCCAGCCGGCCGAGACCGCGTAGCCGTGGACCAGGGCCGCCCGCGGGTCGGGCGAGCCGGTGTAGGCACGCGTGGCGGACACCGCGATGCTGTTCAGGACCGCGACCCCGAGCGAGCTGCCGACCTGCATCGCCACGTTGGCGACCGCCGCGGCGACACCCGCGTCGCGGGGCGAGACACCGCTGGTGACGATCTGGATCGCGGGCGCGAAGACGCCGCCCATGCCCAGGCCGAGCAGCACCATCGCCGGCAGCACCGTGGTGACGTAGCCGCTGTCGAGCGACAGGGTCGCCAGGATCCCGAGCCCCGCACCAGCCAGGGTGACGCCACCGGCGACCAGCCACCGCGCGGGGACCCGCCGGGCGAGCACACCGGAGACGGCGTACCCCGAGACGGACACGGCGGCGCTCAGCGGCAGGAAGGCGAGACCGGTGTGCAAGGGGGTCCAGCCGAGGACGGCCTGGAAGTAGTACGTCAGCATCAGCGACAGCCCGAACGACGCGACCACCCCGGCGGTGATCGCGGCGTACGAGACGACCCGGCGTCGGTCACCGAAGAGCGACAGCGGCAGCATCGGCGCGGCGCTGCGGGCCTGGCGGAGCGTGAAGCCGAGCAGCAGGGCCAAGCCGACGGCGGCCGGGGCCCAGACGCGCGCGGCGGCCCAGCCGTGGTCGGCAGCCTGCGAGGCGGCGTACACCAGGGCGGCGAGACCCGCCGTGGCGAGCACGGCCGAGGCGACCGGGATCGGCGTGGCGGTGTTCGGCTCGCTACGCGGCAGCAGGCGACTCCCGGCGCCGAGCGCCGACAGCGCGAACAGCACGTTCACCAGCAAGCACCAGCGCCAGCTGACCAGGTCGGTCAGCGCGCCACCGACCATGAGGCCGACGATCGCGCCGCTGCTGGCCACGGCGCCGTACACCGCGAACGCCCGGCCGCGCTCGGCCTGGTCGGTGAACATCACCGCGATGGACGACAGCGCCGTCGGCGCGAGGACGGCGGCGAAGGCGCCCTGCAGGGCGCGCCCGGCCACGAGGACCTCGAAGGTCGGGGCGATGCCGGCGACCGCGGATGCGAGCGCGAAGCCGCCGAGCGCCCCGAGCAGGGCGGTACGCCGGCCCAGGCGGTCGGCGATCCGGCCGCCGATCAGCAGGAGCCCGGCGAAGGTCAGCGTGTACGCCGTGATCACCCACTGGCGCTGACCGTCGCCGAACCCGAGGTCGTGCTGGGCGCTCGGCAGGGCGATGTTGACGATCGTGGCGTCGAGGGCGGTGAGCAGCTGGGCCACCGCGATCACGCCGAGGGCCCGCCAGCGTCCGGCGAACGGGGTGGGGGCCGCGGTCTGGGCGTTCATGGTTCCTCCTGTGTCCGAGTTCTTGGGGAATCATTAGACCTCTAAGTGATAGATGTCAAATGTTTAGACTACGAATGAACGTGCTAGAGTGAGCGCATGCCCAGACCGACAGGGATGCCGATCGGCCTCCGCCTCGCCGACGTGGCACGAGACGTGAGCCGCGCCTTCGACGACGCCCTGGCCGCGGCCGGGGGGTCACGCCCGATGTGGATGGTCCTGCTGGCCCTGAAGAGCGGTGCTGCCGCGAGCCAGCAGCAGATCGCCGACCACATCGGGATCCGGGGCGCGACGCTGACGCATCACCTGAGCGGGATGGAGGAGCGCGGCCTCGTCGTACGCACGCGGGAGCCCGGCGACCGGCGTACCCAGGTGGTGCGGCTCACCGGCGAGGGCGAGCGGTTGTTCGTGGCGATGGCCGGCGCGGCCCAGGAGTTCGACAAGCGGTTGCGCCGGGGGCTGAAGAACGACGAGGTCGCCCAGCTCGACCAGCTGCTCCAGCGCCTCCACGCGAACGCCGGGGTGCGGGGCACGCCGTTGCCGGGAGCGCCGGTGCGCTGAGCCTCCTCTGCTAGCGCCCGTGCAGGCTCCGGGCCGTCCCCGAGGTGGGCACGGTCTCCGGGTCGGGGTAGGTGCCGAAGAGCCGGTCGGCGGTGCCCGACGTGGTGACGGTGAACCAGTAGTGCTCGTTCTTGTAGTGGTGCAGCCGGTGGTTGCGCCACACCGCGCGGTAGGCGCGGCCGCGCGGCCGATAGTCGGAGTGGATCAGGTAGTGCGTCCACTCGTAGCCGGCCTTGAGGCCGTAGATCGAGACCAGCAGCGTCCAGGCGGAGGTGGTGCCCGGCACGGCGAGCAGCACCACGACGACGTACGCCGGCAGCAGCCACGTCAGCGCCTGCCAGGGGATGAAGACCAGCGGCAGGTCGCGGGGGTCGGCGTGGTGCTCGCGGTGCTTGCGGGCCAGCAGCGAGTCGAGCTCGACCGGACCGAGGCGCCGCGGGCGCCAGTGCAGGATCCCGACGTGGATCACCCACTCGATCGCGGGGAACGCCGCAACCAGCCCGGCTGGGATCAGCACCTCCCACCACGAGCCCGCCCCGACCAGGACGCGAGCGACGACCGAGCCGACCAGGAACGCCGAGATCATCCACGGCGACGGATGGCGCCAGAACTCCCGCCAGACCTGGCCCATCGTCAGGCTGCGGCGGCGGTTCCCCGTGATCCGCTCCTCGTCGGCGGCGAGACGCTGCCGGGCGAGTGCGTCGATGTCGGTCGTGGGGTCGGTCATCGTTCCTCCCGAGACGTGAGGGTGTCGAGGTCGTGCAGCGCTGCCAGGAGGGTGTCGGTGCTGGGCCGGAGGACGCGCTCGGCGGCGGCGCGGGCGGTGTCGGGGTCGCCGCCGTCGATGGCCGTGGTGAGCACGCGGTAGGGGCGCGCGCTCTCCCCGGCGTCGAGGACCGGCGCGAGCACGGGGAGCGCCGGCTCGTACGCCGCCCGCAGGCTGTTGAACATCAGCCGGAACGTGAGCGAGTCGGCCGCGTCGACGACCAGGTCCCAGTACGCGAGCGTGTGACGCTGGCGCTCGACCGGGTCGGCGCTGGCGGCGTACGCCGACACGGTCGCGCTCAGGTCGGCCACGGTCGCGTCGTCGCGTCGCTGCGCGGCCAGCGCGGCCACGCCGGGTCCGATCAGCAGTCGGGCCTCCACCACGCTGCGGACGACGGTGGTGTCGACGGAGCCGCCGCGGACGAGGAGCGACGGGAGCAGGTCGAGGCCCGCGTACTTCCGGAAGTCGCGGACGGTCGTCGTACCGCCGTGCCGGACGTCGAGCAGCCGCGTCTGCGTCATCCGTTGCAGCGCCTCGCGGACGGCCGGGCGCGAGACCCCCAGCACCTCGGCGAGGCGGCGCTCGCTCGGCAGCGGCTCGCCCGGGCCGAGGGCTCCCGAGACGACCTCGTCGAGGACCTGGTCGAAGACCGCGTCGGGGACCGACCGGCGCGACACGGGCTGGAGCGGCATGTCGACCGACGCTAGAAAGAGGCGGACCGGTGGTCAAGTGGTCTGACCAGTATCCGGGACGACCTCGATCGGGGCCGGCGTTCGCCGAGCCGTAGCCTGGCCGGGTGCCGCCGGACGCCCCCGCCCTGACGGCGAGACGCGTCCTCGCCCCGCGCTACTGGGCCGGGCACGGGGTCGTGCTCGTAGCGGTGGTGGCCTGCGCGCTCCTCGGCCGCTGGCAGCTCGGCGTCTGGCACGACCACCGCAGCGACAGCGCCGCGGCCGTCACCCGCGAGGACCCGGTCCCGCTCGACGGCGTCCTGGGCCCGGACGCGGCGTTCCCCGCATCGGGCGTCGGCCGTCCGGTCGTCGTCGAGGGGCGCTGGGACCCCGAGCACACCGTGTACGTCGCGGACCGCCCACGCGACGGTCGGACCGGCGTCTGGGCAGTGACGCCGGTCGTGACCGGCACCGGATCAGCGATCCCGGTCGTCCGCGGCTGGGCCCCCAGTCCCTCCGACGCACCGGACGCGCCGACGGGTGCCGCCGCGCTGGTGGGGCTGCTTCAGCCGTCGGAGGACACGGGCGCACCCGACGACGACCCGGGCGACGACGTGATCCCCGAGCTGAGCACGACCGACCTGCTCCCGCGCGCGGCGTACGACCTCTACGGCGGGTACGTCGTCGCCACGGACCGCGGCCTGCCGTCGGGGGACCCGCGGTCGACCGGCATGGCCGGTCTCGCGGCCGTCACACCGGCGCACCTGCCGGGCGCGGACGCCTCGAGCGGTCTGCGGAACCTGCTCTACGCGCTCCAGTGGTGGGTGTTCGGCGGCTTCGCGGTCTTCATGTGGTGGCGGTGGGTGCAGGAGGAGATCCTCGGGCGCAAGCGGTCACCCCGCCCCCGGTAGGTTCGGGTCGTGTCGAAGCTGTTCCCGGCGTACCGCGTGCTGGCGATGATCGTCGGCGTCCTGCTCGCCTTCTGCTCGCTGGTCATCGCGCCGGCGCGCTACCTCGCCACCGACGGGAGCGGCCTCCAGCGGTGGGGTGAGGACTGGAGCATCCTCTGGGCCGTCCACGGCTGGGTCTTCATCGTCTACGTCGTGGTCTCGTTCCTGCTGTGGCGCCACACCCGGTGGTCCGTCCCGTTCGCGATCCTGGTCCTGTTGGCCGGACTGATCCCGCTGGTGATCTTCTACGTCGAGCGCGTGGTGACCCGGAGGATCCGCGCGGAGCACCCCGAGCTCGCGACGACCGGCTGAACTCCGAAAGTACCTGACAAAACGGCCCCGGCCGCCTCCCGGAAGGGCTGGATTGTCAGGGACTACCCGACAATGGGGTCATGACGACGGCGTTCGTGCTCGGGGGCGGAGGGGTGCTGGGCGCCGCCGAGGTGGGAATGCTGCGGGCGCTGTTCGAGGTCGGGGTGAAGCCCGACCTGGTGCTCGGCACGAGTGTGGGGGCGCTGAACGGCGCCATGGTGGCGCGCGACCCGTCGCCGGCGGTGATCGAGCGGCTGACCGAGCTCTGGCAGGACGCGAGCACGGCGCGCGCGATCTCTGACCGACCGCTGCGGACCGTACGCCGGGCCGTGTCGAGCGGGACGCACCTGTACTCCTCCGACTTCATGCAGAAGCGCCTGGTCGCCGAGTTCGGGGACACGACGTTCGAGGACCTCCCGGTGCGGTTCCAGGTCTGCGCCGCCAGCATCGAGCGAGCGGCGGAGCACTGGTTCACCTCCGGTCCGCTGGTCGAGGCGATCATGGCCAGCGCCGCCGTGCCCGGCCTGCTGCCGCCGGCACGTGTCGGAGACGAGCACTTTCTCGACGGCGGCATCGTGAACTCCATCCCGCTCGGCCGCGCGATCGCCTTGGGAGCCGAGCGGGTGTTCGTGCTCCAGGTCGGCCGGATCGACCGGCCCCTCAAGCCCCCGAAGCGGCCGTGGGAGGTGGCCCGGGTGTCGTTCGAGATCGCCCGCCGGCACCGCTTCGCCCGAGAGCTCGCCGAGGCTCCCGACGACGTCGAGGTGCACGTGCTGCCCGCCCGCGGCACCTCGCCCCGCGACGACTCGTTGCTCGCCCACCGTGACTTCTCCAAGGTGCGCAACCGGATCGACGCCAGCTACGAGGCCTCTCGGGACTACCTGGCGAGCCTGCCGTGACCTCCGTCGGGCTCTGGCTGGTCCGCAGGCTGGTGGTGGCGCCGGCGGTGATCCTGCTGGCGATCGCGCTCTGGGTGCTGCTGCCGCTGTGGCTGATCGTCGTCGCGGCGCTGGTCCCGATCCTCCCTGGACGCTGGCGGCTGCTGCGGATCCTGTGGCTGACGGTGGTCTGGATGACCGCCGAGAGCGTGATGCTCGTGGTGCTCCTCGGGTGGTGGCTCGCCTCGGGGTTCGGCCGCCGCATCCGGACGCCGTACTGGGAGGGCGTGCACTACGACCTCGTGCAGGGTCTGCTGCACGTCGTGTTCTCCGAGGCCCGGCGTGTGCTCGCGCTGCGGATCGACACCGAGGGTCCGGCGCCGGACGCCCATCCCGGGAAGCCGCTCATCGTGGCGTGCCGTCACGCCGGGCCGGGGGACTCGTTCACGCTGCTCCACGCGCTGATGCACTGGTACGCGCGTGAGCCCCGTGTCGTCCTCAAGGACACGCTCGCCTGGGACCCGGTCGTCGACGTCCTGATGAACCGCATCCCCGCCCGCTTCGTCTCGCCGAGCAAGGGCGGGCAGAACTTCGAGGAGCAGATCGCCGACCTCGCGCGCGGGCTCGACGAGAACGACGCGTTCGTGATCTTCCCCGAGGGAGGCAACTTCACCCCTGACCGGCGTCGGCGCGGCATCGACCGCCTGCGCCGGCTCGGGCTCGAGCGGATGGCGCGTCGGGCGGAGCGGATGACCCACGTGCTGGCACCGCGACCGGGTGGTCTGCTCGCCGCCCTGGACGCGGCGCCCGAGGCGGACGTCGTCCTGGTCGCGCACACCGGCCTCGACCACATGCTCACCGTCGGCGACGTCTGGCGGGAGCTGCCGATGGACAAGGTGATCGTGATGCGGTGGTGGCAGGTGGCGCGCGACGAGATCCCCGCCGGCCGCGACGCCCGGATCGACTGGCTCTTCGGCTGGTGGGAGCGGATCGATGCGTGGATCGCCGAGCACCAGCCGCAGGAACTCGCCCGCCGCCGCGCGAGACGGCGTACGTCGGAGGTCGGGTAGTCCGGGTCAGCCCTTGGGGGACTTGTTCGCGGCCGTCTCCTCGGAGGGCTGGAGCTCGACGACCTCGGCCGGGTCGTCGGGAGTCGTCACCTCGTGCGTCTCGTCGGTCGCGTCCGCGATCGCCTCGTCGGGGCCGGCGCCACCCTCGTCGTCCGCTGCCTGGTCGGCACCCTCGCTCGACGCCGCGGCGGCTGCGTCCGCGATCGGGGTGTCCGTGCCCGCCGCGCGCGGCGGCGGGGGAGGCGTGTAGGACGACTGCCAGTTCTCCTGGTCGCCCGAGCGCATCTTCTTGACCACGAAGGCGATCGCCGCCGCGATCCCGGTCAGCAGGAGGAACTTCCGCAGCCGGTGCTTCTTCTTCGGCTCACCGCCGACGTCCGCGGCCTTGGCCGCAGCCAGGTCCTTGCCCTTCGCGGCCTTGTCGGCAGCGAGGTCGGCCGCCTGCGACGCCTTCGCGGCCGCGAGTGCGGCGCCCTGGGCGAGCAGCGGAGCGGCCTTCTCCCGGGCCTCGGCCAGCGACGGCCCGGCCTTGGCGACCGCCTTGTCCTTGGCGCCGGAGATCGCCGGCCCGGCCTGCTCGCGGACGTCCGCGAGGGCGACCCCGGCCTTGTCCTTCGCATCGGCCAGGATCGGGCCCGCCTTCTCGACGGCGTTGTCCAAGGCCTCCTCGACGTAGTCGGCGGCCTGCTCCAGGATCGTCTTGTTCCGGCGGATTCCCATGGGGACCCTTCCCTT
Source organism: Nocardioides sp. (assembly GCA_035707985.1). Classification (GTDB taxonomy): domain Bacteria; phylum Actinomycetota; class Actinomycetes; order Propionibacteriales; family Nocardioidaceae; genus Nocardioides. Next base: position 10,909 of record DASSTL010000094.1, on the reverse strand, counting down.
CGTCTCGTGTCCCTATCCCACCACGATCCCCTCCGTACCCACCAAGCCGGTCTCCACCACGGACGCGGTTGCCCTCCGTGGGAGGATCGGCCCACATGCACGCACACGCGAGAGGCAGACATGGCTGACCAGCAGGCCGTCCTGAAGACCAACCGGGGCGACATCACCCTCAACCTGTTCCCGAACCACGCGCCCGAGACGGTCGCCAACTTCGTCGGCCTGGCAGAGGGGACCAAGGAGTACCGGGACGACGCGGGTCGGAGCGGCGAACGGTTCTACGACGGCCTGGTCTTCCACCGGGTGATCGACGGCTTCATGATCCAGGGCGGCTGCCCACTCGGACAGGGGAACGGCGGCCCGGGCTACACGTTCAAGGACGAGCCCCACCCCGAGCTGACCTTCGACAAGCCCTACCTGCTGGCGATGGCGAACGCCGGGCCGGGCACCAACGGCTCGCAGTTCTTCATCACCGTGGCTCCGACCACGTGGCTGAACTTCAAGCACACGATCTTCGGCGAGGTCGCCGACCAGGCCTCGCGCGACGTGGTCGACGCGATCGCCACCACGGCGACCGGTCCGGGTGACCGCCCCGTCGACCCCGTGGTGATCGAGTCCGTCGAGGTCTCGGGCTGAGCACGCCGCAGGGGCCCGGTGGCCCGGTGACGCCGGCGGGGGATCCTGCCGGCGTTCCCACGTGCTACCGCCACCCCGGCCGGGAGACCTACATCCGCTGTCAGCGGTGCAACAAGCCGATCTGCCCGGACTGCATGCGTGACGCGTCGGTGGGGTTCCAGTGTCCCGACTGCGTGGCCGAGGGCCACAAGGACACCCGCCAGGCGCGGACGGCGTACGGCGGCCTCCGGCCCGGCAACGTCGGCCTGGTCTCCAAGATCCTGATCGGCATCAACGCCGCCGTCTGGGTGCTGATCATGGTCACCGGAGCCGGCAACAGCCCGTGGGTCTTCCGACTGGCCCTGATCCCGCGCGGTCTGTGTGCGTCGGAGGACCACCCCGGCCGGTACTACCCTGGCGCGACGAGCGAGGCACTGTGCCGCACCGCGCCCGACGGGCACTTCTACGGGCTCGCCGCCGGCGACTGGTGGGAGCCGCTGACCTCGATGTTCACCCACGTCGAGGTGCTGCACATCGGGTTCAACATGCTCGCGCTCTGGATCCTGGGGCCCCAGCTCGAGATGGCGCTCGGACGACTCCGCTACGTCGGGCTGTACCTGCTCTCCGGGCTCGTCGGCTCGGCGGCGGTCTACCTGCTGTCGGACGCCGGCACGCCCAGCCTGGGCGCGTCCGGGGCGATCTTCGGGTTGATGGCCGCGCTCCTCGTGCTGGCGCACAAGGTCCGCGCCGACGTCAGTCAGCTCTGGATCTGGATCGCCATCAACGCAGCCCTCACCTTCTTCGGCGCCAACATCTCGTGGCAGGCCCATGTCGGCGGGTTCATCGGCGGCGGCGTCCTGGCCGTGATCCTCGCCTACGCCCCTCGCCAGGGGCGCACGACGTGGCAGGCCGCCGGGTTCGGGGGCGTCGCGATCCTGGTGGCCCTGACCTTCGCGCTGCGGACGGCCGCGCTCACCTGACCCGTTGTCCTCAGGTGTGGAGCAACCTGGGGAGAACTACAACGGTGTAGTTATCCACACGTCTGTTCACAGCTGGGGACAAATCGCAGCCGCTGACGTGGGTCGATCCTCCGCGTCACAGGAGCGGTGACCACGCTGCGTCGCTCGTCCCTCGCAGGCTCGGTCCGAGCCGAGCACAGCGCGGAGGTTTCACCGCTTGTACGGCGCGGGCAAGCTCGCGCCGTGGGCGCGCCTCACTCCCATCGCGTCGCGTACGAGAACCCGACGGCCATGAAGGCGATGCCGACGACCAGGTTCCACTGGTCGAGGTCGTTGAAGACGGCGACCTTGGAGATGGTGTCGCCGGAGATCACGTAGAACGTGCAGATCCACAGCAGGCCGAGCAGGAAGCAGCCGAGCATCCCGACCACGACTCCGCGGCCGCGGCCGAGGGGGGTCGACGGGTGGGCGGCGACGAGGAGGCCGAGGAAGAACAGGCCGAACCCGACGACGTAGTTCCACTTCTCCATGTCGCCCATGAACGACGGCCCGCTCGGCTTCTCCGCCGGGATCGCGTTGGGGTCGGGGCGGACGCCGACGTAGTAGAAGACGATCCACGCGATGCCGATCACCATCAGCACGATCGCGACGAGGAAGCGAGCGCTGAGCAGCGGCCCGCGGTCCGGGTCGACGAACTGCGACTGCTTGGCCTTCAACCTGGCCACGCAGGCCTCCTTCACGCTTCGACGCCGGCGCGGTGCGGTCGGCGTCACCTCAAGGTCGCGGGCTACCTTAGTCGGCATGTCGGAGCGACCCCATCGCCGCCTCAGCGTGTGGCGTGTGGGGACCCCTCTCGTCGGTCTGTTGAGTGGCGCGCTCTTCGTCGTCAGCGCCCACAGCAGCGAGGGGACCGACCTGCGCCCGGGTCGGTTCACCGACCTGGCGTCGATGGTGCGGTACGACGCGACCCGCGCCGACGCGCTGAAGCAGCGGGTCTCCGACCTGCAGCAGCAGGTGAACGACCTGAGCGCGGCGGTCGACAACCGGCTGGTGCGCAAGCTCAACCGCAAGGCGGAGCTGATGAAGGGTCCGGCAGGGCTCACCCCGGTCTCGGGGCCCGGTGTCACGGTCACCTTGTCCGACGCCCCGCAGAGCACCGGTCAGGAGACGCCTGACACCGTCGACAACCCCAACCTCCTGGTGGTGCACCAGCAGGACATCCAGGCCGTGGTCAACGCGATGTGGAAGGCAGGCGCCCTCGCGGTCACGATCCAGGGCCAGCGCGTGGTGAGCACGACCGGGATCCGCTGCATCGGCAACTCCGTGCAGCTCCAGGGCGTTCCCTACGGTCAGCCGTACCGGATCTCGGCGGTCGGCGACGTCACCGCGTTGACCGCCTCGATCGAGAACGACCCCTTCCTGCAGGTCTACCGCGAGGACTCCGAGAACCCCGACATCAACATCGGGTGGGAGGAGACCGTGGAGGACGAGATCAAGGCTCCTGCGTACGACGGTCTGACCGACCTGCAGTACGCCAAGGCGCTCCCCGCCGGCTCCGGCTAGTCGCCACCACCCGGTGATGAGGCGGTCGCTGTGCGCCGGGGCTGGTGGTTGAGGAGTCGCTGTGCGCCGCCGCCGTCGACGCCGGTCAGGACGTCAGGTCGCGGGCGAGGTCGGCAGGGAGGTTGGCGGTGACGTCGGCTCCGACGTCGGTGAGGACGTGGGTGGCGTCGTCGGCTCGTACTGCGAGACCGTGATGTAGACGGTGGCGCCCTGCTGCAGCGGCTGACCGGCGTCCGGGGTCTGCCCCGTCACGGTGCCCTTGGGCTCGGTCGACGTCGTGTCGGGGCGCACCTGCGGGTTGAAGCCGGCGTCCTTCAGCCGCTGCTCCGCCTGCTCCTGCGTCAGTCCGACGACGTTCGGCACCAGCTTCGGTCCGCGTGAGATCGACACGGTCACGTCGGTGTCACGCGGGACCTGCTCGCCGGGCGAGGGGTCGGTCTCCACGACGGTGCCCTTCGGCTGGTCGGACTCGACCAGCTGGAAGACCGGGTTGAGGTGGGCGTTCTCGAGGTCGGCCTTGGCCTGTTTCCTGGTCTCGCCGATCACGTAGGGGACCTTCGTCGGATGCGTCCCACGCGAGAGGACGAACGTCACCGTGGAACCCTTGTCGACGAAGTCGTCGGCGGGCGGGTCCTGGCTGATGACGCGGTTGGCCGCCACGTTGTTGTTGAACGCGTAGTCCGGCTTGCCGGCGACCAGGCCGGCGTCGGCGAGCTTGGCCCGGGCCTGGTCGGCGGTGAGTCCGGCCAGCCGCGGCACCTGCACCTGGTCGGTCGGACTCGCGAACATCTTCGGCAGCAGGTACGCCGCCAGCCCGAGCACGATCACCAGCAGGATCGCCAGGAACACCAGCAACCCCGGACGTGTGCCTCGGCCCTCGTCCTCCTCCTCGGGCTCGACCGGCGGCGGGACGGGGGTGACGACCGTGGTCGGGTTCGTCACCGTCGTCGGCGGCTCGACCGGCGGGGGCGGCGGGGTGACGTGCACCGGGTGTCCGGCGAGGTAGCGCTCGATGTCGTTGCGCATGGCGGCGGCAGACTGGTAGCGGTCCTCGACGCGCTTGGCCAGCGACTTCATCACGATCGCGTCGACCTCGGGCGGGAGGTCGGTGTCGTGGTCGGACGGCGGCGCGGCCGGCTCGCGGACGTGCTGGTACGCCACGGCCACCGGGGAGTCGCCGACGAACGGCGGCCGCCCGGTGAGCAGCTCGTAGAGGAGGCAGCCGGCCGAGTAGACGTCCGAGCGCGAGTCCACGGGCTCACCGCGCGCCTGCTCCGGCGAGAGGTACTGGGCCGTCCCGACCACCGCGGCGGTCTGGGTCATCGTGCTCGAGGCGTCGGACATCGCCCGGGCGATGCCGAAGTCCATCACCTTGACGTCCCCGGACGGCGTCAGCATCACGTTGCCTGGCTTGATGTCGCGGTGGATGATCCCCGCGCGGTGGCTGTAGTCGAGCGCGGACAGCACGCCGCTGGCGATCTCCAGCGCGCGCTCGGGCAGGATCTTGCGGCCTTCGCGGAGGATGTCGCGCAAGGTGCGGCCGGCGACGTACTCCATCACGATGTAGGGCTGGGACACGTTCGACCCGTCGCTGGCCGGCACCTCACCGGTGTCGTAGACGGCGACGATCGCCGGGTGGTTGAGCGATGCTGCACTCTGGGCCTCGCGTCGGAAGCGGGCCTGGAACGTGACGTCGCTCGCCAGGTCGGTGCGCAGCCGCTTGATCGCCACCGTGCGGCCGAGGCGGGTGTCGATGCCTTTGCGCACCTCGGCCATGCCGCCGCGGCCGAGCAGCTCCCCGAGCTGGTAGCGGCCGCCGATCAGCGGCTCGTCGGATGTCGTGTCGGGACTCACTGGAGGGCCTTCCCGTGCTCGTGGCCTGGTGCCTGGCGGGGGTGATGGGATCGGACGCGCACGTCCTGGAATGTCTGGTCAGCCACGGGAGTTCAGCACCGCCTCCATGACCGCCTTGGCGATCGGTCCGCCCAGGGTGCCGCCGTGGATCTCGTCGGTCGACCTGTTGACGTGCTGGATCATCACCGCGACCGCGACCTTCGGGGCGTTGGCCGGTGCGAAGCCGACGAACCACGCGTACGGCGGCACCTCGTCGCCGTTGGGCTGCGTCAGGCCGCTCTGCGCGGTGCCGGTCTTGCCGGCCACCTGGACGCCCGGGATCGCGGCCGGGGTCGCAGTGCCCTGCTGGACCGTCGCGATCATCATCTTGGTGACCTGGCCGGCCGTCGTGGAGGACGTCGCCTGGGCGAGCTGGGACGGTGAGCGCTGGTCGACCGTCTCGAGGCTGTTCGGCGACTGCCGGGTGTCCCACAGGTAGGGCTTCATCACGACACCGTGGTTGGCGATCCCTGCCGTGACCATCGCCATCTGGAGCGGCGACGCGGTGACCGACCCCTGCCCGAAGCCCGACAGTGCGGTGCCGGCCTCGTCGAGGTCGGCGGGGTACTTCGAGATCGCCTGGTTGGGGTACTGGTCGGAGTCCAGGTAGCGCTGGTTGAAGCCGAATCCCTCGGCCATGCTGTGCATGTCGTCGGCGCCGACCTTCACCGCGAGCGGAGCGAAGGCGGTGTTGCAGGAGTACATCAGCGCCACGGTCAGGGTGATCTTGTTCGCGCACCCGGAGACCTCGTTGTGCACCACGCTGTGCGACTGAGGCAGGGTGTACGCCGGCCCGGCCGGCACCAGCGAGCTCGCGGTGAGACCGTCGAACTGCACGCCCGCCGCCGCTGTGAGGATCTTGAACGTCGACCCGGGCGGGAGCGTGGTCTGGACGGCGCGGTTCAACAGCGGCTGCGACTTGTCCCTCGCCAGCCGGTTGGCATACGCGGTGGCCCTCTTGAAGTCGTGGTCGGCGAGCTTGTTGGGGTCGTAGCTCGGCACCGACGCCATCGCCAGGATCTTCCCGGTGGACGGCTCGATCGCCACCACCGCTCCCTGCACGTCCGGCCCGAGGTTGCGCAGCCCGTCGAACGCCGCCTGCTGCGCCGCGGGGTTGATCGTGAGCAGCACGTTGCCGCCCTTGGTGGAGTTGCCGTTGACCAGGTCGACCAGGCGGTTGACGAAAAGAGAGTCGTCCTCGCCGGAGAGGAAGGAGTTCTGCGCGCGCTCGAGCCCGGTCTCGTTGCCGAACGTGTACCACCCGGTGATCGGGGCGTACATGAACGGCTTGAGGTAGCGCCGCTGGTACTTGTACTGGTCGTTCGTCTCCACGCTCTCGGCGATGATCGTGCGGCCGTTGGGGCCGGCCAGGATCGCCCCACGCTCGCGCGAGAACGTCGCGGTCGCCACCCGGCCGTTGTCGGCCCGGTCGTTGAGCGCGTCGGCGTGGTAGTACTGCAGGTACGTCGCATTGACCGCCAGCGCCAAGAACAGCAGCAGGCAGAAGATCGACACGGTGCGGATGGGCTTGTTCACGTCGAGCGCCTCATTGCATCCTCACCACCTGGGTGGTCTCCATGTCCGCGTCGTCCGGCAGCGAGAGGTCGGGTGGCGGGCGTCGCGCCGCATCGGAGATGCGCAACAGGATCGCCACGATCACCCAGTTGGCGACGAGCGACGATCCGCCGTAGGACAGGAACGGCGTGGTCAGTCCGGTCAGCGGGATGAGGTGGGTGACACCACCGATGACGACGAACACCTGGAGCGCGATCGCGCCGCCGAGACCGGTGGCGAGGAGCTTGCCGATGTCGTCGCGGCTGATCAGCGCGGCGCGCAGCGCGCGCTCGACGATCAGGCCGTAGAGCAGGATCACCGCGAGGGAGCCGGTCAGGCCGAGCTCCTCGCCGATGGCGCCGAAGATGAAGTCGCTCTGGGCGAAGGGGATGCGCCACGGTGAGCCCTGGCCGAGCCCACGCCCGATCAGGCCGCCGTACGCCATCCCGAACATCGTCTCGACCGTCTGCCGGCCCTTGTCGTCGGTGTTCTGGCCATAGTGGGCCCACACGTCCGACCAGAGCAGGAACCGCTCGCGGACGTGGGCGACGAACACGTAGACCAGGTAGGACCCGACCGCGAACATCGTGACGCCGACGACGAGCCAGCCCGGGCGCTCGGTGGCGACGTACAGCATGATCAGGAACAGGCCGAAGAACAGTAGGCTGGAGCCGAGGTCGTGCTGGAAGACCAGGATGCCGAGGCTGACCACCCACATCGCGAGGATCGGCCCGAGGTCTCGGCCGCGTGGGAGGTCGACCATCGCGACCCGCCGGCCGGCCAGGGCGAGCGCGTCGCGGTGGAGCACGAGGTAGCCGGCGAACGTGACGACGAGCAGGACCTTGGCGACCTCGCCGGGCTGGAAGCTCATCGTCCCGATGTGGATCCAGATGCGCGCGCCGTTCACGGTCTTGCCGATGCCCGGCGCCATCGGCAGCAGGAGCAGCAGGATCGCGAGGAGACCGCTGGTGTAGGTGAACCGCTGGAGGACCCGGTGGTCGCGCAGGAACACCAACGTGACGACGAAGAGCGCGACGCCGAGGGTCATCCAGGTCAGCTGCTGGCGGGCGTAGTGGTGGTCGGTGGCCAGGTCGAGCCGGTGGATCTCGGCGAGGCCGATGCCGTTGAGCGCGGCCACGATCGGCAGCAGGACGGGGTCGGCGTACGGCGCGACGAGGCGGACCGTGATGTGCGCCGCGATGATCAGCGCGGCCAGCCAGCCGCCGTACGACACGATGTCGGGCGGCACCTTCTCCTTCACGCCGAGGCCCACCGCGGCGTACGCGCCGACGCCCACGATCAGCGCGAGGATCAGGAGGAAGAGCTCTGCCCCACGCCGGCGGCGGTGGACGAACTGCATGAGGGCACCCGACTGCTGTGCCATGTCAGCCACCACCCTCGCTGCTCGCCGGGATGCGGTTGGCGGCCAGCCGTCGCACCGTGCGCTCGGCCTCGTCGAGGCTGCCGGCTCCGATGCCGCCGTTCACCGAGCGCGCGGAGAACTCGTCGAGCTCGTCGACGCGGACGTTGGTCGTCTCGTAGGGGTGGGAGAGGTCGATGCCCGGGAGGTCGGCCTGGACGCCGCGGAAGATCGTCACGACGCCGTCCTGCTCGCCGACGTAGTACTGGTGCTGGGTCCAGGTCCAGGCGGTGGCACCGATCATCCAGAGGACGCCGACGAGCCCGAACATGAACAGGGCGCGGCGTACCCAGGTGTGGCTGCGGGGCTCGCGAGGGGCGTAGCGGGCGAGCTCGGGGTCCGGGTCGATCGCGAAGTCGATGCCCGGTGGCAGGTCGTCGACGATCTCGGCCGTGATGGGCTCGATCTCGCCGGTGTCGCCCGCCCGGTGACCCCGGAAGAACGACGTGCCCGGCCGCGTCTTGCGCTTCAGCTCGGCGGCCGAGCCGACCACCATCGGAGCCGGCGGCTCTCCGTCGTCGGGCGTTGCCGGGAGGACGTCGGCGACGATGCAGGTGACGTTGTCGGTGCTGCCCGCCTCGAGGCTCGCGCGCACCAGCTCGACCGCGGCGAAGTCCGGCGACCCGGTCGACAGGATGTCGGCCAGACGGCGGTTGTCGAGGGCGCCCGAGGCGCCGTCGCTGCAGAGCAGGATGCGGTCGGACTCGGCGAGAGTCACCGTGAACAGGTCGGGGTCGACGTCGTGGACGCCGTCCAGTGCCTTGAGGATCAGGTTGCGGTGCGGGTGGGTACGCGCGTCCTCCTCGGTGATGCGGCCGTCGTCGATCAGGCTCTGCACGAACGTGTGGTCGCTGGTGAGCTGGCTGATCTTGCCGTCGCGGTAGAGGTAGGCGCGGCTGTCGCCGACGTGGCCCATCGCGAGGCTCTCGCCGTCGAACAGCGCCACCGTCGCGGTCGTGCTGGTGCCGCTGAGCGACGGCTCCTCGTCGACCAGGTCGCCGATCTTGTCGGACGCGCGATGGAGGGCGCCGGCGACGAGCTCGAGCCGGTGGCTGTCGTCGTGGTCGTCGTCGGGCGGTGCGTCGAGCTTGCGGAGCTGGTTGATCGCGGTGCTGGAGGCGAGGTCGCCGCGCGCGGCGCCGCCCACGCCGTCGCAGACGGTGAGCAACCAGGGTCCGGCATAGCCGGAGTCCTGGTTGTCCTTGCGTACGCGGCCGACGTCGGAGATCGCGGCGTACTGCAGCCGGAACGTCACTTGCGCAGCTCCAGGAGGGTCTTGCCGATGCGGACCTGCGTGCCGAGCGTGAGCGTGGTGGGCTGGGTGATCCGGGCGCTGCCGATGTAGGTGCCGTTGGTGGAGCCGAGGTCCTCGACGAACCACTGGTCGCCGCTCGAGGCGATCCGGGCGTGCCGGGTCGACACGTAGTCGTCGTCGAGCCGGATGGCGGCATCCGACCCGCGGCCGATCAGGATCGGTGCCTGCGAGAGGTCGGCGCGCTCGCCCTTGTTGGCGCCGTCGACGACGAGGACGTGGGTCGGCGAGCCCTTCCGCGCCTTCTGCTTGGGCGGGCGCCGAGTCTTCGGTGCGGCGGCCTCGCGCGCGGACGCCGGGATGCGTGCGCCGAACATGTCGGAGCGGACGACCGAGATCGCGGACAGCACGAAGATCCACAGGATCGCCAGGTAGGAGATCTTGATCAGGAACAGCGTCAGCTCAGACATCGGCGTCCTCCTCGACGCGCACTGTCAGGACCGTCCGCCCGATCTTGACCTCCGAGCCGTCCTGGAGGCCGGTGCTGGTGATCCGGTGGCCGTCCACGAGCATGCCGTTGGTCGAGCCGAGATCCTGCACGGAGATGCGGATGTCGCCGGTGACGGCGTCGTTGACGGTGAACTCCACGTGCCGCCGGCTGACGCCGGGGTCGTTGATCCGCAGGTCGGCCTCGGTGCCGCGCCCGACCACCAGGCCCGGTGACTGCAGCGGGTGACGGACGCCGTTGACCTCGAGGAACGCGCGGGCTCGGCGTACCTGGGTGTTGGTGGCGTTGCTGATCACCGCGGCGTGAGCCTGGCTGCGCACCCGGAAGCGGCCGATGGTGAGGTCGTCGGCCGGCTCGAAGCTGATGCTGACCGGCCCCGCGAAGACGTAGCTCTGCTTCTCGGCGTGCTCCTGGACCTGGAGGGTCAGCTCCTTGATCAGGGCGGAGTCGTACGGCGCCAGCCGCTCCATGTCCTGCGGCGAGAGCTCGACGTGGAAGTCATTGGGCACCATCCGCCGCTGCCGCGACAGGATCTGGGTGTTGTTGTCGCACTCGCGCTGGAGCGCGGCCGCGATCTCCACCGGCTGCACGGCGCTGCGGAAGGCGCGGGCGAAGGCACCGGAGACGAGCGCCTCAAGCCGTTGCTCGAACTTCTGCAGGCCGCTCACGCCGCACCTCCTCTCCGCCCCGTGGTCTGCCCTGCTCCATCTGGTTGCCCGCCCACGTGGGACGAGGCCCGAGTGTGGTCGGGTTGCGCTCGATGCTATCCATCAGCAAGGAGCGTTCCGACTCGGTGCAGCCGGGGCGGGTCGCGCCGCAGCCGGGCACCCAGCGCGCTTCCGCGCGGGCGCTCGCCCGGGTCGGCGGCGGTTTGGGCGAGCATTCGGGCCTGGGATAGCCTTGGCGCGCTTCTGGCGCGAGTGGCGGAATAGGCAGACGCGCACGGTTCAGGTCCGTGTGCCCGAAAGGGCGTGGGGGTTCAACTCCCCCCTCGCGCACGTGAGCCCCAGGTCTTTGACCTGGGGCTTTGTGTTTGGCGGCTGGTTGGCACCCGGCTCATGTGCCGAAATATGTGCTAAGCCTCGCCAAGGCCGTGCGTCGTGAGCGGACACGGCTCTCGATCTAGGGTTGCGAGCATGACGAGGCCC
>DASSTL010000093.1:0-62205 GCA_035707985.1 Nocardioides sp. | reverse complement strand
AACCACCGGCAACCCACCGCCGGTCGAGGAGCATCGGCTCGGGCCCGAGGAACGAGGGCCCGAACGACGCGTCACGAGACCCCGTCACGGCGCCTGGGGCTCCAGCCAGGTCACGGGGGTTTCGTGACGCTCGCAGAGCTCGCTCCTCAACCACCGAGGGGGAAGAGCTCGCTCCTCAACCACCGAAAGCGGGCAGAGCTCGCTCCTCAACCACCGAAGGGGCAGAACTCGCTCCACAACCACCGAGGGTGGCTCAGTACCGGTACTGCTCCGACTTGTAAGGGCCCTGGACCGGGACGCCGAGGTACGACGCCTGGTCGTCGGTGAGCTGGGTCAGCTTGACGCCGAGCGCGTCGAGGTGGAGCCGGGCGACCTCCTCGTCGAGGTGCTTGGGCAGCACGTAGACGCCGGTCGGGTAGTCGTCGGGCTTGGTGAACAGCTCGATCTGGGCCAGGACCTGGTTGGTGAAGGAGTTGGACATCACAAAGCTCGGGTGCCCGGTGGCGTTGCCGAGGTTCATCAGCCGGCCCTCGGAGAGCACGATGATCGACTTCCCGTCGGGGAAGGTCCACTTGTCCACCTGCGGCTTGACGTTGGTGCGCTCGACGCCGGGGTAGGACTCGAGGCCGGCCATGTCGAGCTCGTTGTCGAAGTGACCGATGTTGCCCAGGATCGCCTGGTGCTTCATCCGCGACATCTGCTCGGCGGTGACGACGCTCTTGTTGCCGGTCGCGGTGATCACGATGTCCGCGCTGTCGAGCACGTCCTCGAGGGTGGTGACCTGGTAGCCGTCCATGGCGGCCTGGAGGGCGCAGATCGGGTCGATCTCGGTGACGACCACGCGGGCGCCCTGTCCGCGAAGGCTCTCGGCACAGCCCTTGCCCACGTCGCCGTACCCGCAGACGACCGCGACCTTGCCGCCGATCAGGACGTCGGTGGCGCGGTTGATGCCGTCGATCAGGGAGTGCCGGCAGCCGTACTTGTTGTCGAACTTGGACTTGGTGACCGAGTCGTTGACGTTGATGGCGGGGAAGAGCAGCGAGCCTTCCTTCATCATGTCGTAGAGCCGGTGGACGCCCGTGGTCGTCTCCTCGGTGACGCCGCGGATGTGCTCGGCGATCGTGGTCCAGCGGGTCTTGCTCTCCGCGAGCGACTCCTTCAGGACGTTGAAGATCACCTGCTGCTCGTGGCTGGTCGCGCTCTCCGGGTCGGGGGCGACGCCGTTCTTCTCCATGTCGAGGCCCAGGTGGACCAGGAGGGTCGCGTCACCGCCGTCGTCGAGGATCATGTTGGCGAAGGTGTCGCCCGGCCAGTTGAGGATCTGCTGGGTGCACCACCAGTACTCCTCCAGCGTCTCGCCCTTCCAGGCGAACACCGGCACACCCTGGGGGTCGTCGGCGGTGCCGTTCGGGCCGACCACGACCGCGGCTGCCGCGTGGTCCTGGGTGGAGAAGATGTTGCAGGACGCCCAGCGCACCTCCGCGCCGAGGGCGACCAGCGTCTCGATGAGCACCGCGGTCTGGATGGTCATGTGGAGGGAGCCGGCGATCCGGGCGCCGGCGAGAGGCTTGGCGTCGCCGTAGCGTTCGCGCATCGCCATCAAGCCGGGCATCTCGTGCTCGGCGAGGGTGATCTCCGTCCGGCCGAAGTCGGCCAGGCCCAGGTCGGCCACCTTGAAGTCCATCTGTTGCTGCCTCCCGCTCCGCCGGCCGCTGGTCTGCGACCGCGCCTCGACGCATTAGGCTAGGACTCCGACACCTCGACGGCAGAATCCTCGACGCCACCCTCGCCGCCACCCTCGCCGTCATCCTCGCCGTCATCCGCGACGTCACCCGCCTTGTCCCCCGCCTCGCGGACGTGACGCGGGGCCGGCAGCCATCGAGCCACGGCGAGAGCCACGAGGAAGGCAGGACCGGCGAGCAGCGCGACCAGCTCGGGGAACCCCAGCACTCGCGACCCGACGGCGAAGCACGCGAACAGCGCGATCGCGCTGAGGTCCTCCAGCACGCCCAGCACGCTGGTGACGGTCGCCCGGGCCGGGCCGCTGATGCTGTCCTGGAGGCGGGTCTCGCCGACGAGCATCGCGTTGTTGCACAGGCCGTAGCCGACCGCGATCGCGACGAATCCGGCGTACGGCGTGACCACGGCGCCGACGGAGATCAGGACCGAACCGACGGCGAGCGCCGCGGCCACGGACCGCCCGCTCCACCGCGCCGTCCGGCCGACCAGCGCGGTGCCCACGGCCTGGCCGACGACGGTGATCGCGACCAGCACCGGCACGATCGTCGTGGAGACACCGTGGTCGCGGGCCACCAGCGGGAAGTACTCGTCGTACGCCGTCATGGCGACCATCGCCGAGGTGAGCAGCAGGACCCGACGGACGTCGGGGTGACGAGCGGACTCGGAGAGACCGGCCCTCAGCATCGCGACGTACCGGATGGCGGCGTGCTCGGTGGCGGCGACGGCCCCTTCCTCGTGCGGTGCGTGGCGAGCGCGGTACGACACCGGCAGGGTCGCGGCCAACAGGCCCTGCACGCCGGCGATGGCGACCGACGTCCAGCCGACCAGCGCGTAGCCGCCGAGGTGGAACAGGCCGGCAGCGGCCGCGCTGGCCGCCAGGTTGGCGACCAACGCCGTCGACTGGGCCCAGCCGATCAACGCGGCATACCGACCGCGGGCGCCGCGCTCGACCAGCTCGTCGTACACCAACGACTCGAAGGTGCCGGACATCAGCGCGCTCGAGAGCCCCCAGCACATGAAGCCGACGGCGAACCCGGCGAACGTCTGCCAGACCATCCAGCCGGCGAAGCCGGCGGCGTAGATGCCGGCCGACAGCACGAGCAGGCGCCGACGGTCGAAGGTGTCCGCCCAGGCGCCCGAAGGCACCTCGCAGACGAACGACGTCAGCGCCCAGATGATGAAGAGCAGCGAGATCCGGCCGCTGTCGACGCCGTGGTCGGCGAACAGCAGCGCGTAGACACTGTAGAGAGGGACCAGATCCCGTGAGGCGTGGTAGGCGAGGACGTGCGGGACGAACCCGTCGCGGCGGTCACCCACCACCGGGACTCATATGTGGCCGGAGAAGTGGCGCATGCCAGCAGGCTAGACCCGACCAACGCCTCGGGCCAGGGACATCAACGGGCCAGCGCCGGCAGCAGGTCGTCGCCGTTGCGGTACGGCGAGGCCGGCGGGCCGGTGAGCACGCTTCGCAGACAGGGCCTCCCCGACGTCGCGTCGGCGGTGATCTCGACCGTCGTGACCGGTGCGTCCTTCCCGTCGGCCCGAGCACCGGTTCCGACATGGAAGTCGTGGCCCGCCAGGCGGATCAGGATCACGGACCCGGACGAGCAGGTGCCCGTCATGTTCGGCCGGGTGACCGTGCCAGGTCGCACGATGGCGCTCGCACTGGTCAGCCGTGGATCCAGGCGCCGGACCTGATGGCGGGCGATGCGTACGGCGTCGTCGTACTGCGCCTGGGTGAGCCGGCCCTTCTCGGCGGGGTGCTGGGCGTCGGCGCGCAGCATCTGAGCGCCGGCCACGCCCCCGGCCACCATCAGGAGTCCGGCGACGCCGAAGACCCACGCCGTTCGCTTCCCCCGCGTCATCCCACACCCCCGTGTGTCCCGGACATCGGCACGCTACGCCGGGCTGGACGCACCCGTCGATCTCCGCGAGCCCGACGATCCTCGAAAGGGACTCGGTCCTCGTTCTCCTCGAACTCCACCGGAGCTACGCGAGGTCGGAGATCTCACCCGGGAGCCGTTCCGCGGAGCGACTCGGTCCTCGTTCTTCTCGATTTCCCCGTGAGCTACGCCCCCGGGGAAATCTCGGGTTCCAGGTAGATGACGCGCGCGATGGGCTCGACGTCGCGGATGGACGCCTCAGCGGCGTTGATGGCGTCGGCCACCTCGGCAGCGGTGTCGGCGGCCGGGACTGCGATCTTGGCCGCCACGAGGAGCTCGTCGGGGCCTAGGTGCATGGTCTTGAGGTGGACGATGCGCTCGATGCCCTCGACGCTCTCGAGCGCCTCGGCGATCCGGCGCTCCGCGGCCGAGGTGGCCGACTCACCGATGAGCAGGCTCTTGGTCTCGATCCCGAGGACGACGGCGACCGCGACGAGCAGCAGCCCGATCAGCCCGGTCCCGATCACGTCGAACCAGAGGTTGTCGGTGAGCAGCGCCAGCCCCACGCCGAGCAGGGCGAAGACCAGCCCGCACAGCGCGGCGAAGTCCTCGAGCAGGATGACCGGCAGCTCCGGCCCCTTGGCGCGGCGTACGAAGTCCAGATACGTCGCATCGCCCTTCACGTGCGCGGTCTCGCGGATCGCGGTGCGGAAGGAGAGCGACTCCATCACGATCGCCGCGACCAGCACCACGATGGGCACCCAGGCCCACCGGCTGTCGAGCAGGGAGTCCTCCGGGTGGCCGTGGGTGACGTGGAGCTCGTGACCCTTGTGGTAGGCCTCGTACAGCGCGAACAGCCCGCCCACGCTGAACAGCACGATCGAGACGATGAACGCGTAGATGTAGCGCTCACGCCCGTAGCCGAACGGGTGCTCGGCGGTCGGGCGCCGCCGGGCGGAACGGCCGCCGAGGAGCAGCAGCCCCTGGTTGCCGGAGTCGGCGACCGAGTGGATCGCCTCGGCCAGCATCGAGGACGCGCCGGTCAGCAGGAACGCCAGGAACTTGGTGAGGGCGATGCCGGTGTTCGCGAGCAGCGCCGCGACGACGGCCTTGGTGCTGCCTTCGGTGGACATGCCACCGCAGGCTAGCGGGGAGGACGCACGAGTCAGTCCGCGACGAGCCCGATCCGCAGGTACTCCGCGGCGTACCGGCCCTTGAGCACCAGCGAGGCGTAGCGGGCGACCTCGGTGCCGACGTCGGTCGTCAGGGTCTCGACCCGGACCCCGTGCTCGGCCGCGGCCGCCTGGAGCCGTCCACGGTCCTCGCGCACCACCGGGTCGTCGGTGCCGTCGTCGAAGACGAGCAGCACCGGCCTCGGCTCTCCTTCTCCGCCGGCGAAGGGGTCGTCGAACACGTCGCGAGGCCGGGCGGCCTCGATCAACGGCAGCAGGTGCTCGGCGTCGCCGGCGATCGCCGACCGGCCCGACGCGCGGCGGATCGTCTCCGACACCCGGCGCGCCGCCCTGGCGGCGAGGCTCGAGCCGCCCCACACGATCGGGTTGGTGTCGGCGAGCGCGATCGCGAGCATCTTGGCGGGGTTCACCGCGAGGTCGCGGTGGGGCGAGCAGGCAATGGCGACGTCGTCGAGTGCGGTCGCTACGTCGGCGTGGTCGGCGCGCGGGCCGAGGCCGACCTGGTCGAGGTACTCCAGCACCACCACGGCCGTGGCCAGCTGGTCACGGGTCACCGTCGGGACGATCGTCGACCACCGGCCCTCGGCGTGCTCGGCGACCAGTGACCCGGCGGGTGAGGCGACCACGACCTGGCAGCCGCGACGCACGGCCTCGGCGACGGCACCCGCCGTGGCCCGGTCGGAGCCGTCCGGCGCGAGCACGACGACCAGGTCGAGGCCACCGGCCCAGCCCGGCAGGGCCGGACCCGGCCAGGCCACGAACGGCACCGGACACCACGGCTCCAGGACCGCCCGGAGCAGACGCGAGTCCGGACCGGCGGCGACGATCGCGCGAGGACGTGCGGCGTCACGGGCGGTGGCCACCGCCGCGGCGACGCCCTCGGCCGCCTCGGCCGCCTCGCGGCGTACCCGGGCGCCCGACTCGGCGAGCTCGCGCAGGGGCGCGTCGAAGGCGGCCAGCACGGACTCGTCGTCCAGCCGGGACTCGTCGAACCAGATCGCCATGGCAGGTCTTCGGCGGCTCAGGCCGGACGTCGGGCCTCGTCGACCAGCAGGACCGGGATGTCGTCACGCACCGGGTAGGCGAGCCCACAGCTCTGGCAGACCAGCTCCTCCTCGACCGGCTCGAGCAGGCCGTGGTCGTCGGGGCAGCGGATGATCTCCATCAGCTTCGGGTCGAGGTTCATGCCAGGTTCCTTCTGATGAGGGCGAGCACGTCGTCGCGGACGCGGGTCATGGTCGGCTCGTCGACGCCCTCGACGTTGAGGCGCAGCAACGGCTCGGTGTTCGAGGGCCGCACGTTGAACCACCACGCGTCGGTGGTGACCGTGAGCCCGTCGAGGTCGTCCACGGTGGCCCCCGGCGTCCCGGCGTACGCCGCCTCCACCGCAGCGCGCGTCGCGCCGGGGTCGGCCACCTCGGAGTTGATCTCGCCGCTGAGGCGGTACCGCTCGTACTCCCCCAGCAGGTCGGACGCCGGGCGGTCGCTCTCGGCCACCGCCGCGAGGGTGTGCAGCGCCGCGAGCATCCCGGAGTCGGCCCGCCAGAACTCACGGAAGTAGAAGTGCCCGCTGTGCTCGCCGCCGAAGATCGCGCCGGTCTCGGCCATCGTCGCCTTGATGAACGAGTGGCCCACGCGGGTGCGGACCGGCGTGCCGCCGAGTGCGGTCACCAGCTCCGGCACGTAGCGGCTGGTGATCAGGTTGTGGATCACGGTCGCCCCCGGCTCCCTCGCGAGCTCGCGGGAGGCGATCAGCGCGGTCAGCGTCGAGGGTGAGACCGCTCGGCCGAGGTCGTCGACGACGAAGCAGCGGTCGGCGTCGCCGTCGAAGGCCAGGCCGAGATCGGCGTGCTCGGCGACCACGCGCTTCTGCAGGTCGACGAGGTTCTCGGGCTCGATCGGGTTGGCCTCGTGGTGCGGGAAGGTGCCGTCGAGCTCGAAGTACATCGGGACCAGCTCCACGCCGTCGCCGATGCGGTCGAACACGGCCGGCGCTGTGTGACCGGCCATCCCGTTGCCCGCGTCGACCACCACGCGCAGGGGACGGCCGCGCACGGGCGCGAGCGAGACGAGGTGGGCGGCATAGGCCTCCAGGACGTCTCGCTGCGAGATCGTCCCGGGCGTCCGCACCGGTTCGGGGGGACGCTGGATCGCGTCGCGGATCTCGAGGAGCCCGGACTCGGCGCCGACGGGGCGGGCTCCGGCCCGGCACAGCTTGATGCCGTTGTACTGGGCCGGGTTGTGGCTGGCCGTGAACATGGCGCCGGGCCGGTCGAGCTCACCGGAGGCGAAGTAGAGCTGGTCGGTCGAGGCGAGCCCGATCATCTCGACGTCCGCGCCGGCGTCCGCGGCACCCGAGGCGAAGGCGGCGGCGAGCACCGGCGAGCTCGGCCGCATGTCGTGCCCGACCACGATCGTGGACGCGTCGCAGACGCGGACGAACGCTCCACCGGTACGCCGGGCGAGCTCCTCGTCGATCTGGTCCGGGACCGTGCCTCGCACGTCGTACGCCTTGAAGACGGCGTGCGCGTTGGCGGGGTCCGTGGATGCCACGGGGCGAGCCTAACCATCCGGCAGCGCGCCGGTACGCCTCACTCCGAGGTGAGGACCCGCAGGTGACCGCGACGCGCGGTCTCGCGGCCGGCGCCGGTCGCCATCGGCTCCGACGGGGACCGGGTCGCCTCGACCATCGGGCGTCCGGCCTCACGCACGGCGTCGGCCAGGGCGAGCAGGTCGTCGGTCGACGGCGTCAGGGTGCTGGGGTCGGGCGCGAGGCGGAGCACCTCCCACCCGCGGGGTGCCGACAAGCGCTCGCCGTGCACCTCGCACAGGTCGTAGGAGTGCGGCTCGGCGTACGTCGCGAGCGGGCCCACCACGGCCGTCTGGTCGGCGTAGACGTAGGTGAGCGTGGTGACCGCCGGGCGGGCGCACGCGGTGCGCGAACAACGTCGGGCGAGGCTCACGGCGCCGACGGTACCCGCGGTCCCGCGAATCGCGGTTGAGGCACGCGGGGCGACTAGATTGGCGGCGTGAGCTCGTCGGCGCCCACCTCTGCCACGCCTCCGGCCGAGGGCCGGAAACCGAGGCGTCGCAGCCGCGACCGACGCGGTCGCGGCATGCGCGGGCCGGCGATCGCACCGTCACTCCCCGGTCGCCCGGAGCTGCCCACGCGGGGCGAGCGGTTCGACGAGCTGGTCCTCGACACGGTGCGAGACATCGACGCGCGCTGGCAGGACCGCCTCGGACTGGTCGAGTACGCCGTCGAGGACACGCCGCAGCTTCCCGACGACTGGTCGGGCGACACCGTCCCACTCGCGTCGCTCGTGCGCGGGCACGGACCCGAGCCGACACGGCTCGTGGTGTTCCGTCGCCCCATCGAGCACCGCTGCGAGACACGCGCCGACCTCGAGGCGATGGTGCTGACCGTGCTCGTGGAGCAGATCGCCGAGCTGCTCGGTATCGACGCCGAGGACGTCGACCCGCGCTACACCCGGGACGACTGAAGCAGACCTTGCCCGCAAGCGGGCGGCTCCGCCACGTCGGCACGTCCTCACTCGGGTTCGATATGAGGCACCAGACCCTGGGACAGCAGCTCCTGCATCGGGATCACCGAGGCGCCGTCGCCCTCGACGACCACGGAGGCGCGGATCGTGGTGCGCTCGGGCGCCATCAGGACGTACGCCGTGCCCTTCGGCAGCTCGATCGTCGCGGTGTGCCCCTGCTGCACAGCGACCCGCTGGTCCGGAAGTGCCTGCCCGGACGCGTCGTACGCCTGCACCGTGACGACGCCGGCCGCGTCGGCCGAGACGTACGCCGTCGCCGTGACCGGGCCGCCGGCCTTGGCGGGCGCCTTGGCGGGCACGACCGGCAGCAGGGTCGCGGCCCCGGAGCGGATGTCGGTGTTCGGCACGGTCACGGCCGCGTCCGCCGGGCGCCGGGTCAGCACAGACGCCACCACCGGCGCGTCGGCGGTGACCTGGACGCCCACGGCGCCGTCGTCGAGGGCCCGCGCCAGCACCTTGGTCAGCCGCACGCTCGTCGTGGAGCCCGGCTGGATGGTGATGGTGGTCAGCGCTGACGGGGCGAAGGTCGTGTCGCCGGTGATGATCTTGACCTCGGCCCGGGCGACGTCGTCGCCGGGGTTCGCGAGCTGGAGCGTGCGCTGACCCGGTCCGGTCGGCAACCCGAGCATCCGGAGCTCGAGGGCCGGCTCCGTCTGGGGCGGGAGCCACTCGCGCACCGACCGGTGCGTGACGAGGTCCGTGCGGCTGTCGAGCACGTGCACCGCCAGCCGGCCCCGGGTGACCGCCACCTGGGCACTCAGCAGGACCCGCTTCGGTGCGATCTTGCCGAGGTCGAGTCGGACCGTGCGGTGCGCCGGGATGGTGATCCCGTGCAGCTTCCGCCGGGTGAACTCGTGGTCGCCGTAGAGCGTGATGTCCGCGTCGGCCGGACCCGAGTCGGGGTTGACCAGCTCGATCACCGAGTCGTGCTCGGGGCCCGACCCGACACCCGCGAACCACTGCGCCGACGTCGGGACTCCGCAGGCCAGCGTGGTCAGGGGCGCGGTCCCGTACCGGACGCCGAGCAGCCCCTGCGCGAGCTCGTCGTCGCCTTGGATCACGACAGCTCCGCTGCCCTGCACGGGCGTGACCGTCCCGGGAGACACCGGGACCGAGCTCCGCACGCCTTCCGAGTCGACGGTCACGTCGCCCGAGGCACCGCTCGCCGACGCGACCCCGGCCTTGGGCGACCACCGGTCGGGCGCGGGGCAGACCACCGTCGTGCCCGTCAGCTGGGTGAGTGCCGGCCGGTGCGTGCGGTCGTGCACCGGCGGCTGCCGGACCAGGGCCAGGGCACCGATCGTGATCAACGGGATCACCAGCGCCAGAACCGTCACCACGTCGAACCGCGGTGTCCGACGACGGCGGACGACCTCGGCGACGCGCACGCGCCTCCCGGGACTCATGCCTCGTCCTCCTCGGTACGCCGTCGCGCGCGCAGGGTGGGCATGCTCAGCACCAGCACGACCACGACCGCGATCCCCTGCACCACGAGCAGCACGATGCGCACCACCGAGCGCGGGCCGTCGACGGCGTGCGGGTCGACGGGGGTCTCGACCCGCCACGTGCGGGTCGCCTGGCTCTCGGTCCCGGCCTGGCCGAGGCCGTCGGTGGCGTCCAACCCCGCCGCCACCCGACCGTCGTACGGCGCGGGGAGCACGAGGTAGCGGATGCCGGCGGCCGCGAGGTCGTCGACCACCTGGGGCGTCGGTCGCGAGACCAACGCGCGGACGTCGTTCTGGAACGCCGGGTCGGGCTCGGACGCGTAGCCGATCTCGTCCTCACCCAGGGTGTTGCCGGCGCCGCGGCGCACGCTGTAGGTGAGGCCGTGCTCCGTGTCACCGCGGATGACCAGGATGCCTGCCGCGGGTTCCGCCGTGGCCTCGTCGGTCATGAACGGCGGGATGCCGGTGTCCTCGCTGTTGGCGAGGTCGCCTGGTCCCTGCCAGACGAACCAGCCCAGCCCGACCACCGGGATGATCGACGCGACCGCGGCGAGACCGACGAGCAGGATCTCGTGCCGCTCGCGCCGCGAGCGACGCAGCACCGTGATCAGTCCCTGGGCCCCGAGCATCGCGGCGAGCACGAAGCAGCCGTGGAGCACGACGAGGAGGAAGCCGATGCCCGGTCGGACCGAGCCGCCGGGCAACGGGAGCGGGACGGTCGACAGCACGGTCGCCGAGATCGCGGCGACGGCGGCGACCAGCCACGCGACCAGGACCGGGATGCGTGTCGACCGCGGCACCAGCGCCACCAGGGCGAGCACGACGAGCAGCGCACCGAGCCACCACGGACCGCCCAGACCGGACCCGAAGCGTCCGAGCAGGAGGTCGCTCGTCGTGAGGGACGGGTAGGGCTGCCGCCCGGTCTCCATCAGCAGCAGCGACGCCGCGTCGTGCTGGAGAGCCGGCCACCACCACGGTGACAGCAGCACCAGGGGCACCAGGAGGGTGACCACCGGCGGTCCCCACACGTCGCGGCCGCGCGGCAGGCTGCGGGTGACCGCTGTCGCGAGAAGGAGCACGACGAGCACGAGCACCACGGCGAAGACCCACGACGCCGGCTCGAACGCCGCGGCGAGCGCCAGCAGGAACCCGGTGCGCCAGGCGGCGCGCCACCGGCGGTCGCGCTCGGGGTCGCCGAAGCCGAGGGCCGCATGGGTGAGGAACGGCAGGATCACCGCCACCGCGACCACACCCAGCCGTCCCGCGCCGAAGGCGCCCGAGGTGACCGGGATCAGCGCATAGGTCACCGCCCCCAGGGCGACCAGCCAGGGCGGAGAGCCACCTGGATCGACCAGCCGACCCACGACGCGGAACACCCGCCAGGCACCCCAGATGCCGAGCGGGACGGCGAGGAGCAGCACGGCCGAGACGGCGGCCGCGGCACTGTTGCCGAGCACGGACCCGACGGCCGCCATCACCGCGACGTACGCCGGTGCCGGGATCGCGGTGCCGGTGCCCAGCGCGTGCCACGACTCCGTCCACAGCCCCCAGAGCTGGCCGGCGTCCGCCGGCGCCGGGGCGAGCCCCCCGCCGGTGACGTGGCCGAACGCCTCGCGGGCACCGACCACGGTCAGCACCACGACCAGCGACAGCGCGACGGCGAGCGGGTTCGTGAAGAAGCGCGCGACGAGGCCGGTGTCCTCCGGCGCCTCGTCCTCGTCGACCACGGTCGGCCGTCGGATCGGGATCGGAGCCACGGCCTCCTTCGCCGCGCGCCGTCGGTCGGCGACGTCCTGGGCCTGGCTGAAGGCCGCCGAGACGAAGTCGCCGACGAAGTCGAGTCCGTGCCGGTACGGCAGCCACCACGGTGCCAGCAGTGGCTGCGGATCCGCGTCGCCCGTGGTCCGTCGTGCCCGGCGGGCGGCGATGACCTCACGCGGGGAGAAGTACACCGAGAGCAGAGCGGCGAGGTCGTCGAGCGCCTCACCGGGTGACCGGACGATGAAGAAGCCGACCATCCGGACCAACGTGCCGAAGAACAGCCTGACCAACTGCCAGGGCAACCTGCGGCCGGGGACGTTCGCGAGGAGCGTGAAGAGCGCGGCCCGCCGCTCCTGGTAGTGCGTGTGGCGCCCCGTGAGCGGCGTACGCCGGATGCCGCGGTGCGCGGCCTCCGCGTGGAAGACGATCGACTGCGGAACCGCGACGGTCCGATGGCCCTGGCGCGCGGCGCGCCAGCCGAAGTCGATGTCGTTGCCGAAGATCGGCAGGTTGTCGTCGAAGCCGCCGAGCTCCTCGAGCACGCGGCGCCGGACCAGCATGCCGGCGGTGTTGACCGCGAGCACCTCGCGCACGTCGTCGTGCTGTCCCTGGTCGTACTCACCGGGCTCGAGGTTCGTCTCGCGACGGCCGGTGCCGGAGATGGTGACGCCGACCTCGAGCAACCGCTTCAGCGACGGCCACTCGCGCAGCTTGGGGCCCAGGATGTCGGCGCGCGGGTCGTCGGCGGCCGCGGCGAGCAGGCGCTCGAGGGCCTCCGGGGCCGGGTTGCTGTCGTCGTGGAGCAGCCAGATCCACTCGGCCCCGTCGGGCCCGTCGGGGCCCGCGACCTCGTCGACCTGCTCGAGCCCGATCCGCACGGCCTCGGGGTACGCCGTGCGGCCGGTCACGGTGACCACCTCGTCGAAGGCGTCGAGCAGCAGGTCGACGCTCTCGTCCTTGCTGCCGGTGTCGACGGCCACGACACCCGCCAGAGGCGCGGTCTGGCTGCGCACTCCGTCGATCACGGCCGGGAGCCAGCGGGCTCCGTCGTGGCTGACGAGAAGAGCCACGACTGCCGGATGCACGATGGTTCACCCTAGCGACGCTGTGTCGGGGGCTCGAATCCTCGAGTCAGGCCCCAGGCACCGTCACCGGATTTCGTCTCGCGGCCACGACCTCCCGAGCTCGGTCGTGCGCTCGCTCAATCTGTGTGAACCCACGTCGACCCTTCCTCTCTCAGGGTCGACTGTTCACACGGCTTTCTTCTTGAGCTTGCGACGCTCGCGCTCCGACAAGCCGCCCCAGATGCCGAAGCGCTCGTCGTTCATCAGGGCGTACTCGAGGCACTCACCTCGTACGTCGCAGGTCAGGCAGACCTTCTTGGCCTCCCTCGTCGAGCCGCCCTTCTCGGGGAAGAACGCCTCGGGATCGGTCTGCGCGCACAACGCACGCTCCTGCCAGCCCGCTTCCTCGGCGTCCGCATCGAGGAGAAACAGTTCCCTCACGGTGATCGCCCTTTCGACCCTTTGTCCGACCCTGTGGTCGAACTCTGTGTGGACATCTCGGCTGTCTGGCTCGGACCACCCGTACGTCCGAAGAACACTGTGGGAATTACACGCCTGTCGTACACCGGAAGTCAAGGCGCGATCTGGTATGAGCACGAGTCTGGGCATTCGCCTGCGCGAGCGTGAGAGACCCGCTACCATCCCCCGATTTCGTTCCGCAGGTGGGCTGTCGGACCGGTCGCCGACGCGGTGCGGCAGGCTACCGGCATGCACCAGATCACCGTGCTGTCGGGTGGCGTCGGCGGCGCGACGTTCCTCCAGGGGTTGATCCACGGCGCCCGCAACGGCCTGCTGCCCGGGGTCGACCGCGACGCCGAGGTCACGGTGATCGCCAACACCGCCGACGACATCTGGCTCCACGGCCTGAAGGTCTGCCCCGACCTCGACACCGTGATGTACACCCTGGGCGACGGCATCGACGTCGAGCGCGGCTGGGGCCGGCGCGACGAGACGTGGAACGCCAAGGACGAGCTGGCGGCGTACGGCGTGGAGCCGACGTGGTTCGGTCTCGGCGACCGCGACCTGGCCACCCACCTGGTCCGCACCCAGATGCTCGACGCCGGCTACTCCCTCTCCGACGTGACCACCGCACTGTGCCGGCGCTGGCTGGCACCCGTGCACGGGCACGGGGTCCGGCTGCTGCCGATGTCCGACGACCGCGTCGAGACCCACATCGCGATCGCCGACGCCGACGCCCCGAGCGGACGACGGGTGGTGCACTTCCAGGAGTACTGGGTGCGGCTCCACGCCTCGGTGCCGGCGGAGAGTGTCGTGGTGATCGGCCTCGAGGACGCCAAGCCCGCACCCGGCGTCGTGGAGGCGATCAACGGAGCCGAGCTCGTCGTCGTCCCACCGAGCAACCCGGTGGTCAGCGTCGGCACGATCCTCGGCGTCCCCGGCGTGCGCGACGCTCTGGTCTCGACCCCAGCGCCGGTGGTCGGCCTCTCGCCCATCGTCGGCGGCACCCACGTGCGCGGGATGGCCCACCAGCTGCTCACCTCGATCGGGGTCGAGGTCAGCGCGGGCGCGGTCGGCGTCCACTACGGCGCGCGCTCCTCGGGAGGCGTGCTCGACGGTTGGCTCGTCGACACCGTCGACACGGACGACGTCCCTCGGGTCCGCGAGGCCGGGCTCCGTTGCGAGGCCGTGCCGCTGCTGATGACGTCGGTCGAGGCGACGGCAGCGATGGCCGCCGCCGCGGTGTCGCTGGTCGCGTGATCACGCTCTGGGCTCCCGACGGGGTCGGCGAGGTACGCCGCGGAGACGACCTGGCCGAGCACCTGCTTCCCCACGTCGACCTCGCGGGCGGCGACATCGTGTGCGTGACCAGCAAGGTGGTCAGCAAGGCCGAGGGTCGCGTCGCCGCGGGCGACCGGGCCGACGCCGTACGCCGAGAGACGCGGCGGCTCGTGGCACGCCGCGGCGACCTCGCCATCGTCGTCAACCGCCTGGGCCTGACCATGGCGGCCGCCGGTGTCGACGCGTCCAACCTCGAGGCCGGGCAGGTCCTGCTTCTCCCCGAGGACCCGGACGCCACGGCGCGCGCCCTACGGTCCACGCTCGCCGACCGGGCCGGGGTGAACGTCGGGGTGCTGGTCACCGACACCGCGGGACGACCGTGGCGGGAGGGCCAGACCGACATCGCGATCGGCGCCGCCGGGGTGCGCGTCCTCGACGACCACACAGGGCGGGTCGACCCCTACGGCAACACGCTGCAGGTGACGAGCCCGGCCGTCGCCGACGAGCTCGCGGGTGCCGCCGAGCTGGTCGCCGGGAAGCTCGCGCGCCGGCCGTTCGTCGTGGTCCGCGGGCGACCCGACCTGGTCCTGGAGGCGGGCGACGACGGCCCGGGCGCGGTGGGACTCCTGCGACCGGAGGGCGCGGACCTCTTCGGCTGGGGGTCGCGCGAGGCCGTCCTCGCCGCGCTGCGGCGGAGACCCGGCGACCTCCCGACCTTCGGGTCTCCTGTGGAGGCGGCCTCGCTGTGCGACCTGCTCCGCGGCCTCCTGGGTGAGACGGCGCACAGCGAGGTGACGCAGGAACACGGCGACGTGGCGGTCGTGACGGGAGAACCGCAGGCCCGTTGGGTCGCGGAGGTGGCGGCGTACGCCCACGGCTGGGAAGTCGCCGACGACCTCGACACCCCCGAGCCCTCGCGAGTTCGGCTGCGACCGGGCACTCCGTAGACTCGCCGCACTTCCACCACGTCCGGCCGTCAGGAAAGAGACCGAGACCCACCATGGCCAAGTCGTCCAAGTCATCGAAGGCGACGCGCACCGAACGACAGAAGGTCGTCGAGCAGATGCGCGCCCAGCAGAAGGCCGCCGAGCGCCGCCGTGGCGGGATCATCGTGGCCGTCTGCGTCCTCGTCGCGGTCGCGATCATCGTGGCCGCGGCCTGGGGCCCCGTGACCGACCACTTCCAGAAGCAGAAGTACGCCGGGAAGGCGCTCGAGGAGATCGGCGCACCGGCCGCCGTGTGCCAGGCGCCGACCACGAAGGCGGCCACCGGCAACCAGCAGCACCTGCCCGACGGCTCGCCCGTCAGCTACCCGGACAACCCGCCGGCGTTCGGCGAGCACTACATCGACCCGGACCCGATGGGCCGCAAGTTCTACACCGACTCCGACCGCCCCGCACTCGGCACGCTCGTGCACAACGAGGAGCACGGCTACACGATCCTCTGGTACGACGACACCGTGGCCGGCGACTCCGACCAGATGGCCCAGATCCGCGCCATCGCCGACAAGTTCGCCGGCACCGACGACCTCCGCAAGAAGTTCAAGGCCGTGCCGTGGACCTCGGACGACGGCAAGCCGTTCCCGGACGGACAGCACATCGCCTTCACCCACTGGTCCGTGGGTGGCACCCAGAACGCCGCCTCCGGCAACGCCAAGCAGGTCGGCGTCTGGCAGTACTGCTCGAAGACGTCCGGGGCGGCGCTGAAGACGTTCATGGCCGACTACCCGTTCAGCGACTCCCCCGAGCCGAACGGGATGTAGGGTCGCGGCGCGTCCGTCCCGAGGAGCCGCGAGGAGCTCTGCATGAACCCGTCCGACCGCCCCGCCCGCGCCTCCGTCGTCAGCGGCTACTTCAACCCGCTGCACATCGGGCACCTCGACCTGTTCGAGGCCGCCCGCGAGCGCACCGGCTACCTGGTCGTGATCGTCAACAACGACGTGCAGCAGGTGCTGAAGAAGGGCAAGGTCATCCAGCCGGAGGCCGACCGCCTGCGCATCGTGCAGTCCTTGCGAATGGTGGACGACACCTTGCTGGCGGTCGAGGACGGGCCCGGCCTGGACGGGTCGTTCGACCTGCTGCGCGCGGCGTACCCCGACACCGAGCTCGAGTTCTGCAACGGCGGTGACCGCAAGGACCAGGACAGCCTCCCCGCCGAGGAGACCGAGGCCGCCCGTCGCAACGACATCCACCTGGTCTACGGCGTCGGCGGGTTCGACAAGGCGGACTCGAGCTCGCGGATCAACACCGAGCTCGGTCGCGAAGGGTGATGGCGACCTTTCCGCAGATCCTCGCGCGGCGCATGGCCGATGATCCCGGCCGACCGCTCGTGACGTTCTACGACGACGCCACCGGGGAGCGCACCGAGCTCTCCGTCGCGACGTGGGCCAACTGGGTCGCGAAGGTCTCCTCGTTGCTCGTCGAGGACCTCGACGTGGAGCCCGGTGGTCGCCTCCTCGTCGACCTGCCCTCCCACTGGCTCGGCACCGTCGTGCTGGGCGCCGCCTGGAGCAGCGGCCTCGAGGTGGTGTGGGACGGCACTGCCGACGCCGTGGTCACCGGCCCCGAGTCTCTCCCGCGGTGGGCGCCGGAAGCGGGACGGATCCCGGTCCTTGCGACGGCGCTGCAGCCGCTCGCGGGACGGTTCCCGGACGGCGTACCACCGGGCGTGCACGACCTCGGTGTCGAGGTGTGGGCGCAGCCCGACGGGTACGCCGCGTTCCCGGCCCCCGCGGACGACGACGCCGCCGTCGACGGCACCAGCCAGGCCGAGCTGTGGGAGTCGGCCGCCGCCGGCGATCACGTCACCGACGGCGGCCGACTCCTCTCGGAGGCCAACCCGGCTTCCCCGCCCGGTCTCGCCTCCCTCACCGAGCCGCTGGCGCGCAGTGGCTCTCTGGTCCTCGTGGCTCACGTCTCGGCGGAGCGGCGCGACCAGATCGCGGCCGACGAGCGGGTCACCCACCGGTTCCAGGTGGCCGGCTCGGCCTAGCCCGCGAGGTCGTAGCCTCCGAACCCGCCGCCGAGGTACACCCGAGTCCGTGCCCCGGACTTCGTGCCGGGCAGGACGTACAGGTTCCCGTTGGTCTTCGAGCGGACGATCAGGTCGGGATGACCGGTCGGCTTGGCCTGCAGGTCGCTGACCCCGATCACCCAGTCGTACGGCGTGAGGTCGACGTCGAGCCGGGAGGCCGACTGCATCCAGCCGGGACCGTTGCCCCGGAGGAGCGAGACCTTGCCGCCGCGGCGGAGCAGGCTGTCGGGGGCGCCGTCCCCGTCCCAGCGCCCGACCCCGATGGGGCGCCCCTTGGCCAGCGCGCCGTAGACCGGATAGGACTTCTTGAGCCCGGCCGTGCCCTTCCCCGGGTAGACCCGGAGCACGCCGCCGCGCGGCTGGCCGACCAGGTCGGGGTAGCCGTCGCCGGTCAGGTCGCCGACCGCTGCGAGCTTGCCGACCTTGTCGAAACCGGTGGCCAGGACGCCCGCGCGGTCCAGATGCCCACGACCGTCACCGCGCCACAGCACGAGGTTCCCGTTCCCTGGCCTGCGGGTGACCACGTCGCCGTACCCGTCCCTGTCCCAGTCGCCGGCGACCATGATCCGGTCGAACGGGGAGAAGTCCGCGCCGGTGTCGATGAGCCGGCCGAGGGTGAAGCCGCCGGGGTTGATCGACGCCGTGACCTTGGCGCCGTCGAGCGCGACGACGTCCGGCGCCTTCGACCCCGACACCTGCCCGAGCGCCAGCTCGGCCGCGCCGGCGAACCGGGTGATCGGTCCGAGCCGTCGGGAGAACGTGCCGTCGCCGTTACCGGGGATGACGTAGCTGTTGCCGGTCTTGCTCGACCGCACCAGCAGGTCGTCCTTCCGGTCGCGGCTCAGGTCGCCACCGCCCGCGATCACGTCGTACCCACGGAACTTCCCGGCCACCTGCACGCGCTTGGCGAACGTCGCGTCACCGTGACCGGCGTACCACCAGAGGTTGCCGTCCGCGTCGCGGGCCACCAGGTCCGGGTGACCGTCGCCGTCGAGGTCCCCGGCAGCGGCGACCAGCCCGTACGAGCCCCACCCGGTGCCTGCCTGCTTGCGGCGGAAGGTGCCGTCGTCCCGCTGCAGGAACGCGACCAGGGCTCCGGTGGACGGGTTGCGGGCGGCGAGGTCGGTGCGGCCGTCGCCGTTCAGGTCGCCGGGCGCCATCACCTGGTCGAGGCCGCGGAACCTGGTCATCACCTTGGTGGGGTCGCCGTAGGAGCCCGAGGCGGTCCCCGGACGGATCTCCACCGAACCGTCGGCCTCCCGGACCAGGAGGTCGCCCCGCCCGTCTCCGGTGACGTCGCCGCTCACGACGAGCTGCGTCGCACCCGCCGCCCCCGACGCGACCGTGACGGGCTTCGGGAAGCGGATCAGGCCACCGGTGGGGAGGACGAACGCCTCGCCGTCGCTCGCCCGCCGGACGACGAGGTCCGGCGTGATTGTGGATGCCAGATTGGACTCCAGCTGCCGGCCCGACCACCCTCGCTGCGCCTCGGTGGCGAGGTTCCGGATGCGCGGGATCTTGTCGTAGAGGTACTGACCGGGGCAGAGCGTGGAGGCGGCGTCGCGATGTCCGTTGATCGCCTGGAACCACTTCTTGGTCACCCACTGGTGGGCCGAGTCGGCGTCCACGCCGTGCAGCGACAGCTTCCAGGCGAAGAGCGCGCCGTACGCCTGGATGGTCGCCTTGCTCGGCTTGGCGGTCTGGTAGTTGCCGATCGCCGACATCGCGAACGAGTCGTCGTTGTAGCCGAGCGTGTGTGCCCCGACCACGGGACGGTCGACCCCGCCGTACCGCCCTTCCCAGATCCGCCCGAACCGGTCGACCAGGAAGTTGTAGCCGATGTCGCTCCAGCCGCGGGACTTCACGTGGTAGGCGTAGATGCTGCGCAGGAGCCCCGGGACCTCCGCGCGTGTGTAGTCGTTGGCGTTGACCGTGTGGTGCACGAACCCGGCGTGGACCTCGCCGTAGTGGAGCGAGGACTTGCCGCGGATCTTCTCGTCCGCACCCCACTGCTGGCGCGAGTAGATCACCGGCTTCGGGGTGAAGACCGCGGCCGCGAGCCTCGCGGTGTCGTCGGCAGATCCGCCGGCGGGCGGCGCGACGTACACCGAGTCGGTGCCGTTGTCGCCGTCCATCGTGCTGGTGTCGATCGCGGCGCGCTCCTCCTCCGAGTGCTGCGCCTTCCCCGGCGAGATCACCGCGAGCTTCATGTCCGCCGGCAACGGCCGCTCCGCCTCGACGCGGACCTGCACCTGGCCCACCTTGCCGACCAGGACCGGGTCGGTGCCGGGGCGGGCCTGCCGCGCCTCGGCCGAGCCCGGGTCGGGCCCGTGCTCCGGGTCGTAGGGCACCGTGCTCCACCGCGTCCAGTGACCGTCGGTGCGGGTGCGGGCCTTGACCGTCAGGTCGGTCTCGGGGATCTGCTCGCCGTGCGCCCAGGTGACCCCGACCTCACCGAACCCGGTGACCGCCTGCGGCGTGCTCGTCAGCACCGACGTGCCCCCGGGCTCCTCCGCGACGCGGCTGGCCGAGGTGCCGACGCCCCGCCCGGCGCTGCCCGCGCCGTTCGTGGGCGGCGTCAGCTGGACCTCTCGGACGTGCGGCTTGACCGGCGCCGTCGGGACGCGGGAGGCGCGCTGCGCCTCGGCTGTGTACGCCGCGAGCGCGACGTGAGGGGTCGGGCGACTCGGCGCCCCCGGCTGCGACCCGACGACGTCGAGGGTCACGATGCTGGCCGCCGGCGTCAGCGCAGCCAGCACCACGCCGAGCGCCAGCAGCTGCTGGCAGGCCGTGACGAAGCGGCTGCGATTCGGGGACAAGCGAAGCTCCAGAGTGTGCGGGGAAGGAGTCACACGAGCAGCAAGTTTCACACCAGTCACACGCGGCGGGAAGGAGTTGTGAGTAACTACAAGACTGTAATTTCCAGTCGACACGCCCAGAACTTCGAGATTTGTAGGGTCGTGTCGAGGACTGGCCACGGTCCTCTTCCTCGAACGTCCGGCAGAGGCCTCACCCCTCCCCTCCGGACCCGCGCGTCGCTCCGGGCGCCTGATGGGGAGGGCCATCGGGCGGCGTGAAAGTTCGGCGTGGCGCCGGACGGATCGCGCGACCGAGATCAGACGTGCCCGGCGACACGGCGAACCCAGCCGTCGATGGGCCTCGCCGGCAGGCGACCACCAACCACGACTCGGGACCACACACCCAGCTCCGCCGAAGGCGGAACTAGATATCCGCCCCCATCTCCTCGTCCATCTCCGACTCGGACTCGAGGGCGTTCTCCTCGCTGTCGTCATCGTCGTAGTGGAGGAACTTGATGCCCTCGTCGACGCCACCGTCGAAGGTGAGGCGGCCCTTCTCGAGGACCAGGACCCGGTCGCACATCTTGCGGACGCTGCCGGCGGCGTGGCTGACGTAGAACAGGGTGGTGCCGCTGTCGCGGATCTCCTGCATCTTGGCCAGGCACTTCTTCTTGAAGGGGCGGTCGCCGACGGCCAGCACCTCGTCGGCCAGGAAGATGTCGGCGTCGACGTGGATGGCCACGGCGAATCCGAGGCGCGCGAACATGCCGGACGAGTAGTGGCCGACGGGCGAGTCGAGGAACCGGCCGATGTCGGCGAACTCCACGATGTCGTCGAACTTGCGACGGGTCTCGGCCTCGCTCATACCGAGGATCGCGGCGTTCAGGTAGACGTTGTCGCGACCGGTGAGCTGGGGGTGGAAACCGGCGCCGGTGGCGATCAGGCCCGCGGTCCGGCCACGCGTCAGCACCTTGCCCGAGTCGGGACGCATGATCCCGTTGATCATCTTCAGCAACGTGCTCTTGCCCGAGCCGTTGAGACCCATCAGACCGATCGACTCGCCCTGCTCGACGGTGAACGAGACGTCGTCCACAGCGAGGAACGAGTCGGACAGCTCCTGCTGACGCAGCATCGCGACCGTCATCTGCTTCAGCGTGCGGTGGTAGCGCAGGGTGAAGGTCTTCGAGACGTGGCGGACGACGATCGAGCGGTTGTCCTTGCGAGCTCCGTTCCTCACAGCAGACGCTCCGGGATACGACGCTCGAGGCGCGAGAAGGTCGACTGCGCGAAGACCAGCACCGCCAGGCAGATCAGCAGCGCCCGGAGGGTGAGGAAGAACAGGTGCGGCGGGAGGTCGTTGGAGATGGTGTGCCCCGGGTCGCTGGTGGCTCCCACCCAGAACGCGCGCTGGAAGCACAGCACGGCCTCGGTGATCGGGTTCAGCAGGTACAGGCTCGTGTGGCCGTCGAACCGCTCGTTGACCAGCGAGTAGGGGTACATCATCGGGACGCCGAAGCGTATGAAGTTGCTCAGCACGTTCACGGCGTTGGAGATGTCGCGCATGAAGACGTTGGCGGCGCTGAACATCAGCGCCAACGCGGTCCCGAGGGTCATGCTGATCAACAGTCCGAGCACGCCGTAGAGCAGCCCCACCGGGTCGGGTCTCCACCCCGAGATGAACGTGGCGACCAGCAGGATCACCACCTGCGGTACGACGTGGAACAGCGACACCAGCATCGAGGCGACCGGGAACATCTCCCGGGGCACGGCCATCTTCTGCACCAGCGACTTGTTGCGCACGATCGATCGGGTGCCGGCGTTCATCGTCTCGACGAAGAAGTGGACGATGATCAGGCCGCAGAACACGTGGATCGCGAAGGCCTCGGTGCGCTGTGCGCGCCCGAACAGGACCCCCATCACGAAGTAGTAGATGAAGAACTGCGTGAGCGGGTTGACGTACGACCAGAGCAGGCCGAGCACCGAGCCCTGGTAGCGCGCGGCGATCTCGCGCCGCACCAGCAACGTGAGGATGTAGCGGTGCCGGAAGACCTCGAGCAAACCCTGCTCCGACCACGGTGGTCGCAGCGGGGCGTCGACCCGACGCTTGGCAGCCGGCGCCGCGGAGGCGCTCATCTGCGACTCACTCCTTGGCCTCGGTCCAGGGCCGGAGGGTCTCCTCCCAGGCCTCGGGTGAGGTGATCTCGGCCAGGGCGGCGCGGTACTCCGCCGCCAGGCGCGGCCACTCGCGGTGCAGCTGGGCGTGGATCGCGATGGTCTTGCGCAGGAGCTCCTTGTAGCGCTCGGGATCACGCCGATAGAGCGCGGCCGACGACCCGTCGTTCATCGACACGATGGCCGAGTCGTAGCTCGCGAGGCGGTACCACTTGGCGTCCATCGCGGTCAGCTCCGCCTCGGGGAACTCCTTGGCCATCTCGCGCACGGGACGCAGCTGCCGGATCGGCGCGAGACCCGCGGTCACGAGCTGGGACAGCCGGCCGGGAATGTCCGACCCGGGGCCCTTGCCCTTCCGCGGCGGCTTGGTGCGGCGTACGGGCGGGAACGAGTCGGGGTCGGCCTTGAGCTGGGCGTCGGTGAACTGCTTGCGGAACTCGTTGACCTCCGCGAGCTTGCGCGGCAGCACCTCGTGCAGGTGGTGTGGCCCGGCGAGCACGTCCTCGAGCGCCTGGTGGCGTATCTCGACCGTGGAGTACTGGAGCGACACGAGGTGCTTGATCTGGTGGTTCAGGCTCTCGCGCACCATCCGCCCGCCCTTGGGGTACGGCGAGTGGAGCAGCGCCGCGATGAAGCGGTTGCGGTGGTGGAAGTAGGCCTGCCAGTCGACCGCGTCGTTCTTGTCGGTCCACGGGACGTGCCAGACGGCGGCGCCCGGGAAGGTGACGGTCGGGTAGCCGGCCTCCTTCGCCCGCAGCCCGAACTCGAGGTCGTCCCACTTGATGAAGATCGGGAGCGAGAGCCCGATCTCCTCGAGCACGTTGCGCGGGATCAGGCACATGAACCAGCCGTTGAAGTCCACGTCGAAGCGCTTGTGCAGCCAGCGCGCCGAGCGGATGTTGCGGGCGGCGAGGTCCCAGTCGCTGTAGCCGTCGAGCGGGGTCATCCACCAGAACCGCCACGGCTGGACGATCTCGCCGAAGCTGTGCAGGCGCGAGCGCGAGTAGATCGAGAACATGTGGCCGCCGACGATCGTCGGACGCCGGGCGAGGTCGCCGAACGTGATGGCCCGGATGATGCCCTCGGGCTCGCAGACGACGTCGTCGTCCATCATCATCGCGTAGGTCGCAGTGCCCTTGCGGACGGACTCGAGCTGGCCGCGGGCGTAGCCGCCCGAGCCCCCGATGTTGCCCTGCTCGTTGATCACCAGGCGGTCACCGAGCGCCTTCTCGGCGAACGGGAAGAACTCGCTGTCGACGACCTTCTGGCTGCCCTGCTCGGACACGAAGACCGTGTCGAGGTACGGCCGCAGCTTGTCGTCCTCGCCGATCTGCCGGAGCAGCTTGGCGCAGAAGTCGGGGCGGTTCATCGTGGTGATCACGATGTCGGCCGTGCCGTGCCCCTCGCGGTCGGCCGGGACCTCGGCGGTCCACTCGGCGGACTCGACGACGGCGTCCTCGTCACCGGCGACGACGTCGTACCAGTACCAACCGCCGTCTACGAAGGGCTTGAGGGTGAGGTCGAACTCGAACGTTCCGCGCTCGCCCTCGACCGTCGCTGCGTCGACGCGCTGCGAGCGGCCGTTGGCCATCGACTTGTAGACGGTGACGCTGGCACCACGACCCGCCACGGTCACCGCGAGGCGCACCTCGTCGATGACGCTCCAACGCCGCCAGTACGACGCCGGGAAGCCGTTGAAGTACGTGCCGAACGAGATCTTGTCGCCCTGAGGGAGACGGAACGCCGTGCGCGACTCGATCTGGTCGGGGTGCACGGCCCGGCCGGTCGAGGTCGACTGGCGGATGGCGGCGTTGTTGAGGTCCTTGGCCGCGCGGTTGCCACCGATCTCGTAGCGGTCCGCGTCGAGGCGCGCCTCCTCCGGGTCGACGTACAGGGCGAACACGTCGGTGTCGCGGTCGATGGGGAGGATCTGCCGCTGCAGAAGCCGGCGTACCTTCGGGGCCGTCGCGGAGACGGTCTCTGAGGTGGTCGTCATTCGTCCACTCCTCCGCTGGCCAGCTCCTCACCCGAGGTGAAGTGCGGCCGCAGCTTGTTGTCGAACATGGACAGGGCGGACCCGATCGCCATGTGCATGTCGAGGTACTTGTAGGTGCCGAGGCGGCCGCCGAAGAGCACCATCGGCTCCTTCTTGGCCAGCTCGCGGTAGCGCAGCAGCTTCGCGCGGTCCTCGGCGGTGTTGATCGGGTAGTAAGGCTCGTCGCCCTCCTCGGCGAACCGGCTGTACTCGTGCACGATCACGGTCTTGCCCGGGAGGTAGGTGCGCTCGGGGTGGAAGTGCTTGAACTCGTGGATGCGGGTCCACGGCACGTCCAGGTCGTTGTAGTTCATGACCGCGCAGCCCTGGAAGTCGTCGACGTGCTTGACCTCGGCCTCGAGGTCGACGGTGCGCCACGACAGCCGGCCCTCGCTGTGGCCGAAGTACTCGTCGACCGGGCCGGTGTAGACGATCGGGACGTGGCCGGTGAGCTCCTCCCGCAGCCCGTTGGCCGGGTCGAAGAAGTCGGTGTTCAGCCGCACCTCGATCTTGGGGTGGTCGGCCATCTTCGTCAGCCAGGCGGTGTAGCCGTCGACCGGTAGGCCCTCGTACTTGTCGTTGAACCACCGGTTGTCGAAGTTGTAGCGCACCGGGAGGCGGGTGATGATGTCGGCGCTCAGCTCGGTCGGGTCGGTCTGCCACTGCTTGGCGGTGTAGCCCTTGATGAACGCCTCGTAGAGCGGCCGGCCGATCAGGCTGATCGCCTTCTCCTCGAGGTTGCGAGCCTTGTCGGTGTCGAACTCGCTCGCCTGCTTGGCGATCAGCTCACGTGCCTCGTCCGGCGTGTGGCTGCGGCCGAAGAACTGGTTGATGAGCCCGAGGTTCATCGGCAGCGAGTAGACCTGGCCGTCGTACATCCCGAACACGCGGTGCTGGTAGTTCGTGAACGACGTGAACCGGTTGACGTACTCCCACACGCGCTCGTTGGAGGTGTGGAACAGGTGCGCGCCGTAGACGTGCACCTCGATTCCGGTCTCGGGGTCGGCCTCGCTGTAGGCGTTGCCGCCGATGTGGCGGCGCCGCTCGAGGACGAGAACGTCGAGGCCGAGTTCGTTCGCACACCGCTCAGCGATGGTGAGGCCGAAGAATCCCGAGCCCACGACGACGAGGTCGGGCTTGGACAAGTCAAAACTCCTGATCGGGGTCGTGTGGGCAGTCTACCGAGCCGAGGGGGTCGAACCTGGAATCGAGCGCATGGCCCGGGCGCCGCGGATGGCGCGGATCACGTTGCCCGCCTCGGCCCGGCCGCCCCGGACCGGGCTCAGCGCCACCACCGCCGCGGTGATCGCGTAGGGCTTGGCGCGGACCAGCGGGTTGGCGCCGTACCGGAAGTGCACCGCGAACAGGTTGCGGTACATGTAGTAGCCCTTCCAGGTGTCGAGGGCGTGCTGCTGGTCGAAGTCGAGCTGACGCACGAGGACGGCGTCGCGGACCGCCCAGATCCGGTAGCCGGCGCGGCGGGCGCGCAGGGCGAGGTCGACGTCGTCGTAGAAGATGAAGAACGAGTCGTCGGGAAGGCCGACCGCGTCGAACACCTCGCGCCGGACCAGGAACCCCTCGAACGCCACGACGTGGAGCTCCACGCGCTCCGGCATCGCGCTGCGCTCGCCGTACGCCGTCTCGACGCTCGCGCGCTTGGGCCGCACCGACCAGGGCCGGTCGAGGTCGAAGTCGATGGCCGCCTTCTCCACGAGGTGCCCGCGCGTGTCCTCGCGGACCGCCATCAGGCACGCCTCGTCGACGGCCATCAGCACGGCGAGGCAGTCGGGTGCCGGCACGACGTCGTCGTCCATCAGCCAGATGCGGTCGAACCCCTGGTCGTAGGCCGCCTCGGCGCCGGCGCGGAACCCACCGGAGCCGCCGGTGTTGGTGTCGAGGTGGATCCGCTGGAGCGGCAGCCCACGGTGGGCGTCGAGCACCTCGCGCGTGTGGTCGGTGCTGGCGTTGTCGACGACGATGACCGCGTCGGGTGGGTGCGTCTGCGCCGCGAGTCCGTCGAGGGTGCGACCCAGCAGATCCGCGCGGTTGTAGGTGACGACGACGACGGCAACGGTCTCGGTCACGCGACGTACCTCTCGTGACCGGTGAAGTCGCCGCGCAGCGCGTCGCGCCAGGCCCTGACGCTGAGCCGGATGCGGCCGAGGTCGCGACGGGTGAACGAGTAGAACCACAACGTCTTGGCGACGAACGCGAGGGCGTGGAGGTTCCCGCCGTACTCCCGGAGGTTGACCAGGTTGTTGCGCGCCATGCAGTAGTGCTTGAGGTCGCTCGGGGTGTCGTTGTACGTCGTACGCCCGAACGCCATGGGGGTGCCGAGGGCGCCGACCGAGGGATGACGAACGCGCGCGTCGACCACCGTGGCCACCCGGGCGCCGGCGCGCTCGGCGCGCAGGCGGTACTCGTGGTCGTCCCCCCAGATGAAGAACTCCGCCCGCGGCAGGCCGATCTTCTCGACCAGCTCGCGGGTCACGAGGACGCCGTTGAACGGGATGACGATGCCGCGGATCAGCCCGTCGTCGGCGGCTCGGCGTACGTCGGTCATGGCGTGGACGACGCGCGTGCCCCCCGGCAGCCGGATCGGGAAGACGAGCCGCTCGGGGTCAGCCTCGTCGACCACGACCGGCCCCCAGAAGTCGAGGTCGGCTCTCCTGGCGAGCAACCGCTCCAGGCAGTCCTGCTCGGGCAGGCCGTCGTCGTCCATCAGCCAGACCAGGTCGGCTCCGCGCTCGACCGCCCAGTCGAGGCCGTCGTGGAACCCGCCCGCTCCCCCCGAGTTCCGCTCGAGCGTGCGTGGATGCACGCGCTCGCCGTCGAGGCTCGCGAGCCACTCCCCCGTGCCGTCCGTGGAGGCGTTGTCGATGACGAGGACCTCGGCCAGACCGGGCACGTCCGCTAGCACCTTCAGGAGGCGTTGGAGCAGGTCGAGGCGGTTGTAGGTGACCACCACGGCGGAGATGCGGAGGTCGTCGAAGGGCACCCGGAGACTCTAGTGACCCTGAGGATGATGACCGAGCGAGCGGCTCACTCGCGTCGTGGTCTTGTTCTGATCCAGTCTCGTTCGATTCCGTGTTTGGGTGGGGGTTTGAACTCGGGGCGGTTCAACCCGCGAAAGGGGTGGTTTCGAGACGGCGCTAGCGCGCCTCCTCAACCACCGAAGTGCAGAGCTCGCCTCCTCGACCACCGGGGAGCTCAGATGTCGATGGTGAGGTGGACGGTGACCTCATCGCCGAGCTGGAGGTGCTCGGGCTTGCGGACGGCGTCCTTGATCGGCACGACGTACCCGCCGTCCTTCGGCCAGAGGGACGTCGTGAACTCCGTGTCGCCGATCCGCCCGCGGACCGGGATCATGCCCCAGCCGTAGGTCACGAAGGCGGCGGTCTCCTGGATCTGCTCGGCCTCGTCCTCGGGGACGGCGACGAAGTGGTACGGCGCGGGGCCGCGCCACTCGTACATCGGCCCGGAGAACTCCAGCTCCATGGGCCCAGTCCAGCAGACGCCGCCGTCAGCAGGCGGCGCTGAGGTCGCTCGAGTCGTTGGCGGCGTACCCGTTCTGCAGCGAGCCGATGGAGCCGCCGGTGACACCGAGGTGCTTCGCCTTCTTGTGCTGGGACTTCTCGCCCGACGGGTGCTCCGACTTCGCGATCGCTTCCTTCACCTTCCGGTGGATCAGCGCGATGTCGGGGTCACCGGTGTTCACCAGCGGGGGCACCAGCGACAGCGTGGCGACCGGTTGGCTCTTCGCCTTCAGTGCCAGCGACATGAACCGGTCGACCTCGCTCGCCGGGATGTCGGTCGAGACCATCGCCGACGATGCCTTCGCGATCTTCTCGAAGTTCGTCAGCACCTTCTCGGGACTCAGCTGGTGGAGCATCGCGTTCATCACACACTTCTGGCGCGCCATCCGCGAGTAGTCGTCGGAGCTGTCGCGCGAGCGCGCGAACCACAGGGTGTTGAAGCCGTTGAGCTTGCGGACGCCGGGCTTGATGTAGCCGGTCACGTCCTTGCCGAGACCGCCGACCGGGATGGGCTGGCGGACGTGGAGAGTCACGCCGCCGACGGCGTCGACGAGGCCGCGGAAGCCGGCCAGGTTCACGAACGCCCAGTAGTTGATCTTCAGCCCGGCGATGCCCTCGATCGCCGAGATCGTCGCCTCCATCCCCGGGTTCTTCACGCCCTTGAACAGCTTCTGGTGGTCGCCCACCCAGGTGTTCACGCCGTTCAGCTCGCAGTTCGGGTAGCCGCAGTTGAAGCCGTGCGGCCAGGCCTTGCGCATGATCGATCCCTTGGCGAACGGGAAGTTCGTCATGTTCCGGGGCAGGCCGATCAGCACGGTCTTGCCGGTGTCGGCGTCGATGCTCGCGACCGTCATGGAGTCGGTCCGCAGCCCCCAGCGACCCGCACCGGAGTCGCCGCCGACGAGCAGCACGTTGTAGCGGCCGTCGTGAGCGCCGTGCACGGTGTCGCCGGAGAACATGGTCAGGATGAAGTCGCGCTGGACGCCGACCAGGTGCGCACCGAAGAGCAGCGCGCCGGCCACGGAGAAGCAGAGGATGCCGTTGACCCCGACCACGGCCCGGCGGTGGCCGAGCGTCAGCGACAGTGGCTGCCCGATCCGCCAGGCGTCGAGGAACAGGAACGCCCAACCGATGGCGAGGAGCATCAGCCCGATCCGCAGACAGCCCAGCACCGTCGTGTCGGAGACGAACCAGAAGGCGTACTCGTGGTGCAGGGTGGCCATCAGCACGCCCACCACCCCGGCGACGAGCAGGGCCGCCCACACACGGGTGGCGATCCTCCCGACGGTGCGGTTGCCGGCGACGAGCTGGGCGGAGCCCGGCACCACCAGCGTCATCACCATCAGCATCAGCGCACGCCGGTACCGGACGCGTGCGGCTCGGTCGCCCGCGGAGGACCTCTGGTTGAGCGGGTGCGCCGGGTCGAGCAGGCCAGGGCCAGACCTGTCGGGGGAAGACAGCCCCATGGGCAGGACTTTCTGTGCTGGGGAAGTAGCCTCGCCAGTATCACCAGTCACAGGGGCCACACGGCGTACCGACGCGCCGAATCGGGTCCGTGAACATGCGGCCGGTACCCTCGCCGACATGTCCGACGACTGGCTGTACGGCGGCCGCCGGAAGGATCCGGATCCCCAGCGTGGTGGGAACGACCCCTCGAACGAGGACGCCACCCGCCCGATCCCGCGCCAGCCCAAGCCGGACGAGACACGCGTCATGCCGACTGTGTCGCGCGAGGAACAGGCTGCCGCGGCCGGCCGGCCCGCGGCCCGGGCGCCGCGCGAGACGCCGCCTCCGCCGAGCACGACGCACGGCGGCGGGCTCTCCGGCGTACGCCGGTGGTTCGGCCGGGCAGGCCGCACCGGTCGCCGGGGATTCAAGCTCCGCTACCTGTGGCTGATCGTCGTGCTCTGGCTGGTCTACCTGATCGCCGTGCCGTTCTTCGCCTGGAGCAAGGCCGACAAGATCGACGCCTTCCCCGCCGGCAACCGGCCCGCCGACCAGGACGGTACGACGTACCTCCTCGTCGGCAGCGACTCCCGCGAGGGGCTGACGCCGGAGGAGCGCAAGAAGCTCCACACCGGGAACGCCGGCGGCCAGCGCACGGACACCATCGTGCTCATCCACTCCGGGAGCGGGCCGACGCTGACGATGTCGATCCCCCGCGACTCGATCGTGCCGATCCCGGGACACGGCACCACCAAGATCAACGCCGCCTTCGCGTACGGCGGCCCCAAGCTCCTGATCAAGACCGTCGAGCAGAACACCGGGATCCGCATCGACCACTACGTCGAGATCGGCCTGGGCGGCTTCGTCAACATCGTCGACGCGGTGAACGGCATCACGATCTGCCCGACCCACCGCATGGACGACAAGCTCGCCAACCTGCACGTGAAGAAGGGCTGCCAGCCGGCGGACGGCGTCAAGGCGCTCGCCTACGCCCGCTCCCGACACGCCGACCCCAAGCTCGGCGACATCGCCCGCGGCGGCCAGCAGCGAGAGGTGATGAAGGCGGTCGGCGACAAGGCATTGTCGCCGTGGACGGTGATCAACCCGTTCCGCTACTGGAACCTCTGGACCTCCGCCACGGACAACCTCCGCGTCGACGACGACATGAGCGCGATCGCGATGGGTCGCTTCGGCTGGGCGATGACCCACAGCGACCTCACCTGCCCGGTGCCGATCAGCAACCTCGCGGTCACCTGGGACCCGACGCGGTCCAAGCAGATGTTCAAGCTGATCCGCGAGGACAGGACCGACGACATCGGCAAGAACCTCTGCACGAAGTCCGGCCTGCCCCGCTAACGACGGTCGTCGATCCGCTTCGCCTTGCCGGTCGAGCGCTCGAGCGCGTGGGGCGCGACGACCTCGACCCGGGCCGTGACGCCGATCCGGTTCTTGATCCGATCCGCCAGGGCGGCTCCTAGGGTGCCGGCGGCGGTCTCGTCGACGGCGTCCAGTGACTCGACCAGCACCGTCAGCTCGTCGAGGTTGCCCGGGCGGGTGAGCACGCAGGTGTAGTGCGGCGCGAGACCCTCGACGGCCAGGATCTGCTCCTCGATCTGGGTCGGGAACACGTTCACCCCGCGCACGATCATCATGTCGTCGGTGCGACCGGTGACCTTCTGCATCCGCCGGAAGGCCGGGTACGCCGTCCCCGGCAGCAGGCGGGTGAGGTCGCGCGTGCGGTAGCGGACGACCGGCATCGCCTGCTTGGTCAGGCTGGTGAAGACGAGCTCGCCCTCCTCGCCGTCGGGGACGGGTTCGAGGGTGAACGGGTCGACGATCTCGGGCAGGAAGTGGTCCTCCCACACGTGCAGCCCGTCCTGGGTCTCCCCCGACTCCTGGCTGACGCCCGGCCCCATCACCTCCGACAGGCCGTAGATGTCGACGGCGCGGAGGTTGGTCCGGGCCTCGACGGCCCGGCGCATCTCGTCGGTCCACGGCTCGGCCCCGAAGATCCCGATCTCGAGGCTGGTGCGTTTCGGGTCGATGCCCTGCGCCTCGAGCTCGTCGAGGATCGCCAGGAAGTACGACGGGGTCACCATGATGATCCGGGGCTCGAAGTCCACGATCAGCTGGGCCTGACGCTCGGTCATGCCGCCGCTGACCGGGACCACGGTGCACCCGAGGCGCTCGGCGCCGTAGTGCGCACCCAGCCCACCGGTGAAGAGGCCGTAGCCGTAGGCGACATGCACCACGTCGCCCGGTCGCCCGCCGGCGGCGCGGATCGAGCGCGCCATCAGCTCCGACCAGGTGTCGAGGTCCTCGCCGGTGTACCCGACCACGGTGGGCTTCCCCGTCGTACCGCTGCTCGCGTGGACGCGGCTCACCTGCTCGCGCGGCACGGCGAACATGCCGAACGGGTAGTTGTCGCGCAGGTCCGCCTTGGTGGTGAACGGGAACCGCGCCAGGTCGGCGGGCGACTCGAGGTCGTCGGGCGTCACGCCCGCCTCGTCGAACGCACGCTTGTAGTGCGGCACGCGCTGGTAGGCACGCGAGAGCGTGTCGCGCAGACGCTCGAGCTGGAGGGCCTCGAGCTCCGCCCGGTCGTACGTCGGGATCTCGCCGCTCATGCAGGCGAATCTAGTCTCGGCCGCGGGCCGGACGGCCGCGCTGGACGAGTCCTAGTGCTCGAAGAGCGTGCCGCCGATCTCCTTGCTGCGGCCGACGAAGACCGCGACGACCTCGTCGCCCACGGTGACCTGCACGTCGTACACACCGTCGCGGCCCTCGCGTGACCGCTCGACGGCGGTCGCCACCAGCCGGTCGCCGAGGTACGTCGGGCGCCGGAACCGGATCTCCGCCGCGGCCGCGACCGTCGACCGGTTGTAGGAGTTGCAGGCGAACGCGAACGCGCTGTCCGCCAGCGTGAACGTGTAGCCGCCGTGCCCGATGCCGTGCCCGTTGACCATCGACTCGGTCAGCGTCATCGACAGCGTCGCGGTGCCGGGACCGACGGTGTCCAGGGTCATCCCGAGCTCGCGACTGGCGCGGTCACCCGCCCACATCGCCTCGGCGCTCCGGGTGGCGATCTCCTCGGGCGTCACGCCGTCAGGCTAACCAGAGGCGTCGGCGGGCTCCTCGGAGGTGTCGGGGGTCGGGTCGAGGAAGAGATGGCGCACCTCGGGGAAGCGCGTGCGCACGCTGTCGTCGATCTCGTCGGCGGCCCGCTCGATCTCCTCCGGGGAGAGGTGGTCGGCCAGGTCGACGCGCGCCGCCACCAGCATCTCGTCGGGCGAGAGGCGCATGGTCATCAGCTCCAGCACGCGGTCGACGCCCTCGGCCTCGACGAGGAGGTCGGCGATGCCCTCTTGCAGCTCGGGCGAGGCGGCCTTCCCGATCAGGTACTGCTGGTTCTGGCGACCGAGCCCGTAGGCGACCGCCACCAGCAGGACCGCGATCGCGAGCGACGCGATGCCGTCGTAGGTGCGGCCGCCGAGGAGGGTGTCGAGGGCGAGTCCGCTCGCCGCCAGGACCAGGCCGACGAGAGCGGCGCCGTCCTCCCACACCACCGCCCGCAGGGCTGGGTCCGCGTCGTGACGCAGATGGTGGAGCCTCGAGGAGCCGGCGTCGCGGGCGTCGCCCCGGAGCTGGACCAGCGCCTTGACGAACGACGCCCCCTCGAAGACGAACGAGACGCCGAGCACGACGAACGCCCAGGTCGGGGAGCCCTCCTCGCCGGGGCTGAGCAGCGACTCGATCCCCTGGTACGCCGAGAAGCCGGCGCCGAGCACGAAGATCCCGACGGCCGCGAGGAGCGACCAGAAGTACCGCTCCATGCCGTAGCCGAACGGGTGCTTCCGGTCGGCCGGCTTGCGGCTCTGGCGAAGTGCG
The DNA here is from genome assembly GCA_035707985.1 of Nocardioides sp. GTDB lineage: Bacteria > Actinomycetota > Actinomycetes > Propionibacteriales > Nocardioidaceae > Nocardioides. The sequence goes on along the minus strand of DASSTL010000093.1, from coordinate 28,908 downwards.
GCCATCAGGAAGACCTGGTTCATCGTGTCGCCCACGGAGTGAGCGGCCTCGGACAGCATCGCCGACGACCCGGAGACCAGACCTGCCAGCAGCTTGGCGACGGCGATCAGCAGGTTGGCCGAGCCGGCCACGAGCACGGTCGAGGTGGACTCCTCCTGCGCCATGCCCCTTGCGTACCCACGTGGCGCCGGATCACCCGACCAGGAGAGCGGCGCCCAGCACCGCGAACCCCACGAGCACCCAGCTCACGTAGTCGCCGACGTGGGCGCGGTGAAGGACGTGCAGCACCCGCACCGTCCGGCGTACCGGACGCGTCGTCACCAGCGTGGCCGGTCGTCGGCTCGGCCAGAGACCCGCGGCCGCGACAGCGGCGGCGAGCAGCCCCGCCACGAGACCGACCACGACGGCGGAGAGGTGCCAGAACGGCTCTCCGGAGACCGGCGGGTGGCTCCCGGCGGCGCCGTGCAGCACGGCCGCGACGTACGCCGTGCGGTCGGTGACCGCCTGCCCCGCGCGCGCGGCTCCGTCCGGGGTGTCGGGAGAGAGCGCGAGGGCGGTCGGCACCACGAGCAGGACGATGGGCGGCACCAGCACCCGCCAGGCATCGCCTTGCGGGCGCCGGTCCCCCTCGGGCTCCTCGTGGGTGGAGGGGCCGGGATCGGGCGCGTCCCCCAGTCCGATGAAGACTCGGAGACCCGCGCGCAGGACCGCGCCGCCGGTCAGCGCCGAGACCAGCACCACCATGACCTCGAGCCATTCGGCGTGAGCGTCCGCGAAGGCCGGGGCGAAGGCGGTCTTGCCGGCCCAGGTCCCCAGCAGGGGCATCCCTGCGAGGGCGAGGGCTCCGGCCACGAACGTCGCGCCCGAGACCGGCATGTCCCGGCCACGCCGGTACAGCTCGTGCTCGTCGAGCGTCTCGAACCGGTCGAGCAGGACACCGGTCACGAGGAACAGCGCGCCCTTGGCGCACGCGTGCCCCACGGCGTACAGGCCCGCGGCCGCGAGACCGGGCCCGCTGAGCAGGCCGACCCCACAGGCGATGACTCCCGAGTGCGCCACCGTCGAGTAGGCCAGCATCCGCTTGAGATGGCGCTGCGCGACGCACATGACGCCGCCCACGAGCGCGGTGACGGCGCCGAAGCCCACGAGTGCGTGGCGAAGAGCCGACTCCGGCACTGCCCCGTCGAAGACCACCCACCACCAGCGCGCGACCGCGAAGGCACCGACCGTGATCATCGCCCCCGACAGCAGGACGCACACCGGGGTCGGTGCCACCGCCTCGGCGTCGGCGGTCCAGAAGTGGAACGGGACGAGGGCCGTCTTCACCAGGACGCCGGTCATGAGCAGGGCGCACGACACCACCACCAGGTGGTCGTGCGGACCGGCCCGCAGCCGCTCCCCCATGGCCGCGAGGTTGAGCTCACCGGTCCGCGCGTAGAGCAGCGCGACACCGGTCAGCGAGAGCGACGCCCCGACCGTGTTGACGATGCCGAAGGACAGCGCGCCGTGCACGCTCCGGCGCTCCTCGACCCGCATCCCGGTGAGCGCGTACGCCGTGACCCCCATCAGCTCGAACCACACGAACGCGTCGAACACGTCACCGGCGAGCACGAAGCCCACGCAGGCCGCGAGGAAGACCACGACCAGCACGACGTACGCCGCGCCGGTGTCGGCCAGGAAGTGCCACGAGTAGGTCAGCGCGGCGACGGTCAGCGACCCGACCAGACACACCATCAGCAGGCTCGGCCGGTCCGCGACCAGCGCGACGCCGATCGGGTCACCGTGTCCGAGATCCCACCCGCCCTGCCAGACGACCCGCGTGTCGCCGCCCGTCTCGACGGCGAGCCACCCGGCCGAGGCCGTCACCCCGACGGCGACGGCCAGGGCGACCGGGTCGGCGACGCGTCGTCCGACACCGGTCACCGCGGCGCCGGCGAGCACGGCCCCGACCAGCAGTGGAGCCGCGACGAGGAGCGACACGAGCGCGTTCACGAGACGCTCACTCCTCGAGCTCTTCCTCGAGCGAGCGCAGCCGGTCGGGGTCGATCGACCCTTGGCGCTTCGCGAGCTGGATGGTGAGCGCGAGCAGCAGCGCGGTCACCGCGCCCCCGACCACGATGTCGGTGAGCGTGAGCGCCTGCACGACCGGGTCGACCACGCGGGCGTGGGTGGAGACGTCCGCGAAGACCGGCGCCGTCGCGTCGTGCGACCACCCGATCATCAGCAGCAGCAGGTACGTCGACGACTGCACCAGCGACAGGCAGACCACCACGTGGATGAAGCTGCGGCTGGTGGCGATGCCGTAGCACCCGACGAGCAGGACCCAGGCGGCGACGGCGTACGGCAGCACGTCGAGGAGCTCACCCATCATCGCCGCCCCCCCGCACGACCAGCGCCTGGTCGAGGAACTTCGCGAGCAGCAGCACCAGCGCGGAGGCGACCTCCATCCCGACCGCGACGTTGAACAGCTCCACCGTGCCGGCGGAGGCGAGGTCGGCCAGGGTCCCGGTCGGCAGCCAGTTGGTGAGGAAGGGCTCGCCGACGAAGAGCGCCGAGACGCCGACCAGCACGAAGCCGGCCGCGCCGACCGCCTCGGCGACGTCGAAGACCGCGACCGGCCTGATCCGCCGGAGCACGCGGTAGTCGCCGGCCAGGTAGGCGAGGTGCAGTCCGGTCGCGAGGACGGCCCCGCCCTGGAACCCACCGCCCGGGCTCACCGCGCCGTGCGCCACGACGTACAGCCCGACCATCATCGTGGGGGCGAGGAGGGCGAAGCCGACCAGGTTCACCGCACTCCACACGTCGCGTGGACCGAACGAGGCCTCGCCCTCCCGCTCCTCCTCGTCGCGGAAGCGACGGAGCAGGAGGAGTGCCGACACGGCCGCGGCGAACAGCACGAACTCCTCGCCCAGGGTGTCGAACGCGCGCAGGTCGAAGTTGACCGACGACACGACGTTGGCCGTGTCGCGGCTGAGCGCGGCCGGGACCGCCCGCGCGGCGTACGGATGGGGCACGTCGCCGAGGCGCGGCAGGTCGGCCAGAGCGAGCAGGAGCAGCACCCCCGCTCCGAGAACGCCCACGCCGGCGAGCGTCCGGCTCGCGAGCTGGCGGCTCACGATCCGTCCTCGGAGTCCGGGCCGGTGTCGTCGCGCCCGGCCAGCTCGCGGTCGACCTTGGCCACCGTCAGCACGACGAGCAGAGGGACGATCGCCGTGCCGATCGCGATCTGGGCGAGAGCGACATCCGGCGCCTGCAGCGCGACCATGAGCGCACCGAGCACCAGTCCGTACGCCGACAGCACCAGCGCCTGGCGCGTCGGCTCGCGGGTGAGCGCGACCGCCGTGCCGGTCGCCGCGGTGGCGAGGAGGAGGACGCCCACCACGACGTCGAGGATCACGGCCCGCCCTGCGATCCGGCGTTCTCCGTGCGGCTGAGGGCGCGAGCGGTGGCGGCGCCGGCGGCGGGCGACGTCCCGACCAGCAGGACGAGGATCGCCACGAGCTTGATCCAGTCGCCCGGGTCGCGGACCAGCAGCCCGAGCAGCAGCAGCGGGGTGCCGACCATCGTCGCCAGGTTCAGGTAGTGGAGCCGCACGAGCGCGTTGCGAGGCAGGGCCGTGCCCACTCCGGCCAGCACCAGGGCCAGCGAGCCCGCGGCCAACAGGGCCCAGGAGACGACGTCACCGAGGGTCATCGCCGACGCCCGTCAGAGGGCGCGCCCGAAGAAGCGCGCGAAGACCAGCGAGCCGGCCAGCGAGACCAGCGCCAGCACCAGCGGCACGTCGAGGTACGACGGCCGGTGCAGGCCGACGGAGAGCACCACCAGGGCGAGGGTCACCACGACGGAGACGCACTGGAGGGCAACCAGCCGCTCGTCCGGCGTGCCCCGGCAGACCGCCACCAGACAGGGACCTGCCGCCGCGACCAGCAGGACGACGACCACCCAGCCCAGGGTCGGGTCCAGCGTCGGCGTCATCGGTGGCCCAGCTCGGCCGTCGCCCGGTCATGCCGGGTCAGGCGATGGCGACGCAGGACGACGGCCTCGTCGCGCTCCTCGACCTCCACGGCCAGCGAGCCCGGTGCGGCGGAGGTGAGCAGGACCGCCCACGCCCGCACGGCGTCGTCGTCGTCGAGCCGCACCTCGTCATCGGACCCGGGGTCGGAGCCGAGGACCCGGCGGCTGACGAGCAACCTGGCCAGCACGACCGCGTCCGCGGCGATGTCCAGAGGCAGCAGGATCGCGCGGCGGACGAACGTCGGCAGATCGGTCGGCGGGTCGAACGCGCGCCGGGCGGCCACGGCGAACCAGGCGCCTACACCCCCGACCACGAGACCGACCGGCACTTCGAGTCCCGTCGGTGACGGGACCAACAACAGGTAGCCGGCGGTGAGGCCCAGCCACCACCGGGCGAGCTCAGCGCCCCGGCGTACCCGTCGCGTCAGGTGACACTCCCGAACTCGTCACGCAGTCGGGCGAGCAGCGCTGACAACAACCGCGAGACCTGCATCTGCGTGATGCCGAGAACCTCGCCGATCTGGGACTGCGTGGCTCCCTGGAAGAAGCGCATCTCCAGCATGATCCGCTCGCGGCGGTCGAGATGGGCGAGCAGTGGCTGGAGGGCCACGCGGGCCTCGGCGCTGTCGAACGCCGCGTCGTCCTCGCCCAGGCGCTCACCGATGCCGCTCTCCGCGCCGGCGGGCGTGGCGTCCAGCGAGGTCGGCGAGAAGCAGCCGTTGGCGGCCAGTGCCTCGACCACCAGGTCGAGGTCGAGGTCGAGGTGCTCGGCGATCTCGGTCGGACGGGGGGCTCGTCCGAGCTCCTGGCAGAGGTCGGACTCGGCGGAGGTGATGCGGGCCTGGGCCTGCTGCACCGTCCGCGGCGGGCGGACGGTCCAGCCGTGGTCGCGGAAGTACCGGCGTACCTCCCCCCGGATGGTCGGCACGGCGTAGCTCAGGAAGTCGGTCGCACGCCCGGGGTCGTATCCCCGGGCGGCCTTGACCAGCCCGAGTGACGCGACCTGCTCGAGGTCTTCGACCGGGACGCCGCGCGACCGGTAACGGCGGGCGACGTCGAGTGCGATCTGGAGGTTGACCTCGACGAGGCGGTCCTCGAGGTCGCGACGTTCGACGTCGTCGGCAGCGTCCGCGATGGCGGCCAGCAGCAGCTCGGTCGCCTCACGGCGGGGAAGTCGGTCCAGCTCCGCCAGAACGGTCGTCGTAGGTCGGGGAGGGGACTCGGAAGCGAGAGTTGCCACGGTCCACGCACCTTTCGGGATCGGGGGCGCCTGATGGCTCGTGGCATGGGTGCTCAACCACTTCCATCAGGTCTACCATCCCCAGTTCTGAGCGAGGCACACCCCTATGGGGGGAAGACCTTCATCCCTGTTCCTGACGCCAGCTGTCACACCGCCTGCCAGCGGCCGTCGGCCGCCTCGACGATCAGGCCGTCGGCGGCCGCGAACGCCAGCGCCCGGTCGAACCTCCCGGACTCCCAGTACGGCGCGCCCACCAGTTCCGCGAGGTCGTCGAGGCGCTGGGGTCCGCGCGCCTCGAGCGCCCGGACGATCTGCCCCATCTCGTGGAAGACCTGGCGATCGCGTGGGCTCTCGGTGGTCGCCTTCGGCGGTGGCATCGGCATCTGCTCTGCTCCTCTCGGTCTCGTGGATGTCAGGCGGTCGCGGGGGCGGCCTGCTGACCACCGGTCTCGGCGTCCTCCGCGGTGAGCGGCTTGGCGATGTTCTCCAGGGACTGGCGCTCGGCCTTCACGCCGAGGAACGCCTCGACCAGACCGCCCGCGATCATCAGCCCGGCGCCCAAGAAGTAGCCGGGGGCGATCCCGGTGATGTCCTTGGCCGCCGACGCCGAGTCGATCAGATGGCCGAACAGCAGCGGACCGCTGATGCCTCCGGCCGCCGTGCCGATCGCGTAGAAGAAGGCGATGCACAGCGCGCGCGTCTCCATCGGGAACACCTCGCTCGCGGTGAGGTACGCCGCGCTGGCGCCGGCCGATGCGAAGAAGAAGATGACGATCCCGAAGAGGGTCAGCGTCGTGGCCGTCAGGTCACCGAGCATGAACCCCGCGACCCCGAGCAGCACACCGGACAGCACGTAGGTGCCGGTGATCATTCGGACTCGGCCGATGGAGTCGAACAGCGGCCCGAGGATCAGCGCCCCCAGGAAGTTGCTGGCCGCGAACGCCGCGAGGTACCAGCCGGTCTGCCCGACGCCGAGGAACGTGGTCAGGGTGTCGCCGTAGGTGAAGAAGAAGGCGTTGTAGAGGAACGCCTGCCCCACGAACAGCGAGAAGCAGAGCACTGTGCGCTTGGGATACATCGTGAACACCGTGCGCGCGATCAGGACCAGTCCGATCGTCTTGCGCTGGCGCACCGTGATCTTGTCCTTGACGCCCGGCAGGTCGCGGTCGGTCTCCTCGGACACCGTGTGCTCGATGCTGCGGACGATCTCCTCGCCCTCGTCCTCGCGGCCGTGGATGAACAGCCACCGCGGGCTCTCGGGAACGTGGCGACGGACGATCAGGATCCCGACGGCCAGCACGGCACCCAAGCCGAAGGCGAGCCGCCAGCCGACCCCGGCGTCGACGACGGTCGGGTCGAGCAGGGGGATCGTCAGCAACGAACCTGCCGCGGCACCGACCCAGAACGAGCCGTTGATGGCGATGTCGACGCGACCGCGATAGCGAGCCGGGATCAGCTCGTCGATCGCGGAGTTGATGGCGGCGTACTCACCGCCGATGCCGGCGCCGGTCAGGAAGCGCGCCGCGAAGTACCACGTCGGGTTCATCGAGAACGCCGTCAGCACGGTGGCGCAGATGTAGACGGCCAGGGTGAGGAGGAACAGCTTCTTCCGGCCGAACCGGTCGGTGAGCTGCCCGAAGAACAGCGCGCCCAGGCATGCGCCCGCGACGTACGCCGAACCAGCGAAGCCGATATCGGAGCTGCTCAGCCCCAGACCCGTGCTCTCGGGCTTGAGGGCGTCCGACATCGACCCGACGATCGTGACCTCGAGCCCGTCGAGGATCCAGACCGTCCCCAACCCGATGACCACCATCCAGTGCCACCGAGCCCACGGCAGTCGGTCCAGCCGCGCCGGGATGTCGGTGGTGATCTGACCCGTCTCGACGCCGCTCGTCATGTCTCCTCCTCGCAGGCCGGTCGTTCGTGCGGCCGTCGTACCCGCTGACCTGCGAAGACATGCGCGCGGCTGTCAGCTGAGGATCATCGACGCCTGACCACGAGCGTGAGCCGGTGAGCGTCCTGACCCATGAGGTTGGTGGCTCTCACCCGGAGGCGATGGCGGCCGACGGCGGACGGCTTCGGCCGGCCGGAGATCGTGATCTGCCCGTCGTGCCGGTGGAGCGAGAGACCTCGTGGCAGGTGTCCACCCACCTTGCGCAAAGCCGGGGTGGGAGAGCCCGAGGTACTCAGCGTGATCGACACCTTCCGGCCGACCTCTAGCCGCACCTTGTGCGGACCCTTGATCACCGGCGCAGTGCCCACGAGGACGATGGCTCGCTTCGACGTGCTCGGGTGGAGGGTGCTCCCGACCGTGGGGCTGAAGTGGGCACTGAACCGGTGCTTCCCGGCCGCCACGTTCGAGACGGTGCACCGAGCGCCGACGCCGACCACCGGGACGTCCGCGCACACGACGTCGTCCCCGTCGCGCAGCGTGACGGTGCCGTTCGGGGCGTCCAGCCCCAGGTCGACCTGGGGGACCGAGATCGTGACGTCAAGGTCGAGGTCCTTGTGCGGCTTGATCCTCGCGAGCGCGTCGATCGTGGTCGCCGTCCGCGCCATCTCCATCGAGCCCGCGTCGCAGGCACCGCCAGCGGCTCGGTCGACACCACGGAGGTCGGTGTCGTTCGAACCGGGACACAGCGGGCTGCCGTCGTCGCCGTACGTCGCGCCGACCGGGATCGTGTCGGCCGCGGCGCTCGGCCAGAGGACCGCCACCGTGGGCACCGGGCCGCCACGGTCCGCGAGCCCGGAGTCGAGGTTCAGGCCGGTGACACCATCGTGGCTGGTGGTTTGCGTGAACGAGCATCCCGGATCGGTGTCCGCGGCGGTGGACGCCAAGTTGTAGCCCAGGTCGGTGATCGTGCCGGCGCAGTTCCGGATGCTGGCCGCGCCCAGAAGGGACCCGGCCACGCCAAGCTCGCCGCCCTCGCCCTGGACGGAAGCCAGCCCGCCCTGGATCGTGCTCCGCACGACCGTCGCGGAACCAGACTCACTGGTCACGCCCACGACGTTGCCGTCGAACGTCGAGTCGGTGATGGAAGTGGTGCCGCCGGCGGTGATGACCCCTGACTGGAAGTGGTGCACCGTGCTCCGGCTGATCGTCGCAGCACCCCCCTGCACCCGGATCGCCGGGGAGTTGTCCGTGTCGGGATCGTGCGCGGAGTTGTCGAAGTAGGTCTGGTCAGCCGAGAACGCGCCGCCGGTCACCGCGACCCCCGCCACCCCCTCCGCCGGCTTCAGCACCTGGGTCCGGACGACTGACACCTGGCCCCCGGTGACGACGATGTTCCCGGGCGGCGTCGGGATGTCGAGGCACCCCGGTCCGCCGTCCTCGACGGTGGAGTCGGTGAGATCCGCCGCACCTCCCACCACCACCAGGCCGCACCCTGCCTGTGCCAGGACGACGTCGTCCGCCGTGAAGGTGGCGTCACCGGACACCCACACGTCCATGAGCAGCCCGCCCTGGACGGTGACCTTCGTCAGGGTCGTGGTGCCGGTCGTGACCCCCAGGACGAAGCCGTCAACGCTGTCCTCAGGAGTCGTCAGGGTCGTCTCGTCGGTGGAGACGCCCTCGAAGGCGACCGACTTCGCGCCGGGCTGGATCTCCCCGCTGAAGCTGCCGGCACCGATGTGGATCGTCGTCCCGGCAGCGGCCGCCAGGTCGACGGCGTGCTGCACGGTCGCGCAGGGGTCGACCTGGGAGCAGTCGTGCGTGTCGTCGCCGCCGTTCGCGGCGGTTGCGACGTAGAGATCGGACGGTGTGACGGCGTACGACGCCGCTGCCGGGACAGTCATCCCGACCAGGGCGAGCGCGAGTGAGACCACGAGACGGCGAGCGACCACGAGACGGTTCCTCCACGAGAGCGCGGCCCGGTCGCCGCACCCTGCAGTCTGCGCGCCCGGCGCGACTTTGTCAGGCGTTTGCGGCGGTGCGCTGCATGCCCGAGCCGGACCCCGGGTACGCGCCGGTCATGACCACCTGGCCGCGACCGGTCGACACGGTCGTCCTCGACGTCGACGGCACGCTCGTCGACTCCAACTACCATCACGCGCTCGCGTGGTGGCGGGCGTTCCGCGAGCACGGGTACGACGTGCCCGCCTTCCGGATCCACCGAGCCATGGGCATGGGCGGTGACCGCCTGGTCGCGGAGGTGGCCGGCACCGAGGTCGAGGACGCGTCGGGGGACGCGATCCGCGACGCCTGGGAGAAGCAGTACGACGCCGTGCTCGACGAGATCTGCCCGCTGCCCGACGCACGAGGTCTCCTCGACGACCTGCGCCACCGCGGGCTGCAGGTGGCCCTGGCGAGCTCCGGCATCCCCCGCCACACTCAGCACGCCGTCGACGTGCTCCAAGCGGAGGACGCGGCCACGACGACCACGACGAGCGAGGACGCCGAGGAGTCCAAGCCAGACCCCGAGCTGCTCGAGACCGCCCTGGACCGGGTCGACGCCGAGCACGCGGTGATGGTCGGCGACTCCGTGTGGGACGTGCGTTCCGGCCACGAGGCCGGGGTCCCGGTCGTGGCTCTGCTCACCGGCGGGTTCGGGCGGGCCGAGCTCGAGGAGGCCGGAGCAGACCTGGTCTGCGAGGACCTCCGCGAGCTGCGGGCACGGCTCGACGAGCTGGTGGTACGCCGCGACCCGGCATGACCGGTGACGAGCGGGGTAACACTGGAGCATGAGCCACATGGACCACGAACGTGACCGGCCCGTCGAGATCGAGGGCGTGCCCGAGGGCGAGGACATCAGCCCCGGCGACGCCGCCGAGCGCCTCGACGAGGACCCGGACGAGCAGCCCAACCGGCGTGACCCGGTGTGGGACGACGACGATCACGAGGACTGAACGGGAGGAGCCGACATGTCTGAGCTGACCGGCAAGACGATCGCATTCCTGGTGGCCACCGAGGGCATCGAGCAGGTCGAGCTGACCGAACCGTGGAACGCCGTCGAGGCGGCCGGCGGGACGCCGAGGCTGCTGTCGGTGGAGTCCGGCAAGGTGCAGGCGTTCCACCACCTCGACAAGGGCGACACGTTCGCCGTCGACACGGTCGTGGCCGACGCCGACCCCGCGTCGTACGACGGCCTCGTGCTGCCAGGCGGCGTGGCCAACCCCGACGCGTTGCGGATGAACGAGGACGCCGTGACCTTCGTGCGTGAGTTCGTGGAGTCCGACCGCCCGGTCGCGGCGATCTGCCATGCCCCCTGGACGCTCGTCGAGGCCGACGTCGTCCGCGGCAAGCGACTGACCTCGTGGCCCAGCCTGAAGACCGATTTGCGCAACGCGGGCGCCGAGTGGGTCGACGAGGAGGTCGTGGTCGACGGCAAGCTGGTGACGAGCCGCAAGCCCGACGACCTCCCCGCGTTCAACGACGCCATGATCGAGCTCTTCGCGGGCTAGCCCGGTGTCCGCCCGAGCCCAGTACTTCTGGCTGATGGGCGTCTGCGTGGGCCTGATCGTCCTCGCCTGGAACGTCGTGCGGTTCTGGTCGGTCCCGGTGGCCGTGGGCATGAGCGTGGTGGCAGCGGTCATCCCGCCCGTGGCCGCGATGCTGGCCGGAGGCGGACGGGGCGGCGGCTGAGAGTCAGCGCAGGGTGCGGGCGAGGAGCGCCTCGAGCTCGCGGAACGAGCGCTCGGCGCCGGCCTCCTGGTACTCCGGGGTGTCGGCCATCGTGTAGCCGTGGGGGGCGTCGGGGTAGATCTCGTTCGTCGCGGTCAACCCGGCGGCGGCGAGGGCCTCACCGAGCCGCTCGACCGCCTCCGGGAGCATCCCCCTGTCGTGGTCGGCGTGGCCGAACACGAACTCGGCGCGCGCCTGCGGCAGGCCGAGGTGCGGGCTGTCGGGGGCGTCGGTGGCGAGCCCTCCCCCGTGGAACCCGGCACACGCCACGACCTCGGGATCGAGGCAGGCGGTGCGGAGCGCGAGGCGGGCGCCCATGCAGTAGCCGACCACCCCGACCCGCCTGCCTTCGGCTCGCTCGCGCACGGCCGCGAGGTAGACCGGCGCGTCGGCGGCGATGCGCTCGGGGGTGAGTAGCGCGAGCCGCGGCCGGGCGAGCGCGAAGAACGCCTCCCGAGCACCCGGAGCCCGCAGGTCGCCGTCCGACGTCGTCTCCGCGGCCGTGCCCGACCGGTACAGCACGTTCGGTACCAGCACGCTGTAGCCCCACGCGGCCACCCGGTCCGCCATCTGCTCGATCTGCGGTCGCAGCCCGAAGGCATCGATGTAGAGGAGCACACCCGGACCCGAGCCGGTGAGATAGGTCTCGGCGGTGCCGTCAGGTGTCTCGAGCTCGACATACGTCACGACCTCCAGGGTAGCGGCGCGCTAGTTGCCGACGACAACGGCTCGTGCCTCGACCCCTCCTGACGCCGAGGCGGTCGGCGCGGTACGTTCGACCTTCGATCCACGACGTATCTGAGCCACTCGGGGGCTCCTCCTGTGGGGGTGTGATGGCCACGCACGGTGCGCCGGGGGGTCCGACCTCCTCGGCGCTGTACGACGCTGCCACAGACGCGTTCCGCCGCTGGCGCGCCGGCGACGGCGCCGCGCTCGACGACCTGGTCCGCACCATGAGCCCCGTGCTCTGGCACGTCGTCCGCGCCACCGGGATCGACCGCGAGGCCTCCGAGGACGTCGTGCAGAACACCTGGCTCACGTTGGTGCGATCGGCAGACTCGGTCCGCGACGCCCAGGCGATCACGCGCTGGCTCTGCACGGCGGCGCGACGTGAGGCCTGGCGGGTGAGCAAGTCCGCCACCCGCACGCGACCCGTCGAGGACGAGGTCATCGACGCCCGGCTGCCGGTGCAGACCTCGCCCGAGGCCGAGGTCGTGACCAACGACGAGAACGCGCAGCTGTGGGAGGCGCTGTCGCGTCTCCCCGAGCGTTGCCAACGACTCCTGCGGATCGTCGCCTGGGAGCCCCGGCCGGACTACTCCTCGGTGGCCGACACCCTCGACATGCCGATCGGCAGCATCGGGCCGACGCGCCGCAGGTGCCTGGACAAGCTCCGTCTCGAGCTGGGAGGTCTGTCGTGAGCATCACCGACGAGGAGCTGCTGGCCCGGGTCGCCGGCCTGTACGCCGACCTCGACCCCGCGCCCGACGACCTCGCCGACGGCGTGCTCGCGCGGCTCGCCGTCCAGGACCTCGAGACCGAGTGGGAGCTGCTCACGCTGGTGGAGCGGGTGGACACCCGGGTCGGCACGCGTGGCGAGGCCGAGCCGGAGACCAGCGACACCGTCGCCCTGGAGTTCGCGGGGACGAAGTACCGCGTCCTCGTGCGCGTCAGCAACGCCGACGACGGCGGCCGGCGGCTGGACGGCTGGGTCGTCCCCGCCCTGCCGATGCGGGTCTTCCTCGGCCCGCCCGGAGACGAGCTGGCGCACACCCGCCAGAGCGCCTACGCCGACCGCGAGGGCCGCTTCGAGTTCCCGTCGCCGATGAGCGGCGAGGTGCGGCTGTGGCTGCTCCCCCAGCACGGCCGCGACGACGAGCCCGCGCCGCCGTTCGTCACGCCGCCGTTCCTCGTCTGAAGCGGAGGGGCCGCCGGACGTTCGGCGCAGCGTCCCCCCGAGCCGGCCGCAGAACTTGTCGTCCGGACGTGTATCAGCCGGGTACGACGCCGCTCCTGATCGACAAAGGCCGGCACGCTGGATCGGGGGACCAGCGCACCGGCCTTCCGGGGAGAGCGCCACTCTCGGCGCAGAGCCGGGTCGCGGAGCATCGGGGGGTTGTTCCGCGACCCGGCTCTTCCACGTGCTGCTCTCTCAGGAGTCCAGGAGCCTCTGGAGCGCCGGCGACCACCAGCCGGCGTACCTCTGCCGGAGCTGCGGGATCTGCCAGTCGGTGCCCTCGACCATCTGCCGGCACCGGTAGCTCGGGCAGTGGCAGCGCAGGAACCACTCGGGCTCGGCGACCGCCATCGCGTAGTCGGTCACCAGCTCGGCTCCCGCGGCCACGTCGACCATCGTCGCGAGCGTGTGCTCGTCGACCCAGCCGACGTTGGGGTCGCACGAGTGGTTGGGGAAGTCGACCCCGAGCACGTCCACGCGCGCGACCTCGCCCGGGCCGGTGGGCAGACGCACCACGACCGTCCCCGCCGGCAGATCGACGGTCGCGAACAGCCCCCGGCCCGCGATGTCGCTGGGCCGGACCTCGACGTGGGGCTCAGGCACCGGCGACGAACTCCGTGAGGCCGTCGACCAGGCGCTCGATGTCGTCGTGGTCGGTGTACGGCGCGAGCCCCATCCGCAACCCCCCGGTGTCGCCCAGGCCGAGCCGGTGCGACGCCTCGTAGGCGTAGAACGAGCCGGCCGGTGCGTTGACGTTGCGGGTCGCGAGGTGGCGCCGGACGTCCTGCGGATCGTGGTCGGCGAAGGTCACGAGCAGCGTCGGCGTACGCCGTGCCGCGCGGCTGTGGAACGTCACGCCCGGCAGCTCGGCGATCGCCTCCTCGAGGCGGGCGCGCAGCCGGTCCTCGTGCTCCTCGAGCGCGGCCATCGAGGTGACCAGCCGTTCCCGACGCATCCCCTCCCCCGGCACCAGGTCGGCGAGGAAGTCGACGGCCGCGGTGACCCCGGCCAGGAGCTCGTACGCCGGCGTCCCCAGCTCGAACCGCTCGGGGATCGCGTCGCCGGCCGGCACCAGCTTGTCGGGGCGCAGCGGCTCCAGCACCTCGGGCCGGGCGGCGAGGACGCCGCAGTGAGGCCCGAGGAACTTGTACGGCGAGCAGGCATAGAGATCCGCGCCGAGCGCCTCGACGTCGGGCAAGACGTGGGCGGTGTAGTGGACGCCGTCGACGTACAGCAGCGCTCCCGCCGCGTGCACGGCCTCGGCGATGGCCGGGATGTCGGGTCGCGTGCCGATCAGGTTGGAAGCGGCGGTCACCGCTACCACGCGCGTGCGGTCGGACAGCACCGAGGAGACCTGCTCGACGTCGAGCTCGCCGGTGGCGGGGTCGAAGTCCGCCCAGCGGACGGTGGCACCGGCGCGTTCGGCCGCGAGGATCCACGAGCGGACGTTGGAGTCGTGGTCGAGCCGGGTCACCACCACCTCGTCGCCCGGCCCCCACCCCTGCGCGAGCGTCCGCGCCATGTCCATCGTGAGCTGGGTCATGGACCGGCCGAACACGATCCCGCGCGGGTCGGCGTTCAGCAGGTCCGCCATCGCGACCCGCGCTCCCGTCACCGCCCGACCGGCGTTCCGCTCGGCCGGCGTCACCTCCGCGTCGTTGGCCAGCGGTCCGACCAGGGTGTCGTGCACGGCCCTCGCGACGACGTCCGGCGTCTGGGTGCCACCCGGCCCGTCGAAGTGCGCGGCGCCGAGCCCCTCGCCCTGTCCTAGCTGGGGGAAGTGGGCCCGCACCCGGGCGACGTCGTAGGCGGTCGTGGAGACGGTGTCGGTCACCCGGCTCATTCTGCTGCCCGGGTCCCTCCGCCTGCCGCCTGGGCGGCAGTCCGGCGGATCTGTCACGCCGGCGACAGACGCGTCGACCGATCCGGGCCAGGGTGGTGCCCATGGACGACACCACCACCGAGCAGCGTGAGCTCCTCCGGTCGCGCTGGCTGGCCGACTCCGACCGCAGCGACGCGGCCGGTATCGCCTGAGCAGTCCGTCAGAGCTCCGACTGCACGCCTGCGAGCAGCTGGCGCGCCATCACGATGCGCTGCACCTGGTTGGTGCCCTCGTAGATCTGGGTGATCTTGGCGTCGCGCATCATCCGCTCGACCGGGTAGTCGCGGGTGTAGCCGTAGCCACCGAGCACCTGTACGGCGTTGGTGGTGACCTCCATGGCGACGTCGGAGGCGAAGCACTTCGCGGCAGCCCCGAAGAACGTGAGGTCGGCGTCGCCGCGCTCGGAGCGGCCGGCCGCGGCGTAGGTGAGCTGGCGAGCGGCCTCGACCTTCATCCCCATGTCGGCGAGCAGGAACTGGATCCCCTGGAAGTCGCTGATCGGCTTGCCGAACTGCTGGCGCTCCTGGGCGTAGCCGAGCGCGTAGTCCAGCGCGCCCTGCGCGACCCCGACCGCCTGCGCCGCGATCGTGACCCGGGTGTGGTCGAGGGTGCGCATGGCAGTCTCGAAGCCCGTGCCCTCCTCTCCGATCATCCGGTCGGGCGACAGCCGCACCTGGTCGAAGTAGACCTCGCGCGTGGGACTGCCCTTGATCCCGAGCTTCTTCTCCTTCGCGCCGAACGTGACGCCCTCGTCGGACTTCTCGACGACGAACGCCGAGATCCCGCGGTTCCTCTTCTCGGGGTCGGTCACCGCCATCACGGTGTAGAACTCGCTCTCGCCGGCGTTGGTGATCCAGCGCTTCACCCCGTCGAGCACCCAGCCGTCGCCCTCGCGGACCGCGCGCGTCTTCATCGCGGCCGCGTCGGAGCCGGCGTCGGGCTCGGAGAGGCAGTAGGAGAAGCCGCCGTCGCCGGCCGCGAGCCGGGTCAGGTAGTGCTTCTTGATCTCCTCCGACCCGCTCAGCATCAGGGGAAGGGACCCGAGCTTGTTCACCGCCGGGATCAGGCTGCTCGCCACGCACACGCGGGCGATCTCCTCGATCACGAGCACGGTCGCGAGGGCGTCGGCCCCGGCGCCGCCGTACTCCTCGGGGACGTGCGGCGCGTGGAAGTCCGCCTGCTGCAGCGCCTCGGCCGCCTCCACCGGGTAGCGGCTCTCCTCATCCACCTCTGCGGCGTACGGCGCGACCTTGGCCTCGCAGAGCTCACGCACGGCCTCACGGATCGCGCGGTGCTCCTCCGAGAGCGCGAAGAGCGGGTAGTCGTCACCCATGCGGCGGATTCTACGTTCCGCCCACCTAGGCTGACCGGGTGGGCGAGTGGCAGCGCGACGAGTGGGTCGACCTGATGCTGGACGACCTCGAGACCTGGGCGGTCGTCGGGCTGTCGGGAGACCGAGGCCGTACGGCGTACTCCATCGCCGAGCTTCTCCAGCGCCGCGGGAAGCGCATCGTGCCGATCCACCCGCGCTTCTCCGACACCGTCGACGGGGACGGCACGGTGCTGGGTGAGCGCGGCTACCCCACGCTCGCCGATGTCCCGTTCCCGGTCGACGTCGTCGACGTCTTCCGTCGGTCGCAGGCGGCCGGCGAGTTCGCCGACCAGGCGGTCGCGGTCGGGGCTCGGGGCGTGTGGTTCCAGCTCGGCGTCATCGACCGTGAGGCCTACGACCGTACGACGCGAGCCGGCGTCCCGATGGTGATGGACACCTGCCCCGCGATCGAGTGGCGTCGCCGCGACGACCCGCGCACCGTCTGACTCAGGCCTGGTTCTCGTCGACGGTGTGGACGGCTGCCTCCTCGGCGCCAGCGGCTCCGCCATCCACGCCCACGTCGTCGGCGACGTCGTCGGCGTTCCCACCTTCGGCCCCGGTGAGCCGTCCGGTGCGCTCGTCGCCGACCTCGAACCCGTCGCTGGGGTCTGTGCCCTCCTCGCCGAGGAGCTCGTCCTCCTGGGCCGCCGGGGTGTGGTCCACCGCGGCGGCAGGGTCTGCCTCCTCCTGCTCCATCCGCTCGTCGAGCGTCTCGCCCTCGGCGTCCTCGGCTCCGGTCACGCCGTGCGCGACCTCGCGGCTCGGCCGCTCGGGCGGTGACATGCCCTCGTCGAGCACGTCGTCCACGCCGCGCTCGTCGAGCGTGTCGTCCGGCTGGAGCTGGTCCTCGCTGAAGCTGCTGCTCATGGGGTCGGGGTACCCACCCCTCGCCCGGGTATGACTTGCGGACAGACATCTCATCCTCAGGTCCCACGAGGCAGCACCTGAGGTGGAGGTCCAGGGGGCCGGGACTTCCTAGCGTCGTCGGCATGACGAGCCAGCTGTCCGGGATGAGGGGGCTCGCGGCGCCACCCAGACCGGCCGCGCCACGAGGGCCACTGCTGACGGTCGACCTGTCGGCGGTGGCGGCGAACACCGCGCTGCTCGCCTCTCGCGCGACGGGCGACCTGATGGCGGTGGTCAAGGCCGACGGCTTCGGCCACGGTGCCGTCGAGGTGGCGCGCACCGCCCTCGCCCACGGGGCCACCTCCCTCGGCGTCACCTCGCTCGCGGAGGCGTGGCCGCTGCGGGACGCGGGCCTCGACGTACCGATCCTGAGCTGGCTGAACCCGGTCGACGCCGACTTCGCGACCGCCGTCGCCCGGCGGATCGACCTCGCGGTGCCCGGTTTCGAGCACCTCGCGGCGGTCGCGGAGGCGCCGGGTCGGACCCGGGTGCACCTGCATCTGGACACGGGCATGGCGCGCGACGGCGCCTCACCGGCGGACTGGCCGCGGCTGTGCGCCGCCGCTCGCCTGGCCGAGCGCCGGGGCCGGGTCGAGGTCGTCGGTGTGATGGGTCACCTCGGGTGCGCCGACGATCCCGGCGACACCTGCAACGCCCGCGGCCGGACCAGGTTCGCCTGGGGGCTGGAGGTGGCGCGCGCGGCCGGCCTCCGACCTCGGCAGCGGCACCTGGCGGCCACGACCGCCACGCTGACCGATCCGCTCAGCCATCACACGATGAGCCGGGTCGGTGCCGGACTGGTCGGGATCGACCTCTCCGGCACCACCCGCCTCCGTCCGGCGATGCGTCTGGCCGCCCCGCTCGTCTCGGTACGCCGGGTCCGGGCTGGCACCCAGGTCGGCTACGGCCACACGTTCGTGACCGACCGGACCACCTACCTGGGCCTGGTCCCCCTCGGGTACGCCGACGGCCTGCCGCGCGTGGCGTCCGGCCGGGCCGAGCTCTGGCACGCCGGGCGACGCCTGCCGGTTGTCGGCCGGATCTCGATGGACCAGATCGTCGTCGACCTCGGTACGACGGGGGCCGAGGTCGGCGAGGTGGTCACGGTGTTCGGGCCCGGCGACGAGGGTGAGCCGACCGTGGCCGAGTGGGCGGCGTGGTCGGACACGATCCCGCACGAGATCGTGACCGGGATCGGCGCGCGGGTCCCGCGACGGACCCGCCCGGCGACGCACCTCCGGAGCGTTCGGTGACCACGCGGGTGGCCGTCATCGGCGGCGGTCGCAGCTGCGAGCACGACGTCTCCCTCGCCTCCGCCGCGAGCGTGGCCGCGGGCCTGGAGCAGGCGGCGTACACCGTGGTGAAGCTGACGATCGGCCGCGACGGCACCTGGCGCGACCGGGGGAACCGGCCGATGACCATGTCCGGTGCGGCTCAGGTGCTGCGGGGATGCGACGTCGTCTTCCCGGTGGTCCACGGGCCGCACGGCGAGGACGGCACGCTGGCGGCGCTCTGCGAGCTCGCGCGCCTGCCGTACGTCGGGTCCGGGGTCGGCGCCGGGGCGCTCGCGATGGACAAGGCGGCCACCAAGCTCGTCGCCGGGTCCCTCGGCATCGCCACGGCTCCCGGACGGCTGGTCACTGCCGCGACCGCCGACCTCTGTCACTGGATCGGACCGGTCGTGGTCAAGCCCGTGGCAGCGGGCTCCAGCCTCGGCGTCTCGCTGGTCACCGACCCAGCCGCGCTCGGCAACGCCCTCGTGGCCGCGCTGGCGCTGGACACCCGGGTGCTGGTCGAGGAGGTCGTGACGGGGCGCGAGATCGACGTCGCGGTCCTCCGCCGAGAGGACGGCTCGCTGGTGGTGCCGCCCGCGCTGGAGATCGTGGGCGACGGCGTCTTCGACTACGACGCGAAGTACGGCGGCCACGCTGACTTCCGGCTGCCGGCGGACCTCGACGATCCCGAGCGGAAGGCGCTCGAGGACGCCGCCGTCGCGACGTACGACGCGCTCGGCTGTGGCGGGGTGGCGCGCGTGGACTTCTTCCTCACCGACGACGGGCCGGTGCTCAACGAGGTCAACACCGTCCCGGGGATGACCGAGCACTCGCAGGTGCCCCGGATGTTCGCGGCGGCCGGGTGGTCCTACCCCGAGCTGCTCGACGAGCTGGTCCGGGGTGCCCGCCGCTGACCGCACCCGTGGTTCGATGACCGGCATGACCACGGCGGGCGACGGTTGGGCACGCGCCCGCCCGTGGGCTCCCGACGCCCTGGTCGGTGTCGCGACGTTCGTCGTGGCCGCCTGGGAGGTGGCGCACGACTCGTCCGGCATCACCGGCGGACCGGTCAACTACCTGGTCGCGGCCATCCTCGGCGTCGCGGTGGGGCTGTCCCGGCAGGCGCCGGCTGCGGCGCTCACGACGTCGTGGTTCCTGGGGTTCGCGCACCTCGTCACCGGGGTGCAGCCCCTGGTCAGCGAGGTCCTGCTCGCCGTCGTCGCCTTCGGCTGCGCCCGCTGGGGCAGCACGACGGTCGTCTGGCTGAGCGGTGCCTCGATCCCGATCGGCGCCGCCGTGGCGGTGGCGTGGCTCGACCCGACGGTCTTCTACGACTCGCTGCGGGTCGCGGGCGTCCGCGGCCTCGCGGAGCGGGCCTACTACAGCGGCGACAGCTGGCGCGTCACCGCCGGGATGCTCGGCACGGGCCTCCTCATGGCGCCGTGGCTGCTCGGCCTTGCCCTGCGGTTCTCCGCCACGTCCGAGGCGTCCCGGCGCTCGCAGGCCGCGGCCGAGGCCGAGCGAGACCAGGCGGAGGAGATCGCCAGGCTGCGGGAGGAGCAGGCCCGCCTGGCGCGTGACGTGCACGACGTCGTGGGCCACTCGCTCGCCGTCATCTTGGCTCAGGCGGAGTCCGCGCAGTACCTCGATGACGGCGACACCGCGGGGCTCAAGCGCACCATGGCCAACATCGCGACCTCGGCCCGGGCGTCACTCGAGGACGTGCGCACCGTGCTCACCCCCACGACCCGCACCGGCGCGGCGACCGTCACCCGGCAGCACGACCTGGAGGAGCTCGTCGCGGGCGTCCGGGCCAGCGGACACGTCGTGGAGTCGACGGTCGTCGGCACACCGCAGCCGCTGCCGCCGGAGCTCGAGGTCGTGGCCTACCGGGTGCTCCAGGAGATGCTGACCAACGCCATCAAGCACGGCCGTCGCGACCAGCCGGTCCTGGTCGAGCGGCACTGGGACGGCGACCTGCGCCTCGAGGTGCAGAACGCCGTGACCGCGGACCAGCCACTCGACGAGACCCAGCCGATCAACGGCGTCCCGGTGCCACTGCCGGTGGGTCAGGGGCTCGACGGGATGCGGCGGCGGCTCGAGGCAGTCGGCGGCCGGCTCGACGTACGCCGGCGTACCGACCCGTCCACCTTCACCGCCACGGCGTGGGTGCCCGTCAGGGTGGTCTCGTGAGCGAGGGCGCCGAGTCGATCCGGGTGCTCCTGGTCGACGACCAGGAGCTGTTCCGCGAGGGCGTGCGGGTCATCGTCGACGCGCAGGAGGGACTCGAGGTCGTCGGGTCGGCCGGCGACGGCGTCGAGGCCGTCCGACTGGTCGACGAGCTCGATCCGGACGTGGTGCTCATGGACGTCCGGATGCCCGAGATGGACGGCGTCGAGGCGACCCGTCAGATCTTCCAGCCCGAGCGGGTGAGCCGGCGTGAGAAGCCGGTGCGGGTGGTCGTGCTGACCACCTTCAACCTCGACGACCGGGCGGCGACCGCCATCCGGCACGGCGCGAGCGGCTTCCTGCTCAAGGGCACGACGCCGGAGATGCTGCGCGACGCCATCCGCACGGTGTACGCCGGCAACGCCGTGCTGGCGCCGCAGGACCTCGCCACCCTCCTGGACGGGCAGTTCCAGACCCGCACGCCGCCCCCCGCGTCGTACCTCGGGCTGACCGAGAAGGAGCGCGAGGTGTTCGGCGCGGTGGCCCGGGGCCTGTCCAACAGCGAGATCGGAGAGCAGATCTTCGCCAGCGAGTCGACGGTCAAGACCCACGTCGGCGCGATCCTGCGCAAGCTCGGCCTGCGTGACCGCGTGCAGATCGTGGTGTTCGCCCACGAGCACGGGCTCGTCGCCGGCTGACCGCTCCGCCGCTGCCAGTCGCGGAAAATCGCGGGAGCAGCAGCCCGGCCACGGCCATACTCGAGGTCTCGCCAGTGAGAGGAGAGCGCCATGCTCGCTCGCCGCGCGGCAGCCTGAGAAGGGAACGGCGCCGACGCCGGTGCGACGGAACGACACCTACTGACGGCACCTGGCTCACGACGTGTGCGAGCTGGGTGACAGTGGCCGGGACAAACCCACAACCCCGGTCGAGGTCCGGATCCGTGGTTGCGACACCACGGTGAAGCAGGAGTCAGAAGTAATCGCCGACCGAGAGGAACGGCGGTGAATCGAGTCCCTCCTCCGTCCAGCCCGGGACCGACGGGCGGTCCGACACCGCCCGTCGCGAGAGCCAACGTGACCCCTGTGCCTGCACGTCGAAGTCCGCTTCGACCCGCAGGAGCAGGCCATCAGCCGCGACTCAGAGAACTCCGCATTCGACTGCCTCCGGTGCGGCGAGCACGTGCACGCCCTCGTCACGGGCTCCTACCGCAACCACTGCCCGTCGTGCCTGTGGTCACTCCACGTCGACGTGACACCGGGTGACCGCGCGTCGGCATGCCGGGGTCCGATGCGCCCGGCCGGACTCGCCCACCGGTCCGGCAAGGGCTGGATGATCGTCCACGTCTGCGAGCGCTGCGGGCATATGCAGCGCACGCGCGCCGCGCTCGATGACCCCGTGCAGCCGGACGATGCCGTGCAGGTGGCCCACCTGTCGGGCCGGTCCTGGACCGGTCCCTAGAAGCCGAGCTTGCGACCGCCGGACGAGGCGCGGACCTTCTTCCCCTTCTCCTGCGCCGCCTGCCGGAGGTCGGCCTGGAACGCGACCATCCGCCGGCGCAGGTCGGCGTCCGAGGCGGCCAGGATCCGCACGGCGAGGAGGCCGGCGTTGCGCGCGTTGCCGACGGCGACCGTCGCGACGGGTACGCCGGAGGGCATCTGCACGATCGACAGCAGCGAGTCCATCCCGTCGAGGTGCTGGAGCGGCACGGGTACGCCGATCACGGGCAGCGGCGTGACCGCGGCCAGCATGCCGGGCAGGTGGGCAGCTCCCCCGGCGCCGGCGATGATCACCGACAGGCCTCGGTCGGCGGCCTCGCGCCCGTAGGCGAGCATCTCGTCGGGCATCCGGTGCGCGGAGACGACGTCCGCCTCGAAGGTGATGTCGAACTCCTCGAGCGCCTCGGCGGCGGCCTCCATCACCGGCCAGTCGGAGTCTGAGCCCATCACGATGCCGACCTGTGGTTGGCTCACCTGCTGCGTCCTCTCATCCTGGCCTCGACGAGCTCGACCGAGATCTCACTCGCTCTCGTCGCCCAGCTCGCCGGCGAACCACGCGGCCGCGTGACGAGCTCGCTCGAGACACTCTTGCAGGTCGTCGCCGTAGGCGTTGACATGGCCGACCTTGCGGCCGGGCCGCGGCTCCTTGCCGTAGAGGTGCACCCGCAGCCGCGGGTCGCGCGCCAGCGCGTGCGGGTACCCGTCGTACAACCGGCCGCCCGAGTCCGCGGGGCCGCCGAGGATGTTGACCATCACCGTCCACGGTGCCCGCGCGACCGGCGACCCGAGCGGGAGGTCGAGCACGGCCCGCAGATGGTTCTCGAACTGCGACGTGACCGCGCCGTCCTGGGTCCAGTGCCCGGTGTTGTGCGGCCGCATCGCCAGCTCGTTGACCAGGATCCGGCCGTCGGTCGTCTCGAAGAGCTCAACCGCCAGCACCCCGACCACGTCGAGCTCGCGGGCGATCCGCAGCGCGAGCTCCTGAGCCTGGGTGGCCAGCTGCTCCGACAGATCCGGCGCCGGCGCGATCACCTCCGCGCAGACACCGTCGCGCTGGAGCGACTCGACGACCGGGTACGCCGCCGCCTGGCCGCTGGGACTCCGGACGGCCAGCGCGGACAGCTCACGGCGGAAGTCGACCAGCTCCTCGGCGAGGATCCGGATGCCGTTCGCGGCCGCCGTCTCGAACGCCGGGGCGCACTCGTCGACGCTCCGGACCACCCAGACGCCCTTCCCGTCGTACCCGCCGCGCGAGGTCTTCAGGACGCACGGGAACCCGAAGTCCGCGACCTCATCCGCGTCCACGACCGTGCGCTGCCGCGGCATCGGGGCGCCGAGCGCCGCCAGCCGCTCCCGCATGACGACCTTGTCCTGGGCGTGCACGAGGGCGTCGGGACCGGGCCGGACCGCCACCCCGGCCGCCTCGAGTGCATGCAGGTGGTCGGTCGGCACGTGCTCGTGGTCGAAGGTCACGACCCGGCAGCCGGGCACCAGGCGCTCGAGCGTGGCGAGGTCGCGGTAGTCCCCCACCGTGTGGTCGGGGATCACCTGCGCCGCGGACATGCCGGGCTCCTCCGCGAGCAGGCGCAACGGGATGCCGAGGGCGGCGGCGGGCTCGGCCATCATCCGCGCGAGCTGACCGCCGCCGACGACCGCGACGATCGGTGCGGCGTCGGAGGACGCACGGGACTCGCCGAGGTTCACCCGCGCAAGCGTAGGGAAGCCCCGGAACCGGCCGTCAGGCGGTGCGTGCCTCGGCCGGGCCGGTGGAGCGCAGGGCGTCGGACGAGCCCGGCGCATCCAGCTCGAAACGGAGTCCGTGCCCACGCACGGTGGTGATCAAGGTCGGGCGGCTCGGGTCGTCACCCAGCTTGCGGCGGACCCAGCCCAGGTGCACGTCGATCGTCTTGGACGACGTCCAGAAGGTGGTGTTCCACACCGTCAGCATCAGTTCGTCACGGGACACCACAGAACCGGCCCGCTGCATCAAGAAATGCAGCAGGTCGAACTCCTTGCGCGAGAACACGATCTCGCGTTCATCTCGCCAGACCCGGCGGGTAGCCGGGTCCACGACGACGTCCTGGACCTTGAGCACGCATCGAAAATAGGTACCGGAGACCGTCTCCCGCCGGGGAATCGAGCAACTCGCCGCTCCACGAGGGTAAAATCATCGGGCGGTGTCACTCCGTCTAGGCCTTCTGGGTCATGTCTCAATGACGCCGAACGGCCACTGGTTCGACCACGCCGAAGCCTCGCACGGGTCGCGCCGGCAGCGGCCGAGCCTCGAACTGGTCCTGCGGCAGGCGCTCCGCCGTGGCCGCGTCGACGATGATCCGGTTACGTCGCGCGACGGCGGTGAGCCGGGCCGCGAGGTTGACCGGCGGCCCGAAGACGTCGCCCAAGCGGGTCACCACCGACCCGGTCGACAGGCCCACGCGTACGTCGGGCATCCGTTGGTCGCGCCCGATCACCGTGATGATCCCCTCGGCGGTGTCGTAGGCGCGGATCGGGTCCTCGTTCACGAACAGCACGGCGTCCCCGAGGCTCTTGATCACGCGGCCACGCTGGCCGGCCACCACGTCGGCACAACGCGACTCGAAGATCTCGACGAGGTCGCCGATCCGGTCGTGGTCGAGCCGGTTGGTCAGGGCGGTGAACTGGACGATGTCGGCGAAGCCGACGGTCACCTGGGTGGTGTGCAGGTCGGCGTCGTCGGCGCCGAGCGCCTCGACCCTCGCGGCCGCAGCGGCCAGATGACGACGCCACACGTAGACGAGCAGCCCTCCGAAGGGGTCGGTGAGCGACTCGACCAGCCGGAGCGCCGCGGTCGCCCGTGAGCCGTTCACACCCTCCGAGGCGTCGCCCTCGGCGAGCTCCTGCACTCGGTGCGCGAGCGTCGCGACCTCCCACTCGGCGAGCCGCGCCATCGTCTGGCCGACGGCCCGGGTGAGGTCGACGGCCATGTCGAAGTCGATCGAGCCGTCCTCCACCAGCCCGAGGAGGGTGGAGACGGCGTCCGCGTCGGCCTGGGTGAAGGCACGCTCACTCCCGCGGTCGGGGAAGCCGAGCGCCCGCCACAGTCGTTGCGCCTGCTCGATCGTGGCGCCGGTCGCCTCCGCCACGTCGGCGGCGCTGAAGACGGGCTCTTCCCCGAGGATCGCCTGCTCGAGCTGTTGGCCGGCAGACTCGTCAGGCGTCATCGTTCCTTGACGACTCGTGCAGCTTGCCGAGCAGGTCCGACAGGGTGCGCTGGACGGACTCGACCCGCGGGATGTCGTGGAGCCGCACCGAGCCGTGGGTGCTGGCGTCGCTGACGACCAGCGTGCCGCACGCGAGCATCCGGTCGACGATGCCCTGGTCGAACGCCACGTCGCTGATCCGCATCAGCGGGATGTCGTGACCCTTGCGGGAGATGATCCCCGTCCGCGTGATCAGCCGCTTGTTGGTGATCGTGTACGTCGAGGTCAGCCAGCTGAGGAACGGCCGGAGCACCCACCACACGAACACCACGGCTGCCAGGATCCACACGATCAGGCTGACGACGCCGTTGTCGACCAGCCGGTCGAGGAAGATCGCCACGGCCAGCGTGATGACCAGGACCAGGCCCGGGACGATCAACGCCTTCGGGTGAGTCCTGGTGTCGACGACGACCGACTCTCCGTCGGTCAGCAGCTTCGGTGAGATGCCCACGTGGGTGAGTGTGTCACTCCGCGTCCCTCACGTGAACGACATCGCCCGCCGCGACGGCGGTCGTCCCGTTCATGTTCTCGACCAGCAGCCGGCCGTGGTCGTCGACACCGTCGGCGGTTCCCGCGAGCACCGAGCCGTCCGGGAGGTCGACTCTCACGTCGCGCCCGAGCGTGTCGCACAGGCCGCGGAAGCTCGCCACGAACGCCGTGGGTTCGCGCATCATCACGCCCAACCAGGTCCTCAGGCCGTGCAGGACCTGCCCGAACAGCTCCGTGCGGTCCCAGGGGAGGCCGAGCAAGGACAAGGAGGACGCCGTCGCCACCGGGAGCTCGTCGGCGGTCTGGTCGACGTTGACCCCGATCCCGACGACCGCGAGCGGCTTGTCGCCACCTTGGGCACGCACGTGGACGCGTTCGACGAGGATCCCGCACACCTTCTGCTCGTGCAGGAGCACGTCGTTCGGCCACTTGACCGACCCGCGCACCACCCGCGCCACGGCGTACCCGGCGACGAGCGGGACCAGCGGCCACCACTCGTCGTCCACGACCGGGTCGACGACCGCGGAGAACGTGAGTGCAGCGCCCGGTGGGGTGACCCACTGGCGGCCGAGGCGGCCGCGCCCTGCGGTCTGGTGGTCGGCGACGACGACGAGCCCCCTCCCGGGCGCGGCGGCGGCCAGCGCGTTGGTCGACTCCGCGGCCGCGTGCAGCTGGACGCGCCAGTGCGGTCCGGCGGCCTCCTGGAGGCGTTCGAGCACGAGCGGAGCCCGTGGAGTCGCATCGTCCACGACCACTAGTGTCGTGCAGGTGACCGCGCAGCCGACACCGCCCGGCGAGGGCACCGACGTTCCTCCACCCGAGACCGGCATCGACATCCACACCACGGCCGGGAAGCTGGACGACCTCCACCGCCGCCTCGACGAGGCCGTGCACGCAGCCTCGGCGAAGGCGGTCGAGAAGCAGCATGCGAAGGGCCGCAAGACCGCCCGCGAGCGCATCGAGATGCTGTTCGACGAGGGCTCGTTCGTCGAGCTCGACGAGCTGGCCCGTCACCGCTCGACGGCGTTCGGGCTCGAGAAGCGCCGACCCTACGGCGACGGGGTCGTCACCGGCTACGGCACGATCGACGGCCGTCAGGTATGCGTGTTCAGCCAGGACTTCACGATCTTCGGCGGCTCGCTCGGCCAGGTGTACGGCGAGAAGATCTGCAAGGTGATGGACCTCGCCATCAAGACCGGCTGCCCCATCATCGGCATCAACGAGGGCGCCGGAGCGCGGATCCAGGAGGGCGTGGTCTCGCTCGGGCTGTACGGCGAGATCTTCCGCCGCAACGTCCACGCCTCGGGCGTGATCCCCCAGATCAGCATGATCATGGGCTCCTGCGCCGGCGGCCACGTCTACTCCCCCGCGGTCACCGACTTCACGATCATGGTCGACGGCACCTCGAACATGTTCATCACCGGTCCCGACGTCATCAAGACGGTGACCGGCGAGGACGTCACGATGGAGGAGCTCGGCGGCGCGCGTACCCACAACACCAAGTCGGGCAACGCCCACTACATGGGCTCCGACGAGGAGGACGCCATCGAGTACGTCAAGGCGCTGCTCTCGTTCCTCCCGCAGAACAACCTCGATCCGGCGCCGGCGTACGACAGCCCGAGCGAGCTCGAGGTCACCGACCTCGACCGCACGCTCGACACGTTGGTCCCCGACGGCGCCAACCAGCCCTACGACATGCACGAGGCGATCCGGGCGGTGCTCGACGACCAGGACTTCCTCGAGGTGATGGCGCTGTTCGCGCCGAACATCATCGTCGGCTTCGGTCGCGTCGAGGGCCGGTCGGTCGGGGTCGTGGCCAATCAGCCGATGCAGTTCGCCGGCACCCTGGACATCGACGCCTCGGAGAAGGCCGCGCGCTTCGTGCGCACCTGCGACGCCTTCAACATCCCGGTGCTGACGTTCGTCGACGTCCCGGGCTTCCTGCCCGGCACCGACCAGGAGTGGAACGGCATCATCCGCCGCGGCGCCAAGCTGATCTACGCCTACGCCGAGGCCACGGTGCCGCTGGTCACCGTGATCACGCGCAAGGCCTACGGCGGCGCCTACGACGTGATGGGGTCCAAGCACCTCGGCGCCGACATCAACCTCGCGTGGCCGACCGCACAGATCGCGGTGATGGGTGCCCAGGGCGCTGTCAACATCCTCTACCGCAAGGAGCTGAAGGAGTCCGCCGACCCGGAGGCCACGCGGGCGCAGCTGATCACCGAGTACGAGGACACGCTCGCCAATCCCTACATCGCCGCCGAGCGCGGGTACGTCGACGGCGTGATCCCGCCGCACGAGACCCGGATCGAGGTCGTCAAGGCGCTGCGGCTGCTCGCCTCCAAGCGGGAGATCCTGCCCAGCAAGAAGCACGGGAACATCCCCCTCTGATGGACGACGACACCATTCCCCTCCTGCGGGTGGTCAAGGGCGACCCGACTCCCGAGGAGCTGGCCGCGCTCGTCGCCGTGATCGCCGCCCTGGGCTCGTCGAGCGCCCCGGCCCCACGGCGTACCCCGGAGTGGAACGCGCCGCGCCGGCTGCACCGGGTCCCCCAGCACCACGGCCCGGACGGCTGGCGCAGCTCCGGCCTGCCGCACTGACCGACGGAAACGGTCGTCGTCCCGGCCGCTCACAACCGCATCGTGGGTGGCTTCGGTTAAATCCGACCGATTTGCCGGACGGGGTCCCTGAGGCCGTCCTACCGTTTTACGTCGGAGAGCTCCGAGCTCACCGAGAGAACGGCGGCCGCTGGGGGACGCCGACCGATTCCAGGGGGGAATCGTGATGAGCGCAGTGATGATGGACGTGCGTACGGTCAGCCACCAGGGCGCCGTGCCGGTCTTCGAAGCAGGCGTGGGGCGGACGCACCCGCGCGGCCACGGTTTCCGGGTGCTCAGCCGGATCGCGCGCAACCAGGTGGCCGAGGACGAGTACTCACCGCGGCACCGCCGCGACGTGTCGCTCGACCTCGACGTCTCGCTCGCCAGCTGAACCCGGGCGCGCGTCGCAGCCCGGCCGCAGACGTGGGGTAAAGATTCCGCAACCCGTCGGACAACGACGGGCAGCCGACCTATCGTCGATGACGAGAACGGCCGCGGGGGCGGTCGTGAACGATCCGGGGGGTCGTCATGAGCTCACAGCTGAAGGACTCGCAGACGCGCGACGCGGAGTACCGCCATGTCGGGCCGTCGGAGCACCCGCGCGGGACCGGTTTCCGCGTCCTGAGCCGTCTGGCACGCAAGCG
>DASSTL010000092.1:0-21683 GCA_035707985.1 Nocardioides sp. | reverse complement strand
TAACTGAGCAGATGCTCGGAAGTCCGCGACCCGGTCACAGCCAGTGACCGGTTGACCAGGTGACCGATCGAAGCTTCCTCGCTTCGCTCGGAAGTCCTGGACCGACGGTCAAAGTCCGGATGGGAAGCGCACGCACGGGTTCGTCGGTCGTCCAGTCGAGACCACGACCCCACGCAGCCCCGGAGTCCGTGAGCGGACATGAGGGGCGAGATGCCAGCCAGCGAGACCGAGCGAGCGGCGATGCGCCGCGCGCTCGCGCTGGCCGCGAGCCCCGGCGTACCGCTCGGTCCCAACCCACGCGTCGGGTGCGTGCTCCTCGATCCCGACGGGAACACCCTCGCCGAGGGTCACCATCGTGGCGCCGGCAGCCCGCACGCCGAGGTCGACGCGCTCACGCGTGCAGGGGCGGCCGCCCGCGGGGCCACCGCCGTGGTCACCCTCGAGCCGTGCAACCACACCGGCCGGACCGGACCGTGCGCCCAGGCGCTCGTCGATGCCGGGGTACGCCGGGTCGTCATCGCCCAGCGCGACACCAACCCGGTGGCGGTCGGCGGGGTGGAGACCCTGCGCGCCGCGGGGGTCGAGGTGGAGACCGGGGTGCTCGTCGACGAGGCGCGTCGGCTGAACCGGGTCTGGACCTTCGCTGTCGAGCAGGGCCGGCCCTTCGTGACCTGGAAGTTCGCCACCACCCTCGACGGCCGCAGTGCCGCGGTCGACGGCACCAGCCGCTGGGTCTCGAGTGCCGCTGCGCGCCTCGACACCCACCGGCTGCGCGCCCTCTGCGACACGATGCTGGTCGGCACCAACACCGTCGAGGTCGACGACCCGCGCCTCACCGTCCGCGACGAGCACGACGTCCCCCTCGCACGACAGCCGCTGCGAGCGGTGATGGGGGAGCGCGACCTCGATCCCACGCGTCGGGTCTTCGACGACTCGGCCGAGACCGTGCACCTGCGCACCCGCGACCCCGAGGCGGCGCTCAAGGACCTGTTCGCCCGGGACCGGCAGCACGTGTTCCTGGAGGGCGGGCCGACGCTCGCAGCAGCGTTCCTCCGGGCCGGCCTCGTCGACGAGGTGGTCGCGTACGTCGCGCCCATGCTCCTCGGCGACGGGCGGGCGGCGGTCGGCGACGTGGGAGTCCGGACGATCGGCGACGCGCTCCACCTGCCCGTAACGGACGTGACGGTGCTGGAACCACTGAACAACGGGGACGACGTCAACGTACGCATCACCATGAGCAGGCCGTCCTCGCCGGTCGAGCCTGTCGAGACCGAGAAGGGGAACCAGTAGATGTTCACCGGCATCGTCGAGGAGCTCGGCACCGTCGAGGCGGTCGAACGCCAGTCGGACGCCGTCCGGCTGACCGTGCACGCCACCACCGTGCTGGAGGACGCCGGTCTGGGCGACTCCATCTCAGTCAACGGTTGCTGCCTGACCGTGGTCTCGACCGGGTCGACCGACGGGAGGACGACAGATCTCTGGACCGCCGACGTGATGGCCGAGACCCTGGCGAAGACCGGACTGGGCGCGCTGACCGTCGGCGACCGCGTCAACCTCGAGCGCGCGGCCACAGTGGGGTCGCGACTCGGCGGCCACCTCGTGCAGGGCCACGTCGACGCGGTCGGGCACGTCGTACGCCGACAGCCGGGCGAGCACTGGGAGGTCGTCACGATCTCGATGCCGGCCGATCTCGCGCCGTACGTCGTGGACAAGGGGTCGATCACCGTCGACGGCGTCAGCCTGACCGTCGTCGAGGCCCGTGACGACGAGTTCACGGTGAGCCTGATCCCCGAGACGCTGCGTCGCACCACGCTCGGGTTCCGCGGGGTGGGTGAGGCCGTCAACCTCGAGGTCGACGTGATCGGCAAGTACGTCGCGCGTCAGCTCGCGCTCCGGGTGGGTACCGAGGTGTCGGCATGAACGCGCTCCAGTGGCTCTACGACGCCCAGGTGACGATCGCGGGCCACCAGATCACGTGGCGCGAGATCCTGGGCAACGCCTTCGGCTTCGCGTCGGCCATCGGCGGCCTGCGCCGCCGGGTCTGGGCCTGGCCGGTCGGCATCGTCGGCAACGTGCTGCTCTTCAGCGTGTTCATCGCCGCGACCTTCGAGCAGGACGCGCAGCAGCCACTGTTCGGGCAGGCCGGACGCCAGGTGTTCTTCATCGTCACCAGCGTCTACGGCTGGTGGCGCTGGCACGAGCTCAAGGCCCGACGCGCGCCGGACGCGCCGGCGATCACGCCCCGGTGGGCGACCGCCGGCGAGCGGCTCGGCTACCTCGTCGTCTGGGTGGCGGGCGTGCTGGTCTGCCAGTGGCTGTTCGCCGAGATCGGGGCCGGCTGGCCCGCGCCACGCTGGTACTACTGGTGCGACGCGTGGATCTTCGTCGGCTCGATGGTCGCGACGTTCGCGATGGCCCGGGGCTGGAACGACTTCTGGCTGTGCTGGATCGGCGTCGACGTCGTCGGCGTACCCCTGCTGTGGCACAGCCACTACTACCCGACGGCGATCCTCTACGTGGTCTACGGCGGGCTCGTGATCTGGGGATTCGTGGTGTGGCTGCGCGCCTCCCGACGGGAAGCGCCCGAGCTCGAGGAGGCACTCGCATGACCATCAGACTCGACAGCGTCGAGCGCGCGATCACGGACATCGCGGCCGGCAAGGCCGTCGTCGTGGTCGACGACGAGGACCGCGAGAACGAGGGCGACATCATCTTCGCCGCCGCCAAGGCGACGCCGGAGCTGATGGCGTTCACGATCCGGCACAGCTCGGGGGTGATCTGCGTGCCGATGCCGGCCGAGATCCTCGACCGCCTCGAGATCCCGCTGATGACACCGCACAACCGCGACCGGATGCGCACGCAGTTCACGATCTCGGTGGACGCGCGCGACGGCGTGACCACGGGCATCAGTGCCGCCGACCGCGCCCACACCGCGCGCGTGCTCGCCGACTCCGCGACCGAGCCGTGGGAGATCACCCGCCCAGGTCACGTCTTCCCCCTGCGCTACTCCGAGGGAGGCGTGCTGACCCGACGTGGTCACACCGAGGCGGCCGTCGACCTGGCCCGGCTCGCGGGGCTCACCCCGGTCGGCGTCCTCGTCGAGATCGTCAACGACGACGGCACGATGAAGCGGGGTGAGCAGCTCCGGGAGTTCGCCGACGAGCACGGCCTCGCGATGATCTCGATCGACGACCTGGTGCGCCACCGCCACCGCACGGAGGACCTCGTCGAGCGCGTCGCGGAGACCCGCCTGCCGACCCGTCACGGCGAGTTCACGGCGTACGGCTACCGGTCGACGATCGACGGGTCCGAGCACCTCGCCCTGGTGTACGGCGACCTCGCGGCCGACCCGGACGAGCCCGTGCTCACCCGGGTCCACTCCGAGTGTCTGACCGGCGACGTGTTCGGCTCCCAGCGCTGCGACTGCGGCCCGCAGCTGGACGAGGCGCTGGAGCGCGTGGTCGCCGCCGGCCGCGGCGTGGTGGTCTACCTGCGCGGGCACGAGGGGCGCGGGATCGGGCTCGTGGCGAAGCTGGAGGCGTACGCCCTCCAGGACTCCGGGCGCGACACCGTCGACGCCAACCTCGACCTCGGCCTGCCCGCCGATGCGCGCCACTACGGCGCTGCCTCCCAGGTCCTGCGTGACCTCGGAGTCCAGCGCGTGCGCCTGCTGACCAACAACCCCGAGAAGGCCGAGGCGCTCGCGGACTTCGGGATCACCGTCGACGCCCGCGTGCCGCTCACTCCGCGCCCCAACCCGCACAACCTGCGCTACCTGCGCACCAAGCGTGACCGCATGGGACACCACATCCCCGACCTGCCGTCCGACAGCCCACCCCCGCTGGACGGTGTCGAGAGCACGAAGCCGCGGGTCGCCCGATGAGCGGTGCCGGCGCCCCGGCCGACGAGCCCGTCGACTGCAGCGACCTGTCAGTCGGGGTCGTGGCCGCGCAGTGGCACACCCAGGTCATGGCCGGCCTCGTCGACGGCGCCCGCCGCGCCCTCACGGCGTACTCCGTGACCGACGTGACCGAGGTGCGCGTGCCCGGCACGTTCGAGCTCCCGGTCGTGGCGGCCGAGCTCGCCCGCACCCACGACGCAGTGGTCGCCCTCGGCGTCGTCGTCCGCGGTGGTACGCCGCACTTCGACTACGTCTGCTCCGCGGCTACCGACGGCCTCACCCGCGTCGCCCTCGACACCGGCACGCCGGTCGGCTTCGGCGTCCTCACCTGCGACAACGACGAGCAGGCGCTGGCTCGCGCCGGTCTCGAAGGGTCGATCGAGGACAAGGGCTACGAGGCGACCTCGGCCGCGCTCCACACCGCGCGCACGCTCCGCGATCTCCGCGCCACCCACGACGCCTGATCGCACGGCGGTCTCCTCGACCGGCCCCTGGGCGCCGCCAATGCGGCCGTCCCCCCGCTCTTTGCACACCCGCATGCAGGTGGGCATCGACTGGCCCGGGACCGTCTCCGGACTCTGTCGAGACGAGGATCGGCAGAAATCCGGAGGTGGGACGGGGCCGTGGGCTCCTACGATGAGTCAGTCTCGGGGTCGCACGCACCACCGAGGCGGTGGCAGAGATGCCCGCAGGAAGCTCGACGCACAGCCTGTTCGGCCGTGAGCTGGAGCAGACGGAGCTGTACGACGCACTGACGCTCGCGCTGAAAGGTGAGCACCAGGTCGTCGTGGTGGCGGGTGACGCCGGAATCGGCAAGACGACGCTGGTCGCGGATCTGGCGAACCGTGCGGAGGAGCTCGGGTTCGTGGTCGCGACGGGTCACTGTCTCGACATCGACGCCGGGATCGCGTTCGGCGCAGCGTTCGAGGCCGTGGGCAGCCTGGTCGCACCGGTGTCGGACCTGGACGACCGACCCTGCGCGCGGAGGATGAGGGCCCTCCTCGACCCGGACTCGCCCAGGAGCTCGGAACCGTTCCGCGTCCTGGAGGACCTGGGGCAGACCGTCCTCGAGGCAGCCGACGCCGGACCCGTGATGCTGGTGCTGGAGGACCTGCACTGGTCCGGACGCTCGACCCAGGACTTCGCGGTCGCACTCACCCGCCGGGGCCGCGGCCGCCTGCTCCTGGTGCTCACCGTCCGCACCGACGACCTGCACCGCCGCCACCCGGCACGCCGCACCCTCGCCGAGATCAGTCGCGACCCAGCTGCCCGCCGGATCGACCTGCAGCCCCTGGACCGCGACGCCATCGCCGCCCTTGTGGCAGCAAGATCGGGAGGCCCCGCGGGTCCCTGGGTGGTCGCCTCGGTGCTGGCCCGGTCGGAGGGCAACCCGCTCTACGCCGAGGAGCTCGTTGCCGCCGACCCCGAGGCGATTCCCGAGCATCTCGCCGACCTCTTCCTGGCCAGGGTCGACGCCACGGCGGACGGTCCGCGCCAGCTGCTGCGGGTGGCGTCCGTGGACGGAACCCGCGTGGACGTCGAGACGCTCCGCGAGGTTGTGGACCTCGACGCGGCGTCCTTCGACTCTCACCTCCGCGAGCTGCTCGATGCGAACCTGCTGCGAGGGCACGGGGACTCTTTGGCGTTCCGGCACGGGCTGCTCCGCGAGGCGGTGTACGACGACCTGCTCCCCGACGAGCGAACGCGCCTGCACGCGGACTTCGGCGCCGTGCTCCACGAGAAGGTCGACGCCGCCCCGTCTGCTCGATTGCCGCTGTTGAGCCGTCTCGCCTTCCACTGGTCCGAGGCTCGCGACCTGCCTCGTGCGTTGGCCGCGTCGGTCCGCGCGGGAGAGGCGGCGACGCGCCTGGAGGCACCCGAAGGCGTCACGCACCTGGAGCGCGCCCTGAGTCTCTGGGACGTGGTGCCCGACGCCGAGGCGGTGGCGGGCCTGCACCGGATCCGGCTGATCCTCCGCCTGGCGGAGTCAGTCGGCTTCCAGACCGACTACGAGCGTCGGTACGAGCTGGTCCGGCGCGCCCTGGACCTCGTTCGGCCCGACACCGAACCCCTGCTTGTGAGCCGTGTCTACTCCGTGCTCGCCTTCTGCGCCCTCTTTCACGAGGACCCGATCGGTTCGGGAGAGGCCGCCCGACGCGCACTCGCATACGCCGGCGAGTCGCAGAGCGAGGAGCTTGCCGCCGCCCTTGTCGCGTCGTCCTGGCACAACCAGTTCGCGGGCCGTTACAGCACCGGGCTGACGTCCCTCGAGCGTGCTGCCGAGATGGCGGAGGCCGTGGGGTGTGCGGACGTCATGCGGGAAGCCGGGGGCTTACGCCCTCAGGCGCTGTACTACCTCGGCCGCGTGACGGAGGCCCTGGCCGAGCTGGAGCAGACGGTCGAGCGTGAGCGGACGAGGGGCCCCAGTGGAGACCTCTTCAGCGCGATGGAGTACCTCGCCCGGCAGTACGCGGAGGCGGGTCACGTGGAGCGAGGCCTGACCCTGGCGGCGCAGGGACTCGAGCAGGCTCTGGCGTCGGGGTTCCCCTCGCATGCGGGCGGATGTGCCGACGGCTCCATCGAACCCCTGGTCTGGTCAGGACGGCTGGAAGACGCGACAGAGCGGCTCGAGGTCATCCACGGCCTCGGCGTGGATCATTTGTGGGCGCAGTCCTCGACCTGCGAGCTCCTGCTGGCCCGCGGTGACGTCGAGGCGGCGGCACCGTTGGTGGAGCGGGCCGTCCAGCACGGACTGTCGCTCGACAACATTCCGGACGACCGGTGGGCCGAACGACAGATCGCCGTGGCGGTCCTGCAGGACGACGCGGAGGCTGCGCTGGGTGCTGCCGCGGCGCATCTGGCCCAGCTCGAGGGCTGCGACTCCCCGCTGCTCGCCGGAGCCGCCGCCCGAGTCGGCTTCCACGCGCTCGCGCTCGCGGGACCGAAGCAGGGGCCGGCGGTCGACGAGCTGCGGACGATGGCCACGATCCAACGAGACCGCGCGCGAGCGGGACTCACCGACGAGTGGCGTGGCGGCTGGTACGGCGTTCAGCTGGCGCTCGCCGAGGGGTACGCCGCACGTGTGGAGGGGCGGTCGGGAATCGAGGAGTTCCGGATCGCAGTCGATCTGGCCGAGCCGTTCGGAGCCTTCTTCGTCCTGGAGCCTCGGCTGGAGCTGGCGCAGGAGCTGTTGACCCACGGCGGCCGGGACGAGGGCCGTGAGCTACTCGCGGACTGCTGGACCGCCGCCCACGAGATGGGCGCACACGGCCTGGAGCGGCGGGCGGCGAAGCTCGCCACCCGGACTCGGGTGCCGCTACCGGAGTCGGGGACGCGCGAGGGTCCGCTGAGCCGGCTGACGCCACGCGAGCGGGAGGTGCTGGACCAGCTGGCCCGCGGAGCGACCAACAGGGGCATCGCCGAGGCGCTGGTGATCAGCGAGAAGACGGTCAGCGTGCACGTGTCGAACGTGCTCGCGAAGCTCGGTGTCGGGAACCGCGGAGAGGCAGCCGCATTGGCGCGCGACCTGGTCGGGTGACTCCCCACGAGGATCGGGAATCCTCCCGATGTGCCGACGAGGGCTTAGCCCGAACGTAGGAGTCACCAGCCGGAACACCCCGGCGCAGCACTCCGAAGGACACGACATGACCACCGCATCCCTGACCCACCAGAACTCGTTCGCGCTGAGCGCGGCCATCGCGGCCTTCGTCGCCGCCCTCGCCTTCACCGGCGTGACCATCGCCCAGCACGACGACGGATCGCCGGCGCCCGCCAGGACGACCGACACCGGCCCGCACTACCCCGTGTACAGCCTCGAGCGGCCCTGGCACAGCGGCATCCAGGTCGGCCTGCCCTGAGCCCGAGACCAGCTAGAGACCGGGTGGTCCCTGACGTTTCCGTCCGTAAACCGACGCCCACCCAACGGGGACGTCAGGGACTACCCCTTCCAGTCGTCCCGCAGGAGGGCGTAGGTGGCGCCGTCGATCCAGCCGTGGTCGCGGTGGAGGGACTCGGCTCGGAAGCGACCCTCGCAGACCATCCGGAGCCGCTCCATGACGCGCAGCGACGGCGCGTTGTCGGCGAACGCGTTCGCCACGACCCGGCGTACGCCGAGGTCCTCGAAGCAGATCCGCACCAGCTCGGTGGTGGCCTCGACGGCATAGCCCTTGCCCTGGTGGTCGGGGGACAGGCACCAGCCGATCTCGGCCTGGGCGTTCTTCCCCTGCTCCTTCACCTCCGCCTGGGCCCAGCCGTCCTCCACGTGGAGATACAGGTCACCGATCACCGAGCCGTCGAGCTCCATGACCAGCATCCGCTCGACGCCGGTCCGGCCCAGCTGGAGCAGCCAGTCCTCGTACGACGTCGGATGGTTGGGCATCCACTCGGCGACGTCCTTGCGGGATCGGGTGGCGAACACGGTGGGAAGGTCGGAAGTCTCGGCGGGGCGGATGGTGAGGCGCTCGGTGTGTTTGGGCCACGAGGTGCGGTCGAAGGTCACGTCCGCCACCTTCGCTGGCCGGTCGAGCCGGGTCAATCGAGATTCGCGCGCCACTCGTCGGCGAGGATCGCCGCCTCGACGTGGTCCAGCCAGCCCAGCTCGCGGTGCAGCGAGGCCCGGAGGTTCCGTGCCTCGATCCGCATCCCGATCTTCTGCATCACACGGACCGACGCGACGTTGTCCGCGAACGCACCGGCGACCACGCGGCGTACGCCGATCTCCTCGAAGCAGATCCGGAGCAGCTCGCCGGCCGCCTCCGTCGCCAGGCCCCGACCCGCGTACGCCGGGTCGAGGCACCACCCGATCGCGGCCAGGGTGTGCGCGGCCTCGTCGCGGACCTCCGCCTGTGAGTAGGCCGCCTCGACGCCACAGAACAGGTCACCGACCACGCGATCCTCCTGCACGAGGGTCAGGGTCGAATCCATCCGCTCGGGCGTGCCGTAGCGGTCGACGTACTCCTCGAGGCTGGTCGGCCGGCCGGTGAGCCAGTCGGTGACACCGGGCGCAGCCCGGATCTCGTACAGGCGCGGGAAGTCCTCGGAGACGACCGGCCGGATCGTCAGCCGCCTCGTGCGGGCCGGCCAGGTGACCCGGTCGAAGGGCGTCGGGCCAGGGTCGGTCTCACTCACCCGGCCACCCTGGACGGGGTGGGCGGCCGGCGGCAAGCGAGAACTACGCTGCTGCCGTGAAGACGTTCGAGCAGCTGTGGGCCGAGCTGGCCGACAAGGCCGAGCGCCGCCCCGACGGCTCCGGCACCGTGGCCCAGCTCGACGCCGGCGTGCACGCCATCGGCAAGAAGCTCGTGGAGGAGGCCGCGGAGTCGTGGATGGCGGCCGAGCACGAGTCGCCCGAGCGGGCCGCGGAGGAGATCAGCCAGCTGCTGTACCACGCCCAGGTGCTGATGCTCGCGAGCGGACTCACCCTCGACGACGTCTACGCCCACCTGTGAGGACCCCATGACGAGCACCCCCGACCTGCTCCGGATCGCGGTCCCCAACAAGGGCTCCCTCGCCCAGGCCGCGGCCGACATGCTGCGCGAATCCGGCTACCGCCAGCGCCAGGACTCCAAGGAGCTGACCCTGGTCGACGCCGAGAACGGCGCCGAGTTCTTCTACCTCCGTCCGCGTGACATCGCCCTGTACGTCGGCGAGGGCACCCTCGACGTCGGCATCACCGGGCGCGACCTCCTGCTCGACTCCGGCGCCAAGGCCGAGGAGGTGATGCCGCTCGGGTTCGGCCGCAGCACGTTCCGGTTCGCCGGGCCCACGGGGCGCTACACCGAGCCCGGCCAGCTCCAGGGCGCCCGCATCGCCACGTCGTACGTCGGGCTGGTCCAGCAGTACCTCAGCGAACGGGGCATCGACGCGACCGTCAACCGCCTCGACGGAGCGGTCGAGTCGAGCGTCCAGCTCGGGGTCGCCGACGTCATCGCCGACGTCGTGGAGACCGGCAGCACGCTCGGCAAGGCCGGCCTCGAGACCTTCGGCGAGCCGCTGCTCGAGTCGGAGGCGGTGCTCGTCATCCGCGGGGGAGAGGCGCCGGCCGGCCTCGACGTGTTCCGGCGGCGGCTCGAGGGCGTGATGGTCGCGCGCAGCTACGTGATGATGGACTACGACGTGCCGGCCGAGCACGTCTCCGAAGCCGTGGCCCTGACCCCCGGCATCGAGAGCCCGACCGTGTCGCCGTTGCATCGCGAGGGCTGGTTCGCGGTCCGGGCGATGGTGCCGCGCGCCACCGCCCAGCGTGTGATGGACGAGCTCTGGGAGGTCGGGGCTCGCGCGATCCTGGTCACCGACATCCATGCCTGCCGTCTCTGAGCCCCCTTTGCCTCACACCTGGCGTCCGCTCGGCGTACGGCTCGCCGTGGTGTTCTTCGGCGGCATGCTCGCCGTGGTGTGCGTGGCCGGCTGGGTCGCCGTCGGCGCCGACGTCAGGGCCCGGGTGACGATCCTCCAGGAGGCGACGTTGGTGCTGATCGGCGCGATGGCGCTGGCCGTCGCCTGGGGGCTGTACCGCTGCCGCGTCACCGCCACCCGCGCCGGCCTGGAGGTCGTCAACGGCTATCGCACCCACCACTACGAGTGGCCGGAGGTGCTGGCCGTGCACATGCCACCGGGTGCGCCGTTCCCCACCCTCGACCTGGCGGACGGCACCAGCCGTCTCGCGCTCGGCATCCAGTCCTCCGACGGTGACCGGGCTCGCCAGGCCGTGCGTGAGCTACGCGCGCTCGTGGCACGCACCGCCGAGGAGTCACTCGAGCGCCCGGATCCCCCAGCTGACTGAGAGCTCGTCGCCCGGCTCGCCCGCGGGAGCGAGCGTGACCAGGTCGCGCCCGCTGCGGAAGGCGTCGGGTGGCGCGGTCATCGGCTCCACGGCGAGCGCCTGGCGCGGGATGTCCCACCCGACGTCAGCGCTGAACACCATGAGCCACGGATGGTGGGTGTCGACCCAGAGCGCCGCGCCCTGCCCGGTACCGGGGTCGCGCACCTCCACTGTGGCCACGCCGCCGGCGTCGCGGGCCAGGTCACCGAAGGCGTCGTCGAGGACCGTGCTGCCGAGGGGCCGCGCGACGCGGAAGTCGTACGGCGTGCCGTCGACCTCCTCCTCGCCCACTGGAATCTGCCGGTCGTCCGCCAGCAGCCGCAGCGACGCGGGCAGGGTCAGCTCCCAGCCGTCGACGGGGCCGGTCCCGGCGGTCAGGTAGGGATGAGCACCCGAGGCGTACGGCGCCGGGCGGGTGCTCAGGTTGGTCGCCGTCTGGGTCACGGTGAGGCCGTCGGCCGAGAGGTCGTAGAGCACGTGCAGGTCGACCGTCCACGGGTATCCGCTCTGGGCCATCAGGCGGTAGCTCAGCGATGCGGAGGTCCGGCTGTGCTCCTCCGGCGACCAGGCGGCCCAGCGGACGAGCCCGTGCGAGGCGTTGTGCTTGGCCGGCTCGCTCAGCGGGAGCTGCAGGTCGCGCCCGTCGAAGGTGTACGCCCCGTCGCGGATCCGGTTGGGCCACGGCATCAGCAGCTGCCCGCGACCCGCCGTGGACATCTCGTCCTCGCCGAAACCGTGGACGAGCGGCCTTCCGGCGTACTCGAGAACGCGCAGCGTCGCCCCGCACTCGGTGACGACCGCGCGGTATCCGCCGGCGGCGAACTCGAACTGGTCTCCGGACGTGGCGGTCATGGCGTCCGAGACTAGCCCCGTGTGCCGGACGACCTCCCGTACGTGTGGCCGCGCTCCGGCGTCTGGTCCGGCACGACCAGCTGCCCGATCGGGCCAGGGTTGTAGGCGATCTCCCACCTCACCGCGTCCGGGTCGGCGAAGTAGCCGGTGTACCCGCCCCAGTCGCGCTGCTGGGCCTCGCCGACCTGCGCGCCCGCGGCTCGTGCGTCGCGCAGGACCAGGTCGACCTCCTCGGGCGTGGCGACGTTGTGCGCCAGGGTGAACGGGGGTACGCCGTCGCCCCGGCCGATGGCGCCGACCTCGGCCTCGAAGTGCGCCTCGTCCCACAGCGAGAGGATCAGGTGCTGGCCGACCCGGATCATCACCACCTCATCGGGCACGTCGAGCTCCGGAGCCCATCCCAGGCCGTCGACGTAGAAACGGCGGCTGGCATCGAGGTCGCGGACAGCCAGGGTGACGAACGAGATGCGAGGGTCCATCCCAGGACCCTGGCACACGTCGCACACAGTCCCGTGGCCCTCGAGGAGCCTGTGCGGAGGCCTGCGTGCGACGTACCGTGCGGTATGCGTTCAGGGAGCTTCCGCGCGGCCGGGCGACGTCCGCTCGTCCCGGCCCTCGTGGGCGCGATCCTCGTCCTCGCCCTGGTCCCGCCCACGCACGGCGCCACCACGTGGACCAAGCTGGGGTCCGGCTCGACGAAGGGCATCAGCGGTCTGGCGGCGTCATCGTCGGGGTGGGTCATCGCCCGCGACAACAAGACGGCCGGACAGAGCCGGATCGCCCTCCTGAGCCCGTCGCTCACCGTGGCCGAGCTGGCCTGGCCGGGCACCGCCCCACAGGACCTCGAGTCGATCGCCGCGGTCCCGGGCACCGCCAACCGCTACGTCGCGTGCACGAGCGCGCGGGCGTGCTCGGTGATCGACATCGCTGGAACCTCGCTCACGGTCAGGCGCACGTTCACCCTGCCCGGCAGCGGCTCGAACTACGAGGCGCTCGCGTTCACCACGGTCAGCGGGAAGTCCGTCGCGCTCTGGGCGCAGCGCGGGTCGCCGACGGCGGCCGGGAAGCTGCGGGCGGCCTTCGTGAACCTGAGCACCTGGACGTTCGGGCCGGTGGCGAGCGCGAGCGTCCGAGTGCCCTGGCCCACCGGCGCGATCCGGCACGTCAGCGACGCGGCCGTCGTGAACGGACGCATCATCGTCAGCTCGGCCACGGACCCCGGTGACAACGGACCCTTCGACTCGGCCGTCTACGACGTGGGCGCCCTCGGACGGAACAGCACCCGGCCCACGCTGACGGTGCAGACACCGAAGGAGCTGGGCCGCTTCCCGGGTCACAAGATCGAGGGCATCAGTTGCGCGACCGGCGCCGACCTGCTCGGCACCGACGACGAGAAGGCCGGCGGCTCGGTGGCGTCGGTGGACGTCTGCTGACCGCCACCTCTCAGCGACGCAGTGAACCCTCACGCCCGTCGAGGACGATGTCGGCACGGTCGCGGGTGCCCTCACGGTCGAAAAGTGCCTGCTCGTCGATGGCCCACTGGCGCCAGTTCTCGGCGACGCCCACACCGCCTCGCTCGAGACCGCGCTCCATCCGCAGGTCGTAGGGGACCTCGACCCAGGCCAGGACGGTGATCAGGTCGGCGTAGGCCGCCGAGCCCGAGCCCACGCCCTCGAGCACCAGCAGCGGTGCGGGCGGGACGAGCACCGTCTCGGCCCAGTCGTTCCCGGGCCAGTCCCACCGGCGGTACGAGCCGGCCCTCCCGCCCGCCAGCGGAGGGAGCAAGGTCTCCAGCTGGGCCGCGATCCGTGGGAGGCCGCGCCAGCCCTCGAACATGTCGTCCATGTGCAGCACCGGGGCGCCCGAGAGCTCGCCGATCTCGTCGGCCAGCGTCGTCTTCCCCGACCCGGCCGGGCCGTCGATGCAGATCAGACGGCCCAGGCCCAGGGTGGGCTCACGCGAGCGGGCCAGGGCCAGCACCCGCTCCGCGTTGCTCACCACGCCTGACCGCAGCCCCGGTACGTCGGCACCTCGTCGACGAACGTGTCGCCGACGAGCAGGCGCACGGAGTTGCCGTGCTCGAACAGCTCACCGGACTTCGCGTGGCGGAACCACACCAGGTCGCCGATCCGCAGCAGCGCGGCCGGGTGTCCCGTCAGCGGGGACTGCACCTCGCCGGCTCCCTCGAGTGACGTCAGATGCAGACCGGGTGGCGCCCAGGGGATCGGTGCCCGGTCGGCGCCGGTCGCACCCGAGGCGATGAACCCGCCCCCGTGCACCGTCGCCAGGGCCGCTGTGGGCTTGCGGGTCACCGGCAGGCCGTAGAACGCGGCCGGGCGCGGGACGAACGACTGGTAGTGGTCGAACAGGCCGGGCACGAGGAGCCCGGACCCGGCCGCGACCTCGGTGACGGTGGGGTCCGCGGCGGTCGCTTCGACCGACCCCGACCCTCCGGCGTTCCAGAACTCCAGCTGGGCGACACCGGCCAGCTGCTCGGAGATCACCTGACGGCGCTCGGCGAGCTGGGACATCGAGGCAGCCTTGAGGCGGCGTACGACGAGCGAGCGTGCGCGCTGGCTCGGGACGTCGTCGGGGACGCCGGCGACCTGGCCCTCGTAGGTCATCACGCCGACCAGGGCGAAGCCGGGCCGGTCGACCACGTGCCGGGCCAGCCGCAGGACGTCACCCGCGTCGTAGAGAGGTGAGCGCTTCGGCCCGACGTGCTGGCCGCCCACGCGGAGCCCTGCGTCGACGTCGATCGCCACGCGTACGTCGACCGCAGGGTCGGGGGAGGGGCGGGTCGAGTCGACGAGGTCCAGATGGGCGACGTCGTCCACCATCAGGGTGATGTGCGCGGCCGCCGTCTCGGAGGTCACGAGCTCGGTGAGGGCCGCGCGGTCGACGGTCGGGTAGGCGATCACGATGTCGTCGGTGACCCCCTGTCGCTCCAGCCACAGCGCCTCGCGCAGGTTGTAGGACAGGACGCCACGGAAGCCCGGGGACGCCAGGGCGCGCTCGATCAGGGCCGGGACGCGCACCGACTTCGAGGCCAGCCGGAGCGGCTTGCCGGCAGCGCGACGAGCCAGGTCGGCCGCGTTGGCGTCGAACGCGTCGAGGTCGACGACCATGAGCGGTGTGGCGGGCGGGCGGTCGAGCCCGGCGACGGCGGCCGACAGGCGAGCCCACAGCCGGTTGCGGGCGACCTGGGAGTCGCCCGTCGCGTGGTCGCCCATCAGGAGATGCCGCGCTTCTTCAGGATCGCCTGGATCTCGGCCATCTCGTCGTCGATCAGGGGATCGGGGCGGCTGGTCGGGGACACGGACTTGGGCTTGCCGCGCTCGCGCTTGGACGAACGCGCGGACTTCGACGTCGGGTCCTGGCGGCGGGTCACGAAGTTCGCGGCGCCGATCAGCACGAAGGCCACCACGAACACGATCATGCCCAGCCACACGAGGGGGCTGAAGACGAGGTGGGCCAGCCAGTGCGTCAGGACGTCGGTGATGTCGCCGAACACCTCCAGCAGGCCGGTCATCCACGCTGCGAGCGGCAGCAGGGTGATCCCGGCCGCGCGGACGGCGGAGGCGAAGCCGCGATGGCGCAGCGCCCACCAGGTGTAGATCCCGCCGAGCGCCGTCAGGGCCAGTGCCAGCGCCCCCCAGGACACGTCGTTCACACCTCCAGCATGGCACGATCGTCGGCATGTCCGGTCGACCTGGGGGAACCCGGCGGATCCCCGACCCGGGGTTCGCGGGGGACGACGGAGCCGGTGACCCGACCCTGCGCTCGGCGCTCGCGGCGTACGCCGTCGATCCGGCGCGTCAGGTCGACGTCCTGTTCGCGTTGCCGGCGGCGCGGCTGCTCGTCCCCGTGGTGGCCGTGCTCGGGGAGACCGAGGTCGACGAGCACGGTCTCGCGCACGACAAGACCAGCGACATGGCCACCGCGCTGCTGACCGGGCGCGACGGGAGGCAGGCGCTGCTCGCGTTCACCGGCCTCGACACCCTCGCCGCTTGGCGTACAGATGCGCGCCCCGTGCCCGTCACCACGACGCTGGCCGCGCGGTCGGCCATCCAGGAGGGCGCTGCCGCCCTGGTGATCGACGTCGCCGGCCCCACGCCGTACACCGTCGAGGGACAGGTCCTCGAGGCGCTGGCCCGCGGGTGGACGCTCGTCCGGACCCCCGAGGGGCTGGCGTGGGTGGAGACGACCGGCCCCGTGGAATAGCCACACCCGTATCGCCGTTGTTACCCTTGTCACCGACCGATCGGACGCGA
Organism: Nocardioides sp.; assembly: GCA_035707985.1. GTDB lineage: Bacteria > Actinomycetota > Actinomycetes > Propionibacteriales > Nocardioidaceae > Nocardioides. The sequence goes on along the minus strand of DASSTL010000092.1, from coordinate 5,836 downwards.
CCCTCACCGGAAGCGCCCGATCCGACAAGTGGAGGCTCCTCCCACCCGCACCGACCGCCGGCCGAAGTCTGGCCACCAGGTCGTCGGGTCTGGTCCGCACCGCGGTGTGTGACGCCCGTGATCGGGTGTCGTCCTCCCCGGTGTGATCCACGAGCCTCCGCGCGTCGCGCGGGGGCTCTCGTCGTGTACGGGCTCCTCCGCAGGCACCGGGGTCATCTGCCGCGAACACTGCCTACCCACATGGAGGACACATCAGCACCGAGCTGCGCATCAACGACCGGATCCGGGTACCCGAGGTCCGGCTCGTCGGACCCAACGGCGAGACCGTCGGCATCGTCCCCACGGGCGAGGCCCTCAAGCTCGCCCAGGAGGCCGATCTCGACCTCGTCGAGGTCGCCCCGATGGCACGTCCGCCGGTCTGCAAGCTCATGGACTACGGGAAGTTCAAGTACGAGAACGCCCAGAAGGCCCGTGAAGCCCGCCGGAACCAGACGAACGTGATCATCAAGGAGATGAAGCTCCGCCCCAAGATCGACCAGCACGACTACGAGACCAAGAAGGGTCACGTCGTGCGGTTCCTGAAGGCGGGCGACAAGGTCAAGATCACGATCATGTTCCGCGGCCGCGAGCAGCACCGACCCGAGCTGGGTTTCCGGCTGCTCCAACGACTGGCCGAGGACGTGAACGAGCTCGGCTTCGTGGAGTCCGCGCCCAAGCAGGACGGCCGCAACATGATCATGGTGCTCGGCCCCCACAAGAAGAAGGCCGAGGCCAAGGTCGAGATGCAGGCCGCGAAGGCCGAGCGGGCCGCCGCCCGGGCTGCGGACCAGGCGGAGGAGCGCGCCGAGCGCACCGCCGCGAACGCCGGTCACGCGGTCGCCCAGAAGAAGCAACGCGGGCGCTCCGAGAACCTGGATCCCGAGATCGAGGCATAACCAACCGGTGGTTGAGGAGGTCGCGCAGCGACCGTCTCGAAACCACCACCCGAGTTTGAGGGCATGTCTTGCCCGCTAGGCACGTCTGTGCGCTGAGCGCGGTCACACGACGTACGAAGAAGGAAGAGGAACGATGCCGAAGAACAAGACGCACTCCGGCGCGAAGAAGCGGTTCAAGATCAGCGGGACCGGGAAGCTCCGCCGGCTGCAGACCGGACGCAAGTCCGGCGCTGCGTTCGCGTCGGCGCCGACCACGGGCAGCCGCAAGAAGCACCGCCAGAAGAGCGGCTACGTCGAGGTGTCGCACGCCGACGCCAAGGCCGCCAAGAAGCTGCTCGGCCGCTAGGCCGTTCGAACCCCATCGTCACCAAGGAGTCAGAACCATGGCACGCGTCAAGCGGGCAGTGAACGCCCACAAGAAGCGCCGTACCACCCTCGAGCGCGCCAGCGGCTACCGCGGACAGCGTTCGCGCCTGTACCGCAAGGCCAAGGAGCAGGTCACCCACTCGCTGGTCTACAGCTACCGCGACCGCAAGGCGCGCAAGGGTGACTTCCGCAAGCTCTGGATCCAGCGCATCAACGCCGCCGCCCGGGCCAACGGGATGACCTACAACCGGTTCATCCAGGGACTCAACCTCGCCGGCGTCGAGGTCGACCGCAAGATCCTGGCCGACCTGGCCGTCAACGACGCGCCGGCGTTCGCCTCGCTCGTGGAGACCGCCAAGGCCGCGCTGCCCGAGGACGTCAACGCACCCAAGGCCTCCTGAGGTCGCTCGTGCCCGGCGTGCCGCTGACCGCGAGCAACGCGCGGGTCAAGGAGGCACGCAAGCTCAGCCGCCGCCCGGTCCGTACCGAGCGGCGGCTGTTCCTGGCCGACGGCCCCAACGCCGTCGAGGCGGCGGTCGGAAGCGGGGTCGTGCGTGAGCTCTTCGTGACCACCGCGGCGGCGGAGGAGTACGCCGCGCTGGTCGCCGCCGCGCCCCGCACGTCGTACGTCGACGACCGCGCCCTCGCGTCGCTCAGCGACAGCGTCACCCCGGCCGGTCTCGTCGCCGTCTGTGAGTTCCTCGACGTCCGGCTCGACGAGGCGCTCTCGGCCACGAGCCCCTCGGCCGGCGGTGGCCCTGTCACGATCGCCGCCGACGTCCGCGACCCCGGCAACGCCGGGACGATGATCCGCACCACCGACGCGCTCGGCGGCCGGGCGGTCGTGCTCGCGGGCACGTCCGTCGACCTCTACAACGGCAAGACCGTCCGGGCCAGTGCCGGCAGCGTCTTCCACCTGCCGATCGCGGTCGACCCCGACCCGGCGGCGGTGGTCGCGGCCGCCCGCGCGGCCGGTTTCGTCGTGCTCGCCGCCGACGGCGAGGGCGATCTGAGCCTGGACGACGCCACCGACCTGCTGGCCGGGCCCACGGCGTGGCTGTTCGGCAACGAGGCCCGTGGGCTGCCCCCGGAGCTGGCGGACTCGGCCGACCATCGCGTGCGCATCCCGATCTCGGGCTCCGCGGAGAGCCTCAACCTCTCGACCGCTGCCGCGATCTGCCTGCACGAAACCGCACGCGTCCGCCGTCAGGCGTGAGCTGTCGGGACTGTGCCGTCAGGCTGCGGAGCGCCGGTCCGCACCTGGTGGTGGTGCTCGTGGCCGAGCTGTCGCAGGAGCTCGAACACCTGGCCGTAGACGACCGACCCGGTGACCATCTGCTCGAGCAGCTCGGACCGCTCGACCGTGTGGTCGACCAGCGCGACCTCGGCGCGCGCCAGCTGGTCGGCGAGTCCGGCGTAGTAGGTCAGCACCTCGATGCTCGCCCCGAGCGGCCCGGGCCCGTTGAGCAGGGAGACCAGGGCCGCGAGCCGGAGCCGGTCCATCGACTGCGGACGCACGCCGTCCCACCCCATCGCGCCCAGCACCTCGTCGACGACGTCGAGGGACTCCGGGTCGGCCTCGATCGTCGGTCCCGGCGCGATCACGTCCGCCACCAGCGTCATGACGTCGTGCACGGAGCGGGTCTCGTCGTCGAGGGCGTCGGCCACCAGCCGCAGGTTGGTGACGGACACCCCGCCGACCTCACGCAGCATCCGTAGGACCCGGAGCCGGCGCAGGTGGCACTCGTCGTACTCGGCGCGTCGAGGACCGGTCGTCTCGCCCGCGGGGAGCAGGCCTTCGCGCAGGTAGTACTTGACCGTGGCGAGAGGGACGTCGGCGCGCTCCGCCAGCTCAGACACCAGCATGGATGCACTCTTTCCAATGCAAAGTTTGAGAAAACCTGCGAAATCAGTTGTACAACGTGGATACCGGCACTATCTTACAACCAGTTCGTGATTCCCGAGACACGGACGCAGGACGGGCCCCACGGGGGAGGGACCGTCCACCCATGTTGTCGGCGCGGCCCCGCCGGGGGGAGGGGCCGCCCACAGCACCTTCTCGTCCCGGGAGGCGGTCCTCCGGGCTGCGTGACAGGGCCCCACGCCCTGTCACCGCCGTTACTCTTTCGTGCGTGACCTCCGCCCGTGACGCCCAGGCCGCACCCGGTGCGGTCGACGACGTCTCCGGCCACATGGTCGTGGACGCGCGGCAGGCCGTGGACTCGCTCCCGGACGGGGTGGTCATCGCCGACGGCGAGGGTGTCGTGCGGCTGGTCAACGACCGGGCGGCGGACCTGCTCGGCACCACGCGCGCCGCGGCCGAGGGGCGGCCGCTGGCCGACGTGCTCACCATCTCCAACCAGGACGGTGCGAGCTGGGTGACCTGCACCAGGCCGTACGACGGGCTGGTCACGCGTACCGGTGTGCCCGAGCAGTCGTGGATCACCTCGGCCGGTCAGGAGGTGCTGGTCACCGCCCGCATCCACCGGGCGCCCGATCACGGCCCGGTGACCGATGTCGCCGTCAGCCTCCGCTCGGGTCGTGCCCGGGCTCGCCTCGACCGCGACCGCTCGGACCTGGTGGCCACGGTCGCTCACGAGCTGCGTTCCCCGCTGACGGGCGTCAAGGGGTTCGTCCAGGCGCTGCTGAACCGCTGGGACCGCCTCAACGACGAGCAGAAGAAGCTGATGCTCACCACGGTCCACGCGGACTCCGACCGGCTCAGCCGTCTGATCACCGAGCTGCTCGACGTTGCGCGACTCGACACCGGTCGGCTCGCCATGCACCCGCGCAACTGCGACGTCGCGACGCTCACCGGTCGGGTGATCGAGAGCGTCCGGGCAGGGGCGCCCCACCGCATCGACTTCCGGGCGCCGGAGGACCTCCCCGAGATCTGGGCCGACCCGGACAAGTTCGCCCAGGTCCTCACCAACCTCGTCGAGAACGCCATCCGCCACGGCTCCGACCCGGTGCACGTGACCGCGGCGAAGGAGGGCGACCTCGTGGTCATCCACGTGGACGACTCGGGTGAGGGCATCCCGCCGGAGATCCGGCAGCGCGCGTTCACCAAGTTCTGGACCACCGGTCAGCGAGGTGGCTCGGGACTGGGCATGTACCTCGTCAACGGTCTGGTCCGGGCCCACGGCGGCTCGGTCACCATCGACGACGCCCCCGAGGGGGGCGCCCGCATCATCACCACCTGGCCGGCGTTCGTGCCCGACCTGTGACGGCGGTCCACGTCGGCCACGACAAACCCCGTCGCCGCGCCTCGTGGGTCGTTCCTAGACTTGGCCTCACACTCTCGCCCACGCGACACCCGCGACCGACCCGCGAAAGGCACCCATGTCGGGCCCGAACACCGATTACGACCCGGTCGAGGTCACCCCGCTCCAGGCCGAGCAGGTGGCCGCGATGCGCGACGCGGCGCTGGCCGCGATCGCCGCGGCCCGCGACCTGGCGGAGCTGAAGCAGGCGCGGCTCGAGCACGCCGGTGACCGGTCGCCGCTCGCGCTCGCCAACCGCGAGATCGGGGCGCTGCCGCCCCAGGCGCGCAAGGAGGCCGGACAGCGGGTCGGCCAGGCCCGAGCAGCCGTGAACCAGGCGCTGGCCGAGCGCACGGCCGTGCTCGAGGCCGAGGCCGAGGAGCGGATGCTGGTCGAGGAGACCGTCGACGTGACCCTGCCGAGCGGACGCCGCCCGCGCGGGGCCCGCCATCCGCTCACTCTCATGAGCGAGTACATCGCCGACCTCTTCGTGGCGATGGGCTGGGAGGTCGCCGAGGGGCCGGTGCTGGAGGCCGAGTGGCTGAACTTCGACGCGCTGAACCTCGGGCCCGACCACCCGGCCCGCACGATGCAGGACACGTTCTGGACCGACCCCGCGGACGACCACCTCGTGCTGCGCACCCACACCTCGCCGGTCCAGGCGCGCACCATGCTCGAGCGCACCCCGCCGATCTACGTGATCTGCCCGGGGCGGGTGTTCCGCACCGATCCGTTCGACGCGACCCACTCGCCGATGTTCCACCAGGTCGAGGGGCTCGTCGTCGACGAGGGCATCACCATGGCCCACCTCAAGGGAGCACTGGACCACTTCGCCGAGGCGATGTTCGGGGACGGGATAACCACGCGGTTCCGGCCGTCGTACTTCCCCTTCACCGAGCCGTCGGCCGAGGTCGACCTGGTGTGCTTCGTGTGCCGGGGCACCGGTCTCGCCCTCGGCGCCGACGGCGGCGCCGAGGCCGCCACCGAGGCCGCCACCGCGACCGCCACCTCGACGACCACCTGCCGCACCTGCCGGGGTGAGGGCTGGATCGAGTGGGGAGGCTGCGGCGTGGTGAACCCCCGCGTGCTGGTGGCCTGCGGCATCGACCCGGACCGCTACACCGGCTTCGCGTTCGGCATGGGCATCGACCGCACGCTGATGTTCCGGCACGGTGCGGAGGACCTGCGAGAGCTGTTCGAGGGCGACGTGCGCTTCTCCTCGGCGTTCGGGACGGAGATCTGATGCGCGCACCCGTTTCCTGGATCCGCGAG
>DASSTL010000091.1:0-41059 GCA_035707985.1 Nocardioides sp. | reverse complement strand
GACGGCTGGAAGGGCCCGCTCGAGGGGCGGACGATGGAGCTCGGCATCCCGCAGGTGCGCGGCATCCTGCCGCGAGGCGGGACCATCCTCGGCTCGAGCCGCACCAACCCGTTCAAGATCGAGGGCGGGGTCGAGCAGATCAAGGACAACCTTGCGAGCGCCGGCGTCGACGCGCTGGTCGCGATCGGTGGCGAGGACACCCTCGGTGTGGCGACCAAGCTGGCCGACCTCGGCGTCGCGGTGGTCGGCGTACCCAAGACGATCGACAACGACCTGTCGGGCACCGACTTCACGTTCGGCTTCGACACCGCCGTCAACATCGCCAGCGAGGCCATCGACCGCCTGCACACGACCGCCGAGTCGCACCACCGCGCACTGGTCGTGGAGGTGATGGGCCGCCATGCCGGCTGGATCGCGCTGCACGCCGGGATGTCCGGCGGCGCGAACGTCGTGCTGATCCCCGAGGTGCCGTTCGACATCGACGAGGTCTGCGAGCTCGTCAAGAAGCGGTTCGAGACCGAGTACTCGCCGATCATCGTGGTGGCCGAGGGCGCCGTCCCGCGCGAGGGCGGCGACATGAGCCTGGTGTCGAAGGAGCTCGACGCCTTCGGCCACGTGCGGCTCGGCGGCATCGGCGACCGGATCGCGGCGGAGATCGAGCAGCGCACCGGCGCCGAGTCCCGTGCCGTCGTCCTCGGTCACGTGCAGCGCGGCGGCACCCCCACGGCGTTCGACCGCTGGCTCGCCACCCGCTTCGGCCTGCACGCCATCGACGCCGTCGCCGAGAAGGACTTCGGGAAGATGGTCGCCCTCCGCGGCACCGACATCGTCCGCGTCCCCCTCATCGAGGGCACCGGCGAGCTCAAGCTGGTCTCTCCCGAGGAGTACGCCGAGGCGCAGGTGTTCTTCGGCTGACGCTTCTGGTGGGTAGTCCCTGACAAAACGGCCCCTCGGGGAGCCCGGATGGGGCCGTTTTGTCAGGGACTATCCGCTGGATCGATCCTCAGCCGGCCGAGCGGAGGCGCTCGAGGGCGAGGTCGAAGACGATGTTGAGCGCGTTGACGTTGGACTGGCCGGCCCGCCGGGTGGCGTCGGCGTAGTCGATGACGACCGGGGCCTCGGTCCAGGTGAGGCGGTGCTTGGCGATCAGGCCCAGGAGCTGGCTCGCGTGCGCCATGTTGGACAGCGTCAGGTCGATCTTCTCGAGTGCGTGGCGGTTGAGGACGCGCAAGCCGTTGTGCGTGTCGGTGACCGGGAGGCGCGTGGTCGCTCGCGTGAACGCGATGCCGGCGCGGAGCACGAACCGACGGGACGTCGGCATGGCGGCGTCGGGGTTGAGGAACCGCGACCCGAGGACCACGTCGACGCCGGTGGTGCGCGCGGTGAAGAGCAGGTGGAGCGCGTCCACCACACGGTGCTGCCCGTCGGAGTCGAAGGTGACGACGTACTGCATCCGCGGATCGCGCAACGAGTACGCGAAGCCGGTCTGGAGAGCCGCCCCCTGGCCGAGGTTGGTCGGGTGACTCACGACCGTGGCGCCCGCCGCGCGGGCTACCGCTGCCGTGTCGTCGCTGCTGCCGTCGTCCACGACGACGACCCGCCCGACGTGCTCACGCAGCTCCGAGACGACCGCGCCGACGCGGTCCTCCTCGTTGAAGGCAGGTACGACGACCGCGACGTCGTCGTACGGGCCCGGGGCCTGGAGCATGGCCGCAGACTAGGGCGCGTGGCCCCTCCGTGATGCCGGTTTGGCCGAACTCTGTCCGATCGGGTGGGTCCCCGCGATTGCCGGATAGTCCCTGACAAAACGGCCCCTCGGGAGGTCGGGACGGGGCCGTTTTGTCAGGGACTATCCCGAAGGCCACACGCTCAGCCCGCCTGGCGGCGGTAGCCGAGGAGGCGCTCGCGCTCGGCCGGGGTGAGGTTGCGACGCTGCTCCACGGTGAAGGTCGGGACCCACCAGGCCGGTGGCTCGATGGTCCAGCGTCGATCGGCGACCGGGATCCGGGCGGCCCTGGCGTAGGCCCCTCGCAGCCGGCGTATGAAGGGGAACGGGTCGGTGAGGTCGCCGGTGAGCATCTCCACGCACTCGAGACCCGCCGCGCGGAACCGCGCCTCGCGGTCGACGTCGATCGACCGTTGGGCGCCCTCGAGGTGCAGGGCGCTGTTGTACTCGCCGAGTACGCCGGCCACCGGGTCGATGAGGTCGGGCGTCCCGAGATGACGACCGTTCAGGTCGAAGACCGGCCGGTTGCACAGTGGCCGTGGCAGCCCGGCGTCGTGCTCCCAGGTACGTCGCATGGTCACCTCCGCGGGGGACCACGCGTTCTCGCTCATGTCCGAGGCGCCGACCCGCGTGCGGCCGACGCCGGTCCAGCCCGAGTTGACGGCTACGAAGGCGCCGAGCTCGGCCCGGCTGACGAGGTCGTCGTAGGCCGCCATGTCGGCGTACTGGACGGCCTCGGTGTCAGAGGCGGCGTACCGCATCTCGAAGAACAGCGACCTGATCGCTGTCGTGACCCGCAGTCCGCGATGGACCGTGAGCTCACGAGGACTCATCCGCTCCTCGCTGGTCACGATCCCGAAGCCCGGCTGCGGGCGGATGGACCGGTCGGCCGTGGCCACGGTGACCGGCAGAGGCGCACCACGTCGCGAGCCGTCGAACCACCGGGCGCCGAGCCAGGACAACCCCGCCCAGCCGGTCACTCCGCCGTACGCCGGCAGCACGGCGGCGGCCTCGACGATCCGCTGCTCGGTGGTCTGCTCGACGTCCGCCGGCACGTAGAGCCCATGGGCGGTCCGACGCCAGGAGGGACCGCGAGCCTGCTTTGCGGTGGGCCCCGCCTTGCCCTCCGGGTCGATCCGCACGGGCCAGGCCAGCTGCGCCGGAAGCCCCAGCGGGCGGGGGCCGGGGTCCGAGCAGGGCATCTCCCCATCGTCGTCACTCCCGGGCCGCCCCGCGGTCGCTCTCCACAGGGGCCGGCACCTCGGCGTGCCCGTCCGACGACGACCGACGTGGGTAGTCCCTGACAAAACGGCCCCTCTGGAGGGCGGGATGGGGCCGTTTTGTCAGGGACTACCCAGGCATGTCAGGTCAGGAGGACCAGCTTGCCGGTGGTATGGCCGGTGCGGATCTGGCGGTGGGCGTCGGCGGCGTCGGCCAGCGGGTACGTCGCGGCCACCAGCACGCGGAGCTGCCCCTCGCCGGCGAGCCGGGCGAGCTCGGCGCGGGCCGCGTCGCGGATCTCGGTGCCGGGGTCGGCGCCGGGGCCGTTGCCGAGCAGCCGCACGCCCTCGTGCGGACCCCGGTCGAAGTTCGCGATCGTGGCGATCCGCGAGCGGTCGGTCACCAGCGCCAGGGAGACGTCCATCGCCTCGTCGGTGCCGACCAGGTCCAGCGCGGCGTCGACGCCATCAGGTGCGAGCGTCCGCACCCGGTCGAGCAACCCGTCGCCGTACGCCACCGGCTCGGCCCCGAGGTCGCGCAGCAGGTCGTCGTTGCGCGGGTTCGTCGTGCCGATCACCCGTGCTCCGCGGAGTCGGGCGAGCTGCACCGCCATCAGGCCGACGCCACCGGTGGCGCCGTGGACGAGCACCGTGTCGCCGGCAGCGACCGAGGTCGCGACGAGGGTGTGCCAGGCCGCGGCGCCGGTCAGCATGAGGCCGGCCGAATCGGGCCACCCGAGGGACGGGGGCTTCGCGGTCAGTGTGTGGGCGTCAACCACCAGGTCGGTGGTGTAGGCACCGCGGGCGCGGAACGCGATGACCTCGTCACCCTCCGACCAGCCGGTGACGTCGGAGCCGACCGCGGCCACCACGCCGGAGGCCTCGAAGCCCAGCGGGATCGGGAGGGCGGCCGGGTCGCCCGGGCCGGCGTACACCTTGGCGTCGTAGGCGTTGACTCCGGCGGCACGGACGGCGACGTGCACCTCACCCGGCGCCACGCCCCGGACCGGGAACTCGTCGGTCCGGAGGTTCTCCGGACCGCCGTACCCGGCGGCCACGACACGTCGCCCTGTGCTCATGCGGCTCAACGTAGCCGCGGAGTCCGCCAGGCGTCGCCGGTGCGGGGGAGGGGCGACTCGGGCCGTACCCTGGTTCCGTGTCCATCCCCGACCTGGCGACGTTGCACGCGCTCGCCCCGTCGCAGCAGCCGGCGTACGCCGACCCCGCGGCCGTCGACGCGGCCGTCGCCCGCCTGCGCACCCTGCCGCCGCTGGTCTTCGCCGGCGAGTGCGACGAGCTCAAGGCGCGGCTCGGCGACGTGGCCCACGGCAACGCGTTCCTCCTCCAGGGCGGCGACTGCGCCGAGACGTTCACCGGGTCGACCGCCGACAACGTCCGCAACAAGCTCCGGGTGCTCCTGCAGATGGCGGTCGTCCTGACGTACGCCGCCTCCGTACCGGTGGTGAAGCTGGGTCGCCTGGCCGGCCAGTACGCCAAGCCCCGCTCCTCCGACCTCGAGACCCGCGAGGGCGTGACCCTCCCGGCGTACCGCGGCGACGCCGTCAACGGCTTCGAGTTCACCCCCGAGGCGCGCGTGCCCGATCCGCAGCGCCTGATCGAGGCCTACCACTCGAGCGCCTCGACCCTGAACCTCGTCCGTGCCTTCGTCACCGGCGGGTACGCCGACCTCCGCCAGGTGCACACCTGGAACACCGACTTCGTCTCCAACTCGCCGGTCGGCAAGCGCTACGAGAAGCTCGCCGACGAGATCGACAAGGCGATGCGGTTCATGGCGGCGATCGGCGCCGACCCCGACGAGTTCCACCGGGTCGACTTCCACACCTGCCACGAGGCGTTGCTGCTGGAGTACGAGCACGCGCTCACCCGGATCGACAGCCGCACCGGCAACCCGTACGACGTCTCGGCCCACTTCGTGTGGATCGGCGAGCGCACCAACGACCTGAACGGCGCCCACGTGGAGCTGCTCAGCCGGGTGCGCAACCCGATCGGCGTCAAGGTCGGGCCGCGCACGTCGGCCGACGACCTGATCGCGCTCGCCGCCCGGCTCAACCCGGAGAACGAGGCGGGCCGGCTCACCTTCATCACCCGACTCGGCGCGCAGAAGATCAACGACCTGCTGCCCGCCCTCGTCGAGAAGGTCACCGCCGCGGGCCTGGAGGTCGCGTGGGTCTGCGACCCGATGCACGGCAACACGTTCGAGACGTCGACGGGCTACAAGACCCGTCGTTTCGAGGACGTCATCGGCGAGGTGCAGGGCTTCTTCGACGTCCACCGCTCGCTCGGCACCTGGCCGGGCGGCATCCACGTGGAGCTGACCGGCGACGACGTCACCGAGTGCGTCGGCGGCGGCGAGGAGGTCGCCGAGCTCGATCTCGCGACCCGCTACGAGTCGGTCTGCGACCCGCGTCTGAACCGCGTGCAGTCGCTGGAGCTGGCATTCCTCGTGGCGGAGATGCTGCGAACCGCGTAGACACTCTGCGTGGTCTCGACAAGCTCGGCCGACGAATCTGGCTCGACCGACCGAACAAGCTCGGCCGACGGCACACCTCCGCCGCCCGTCGCCTGGCGACACGTCCTGCCGCCGGTGGCGGTGGTCGCCGTCGTCCTCACGGTGTTCAGCAACGGCTACGGGTACGACCGCGACGAGCTCTACTTCGCGATGTTGAAGCCCGCGTGGGGGTACGTCGACCAGCCGCCGCTCACGCCGCTGATCGCACACGGGCTCTCCTCGTTGTACGACGGCGGGCCGTGGCTCCTCCGGGTGCCGGCCACGATCAGCGGCGCGCTCTGCGTGCTGGTCACCGCGCTGATCGCCCGCGAGCTCGGAGGTGGGCCGAAGGCGCAGGCGTGGACGGCCTGGGGGATGGCGACGACCTCGGCGGTGATGGTCTTCGGCCACGTCCTCCTCACCTCGGCGCCCGACCTGGTCGCGTGGGGGCTGATCTCGCTCTGCGTCCTCCGGGCCGAGCTCCGGGAGCAGCCGCACTGGTGGCTGGCGGCCGGCGCGGTGGCCGGGCTCGCGACGTACAACAAGCTGCTCGTGGTGCTCCTGCTGGGAGGGATCGCCGTCGGGCTCGCGGTGGTCGGCCCGCGCCGGCGCCTCGCGTCGCCGTACGTCTGGGGCGGCGCCGGGCTCACCGTCCTCGTCGGCCTGCCCAACATCCTCTACCAGCTCACCCATGACCTGCCGCAGCTGAAGATGGGCCAGGCCCTGTCGGACAACAACGGCGGTGACGTGCGCATCGACATGTGGGTGCTGCTGGTCGTGCTGCTCGGCCCGCCGCTCACCGTCATCTGGATCGCCGGGCTGCGCGCGCTCTGGCGTGACCCCCGCGTGCGGTTCCTCGTCGTGGTCTTCGCGGTGGTCGTCCTGTTCACGTTCGTGTCCGGTGCGCAACCGCACTACCCGGTCTTCATCCTGCCGATCCCGTTCGCCGCGGGGATCGTGGCGATGCAGCGACACCTCGGCCGGGTGTGGGGAGCGCTCTTCGCGGTCAACGGCGCCGTCTCGGTCGTGCTCGGCCTCCCGCTGATCCCGGTCGGCAGCGTGGGCGCGACGCCGGTGCCCGACATCAACCTGCTCGCCCAGGACTCCGTCGGCTGGCCGGCGTACGTCGACCAGATCACCCGGCCGTACGACGCGCTGCCGGACCGCTCGCACGCCGTCGTCATCGCCTCGAACTACGGCGAGGCGGGTGCCGTGCACCACTACCGACCCGATGTGCCCGTCTACAGCGGGCAGAACGCGTTGTACGACCAGGCGCGACCACCGGACGGCACCACGACCGTGGTCTTCGTCGGCGGCCAGTACGACTACGCGCGGGGGTTCTTCACCTGCCGGGTCGTCGGCCGGCTCGACAACGGCGTCGACGTGGACAACGAGGAGCAGGGGCTGCCGGTGGCCGTGTGCACCGACCCACGGCTGTCGTGGCCGCAGCTCTGGGAGCGGCTCCACCACCTCGACTGACGCCGGTCCGCCGTGGATAGCGTGGCGCCCGTGACCATCGACCTGCGCTCCGACACCCTCACCCGCCCGACCGACGCGATGCGCAAGGCGATGGCCGAGGCCGAGGTGGGCGACGACGTGTACGGCGAGGACCCGACCGTCCTCGAGCTCCAGCAGCGCGTGGCCGAGCTGTTCGGCAAGCAGGACGCGCTCTTCACGCCGACCGGGTCGATGGCCAACGTGCTCGCGGTCGCCTCGCTCGTGCAGCCGGGGCAGGAGGTGCTGTGCGAGGCGTCGGCGCACATCGCGCGCGCCGAGCTCGGGGCGCACGGGGCCCTCACCGGACTCACGATGCGGACCTGGCGCCACCCGCGCGGGCAGGTCGACCGGGCCGCGATCGAGGGGATGTACGCGCCCGACATGGGGCCGTTCTTCGTCCGCACCGCCGCGGTGTCGGTCGAGAACACCCACAACTTCGCCGGGGGAGCGGTGCTGCCGTTGACCGACCTCGAGGGGCTGCGGTCGTGGGCGACCGCGGTCGGGATCGGGGTCCACCTCGACGGTGCACGCATCTGGAACGCCCACGTCGCCACCGGCGTCCCCTTCGCGTCGTACGGCGCCTGCGCGGACGTCGTCTCCGTGTGTCTGTCGAAGGGGCTCGGGGCGCCGGTCGGGTCGCTGGTCGTGGGATCGGCTGACGCGATCGCGGAGGCGCGGATCCGGCGCAAGCGGATGGGCGGCGGTATGCGTCAGGTGGGCATCCTCGCGGCGGCCGGGCTGCACGCCCTCACCCACCACGTCGAGCGCCTGGCCGACGACCACGCGCACGCCCGCCTGCTCGCCGAGGCCTGCGGCGTCGACCCCGACACGGTCGACACCAACATCGTGGTCGTCCCGCGCGACGACGTTGCGGACTTCGTGGCCGGCGCCCGCGAGGGCGGGGTGCTCGTGTCGCCGGTCGGGCCGAGCGCCGTACGACTCGTCACCCACCTCGACATCACCCGTGCCGACGCCGAGGCCGCCGCCCTGGTGCTGTCCAAGCTCTGACTGCCGAGGGGTCGTCCGCCCCGCGGGCACCTCTACTGGCCCCTGGAGCGGACGACCCGAGAGGCCGGGTCAGCTCGTGGTCCGGCCCTGGAGGAACACCTCGCTGATCGCGGTGTCGTTGCGGGCGGCTCGGCCCTTGCCCGGCGGCGAGACGGCCGTGATGCGCAGCCGGACGACGCTCGTGGTGACCGGCTTGATGGGGCGCTGCTGGAGGTTGCGGTTCTTGGTGAAGTGCTGCTCGACCACGGTGCCGTCGTCGAAGATCCAGTCCACCGACAGGACCCGGCGGTTGCCGAGGTACCAGTCGAACGGGCGGCCGTGCGAGTACGCGATCTTCGAGTAGCCGTTGACCAGCCCGACCCGGCTGAGCTCGGTCGGCTGGTCGAGGCGGAACGTCAGCACCGTCCCGGTCGCGTCACCGGCGGTGCGCCAGCAGGTGTCGTTGAGGCCGTCGACCATGTTGGCAGCGACGTAGGTGACCGGGTGCCCGCCGAAGTCGACGCCTGCCGGCAGGTGGCGGGGTGCGGTCGCGCGGGCGAAGCCGGCGACGTTCGTCGGTGGCCCGGTCACCGCCGATGACGAGGGCGAGGTGGGAGCAGACGACGTCGGCTCCGACGCGCTCTCGCTCGCCGACGGCGTCCTCGACAGCTTCGGGACGAGAGGCTGGGCGGACGTCGGCGGGTCGTCCCCACCACCAGACCCGCGGAGCAGGAGGAAGCCGCCGAGGACCAGCATCAGGGTCATCGCGCCCGCGACGCCGATCCAGAGGCCGGGGCCGGGGGTCGGGCGGCCGCCGGTGCCGGCCGGCGCGAGGTACGCCGGCTCCGCGGTGGAGGCCTGGCCCGGCGCCCCGGCGTACGCCGCGGGGACCGGCTCGTAGACCCGCTCGGCGGTGTCGGTCGGCCCGACGACGAGGCGCGGGTTGGTCGGCTCGGTCCCGAGCTGGGCGCCGCAGTTGGTGCAGAAGCGGCCGACGGTCACCGTGGCGCCACAGTGCAGGCAGCGCTGGGTCTGGCCGTCCATGAGGGCCAATCTAGGTGGGGAGCGCCGTGGGCCCCACTCCTCGGCCACGAGCTAGACCGTCAGGTGCGTGACCTCGGCCTCGACCTTCCGCCGCGGCGCGAGCTCGGCCAGCAGCATCGCCGCGAGCACCAGCAGGCCGCCGAAGACCATCCGCACCGTTGCGCTCTCGCCGCCGAGGAGCACCGCGAACAGAGCCGCGAACACCGGCTCCATGCTCATGATGATCGCGGCGCGGGTCGCCGACAGGTGTGCCTGCGCCCAGGTCTGGCCGATCATCGCACCGGCCGCGGCGAACACCGCCATGTACAGGAGGCTCGCCCAGTCGCCGAGGCGGTCGGGGAGCACGATCCCGTTCGGGGCCGTGCCGACCGTGCAGATCACGGTGATCACGATCAGCTGCACGATGGCCATGCCCAGCGCCTGCTGCGGGTCCGACCACGCGCCGAGCCCCACGATGTGCAGCGCGTAGAGCATCGCCGCCACGAAGATCAGCACCTCGCCGTACCCCACCGAGAACCCGCTCAGGGTGAGGACGCCGAGGCCGGCCATCGCGAGCCCGACCGCGATCCAGGTGAGCAGCCCGATCCGGCTGCGCAGGATCAGCGCCGCGAAGACCGGTGTCGCCACGACGTACATGCCGGTGATGAAGCCGGACACGCTCGCCGGGGTCTTGGCGAGGCCGGCGGTCTGGAGGATCTGGGCGACGCCGTACAGGCACCCGAGCACCACCGCTTGGCGGCGCGCGTCGGCACTGAGCCGGCCGAGGGCGTGGGGTGCGAGCGCAATCAGCGTGACGCTGGCGATCGCGAAGCGCACCGCGAGGAAGTCGAGCGTCGGAACGCGCTCGAGCAGGTCGTGGATCAGGAAGAACGTGGAGCCCCAGCACGCGGTGACCGCGAGGAGCGTCGCCGTCGCCAGCAGAGTCGTACGACGGGTCCCGGACACCCGCGCCACGCTAGCGGGTGGCTACACGATCTTGATCGTCACCGTGCTGCCGTAGGGCGCCATCGAGCCGGGGTCTGGGTCGGAGCCCACGACGTACCAGAGGCCGACGAAGAAGTCGGTCCGCTTCATCTCGACGTGGAAGCCCAGGTCCTCCAGGGCCGAGCGGGCGTCCCTGACCCCCATGCCCCTGAGGTCGGTGGGGACCTGGACCATGTGGGGGCCCTTGGAGACCACGAGCGTCACGGTGTCGCCGCGGTGCAGCACCTGGCCGACGGGGCTCTGGGAGATGACGTGGCCCTCGACGACGCGGTCGGAGTACTCCTTGCGGCTGGCGTCGACCTGCAGCCCACGCGCCTGGATCGAGTGGATGGCGCGCTCGGCGCTCGCCCCCATCCAGTTGCGGATGTGGATGGGGCGCGGGCCCTTGCTCACGATCAGGTCGACCTGGAACCCGGGCGGCTCCTTGGTCCCGACCTTCGGGTCGCTGCCGATGACCCGGCCCTTGGGCGCGGCCTCGTCGTACTTCTTGAAGGAGCGGCCGTAGGCCAGGTGCGCCTCCTGCAGCAGGTCCTGGGCCTGGTCGACCGTCTTCCCGGCGACCTTGGGGACGGCGTACCGCTCCTTGCCGAGCGACATCGTCAGCGTCACGGTGCCGTGGTCGAGCACCCGGGCGCCCGGGGTGGGGTCGGTGTTGAGCACGTGTCCCTTCGGGACGCTCTCGGAGTACGCCGGGTCGCCGACGCGCACGTCGAGACCGGCCTGCTCGAGCTTGGCGGTGGCGGCCTTCTCGGTCAGCCCGATCACCCCGGGCGTCGCGGTGTAGCGGGCCCAGCCGAACCAGTACGCGCCGATCCCCGCGGTCAGCGCCAGCACCAGGGCGACACCGAGCAGGACTGCGCCGCGGCGGGGGCGTCGACGGCCCGCCGAGGCCGGGCGGATCGCGACCGGGGGCTCGCTCGGCGGTGCCTCGAGCGGCTGCGGCTCGAACGCCGGAGCGAGCTGCGGCTCGGCGCTCATCGCCTGTGCCAGCGGCTGGGTCGGCGGAGGTGCGCTGAACGGCAGGATGTCGAACGCGTTGGTGTCCTCGCGGACGGGCTCGGGGTCGGCCGGAGCGCTCGTACGGGGGAGCGCGAGGTCGGCGGTCAGCTCCTGGTCGTCCCAGACGCCGCCGGCGAGGGCCTGCGAGACCCGGTGGAGCTGGTGGAGCAGCACGCCGGCGTCGGCCGGCCGCTGGTCGCGGTCGCGGGCCGTGGCGCGGGCGACGAGGGCGTCGACGTACGCCGGCACGGCCGGTGCCAGACGCGAGGGAGGCGGCACGTCCTCGTGGACGTGCTTGTACGCGATCGCGATCGGGGACTCGCCCGCGTGCGGCTTCTCGCCGGTGAGCAGCTCGTAGAGCACCACGCCCGCGGCGTACACGTCGGCGCGCGCGTCGCTGGTGCCGTCGACGACCAGCTCGGGAGCCAAGTAGGAGACGGTGCCGATGATGACCCCGCCGGTCGCCGTGTGCTGGGTGTCGGCGCTGACCGCCTTGGCCAGCCCGAAGTCGGCCACCTTCACCCGGCCGCCGGACTTCGCGTCGGCGATGAGGACGTTCTCGGGCTTGATGTCGCGGTGGATGAGTCCCGAGCGGTGGGCCGCGGCGAGCGCCGAGACGATCGGCTCCATGAGGGCCAGCGCGTGCGCCGGGTCCATCGGCGCCTCGTCGCGGATGACGTCACGCAGCGTGTGGCCGTCGACGAGCTCCATGACCAGGTAGAGCGTGCCGCCGTCGAGGGCGGGGTCGTCGCCCTGGTCGAAGACGTTCACGACGTTCGGATGGCTCAACCGGGCGGCCGCGCGCGCCTCACGCTTGAACCGCTCGACGAACGCCGCGTCGTCGACCAGGCCGTGGTGCATGATCTTGACCGCGCAGGTGCGGTCGAGCCGGGTGTCGAGGGCCTCGTAGACGCTGGCCATCCCGCCACGCGCGATGCGGCGGCCGATGCGGTACCGGCCGTCGAGGAGGTGCCCGATCGCGGGGTCGACGACCGTGGCGCCGCCCGCCTGGGCGCGCGTGTCTGTCTCCACGTCGACCCTCCATACCACCGGTCGGGGAAGTGCCCGGCCCGCCCATCCTACGGATCGGCCAGCCGGGCACCCATTTCTGACCGTTCGGCGCGCCGTACGCCCCGTTGATCGATGCCACCCGTCGGTCGAGCCTGTCGAGACCACGTGCCAGAGTGGATCCATGACGTCGCTGGCCGATGCCGACCTGTCCCAGCTCGTCGACGAGTGGCTGGACTGGTCGCAGACCGCGCAGATCCTCGGGGTGACCGAGGCCAAGGTGCGCACGATGATCAAGTCGCACGAGCTGGCGGCCGCCGTACCCACGCCCGGGGCGGGTCCGAAGGTGCCTGCGGCGTTCCTCGACGCCGACGGGATGGTGGTCAAGGGCCTGCCCGGTCTGCTCACCGTCCTGCACGACGGTGGGTACGACGACCGCGAGTGCATCGCCTGGCTGTTCCTCGACGCCGACCTGCCCGGTCGTCCGATCGACGCACTCCGCGAGAACCGCGGCACCGAGGTCAAGCGGCGTGCGCAGGCCATGGGCTTCTGAGCCCGGGCCGTCGCGCGGCCGGCTGTGGCTCGGCCTGGTCGCGGTCGTGGCCCTGGCGCTGCTCACCTGGGGGCTGAACCAGGGCGGTGGCTTCTCCGGCGGCGGCCGGGAGGGCGACGCCGATCCGGGACACCTGCCCCAGGTGGCGCTCGACGAGCTCCCGCCCGAGGCCGCCGACACCGTGGCGCTGATCCGCGCCGGCGGGCCGTTCCCCTACGACCGGGACGGTGTCGTGTTCGAGAACCGTGAGGGCTTGCTGCCGGACGAGCCGTCCGGCTATTACCACGAGTACACCGTGCCCACCCCGGGCTCGAGCGATCGTGGGGCGCGGAGGATCATCCAGGGGTCCGGAGGCGAGCTGTACTGGACCGACGACCACTACCGATCGTTCGAGAGGATCTCCCCATGAGCGGACTGGCCGGACTGCTGGCGCACCACGTCGAGCCGGGGATCTACCGCTGGCACGGGCACTTCCCGGTCGAGGACGTGCGCCACACGGTCGAGCACGCGGGCTGGAAGTTCGCCGCCGTCGACGGCTGGCACCACACCACCAAGGCGGAGTTCCTCGAGGCCATCGGAGAGGCACTGGACTTCCCCGACTACTACGGCAAGAACTTCGACGCCCTCGCCGACTGCCTCGGCGACGTCACCGCCGGCGACAGCGAGGGCTGGATCCTGCTCTGGGACGGCTGGGGCCCCCTCGCCCGGGAGGACCACCGCGCCTTCTCGGTCGCCCTGTCGGTCCTCGGCGGTCGCGTCAACGCCGACAAGGGTGGCCGCTTCGCCGTCCTCCTCCGCGGCGACGGCCCCGAGGTCCCCGGCGTACCGTCCTTGGACTGAGTCGCCGGGCCGCGGCGAGTTCCCCGCCTGAGCGGGGAACTCGCCACTTAGTGGGGGAAATTGAGGCCACTAAGTGTCGAAGTCCCCGCTCGAGCGGGGATTTCGCCAGCTCCCTCACACCACCCGGTCGGTCGCGGCCGTGGCGAGCTCGAGGAGTACGTCGCGGGCGTGGGGGTCGAGGTCGGCCCGGGCGAGGGCGGTGGTCGCCTTGGCGGCCAGCTCGGTGATCACCTGTTCGACCTGCTGGTGAGCCCCGGAGGCGTCGATGATCGCCCGCAGCTCGGCGACGTCGGCCTCGGTGAGGGGTCGACCGAGGGCCGCGTCGAGGCGAGCGGCGTCGGCGGGTGACGCGCCGTCGAGGGCGAGGGCCACGAGGACCGTCCGCTTGCCCTCCACCAGGTCGTCCCCGGCGGGCTTGCCGGTCGCCGAGGGGTCGCCGTACACGCCGAGCAGGTCGTCGCGCAGCTGGAAGGCCTCGCCGAGCGGCAGGCCGAACGCGCTGAGCTGCCGCAGCTGCTCGGCCGACCCGCCGGCCAGGGTCGCGCCGATGTGGAGCGGGCGCTCGATGGAGTACTTCGCCGACTTGTAGCGCAGCACCGTCATCGCGGCGTCGACGTCGGCGACACCGCGTGCCTGCACCGACACGTCGAGGAACTGACCGGTGATCACCTCGGTGCGGCAGCGGTCGAAGACCTCCATCGCCGCGACGACGCGGTCGGTCGGCAGGCCGCAGCCCCGCAGGAGCTCGTCGGACCAGCTCAGCAGCAGGTCGCCGAGCAGGATCGCCGCGGACGCGCCGTACTGCTCGGGGTCGCCGCGCCAGCCGTCCCGGCGGTGCTCGGCGGCGAAGCCCCGATGCGTCGCCGGCCGGCCACGACGTGTGTCGGAGGCGTCCATGTAGTCGTCGTGCACCAGCGCGCTCGCGTGGAGCAGCTCGAGCGACGCACACGCGCGGACCAGCGCGTCGTCCGTCGACTCGTCGGCGGCCGACCCCGCGACGGCGTGGAAACCCCAGTGGCAGAACGCCGCGCGGAACCTCTTGCCCCCCGACACGACCGCCCGCGCCTCGGTCAGCAGTCGCGAGGCGTCGTCGCCGAGCGGGGCGAGCCGCTCCGCCTGCTCGTCGAGGAAGGCGTCGAGCGCGGCCTGCACACGCGCGCGGAACGTGGACGGGTCCCACGCGGTGTCGGTCACGAGGCGAGCCTAGGGACTGGTCCACCACGGGCCGGACCAGGCCCCGGTGGCAGCACCGCTCTCCCTAGACTCCCGGCCATGCTCGGAACCTCTCCCATCGGACAGCTCCTCCGCAGCGGGGAGCGGTCGTTCTCCTTCGAGTTCTTCCCGCCGAAGGACGCCGAGGGCGAGGAGGTCCTGTGGCGCTCGATCAGCGAGCTCGAGCCGCTGCACCCGACGTTCGTCTCGGTCACCTACGGCGCGGGCGGCACCACGCGCGAGCGCACGGTCGCCATCACGCGTCGGATCGCCGAGGAGACCTCGCTGCTGCCGATGGCGCACCTGACGTGTGTCGGTCACACCTGCGACGAGCTCGAGACCATCGCCACCGACCTCCACCGCGCGGGCGTCCGCAATGTGCTGGCGCTCCGCGGCGACCCGCCGGGAGGGCCGGGTACGCCGTGGACGTCGACGCCGGGCGGGCTCGAGTACGCCTCCGAGCTCGTGGGCTTCCTCCAGGGCCGTGGCTTCTCGGTCGGGGTCGCGGCGTTCCCCGAAGGACACCGGGACGCCCCGGACCTCGACCACGACGCCGCCGTCCTCAAGGCCAAGTACGACGCGGGGGCCGAGTTCGCGATCACCGAGATGGTGCTGCGGGCCGACGACTACGTCGGCCTGGTACGCCGGGCGGCCGAGGTCGGCGCGGACTTCCCGATCGTGCCGGGCATCATGCCGATCCTGAACCTCAACTCGATGCGGACGATGGTCCGGCTGTCGGGTCGCGAGATGCCGCAGGAGACGCTCGACCGGATCCTCCCGCTCGAGGACGACCCGGCGGCGGTCCGGGCCGAGGGCATCGCGATCGCGACGGAGCTCTGCCGGAGCCTGCTCGCAGCCGGAGCGCCGGGGCTGCACTTCTACACGCTCAACCGTTCCAAGGCGACGCGCGAGATCTTCGCTGCCCTCCGGCTCTCGGACTGACTCGGTCTGACGCGGCGTCCGCGACTCCGGCAGGATGACCGCATGCGCACGGTCACCGTCACCGGTCACGGCGAGTCCCGTGTCGTTCCCGACTCCGCCGTCGTCCGGGTGGCCGCCGTCCATCGCGCCGCGGGAGTCGCCGAGGCCCTCGCGGGAGCGGACAGCGCGGCGAAGCAGATCGTCGCGACCGCGCGCGAGCACACCACCCCCGACCGCATCGGCACGACGTCGGTGCATATCTGGCAGGCACACGACAACACGGGTGCACCGTCCGGGTTCGATGCGCGGCACTCCCTGACCGTGCGGTGCGACGACATCGACGCCGCGGGTGCGCTTCTGTCGGCGCTCGCGGAGTCCGTGGGCGACCGGCTCCAGCTCGAGAATGTCTCGGTGGAGGTCGCCGATCGTGGCCCGGCCGAGACCGCGGCCCGTGAGGCGGCGTACGCCGACGCCGTCGAGCGCGCCACCCGCCTGGCGACCTTGGCCGGGTCCTCGCTCGGCGACCCGCAGGAGGTCGTCGAGGGCGGCGCCGTGTCGATCGTCGGGCAGCCGCGCACGGCCAAGGCGGTCGCGATGGCCGACGTCGGACTCGAGCCGGGCGAGCTCTCGGTGACGTCGTCGGTGACCGTGACGTTCCAGCTCCGTTAGTCCGCGGGCCCCACGACCTGGGCCACCAGCGACGCGGACAGACCGGTGAACGGCAACCCGCCACCGGGCGTCGCGTGCGCACCCGCGGCGTACACCCCCGCGACCGGCGTGCGCGGCCCCAGCCGCCGACGCACCGTTGACCGGCCCTGCCACCGGACCCCCAGCGGAGAGCCACCCCACCGCTCGACCAGGTCTCGCGGCGTGAGGTCGAGCCGGGTCACCACCTGGTCGCGCGAGACCAGGCCGTGCCGGACCAGGACCGCCACCGGGTCCTCGTCGTGCTTCCCCCGGGTCTGCGCCGTCCACGCGTGGTGACCCTCGGGGGCACGCCCGCGGGTGCGCAGCACCACGGTCGGATCGCCGTGGATGACGATCTCGTGGGGAAGGTCGCGCACCTCACCGGCGATGCCGAGGTAGGCCTTGGCCGCGGGGATCGCCGGTGTCGTCCGGCGTACCGACTCGGCCAGGGCGGGCAGCGTCCGCGGGTCGACCGCGCACACCACGACGTCCGCCGCCAGCTCTCCGACCGTCGTGGCCACGGCCACCGCGCGACCCTCGCGCACGACGATGTCGCGCGCCCGGCCGCGCACGGTCGCGACCTTGCGTGTCTCGAGCCGCCGGACGAGGGCGTCGAGCAGGGCCACGGTGCCGCCGGTGAACGCCCAGGCGCCGAACCTCTGCTCGAGGTACGCCGTGAGCCCGGCCCAGGCGGGGACGTCGCGGAGGTCGTGCCCGTCAGCGGCGAACGGGTGACCGGCCACCAGCCGCAGCCGCTCGTCGGGCAACCGCTTCAGCCGCTTGCGCAGCGACTCCCGCGAGTCGAGAAGGGCCCTGAGCTCCGGCCCGACCCGGTCGGGGTCCCACGGGACCTCGGCGTACTGCCGACGGACGACCTCCCAGTCGTCGGCGTACGCCTCGACATGCGCGACCCACCGCTCGCCGAGAACGGGGGAGAGGCCGTCGAACGCGTCGAGCTGCGCCGAGCGGCCGGCGGAGAGCACCACCGACGTCCCGTCCTCGAACCAGTGCTCGCGCAGGCAGTCGAGCTGGGTGAGCTCGAGCTCCTTGTCGAGGGGACGCCCGCTCTTGCGGAAGAGGTCGCGCACCACGCCCGGGAGGAGCGTGTGGGTCACGGTGTCCCAGGAGAAGCCGTCCTGGATGAGGGGGACGAGCACACCGCCGAGCTCGCGCTCCTCCACCACCGTCACGTCGTGGCCGAGCTTGGCCAGGCGCAGGGCAGAGGCGAGGCCGCCGAAGCCGCCGCCGATCACCACCACCCGCGCCATGCGGGCACCCTATTTGAGCGCAGGATCCGGGGCCGGGGTCAGGTGGGACGGGCCACCCGGTCGCGGCCCTTCCACCGCCGCCAGCCGCGACGGACGAGCTTCCCGAGCTGGTACATCAGGACCAGCCCGAGGACGAGCAGCACCGCCGCGATCGCCGCGGCCGCGCGCGGGTGCTGGATCGCGAACCACACGACGCTGACCACGAGGAAGTCCTCGGTGATGCTCGCGCCGACGTTGGTGACCGGCTCGGGTGAGGAGTTGATCGCCAGCCGCGCGCCCGTCTTCACGGCGTGCGAGAGGAGGGCGCTGCCACCGCCCACCACGGCCGCGACGGCGCCGTTGAGCGAGTCGGCCTGTCCGGCGAGGAGGACGCCGACGACTGCTCCCGCGGTCGGGCGGATCGCCGTCGAGACGACGTCCCAGGTCGAGTCGACGATGGGGATCTTGTCGGCGACGAACTCCATCGCGTAGAGGAACGCCGCGACGCCGAGCACGTCCCAGCGGCCGAGGACGTTCGGTACCTGGTCGGTGTCGTGCACCCGGTCGGAGATGCCGAGCACGAGCACCACGAGGTAGCAGTTGAGGCCGCTCGCCCAGCCGCTGGAGAACACGAACGCCAGGGCACTCACGGCGGTCAGCCCCGCTGGTGGTCGATCGCGGTCGCGATCGACTCCGGGTCGCGACCGATCACGGCGGTGCCGTCGGAGGCGGTGATGATCGGTCGTTGGATCGCGCGCGGGTGGGCGGCGAGCCCGTCGAGCCACTCGTCGCGGTGGTCGGCGTCGCGCGGGAACGTGAGCCCCTCCTCGGCCGACTCCTTCGGGCGCGCGATGTCCCAGGGCTCGAGGCCGAGCCGGGCGAGGACGTCTTCGAGGTCGGCCCGTGTGGGCGGCTCGTCGAGGTAGCGCCGGAGCGTGTACTCGACCCCGGCCGCGTCGAGGTCGGCCACCGCGGTGCGGCACTTGCTGCACGCGGGGTTGAACCAGACCTCCATGCTCATCGGCTGCTCATCGGCTGCTCATCGGCTGCTCATCGACTCAGTCGACCTCGACCTCGGTCGCGCCCGTCATCGCCAGCAGCTCGTCGTACGTCGTGGAGAAGACCGCCGCGGGATGGCCGGCGGCGGCCCAGATCTCGGCGTACTGCCGCAGGGCGACGTCGAGGTACGTCGGCACGGGAGAGGGGTGGCCGAGCGGCGAGACGCCGCCGATCACGTGGCCGGTGTGCTCGCGGACGAACTCCGGGGTCGCCCGCTTCAGCGCGGGTACGCCGATCCGGTCGGCGGTCGCGGCAGTGTCGACGCGATGCGAGCCCGAGGTGAGGATCAGGACCGGTGAGCCCTCGGCGTCGAACAGCAGGCTGTTGGCGATCGCGCCGACCTCGCAGCCCAGCGCCTCGGCCGCCAGGGCGGCCGTGTGCACGCTGTCGGGGAGGATGACGACGCGGCCCGCTCCACCGGCGGCCGCGTGGGCCTCCTTGAACCTGGTGACCGCGGCCGGCTCGGAGGCGCTCATGGGCCGACCCTAGACGACGGTCTCCGGGGTCGGTCGGCGGGCGCTTGTACGATCCGGAGGAACCCTCGTGATGCCGGAAGGACGGACGTGGAGCAGCGGCCCCCGACGGCCTCGACCGTCGAGTCGACGCCGTCCTCGCACAGCGTGGTGACGGTGCCGCGCTCGGTCGAGCTCGCGATCCGGGCGACGTGGGGTCTGGTCGTCCTGCTGGCGGTGCTGACGCTGCTGCTGTGGGTCTTCCGCGACGACGTGGTGGGGTCGTGGGCCTCCGGGCACGAGGGTGCTCGCGAGGTGTTCGACCAGGGTGGGCGCGAAGGCCTCGAGCGGGCCGGCTTCGCACCGCCGTCCTTCATGCCGGTGGCGGCGACGATGACGGTCGTCGGCGCGATGCTGGTGTGGGTGCTGGCCGCGGTGTTCCGGCTGGGTCACCGGTGGGGCCAGCTGGGCTTGTTCGCCCTGCTGGTGGCGTCGGCGTACCTCACCGTGGCGCTGGGCTTCGTGCTCGCGCCGCCGGCGGTCTTCGTGGTCCTGGCCGTGGTCGCGCTGCTCGTCGAGGGCCTCGCGGCGGCCTGCCTGTGGCACCCCGACACCCGCGCCTTCCTGGCCGGCCCCTGGGCCGAGCGCGACGAGGACGGCGCCGCGGCCGCCTCTTCCGACCGGCCGGCCTGACTTTCTCCCCGGACCTCGGCCGACCCCTGGCGCGTTGTCGGCGGGGCGGTGTACCGTTCGGAGTGTTCGAACACATGTTCGATCAACCCCAGCCCGGGGCGAGCGACCTCGACCCCCGCTCGTGCCGGGCCGGGGTCCACCGGGGTCGAGCCGCAGTGCACATGACGCAGCGCACACGACGAGGAGAGGGGAGCGGGCATGAGGCGGTACGACGACCCGGTCGAGACCCGGATGGGGCTGGTGTCGGGGATGGAGGGCCCCGAGCAGTTCCTGTGGCGGGGGCGGCTGTGGAAGGTCCGGGCGGTGATCGCCCACTGGGTGGAGACCGGTCCCTGGTGGCAGTCGGGCGGGGCGCGTGCGGTGATCGGCTCCGACGAGCCCACTCCGGGCTCGACCACCCATCGCTCCACCGACCTGTTGGGGGAGCGTGAGCTGTGGCGGGTCGAGGCGGGGCGCGGGCCCGGTCGCCCGGTGGAGGCCGACGGCGACCCGGCCATCGACGGGGCCATCGACGGGGCCGTCGACGGTGGCGGCGTCTTCGACCTCGCCTTCGACTGGAGCGACGGCCGCTGGGCGCTCGTCGGCTGCGCGGACTGAGGGGGAGCCCCGCGATGCCCACGAGCACCAGCCGCCGTTCCCGCCAGGTCGCCCACCGGGCGGACGAGCCCTCGGGCCCGTTCTCCCTGCCGGCGACCACCCACTCCTACCTCGCCCGCGCCGCCGAGTCCCTGCGCGACGCGGTCGTCGCCCCCGACGTCCCGACCCGCTACGCCTGTGCCCATGTCGCCGCCCTCCGCGCCGCCGCCGCGCTGCTGGCCGCCCGGGCGCGGCCGACGAGTGCGTCGGGGCGTCGCCGCCCGCAGAAGAACGCCTGGGTGCTGCTGGCCGAGGTCGCTCCCGAGCTGACCGAGTGGGCGTCGTTCTTCGCCGCGGGTGCCGCCAAGCGCGCGGCCGCCGAGGCGGGCTCCACCCGCGCGGTCACCGAGCGCGAGGCCGACGACCTGGTCCGCGACGCCGACCGGTTCCTGGCCGTGGTCGAGCAGGCGTTGGGCCTGATGCCCCACACCACCTCGCCCCAGCTGTGCGTCCTGCCGGTCGAGCGCACCCGCGCCGGCTGACGCCTCACCATGGACCCCTTCGTCCATCTGCACGTGGCGTCGGGCTACTCCCGTCAGTACGGCGCCTCCCATCCCCACGCGCTCGTCGAGCGGGCCGCCGAGCACGAGATGGACACCCTCGCCCTCACCGACCGCGACGGCACCTACGGCGCGGTCCGGCATGCGAAGGCCTGCCGAGCCGCGGGGATCCGGCCGGTGCTCGGGGTCGACCTCGCCGTCCGCCCGTGCTCGCCGCTGGTTGAGGAGCGAGCGCAGCGAGCGTCTCGAAACCAAGGGCCCCGCACCCCGGTCCGCGGCGGGGCGTTCCGCGACGACCGGCTGGTGCCGCGGGTGACCTTCCTGGCCGACGCCAGCCATGCCGGCGGGCGCGCCGGCTGGGCGGCGATCTGCCGGCTGGTCTCGGCGGTCCAGCTGGCCGGCGAGCGAGGAGCCCCGGTGGCCGACCTGGCGCTGCTCGCGCCCTGGCTCGAGAGCGGCGACGTCGTGGTGCTGCTCGGCCCCACCTCCGAGGTGGGGGCGGCCCTGGCCCGTCGTCGCGACGACCTGGCCCGACACGCCCTGGCGCCGTGGCGCGAGGTGGTCCCACCGGACAACCTCCTGCTCGAGCTGGTCTCCCACCGGCTGCCCCAGTCCGGCGGCAGCGTCTGGGGGCCGGGCACCACGCCCCACGCCGCCCGGATGGCCGGGTTCGCCCGCCGCGAGGGCATCGGCACCGTGCTGACCAACGCCGTGCGCTACGCCGACCGCCGCGACGCCCCGGTCGTCGACGTCCTCGACGCCGCGCGCCGGCTGGTCGCCCTCGACCGGCGCCACGTCGACCGGGCCAACGCCGAGGGCTTCCTCAAGTCCGGCAAGCAGATGCTCGAGGTGGCCGAGGAGATCGCCCGGCTGTCCGGCCTCGGCGACACCGACGCCGAGGCCCACCGGCTGCTCGCCCGCACCCGCCAGGTCGCCGACCGGTGCGCCCTCGACCCACGCGCCGACCTCGGGCTCGGCGAGGTGCATTTTCCGGAGCTCGCGCTCGACCCGAGCTCGCTCGGGGCGAGCGATGACGAGCGAAGGTTGAGGAGCGTCGGCCCGGGCCGACGCGCCAGCGGCGGAACGGGCGACGCGTCTCGAAACCCAGTACGTGACGTGGGGACACCTGCCGATGTGATGCTCCGCGCCCGCTGCGAGGGCGCGATCGGCCGGCGCTACGGCAACGCCCCGCGCCAGCGCATCTGGAAGCGGCTCGACGACGAGCTGGAGATGATCCGCGGCCTGGGCTACGCGTCGTACTTCCTGACCGTCGGCGACGTCACCGACCTGATCCGCGAGATGGGTGTGCGCTGCGCCGGCCGCGGCTCGGGTGCCGGCTCCCTGGTCAACTACCTGCTCGGCATCTCGGGGGTCGACCCGATCCGCCACGGCCTGCTGATGGAGCGGTTCCTCTCGCCGCTGCGCGCCTCGCTGCCCGACATCGACATCGACGTCGAGTCCGCCCGGCGCGAAGACATCTACCGCGCGATCCTCGACCGCTACGGCGGCGAGCGGTGCGTGTGCGTCTCGATGATGGACACCTACCGCGTGCGTCACGCCGTCCGCGACGTCGGCGCCGCGCTCGGGATGCCGCCGGGCGAGACCGACGCGATCGCCAAGGCCTTCCCCCACATCCGGGCCCGCGACGCGCGGATGGCGATGCGCGACCTGCCCGAGCTGCGCGCGGCCGGGCTCGACCACGAGCGGCTCGACCTGTTCTTCGACCTCGTCGAGCGGCTCGACGGGCTGCCGCGCCACATCGCCGTCCACCCCTGCGGCGTGTTGCTCTCCGACGCGACGCTGCTCGACCGCACCCCGGTCGAGGCCAGCTTCGTCGGGTTCCCGATGAGCCAGTTCGACAAGGACGACGTCGAGGACCTCGGGCTGCTCAAGCTCGACGTGCTCGGCATCCGGATGCAGTCCTCGATGGCCCATGCCGTCGACCTGGTCCGCCGCACCGACGGCATCGAGATCGACCTCGACGACGAGGAGCAGGTGCCGTTCGACGACCCGGCGACGTTCCGCATGATCAGCCAGGCGCGCACCCTCGGGGTGTTCCAGATCGAGTCACCCGGTCAGCGCGAGCTGGTCGGCAAGTCCGGCATCGAGACCTTCGAGCACATCATCACCGACATCTCGCTGTTCCGGCCGGGGCCGGTCAAGAGCGACATGATCACGCCCTACCTCGAGGCCAAGCACGGCTGGTCGGAGGTGACCTACCTCCACGACGACCTGCGTCCGATCCTGCGTGAGACCAACGGCGTGGTGGTCTTCCACGAGCAGGTGATCGAGATCATCGCCCAGTTCGGAGGGATCTCCAACGCCGAGGCCGACGAGAAGCGCCGGGCGCTCGGTGACGTCGAGGGGATGGCCGAGACCAAGCTCTGGTTCTTCCCGGCCGCCCTCGGCCGGGGCTACCCGCTGCCCGTGGTCGAGAAGGTCTGGAAGGTGATCGAGGCGTTCGCGTCGTTCGGCTTCTGCAAGGCCCATGCCGCGGCGTTCGCGCTGCCGACCTACCAGTCGGCCTGGCTCAAGGCCCACTACCCGGCGCACTTCCTGGCCGGCGTGCTCACCCACGACCCCGGCATGTACCCCAAGCGGCTGATCCTCGAGGACGCCCGCCAGTGCGGCATCGCGATCCTCGGCCTCGACGTCAACGCCAGCGAGAAGGAGTACGTCGTCGAACGCATGAGCTCGTTGGACGAACCTCCTCCGATCGTCCTGGGTCAGACCTCCCGCCCCGACCCGACCGAGCGCGGCTGGCCCGACGGTCGGGCCTGGGGCATCCGGCTGGCGCTGTCCGAGGTCAAGGGGATCAACGCCGGCGAGGTGGAGCGCATCGTCGCAGCGCGCCCCTACCACTCGCTGACCGACTTCTGGCACCGCGCGCAGGTCTCGCGGCCGATCGCCGAGCGGCTGGTGCTGGCCGGCGCGTTCGACTCCGTCTACGGCATCGGGTCGACGGTCGGGGGTGTCCGCCGGCGTACCAAGGTCACCCGCCGCGACCTGCTGCTCCAGGTCGCCGAGCTCGACCGACACGCGCGCGCGGTCCAACGTGCCGGCCGGGCTCGTGGACTGGCCGCCGGCCGACGCCGTACGCCGCCGACCCGGCCCGCCGACGTCCGGGTCGAGGAGGCCGCCGCCCGCACCAGCACCGACCCCGGTGCCCGGGAGGGCTCGGTCCCGCTCGAGCGCCATCCCCTCGGCACCCAGGGCGTGTGGGCCCGCGCGGCCGCCCAGTCCCGCGCTGCCGCCGACCCGCGGCCGGTCACCTCGGTGCAGCTGACTCTCGACCTCGGCGACGAGCCGCGCGAGCACGTCAGCGGCCTGCCCGAGATGACCGCCGAGGAGCAGATGCGCGCCGAGCTGGAGATCCTCGGGCTCGACGCCAGCCGCCACGTCGTCGACACCTATGCCGACTTCCTCGACGCCCTCGGCGCCGTGCGCAGCCAGGACCTCCTCCGCCAGCGCAGCAGGTCCGAGATCCTGGTCGCCGGGGTCAAGGTCGCCACCCAGACCCCGCCCGTCCGGTCCGGCCGGCGCGTGGTGTTCCTGACCCTCGACGACGGCACCGGCCCGGTCGACGCGACGTTCTTCGAGGACGCCCAGGGCCCCTACGCCGCCACCGTGTTCGGGTCCTGGCTGCTGGTGGTCCGCGGCGAGGTCCGGCGTACCGGTCATCGCGGCATCTCCCTGCGCGCCACCGGCGCCTGGCCGCTGACCGAGCTCCACGCCCGCTGGCGGCAGCAGGGCATCGACGCGGTCCGCGCCCACCTCGCCCTCGTCCCGGAGTACGAGGAGGTCACCCGCCACCGGGTCCTCACCCACTCCAGCGGCTTCCAGATGTCGCCGTACGCCGACGTCAAGCCGTCCGGCGACGACGTCAAGGCCGTCGCGCGCAAGCTGTGGCACCGCAGCCCCGGGAGTCCCGGGTGAACCACCCCGCGATGACACGCCCTCTAGGCTGGTCGGCATGCCGACCGGCGAGCTGCGCAGCTCCGTGCGCACCGACGTCGTGTGGGCGGCCGTCCAGCAGCGGCTGGAGCGACCCGGGGCCTACTCCGGGCAGCGCGCCAGGATCGTCGACATCGGTGGCGGCACCGGTGGCTTCGCGGTCCGCCTGGCTTCCCTGGGCCATGTCGTCACGGTCGTCGACCCCAGTCCCGACGCACTCGCGGCCCTCGACCGGCGGGCCGCGGAGAGCGACCTCTCCGACCTGGTCACCGGTGTGCAGGGCGACCTCGCCGACCTGGCCGAGCATGTCGGTGACGAGGTGGTCGACGTCGTGCTGTGCCACGGCGTGCTGGAGGTGGCACCCGATCCGGACGCCGCGTTGCGTGCCATCGCCGAGGTGCTCCACCCCGGTGGTCTGGTCAGCCTGCTGGCTGCCCAGCGTCACGCCGCCGTCGTCGCCCGGGCCATGGCCGGCCACTTCCACCAGGCCCTCGACCTGCTCGACCAGCGAGGTCCGCTCGGCCGCAGCGGCCGGCGCTTCACCGCGGACGAGCTCACCGGCCTGGTCGTCGGCGCCGGGTTCGGCGTCGACGAGGTCCAGGCGATCCGGGTGTTCACCGACCTCGTCCCCGGCTCCCTGCTCGACCTCGAGCCGGGTGCCTCGACCGCGCTGGTCGAGCTGGAGCAGGCCGTCGCGTCCCGGCCGGAGTACCTCCCACTGGCCACCCAGGTGCACCTGCTCGCCCATCGTTGAGCCCGTGGCGGAGGCGTCATGACCCAGCGCACGTCCCAGGACACGACGCAGACGCCGATCCTCCACGTCGACATGGACGCCTTCTACGCCAGCGTCGTCGTCCGCGGGCGGCCCGAGCTGGCGGACGTCCCGGTCATCGTCGGCGGGGGCTACCGCGGCGTGGTGCTGTCGGCCAACTACCTCGCCCGCGACACCGGCGTCCGCTCGGGGATGCCGATGACCCGGGCCCGGCGGATGTGCCCGGGTGCCGAGGTGGTCCCGCCCGACTTCGACACGTTCACGACGGTGTCGTCGTCGGTGATGGAGACCTTCCGTCGGGTCACCCCGCTGGTCGAGGTGCTCTCGCTCGACGAGGCGTTCCTCGACGTCCGCGGCTCGACCCGACGCCTCGGCTCGCCGGTCGAGATCGCCGAGTGGCTGCGCGCCACCATCCACGACGAGCAGGGCATCACCTGCTCGGTCGGCGTCGCCGGGTCGTTGACCCTCGCGAAGATGGCGAGCCGGTGGGCCAAGCCCGACGGCGTCTTCGTGTGCGAGCCGTCGGCGGTGACCACGCTCCTCCATCCGCTCGACGTCGGTGAGCTGTACGGCGTGGGGGAGAAGACCACCGAGCTCCTCCACCGGTTCGGCCTGCTCACGATCGGCGACCTCGCCCACACCCCGGTCCGCACCCTCCAGCGGGCGGTCGGTGACCACCTCGGCCGACGTCTCCACGACCTCGCCTGGGGCATCGACGACCGACAGGTCGTCGCCCGCAACTCCAGCGCCTTCACCTACCTCGGCGAGCCCGACAAGTCCATGGGGGCGAGCGAGACCTTCGGCCACGACACCGACGACCGCGCCGTGATCGTCCGCGAGCTGCTCCGCCTCACCGACCGGGTCACGACCCGGATGCGGGTCGCCGGCGTCGCTGGCCGCACCCTCACCATCACCGTCCGGTTCGCCGACTTCACCACCATCACCCGGTCACGCACCCTCGCGGAGGCGACCGACGTGACCCAGGAGATCTTCCGCGAGGCCGTGCGCTCCTACGACGCGCTCGGGCTCCAGCGGGCCCGCATCCGGTTGGTGGGGGTGCGGCTGGAGGGGCTGGTGCCGCGCGAGCGCGTCCACCGTCAGCTGGTCCTGGGCCAGCGCGACCACGGCTGGTCCGAGGCCGACCGGGCCGCCGACCGGATCACCCGGCGGTTCGGCGCGGACGCCGTCCGTCCGGCCAGTCTTCTCACCTGATGGGACTACGGAGGTCCACCCTGCATGGGCCGGAAGACCTGGGGCACTGGAGAAGTAGTCACAATTTCATGCGGCCGCCTACCGGATGCCCATGCGGCTGCTTACACTGATCGTGAAGGCGTCGTCGCGCGAGAGGAGGTTCCCGTGCCGCTCTCCGAGGAAGAGTTGCGAGCGCTGGAGCAGATGGAGCGCGCTCTGGTCCAGGAGGACCCCAAGCTCGCCTCGACCCTCCGCGGTACGAACCTACGTCGCGCCGCCCGGCGCCGTGCGATCCTCGCCGGCGTCTGCTTCGTCCTCGGCCTCGGCGTGATGATGGCCGGTGCCATCCAGCGCATCACCCTGGTCGGCATCCTCGGCTTCGTGGTCATGCTCGCGGCCGCCACCGTCGGCCTCGCCGCGATGCGGGGGCCGTCGAGCACGCACAGCCCGACCGTCCGCCACCAGCAGACCGGCTCGATGCTCGACAAGTTCGGCTCCCCGTGGCGTCGCCGCCACGGCGACCAGAGCTAGCCACCGGTCGCCCCTCCCCGAGTTCCCCGAGCCCCGGCACCGTGCCGGGGCTTGTGTGTGGGGAAGCGTGTGGGTCGCGTGTGCGTACGCCGACGGGCTCGCGCGCCCCGGTGCCCGTCAGCCCACGTGGTCGATGACGCCCCCGGCGCTGACCGCCTCGGGCTCGCGGTCGAGAGCCATCGTGGACCGGCGCCGTCCCGACCCGAACAAGGACCGGGGGAACCACCGGGCCCGTCGCAGCGTGCTGCTCGTGCACCCGTGCTCGAGCGAGGTGATGCACGTCCGTACGTCGTCGGCCAGCGCGCCGGGAAGGTCGTCCGCGTAGCGGGCGTAGCGGACGCGCTCCAGGGTGAGCACGATCCGGTCGAGTGCGTCCTCCGCGCCAGGGGCCAGGCCGCGGCCGCGAGGCGGTCGGACGAGTCGGGTGCCGTCCGGCTCGGGGCCGAACCAGGCCGCGAGCAGGTACCCCGTCTCGTGGGGTGACCGGTTGGCCGGCCAGCCCACACCCAGGTCGATGGCGGTGTCACGTAGCTCAGCCCAGACCTCCTCGGCGCCGTCCTCGAGCCGACGGTTGCGCCGCCCGCGTCGCACGGCTCCGGGCACGAGCGCCAGGCCGCAGAGCACCGCGAGGACGCCGATGCCGCCGAGGATCCAGGTCCAGGGCACGTGCGTGCTGGACGTCGTGGTCGACGTCTGCTGCACGTCGTTGGGCCGCTTGGTGGCGCTGCTCGTGGGGTCGCTCGTCACCCGACCGCCGACGCTCTGACCGGGGCTCTCCTTGCCGGGCTTGCTGGCCGTGCCGCGGGTGTAGTCGGGAACGGTGCTGGCGCGCTGACCCGGCGTCGGCTCGAAGCGCACCCAGCCGGACCCTCGGAAGTAGACCTCGGGCCAGGCGTGCATGTCGTGCGAGCGGTAGACGTACTCGTTCGGGCCGACCTTGGTGGGTTGGAGGAACCCGATCGACACGCGGGCCGGGATGTCCAGCGTGCGCGCCATCACCGCGAACGCCGAGGCGAACTGCTCGCAGTAGCCCACGCGTCCGCCGTTGCCCTTGGCCAGGAAGCGCAGGAGGGCCTGGTTGCCGTTGCCCTGGTTCTCGCCCTTCTTCAAGCTGTAGCGGAAGTTGTCGCGGAACCAGTTCTGCAGGGTGACCATCTTCTCGAAGCGCGACGGGGCGCTCCGGGTCACCTGGTGGGCGAGATCGGAGACGTACGGCGCGAGCGTCGTCGGCAGTGCCGTGAAGTCGTTCTGGACGGACAGCGGCGCCGTCAGCGAGTTGATCATCGCGGTGTTGGACAGCTGCGGGTTGGCCGCGGTCATGGTCCACGTGAGCCCGGCGGTGTTCGTCGAGTCGTTCGCCGAGATGAAGTCCATCGTGGTGCCGTCCCAGTGCCAGGCACCGGCGGCGGTGATGCTCGACACCGGGAACTGGGTAGGCAGCCACCTCGAGTCGAACTGGTCGGTCGCCCGCACCGTGTAGTTGTGCGGGTCGGTGGGCACGTTCACCGAGAGCCCCTGCTCGTAGTACGGCAGCAGGCCGTCGGCGACCTGGCCCTGGATGATCGAGCGGTCACCGCTGGTCCACTCCACCCCGTTGAAGACGTTGAGTGCGGCGATCCGCATGTACGACGGGTCGGGGTCGTCGGTCCGCACGTACAGCAGCGCGACGTTCTTGCCGCGTTCGAGGTTGCGGCGCATGTCGGTGATCGGGTTGACGACCTTGACACCGTCGCCGCTGCCACCCGGGCCGAACAGGCCGAGTCCGTCGAGGTGCAAGGTGGGGATGAAGATCGGAAGGATCACCGCGAGCACCACGGCCACGCTGCCGACCGTGGTCGCGTTGGCCTTGCTCGCGCCCGTGCGTACGCCGAACCCGTTGGGGTCGGCGGCCGCCGTGGAGCCACCGAGTGGCCTGCCCCAGCGCGTGATGTGGGCCGCCTCGTGCAGGAACATCATCAGCAGGAAGCCGCCGGACGCGAGCAGGAACACGAACCAGGAGACGCCGTCACCGATCACGCTGATCGGCACGCAGTACACCGCCAGGAGCGGGAGTCCCGCGAGCGGCACGCGGCGCATCCAGCAGGCGAGCACGTCCACGGCGAGCAGGGCGAGGGCGCCGGACGGGATCAGCAGCGGTGCGATGCCGGGCACGTTGGCGGGGATCGGAGGCAGGTAGTTCTCGGCGCTCGTCCACGCGTCGCCGACCCGCTCGCTGATCGCGCCCGTGCTGGAGAACGGATGGATGACCGAGCCGCCGAGCAGGAGCCAGACCAGCACGGCCACGACCAGGACGTGCAGGAGCACGCCCACGCGACGTGGCACGGGTGCGGCCCGCAGGATCACGCCGGCGACGGGGACGACGACGGCGACGACGATCAGCGGCCCGAGGAACTCACCCCACAGCGCGCTGAAGCCACGCCACGAGAGCATCGTCACCCAGGTCGTCGCTGCCGCGACGGCCGCGAGCGGCAGGTCGCGGCGG
This sequence comes from Nocardioides sp., assembly GCA_035707985.1. Taxonomy (GTDB): domain Bacteria; phylum Actinomycetota; class Actinomycetes; order Propionibacteriales; family Nocardioidaceae; genus Nocardioides. The sequence goes on along the minus strand of DASSTL010000091.1, from coordinate 11,355 downwards.
GCGTCGGCCGACAGTCCTCTCATCGTGCCCCCCTCATCGAGCACCCTGCGTGACCGGACGGATCTCGTTGGCGCCGCCGGCGCGGGCAGCGTGAGCGCTGGTCCGGCCCAGGTCCTGCCAGACCAGGTCGAGCCGGTCCCGCGGACGCAGGGTCACCGCACGCCAGCCCTGACGAACCAGCAACGGGCGCGCCGAGTGGGGGACGGCGCTGAGCCCGGCGCCGCTGGCGGGTGCCCAGGCCGACACGTCCAGGGCGAGCGCGAGAGCACTGCCGGCGTGATGGTGCATCCTGCGCAGCATGGGGCCGTCGGCCTCGGTGATCGCCCCGATCACCGCGAGCAGCAGTCCGCCGTGCGTGGACTCCGCCAGCCACCCGGTGTCGATGCGGGTGTTGGTCACCGGCTGCACGACGGCGAGCGACTCGAGCATGGACCTGGTGTTGAGCTCCGGGTCGCGGGTGTGCCAGGTGGTGCTCAGGTCGTCACCCGACGACGTCACCAGACGGACGGTGAACCCGCGCTGTCCGAGGTGCACGGCGACCGACGCGGCCGCGGACACCGCGGCCTCGAGCGAGGACGCGATGCCCTGCCCCTGGTGGGCGCACATGCGGTTGTCGACGAAGAGCGTCGCGCGCGACTGCCACGGCTGCTCCTCGCGGCGCACCATCAGCTCGCCGACGCGAGCCGAGCTGCGCCAGTGCACACGCCGTAGGTCGTCTCCGCGGCGGTACTCCCGCACCGTGACGTCCTCCGCGCTTCCCGTGGCGAACGCGCGAGGGCGGTTGTCACCCGATCCGGTCCAGGCGCCACCCAACGGGATCGGGGGAAGGGGCACGGCGCGGGGCGTCACGGTGAGCGTCGCGGTACTGCGGAAGGAGCGGCCGAGCTCGACGAGCCCGAACGGGTCGCTCACCCGCACGCTCATCGGGCCGATCTCGTAGCGACCACGGACGTCGGAGCGCACCTGGTACGTCGCGTGACGGCGCCAGCCGTGCCCGATGCCGTCGAGGACGAAGCGGGGCCTGGTGCCGAGCACGTAGGGCACGTGGTCCTCGAGCATGAGGACACCCGAGGGAGTGCGGCCCTCGTTCGTCATCGTCAGCTGCACCGTGGCCGGCTGTCCCGCGGTCACGGTCTGGGGACCGACGCTGCGCACCAGGGCCAGGCGGTAGCGGCTGCGCCCGAGCGTGAACGCGGTGAGCAGGGGGAGTGCGGCGATCAGGATACCGACGCGCGTCAACGTCGACTGACCGAGCAGGACGGCGCAGACGACGGCGGTGACCCCCGCCGCGAGGAACGCCCGTCCGCGGACGGTCAGGCCGGAGAGGGCCTCACGCACGGGTCCCCTCGGGGACCGGCACCGAGTTCACGATGCTCTCGAGGATGCTCGCGGTCGTCCGCCCACCCATGGCGGCCTCGACGCTGGGCAGGAGGCGGTGGGTCAGCACCGACGGCGCGAGCGCGAGGACGTCGTCGGGGAGCACGTAGTCGCGCCCCTGGATGGCCGCGGACGCCTTGGCGGCGCGCACCAGGTGGAGCGACGCGCGCGGCGAGGCGCCGAGCGAGAGCTCCGAGGAACGCCGGGTCGCCGCACCGAGGGCCACGGTGTAGCGCTGCACGGCCTGCGACACGTGTACCTGGGTCACGATGTCGATCAGCTTGCGGATCTCGACCGCGTCGGTGACCGGCTCCAGGTCGTCGAGGGGGTTGGTCATGGTGTGCGAGTCGAGCATCGCGATCTCCGCGGCCTCGACCGGGTAGCCGACGGACAGGCGCACCATGAAGCGGTCGCGCTGCGCCTCGGGGAGGGCGTAGGTGCCCTCCATCTCGATCGGGTTCTGGGTCGCGATGACCATGAACGGCGCCTCGAGGGTGTACGTCGTGTTGTCGACGGTGACCTGACGCTCCTCCATGCACTCGAGCAGCGCCGACTGGGTCTTGGGCGACGCGCGGTTGATCTCGTCGCCGACCACGATGTTGGCGAAGACCCCGCCGGGCCGGAACTCGAACTGCCGGGTCTCCTGGTTGTAGACCGAGACGCCGGTGACGTCCGACGGCAGCAGGTCGGGGGTGAACTGGATGCGGCGCACCGAGCTGTCGATGCTGCGCGCCAGCGACTTGGCGAGCATCGTCTTGCCCACGCCGGGCACGTCCTCGATGAGGAGGTGCCCCTCGGCCAGCAGCACCGTGATCGCCGAAGAGATGACGTCGGGCTTGCCCTCGATGACCCGCTTGATGTTGCTGCGGACCTTCTCGACCACTCTGTTGAGCGTGTCGAGATCGGCACCTTGAGAAACCGGACCTGGCACGAGCCGTCCCTTCCTTCTCTTCGTCGCGCTCGCTCCGAGACGGCGAGCCACCCGTGCGACCCGCCTCACGGGCGCACTCGTTCGGCCGGCCGCGACAGGTCGTGCAGGACAACCTACGTGGCGAACGCCACGTTGGTTCTGACTCCCGGGATAACGGTTCGGTTGCGGATCACCTGACCCGTGTCCGAGCCGCCCCCGCTCGTCAGCAGTCGTGGTGCGACCACCTTCCCCTCATCCTCCTCCACCGCGGCGGTCATCAGAAGGGCGAACGCCCCACTCCGCTCCACTGTGGCCGTCCTGGGCAGGCAGGTCCCGTTACCGGATCCCGCTCGGCGTTCCCCGACAGCTCGCTGACCTGCACGGATGCGCCGCGTCCGAGCGAGCCACGGTCCGGTGAGACCTCCCGAGCGTGCGCCGCCTTGCGCCGTCCTGACCCGGCCCGTCAGGCGCAGAAACGCCTGGCGGATGGAGCGGATGTGGTTGACGGTGGAGTGAAGTGGAGTACAGTGGCGCAAAGTGGAGGACAGGGTCGAGCCAGGTGGAGGTGCCCGATGTTCGTGGGCTCCTACACCCCGAAGCTGGACGAGAAGAACCGGCTCTTCCTGCCCGCCAAGTTCAGGGAGCAGCTCGCGGAAGGACTCGTGGTGACGAAGGGCCAGGACTTCTGTCTCAACGTCTTCCCGATCGCCGACTTCGCGGCCATGACCAACCGCATCCAAGAAGCTCCGCTCACCGTCCGCCAGGCGCGTGAGTACGGCCGGTTCCTCGCGATGCGGGCCAGTGAGGACAAGCCCGACAAGCAGGGGCGGATCACGATCCCTCCGCTGCTCAAGGAGTACGCCGGCCTCGACCGCGAGGTGGTCGTGATCGGTGCGCTCAACCGGGTCGAGATCTGGGACCCGGACCGGATCGCGGCCTGGGAGGAGGAGCACAGCCAGGCGTTCGCCGACATGAGCGAGGACGTCTACCCCGGCTAGCCCCACCTCCCGCCGAGTTCACAGCCGCCGCCGACCCCCGCACACAAGTGAAGACACGGATTCGCACAGCGAGGTCTCGCGCCCGCTCCCGCCATCTGGGGCACCTTCCCCGGTTCCAGACGGCCACTTCCCACGACGAGCGACCTGCCGACCCCATGAACGGAAGCGCTCGGGGAGCGGGCAGGGACCTGACTGGGCGAATCCACCCACCAGCACCACCCGGCACCACCCGGCACCACCGAACACCACCGAGCACCAAGAGCAGCAGTCCGAGCAGTGCCAGCCACCTCCGTCAACCAGCAGTCAGACAGCCCTCACGAGCGGGCCAACGAGCGGGGTCGAACCGATGAGCCTCACACCCACCGCACCGTCCGGTGCCGCGGCCGGGCAGCGCCGGGTGCGCCACCAGGCGCGGGACGCGGTGGCGTTGATGGCGTTCTCGGCGACCACCTCCGTGGCAGTCGCCGTCGGGTTCCTCCTGCTGGCCCACCTCGCACACTCAGGCCGCTAGGTCGCACGATGACCACGCCAGCCCACGTCCCGGTGCTCCTCGACCGGGTCGTCGCCCTCCTGCAGCCTGCGCTCGACCACGAGGGTGCCGTCCTCGTCGACGCGACGCTGGGGCTCGGCGGCCACAGCGAGGCGGTCCTGACCCGTTGCGCACTGGCCCGGGTCGTCGGCTTCGACCGCGACCCCGAGGCGATCCGCCTGGCGGGGGAGCGGCTGGCTCCGTTCGGCGACCGCTTCACCGGCGTCCACGCGACGTACGACCGGATCCCCGAGGCGCTGGCAGACCTCGGGCTCGACGCGGCCGACGGGGTGTTGTTCGACCTCGGCGTCTCCTCGATGCAGCTCGACGTCGCCGAGCGCGGCTTCGCCTACAGCGAGGACGCGCCGCTCGACATGCGGATGGACCCGACCACCGGGCCGACGGCGGCCGACGTCCTCAACACGTACCCGCAGAGCGAGCTGGCGCGGGTACTCCGCGAGTACGGCGAGGAGCGGTTCGCCTCCAAGATCGCCTCCGCGATCGTCCGGGAGCGGAGCCGGGCGCCGTTCTCGTCCTCGGCCCGGCTGGTCGAGCTGTTGTACGACGCGATTCCGGCGCCGGCGCGGCGTACCGGAGGTCACCCGGCGAAGCGGACGTTCCAGGCACTCCGGATCGAGGTCAACGACGAGCTCGGCGTGCTACGGCGCGCGATCCCCGCGGCCATCGACTCCATCGCGGTCGGTGGCCGGGTCGTCGTCGAGTCCTACCACTCGCTCGAGGACCGGCTGGTCAAGCGGGCGTTCGCCGCCGCGACCACGGTCGACGTCCCGCCGGACCTGCCGTTCGTGCCGGACGACCGGCAGCCCGAGCTGCGGCTCGTCACGCGCGGTGCGGAGCGCGCGAGCGACGAAGAGATCGAGCAGAACCCGCGCGCGGCCTCGGTGCGGCTCCGCGCCGTCGAACGGGTCCGCCCGAAGGGCACTCGGGGCAGCAGCACACGAAACAGGGGAGCAGCCTGAGATGAGCAGCACGGCACCAGCACTTCGGACCCGCGTCCCACGCCTGGCGGAGGCCGCGCTCGAACGCGCCCGGCTCACCGTCGTCCCCAAGCGTGCCCGGCGACGCACGAACCCGGTGCCCTTCCTCGTGCTGGTCTCGATGATCGCCGTCGGCGGCATCGTCGGGCTGCTGCTCTTCAACACCTCCATGCAGCAGGCGGCGTTCGCCACGACGCAGCTGCAGAACCAGGCCGACGTCCTCGAGGCCCAGCAGCAGAGTCTCCAGATGCAGCTGGCCCACCTGCGTGACCCGCAGACCATCGCGCTCAAGGCGCAGCGGATGGGGATGGTGCTCCCGACGAACCCCGCGGTGCTCGACCTGCGCACCGGCAAGGTGCTGGGCGATCCGGCGCCCGCGACGCGCACCGACCCGCTGCGGCTGCTGGCGCCGCCCCCCGTCAAGCCGGCCGAGCTGGACCCGCCGGCGCACGTGACCGTGGTCCACGAGCCCGCGAACGGTGGAGACCGCCACAACTCGTCGGGCAACACGTCGCGACGTTCGCACGACGACGGTGGTCGCGCGGGTAGAAATGACCACACGCGTCACAAGAACCACACGAGTAACACCCGCCACCAGCATCACCGCCACTGAGGATGCCCACGTTGCCCAGCTCGAGCCCACGAGGCCGCTCCGGACCTCGACCTCCGGGTCGCCACCAGCGTCCGGGTGCGGCGGCCCGGACCCGCCGGAGGCGGTCGCGCCGCGGGTCCGTCCTGCTGCGACTGCGGGCGGGCTTCGTGTTCATCACGATCGTGCTGTCGTTCTTCGGGGCGCGCCTGCTGCAGCTCCAGGGCATCGAGCAGCAGAAGTACGCGACGTTGGCCGCCTCGACGGGTGGCACCGTCACCGTGGAGCTGCCCGCCCAGCGCGGCGAGATCCTCGATCGGAACGGGCGTCCGCTCGCCGAGTCCGTCGACGGCCGGATGGTGGTGGCCGACCCGCTCCAGACCCGCAAGGTCGCGCCGGAGCTCGCCCGCTTCCTCGCCAAGCGGCTCCCGATCGACTACTTCGACACCCTCCAGGCGCTGAGCAGGACCAACTCGCGGTTCGCCTACGTCGCCCGACGGGTGCCGGCCGAGCAAGCCATGCGGGTCGTGGCCGAGGCGACGAACGCCGGTTACAAGGGCCTCGCGACTCGCAACGACCCGCTGCGGTCCTACCCCGACCACGACGTCGCGGCGAACCTGATCGGCTTCCTCGGCACCGACGGTCCGCTGGCCGGCCTCGAGATGACGTTCAACAAGGTGCTGGCCGGCCGGGACGGCTCGGAGACCTACGAGGTCGGCGGCGGCAACCGGATCCCGCTCGGGCGCAGCACCGTGAACCCCGCCCACAACGGCTCGGATCTGCACACGACCATCGACGAGGACCTGCAGTGGTACACGCAGCGTGTCGTCCGCCAGACGGTGGTCAACGCCAAGGCCGAGTCCGGCTTCGCCGTCGTGATGGACCGTCGCACCGGCGAGATCCTCGCGCTCGCGGACTACCCGACGTACGACGCCGGCAACCCGGCCGCCTCGCCGAAGCGCGACCGCAACTCGCTGGCCATGACCAGCCCCTACGAGCCGGGGTCGGTCGAGAAGGTGCTCACGCTGAGTGCGCTGATCGACGCCGGCAAGGTCACCGACCGCACCCGGCTGACGGTTCCGCCGGTGCTGCCCAGCGGCGACCGCCCGATCCACGACTGGTTCAGCCACCCCAAGCTCCGGCTCACGCTCGCGGGCGTCCTCGCCAAGTCGTCGAACATCGGCACCGCCAAGGCCGCGCGGCTCTTCAAGCCGGGGCAGCTGCACCGCTACCTGCAGGAGTTCGGCCTCGGCACCCGCACCAACATCGGTGTGAACGGTGAGACCGCGGGCGTGCTGCCTCCGAAGTCGCAGTGGAACGGCATGCTCCAGGACCGCATCGCATTCGGCCAGAGCGTGTCGGTGAACGGCGTGCAGATGACCGCGGCGATCAACACCATCGCCAACGGGGGCGTGCGGGTGGCGCCGAGCCTCATCCAGGGCCGGGCCACCACCGCCACCGGACAGGTCGTCGGCACCGACGTCGCGACGAGGCATCGGGTCGTGAGCCGCAGCGCCGCCCAGCAGATGACCGACATGATGGAGCGGGTCGTGGACCCCCATGCCGGCACCGCGCCCCTGGCGCAGGTCCCGGGCTACCTCGTGGCCGGCAAGACCGGCACGGCCCAGCGGGTCGGTTCGAAGTGCGGTTGCTACGACGGGACGTTCACGGTCTCGTTCGGAGGCTTCGCGCCTGCCGACGACCCGCGGTTCACGGTGTACGTCGTCATCCAGAACCCGCGCAACGGCCTGGGTGGTGGCGGCAACGCCGGGCCGGCGTTCTCCAAGATCATGTCGTTCGCGCTGCGCCGCTACGGCGTACCCCCGAGCGGTGCCGAGCCGTCGCACATCCCGGTGACATGGTGACGCGTGGAGTCGGGCCGGGTGCCCTCAGTGGTCGCCGGACGATCCGAGCCCACCGATAACCTCGGGCCCGTGGCGAGCACCGACCCCCAGGCCCTCGCCGACCTCCTCGATCGGCTGACCAGCGAGGGCCTCGACGTCCGCGGCGACGGCGACCTGTCGACGCCGGTGGGCGGCATCTCGCTCGACTCCCGCCGGATCTCGCCCGGTGACCTGTACGCCGCGCTGCCCGGCTCGCACGCGCACGGGGCGGCGTACTGGCCGCAGGCGCGCGAGGCAGGTGCGGTAGGCGTCCTCACCGACGAGGAGGGTCGCGCGAACATCGGCGACGGCGTCCCCGCACTGGTCGTGCCCGCTGTCCGGCCGGTCCTCGGTCGCGTGTCCGCCCTCGTGTACGACGAGCCGGCGACGCGGCTGCGGATGATCGGTGTCACCGGCACCCAGGGCAAGACGACCACGACCCGACTGGTCGAGTCCGGGCTGACCGGCGCCGGACTCCCCGCCGCGGTGATCGGCACCGTCGGCACGAGGATCCTGGGCGAGGACGTGAGCAGCGCCCTCACCACACCCGAGGCGCCCGACCTCCATCGGCTGCTCCGGCGGATGGTGGACGCCGGTGTGGAGGCCTGCGCGATGGAGGTGTCCAGCCACGCGCTCGTGATGAGCCGCGTCGGCGGCGTGGTCTTCGACGTCGGGGTCTTCCTCAACCTCGGGCGCGACCATCTCGACTTCCACCGCGACATGGACGACTACTTCGCGGCCAAGGCGATGCTCTTCACGCCCGAGCACGCACGTCGCGGACTGGTTGTCGTCGACGACGCCTGGGGGGAGCGCCTGGTCGAGCGGGCGTCGGTCCCGGTCGAGACGCTGTCGACCACAGGACGTCCCGCCGACTGGCAGGCGACGGACATCGCGCCGTCGCCGTCCGGCACGTCGTTCCGGGTGCGCGGTCCGGGGGGTGTCGACGTGGCTGCCGGCTGCCCGATCCCCGGTGCGTTCAACGTCGCGAACACGCTCGCTGCGATCGCGGCGACCGCCACGGTCGGCTACGACGCGGCGACGGTCGCCCGCGCGATCGCCGACGGGCCCGGCGTACCCGGGCGGCTGGAGCTCATCGACGAGGGCCAGGACTTCCTGGTCGTCGTCGACTACGCCCACAAGCCCGACGCCGTGTCCGCCGCACTGGCCACGTTGCGGCCGCTCACCGAGGGCCGGCTGATCGTCGTCCTCGGCGCCGGTGGAGACCGTGACCCGGGCAAGCGCCCCGAGATGGGGCGGCTGGCGGCCGAGGGTGCCGACCTGCTCGTCGTCACCGACGACAACCCGCGGACCGAGGACCCGGCCGCGATCCGGGCGGCGATCCTCGAGGGTGCCGTCGGGGGCCGAGCCGAGGTCGTGGAGATCGGCGACCGGCGGGCCGCGATCGCCGAGGCGGTACGCCGCGCGGGTGCAGGTGACGTCGTCCTGATCGCCGGCAAGGGGCACGAGACGGGGCAGGAGGTCGCCGGGGTGATGCATCCGTTCGACGACCGCGTCGTCGCGCGCGAGGAGCTGCGCCGGTGATCCCGCTCAGCCTGGAGCAGGTCGCCCGCGCCGTGGGCGGCCGTCTCGTCGACGCCGGTGACGGCTCCGCGACCGTGACGGCGCCACCGTTCATCGACACGCGGCAGCCCGAGGTGGGTGGCCTGTTCGTGGCCGTGGTGGGTGAGCACGTCGACGGTCACGACTTCGCGACCGCGGCGGTCCGTGCCGGCGCCGTCGGCGTGCTGGGGAGCCGGGCGACCGGTGTCCCCACGGTCGTCGTCGACGACCCCGTGGTGGCGCTCGGCGGGCTGGCCCGACACCTCCTGGAGCAGCTCGACTCCACGGTGGTCGCGCTGACCGGGTCGCAGGGCAAGACCGGCACCAAGGACTACCTCGCGCAGCTGCTCGAGACCGGTGGACCGACGATCGCCACGATCGGCAACCGGAACAACGAGATCGGCGTCCCACTGACCGTGCTCAGAGCCGACGCCGGGACCCGGTACCTCGCCGTCGAGATGGGGGCGCGCGGCGTCGGCCACATCGCCGAGCTCTGCTCGGTCGCGCCGCCCCGCGTCGCCGCCGTGCTCAACGTCGGCACCGCCCACATCGGTGAGTTCGGCTCGCGCGAGGCCATCGCCCGTGCCAAAGGGGAGATCGTCGAGGCGCTGCCGGCCGACGGCACGGCCGTGCTGAACGCGGACGACGACCTGGTGGCCGCGATGGCGAGCCGCACGCAGGCGGAGGTCGTCACGTTCGGCGTCGCCGGAGACGTCCGGTGGCGAGGGTTGGACCTCGACGAGCTCGGCCGCCCCGCCTTCGAGCTCGGGTACGACGACGTCTGGGTCCCGGTCCGGCTGCTGGAGGCCGGCGCGCACCAGGTGCCCAACGCCGCGGCGGCCGCCGCGATGGCTGCCGCCGCCGGGATCGGGTGGGAGCAGATCGTGGCGACGCTCGGCCGGGCGCGGTCGCAGTCGCCGTGGCGGATGGCGCTGCACGAACGCGCGGACGACGGCCTGGTGGTCGTCAACGACGCCTACAACGCCAACCCTGCCTCGATGGCCGCGGCCCTGGACGCGCTGGCCGCGATCGGTCGGCGCGGTGCTCGGCGTACCGTCGCGGTGCTGGGCGAGATGCTCGAGCTCGGGGAGTCGTCCGTGGCCGACCACCGGCAGGTGGGGGAGCACGCCGCCGGGCTCGGGGTCGACGTGGTCGTGACCGTCGGGGAGGCCGCCGAGGCGATCGGCGAGGGTGCGCGACGTACCTCCGGCTGGCCAGGCGTCTGGGTGTCCACGGCGGGCCGCGAACAGGCGAGCGACTGGCTGCGACACAATGTCGTCGCTCGGGACGTGGTCCTGGTGAAGGCGTCGCGGGGCGCCGCGCTCGAGCACGTAGCCGATGCCCTTCTCCAGGAAGGGGCCGACGTCGACGACGGGGCGGCGCACGACCAGGAAGGCGGGAACCCGAGCCGATGAAGGCGATCTTGCTGGGTGGTGGCCTCGCCCTGCTCTTCTCGCTGCTCGGGACCCGCGCGGCCATCCCGCTGTTCCAGCAGCTCGGCTACGGGCAGGAGATCCGCGACGACGGACCGACCAGCCACCACACCAAGCGGGGTACGCCGACCATGGGCGGGCTCGTCATCATCGCGTCCGCGGTCCTCGCCTACTTCCTGGCCGAGCTGATCACCCAGAACACGCCCTCGGCCTCCGCGCTCCTGCTTCTGTTCCTCTTCGTGGGCATGGGGTTCGTCGGCTTCCTCGACGACTTCATCAAGGTGTCGAAGCAACGCTCGCTCGGACTCCGCAGCAAGGCGAAGATGGTCGGCCAGACGGTGATCGCGCTGGTCTTCGGCTTCCTGGCGCTGTCCGACGGACTGGAGGACGGGCGCGGCGTGGCACCGGCCTCCGACCATCTCTCCTTCATCCGCGACTCCACGATCGCGCTGCCGTCCGTGATCGCGATGCTGCTCTTCTGGGTGATGGTCACCGGCACCAGCAACGCCGTGAACCTCACCGACGGCCTGGACGGCCTCGCCACCGGCGCGTGCGTGATGGTCTTCGGCGCCTTCATGTTCGTCAACATCTGGCAGAACAACCAGAACTGCGCGATCCACCCCGTGAAGGCCTGCTACGAGGTGCGCGACCCGCTCGACCTCGCCCTGGTGGCGGCGGCGATCACCGGGGCCTGCTTCGGGTTCTTGTGGTGGAACGCGCCACCCGCCCAGATCTTCATGGGCGACACCGGGTCGCTCTCGCTCGGCGGCGCGATGGCGGGCTTCGCGATCCTGACCCGCACCGAGCTGCTGCTGCTGATCATCGGCGGCCTGTTCGTCGTGATCACCCTGTCGGTGATGCTCCAGGTCGGCTTCTTCAAGGCCTCGCGGAGGTTCGGCATCGTCCGTGCGATCTTCCGGGTGGGACCCGGGCACCGGGTGTTCCGGATGGCCCCGTTGCAGCACCACTTCGAGCTGCTCGGCTGGGAGCAGGTCACCGTGGTGATCCGGTTCTGGATCATCACCGGGCTCTGCGTCGCCGGCGGCCTCGGCGTCTTCTACGCCGCCTGGGTCGCCGG
>DASSTL010000090.1:0-11758 GCA_035707985.1 Nocardioides sp. | reverse complement strand
GGGCTTCGGCGACGCGGTCGCCTACCTGGAGCAGCGGACGCGCCGCGTGCTGAGCGCGTGAGGAGCGACTGATGGGCGTCGTCGTGCTGGTCCGGCACGGGCAGGCGTCGTTCGGGGCCGAGGACTACGACGTGCTCAGCGGGACCGGCCTCGAGCAGAGTCGGGTCGTCGGCCGCACCCTCGCGGCGCACGGGTCCTCGCCGTCGGCGGTCGTGCACGGCGCGTTGCGGCGACAGCGCGACACGGCGCTGGCGATGGCGGAGGCCGGTGGGTGGTCCGGGTCTGTCGGGGCCGAGGTCGACGAGGGCTGGGACGAGTTCGACCACCTGGGTGTCGTGGCACGTGGGCCGGGCGGCGGTGGCGACGTCTCGGACGTGCGCGCCTTCCAGCGGGTCTTCGAGGACGCCACCGCACGCTGGTACGCCGGCGAGCACGACGGCGACTACGACGAGTCCTGGCCGTCCTTCGTCGACCGGGTCCGCGGGGCGCTGGACCGCGCGTTCGCCCGCGACGGCGTCACGGTCGTGGTGACGTCCGGGGGACCGATCGCCCTCGTCTGCGCCACCCTCGTCGCGCCGGAGGCGACCAGCCACCGCGACCTCGCGGCGTACTGGACCCGCTTCAACACCGTCGCCGTCAACGGCGCGGTCACCCGGGTCCTCGAGGGCTCGACCGGCCGCCGCCTGCTGTCCTTCAACGAGCACTCCCACCTGCCCCGCGACCTGGTCACCTACCGCTGAGCTGCTCCCACTGGCCACAGTGGTCACCGGTGGACCGCGCTCTTGTCGCTTCTCGGGGGTTGCAACGGCCGAGAAGCGCTGCGACACCCGGCTCACCGGGTATCGCAGCAGCGCCACCACCCGATCCGCCGCGAGCGGATCAGCACAGGGCGGATCCGCTGGGAGCAGCACGCCCTTCGGTCGGCGTACGACGGGTGTCAGCGTGGTCGCATGAGCGAAGGAACGGCCTGGGGCCGGATCGACGACGAGCTGGCGAGCAGCCTGCTCGAGCAACGCACGCTCCTGATGGGGGGCGTGCTCGACGAGGCGCTGGGGAACCGGCTGTGCACCGGCCTGATGGTGCTGTCGGCCCGCGACCCGCGCGCCGACATCCACCTGTGGATCAGCTCGCCGGGCGGTTCGGTGCCGGCGATGCTGGCGATCCGCGACGTGATGACGCTGATCCCCAACGACGTGAGCACGTTGGCGATGGGGATCGCGGCGAGCGCGGGGCAGTTCCTGCTGAGCGCCGGGACGAGGGGCAAGCGCTTCACCATGCCGCACGCCCGGATCCTGCTCCACCAGGGGTCGGCCGGCATCGGCGGGACGGCGATGGACATCGCCATCCAGGCCGACGACCTCCGGCACACCCGCGACACGGTGCTCTCGCTGATCGCCGCCGACACGGGCCAGGACGTCGAGACCGTGGAGCGCGACTCGCGACGTGACCGCTGGTTCAGCGCTGACGAGGCGCTCGACTACGGCTTCGTCGACCACATCGTCGACTCCATCGACGAGGTCCGCACACCCGTCGTGCGCCCGGTCGGTCTGGGGGTCTCGCGATGAGCAGCTACCCGATCCCCTACGTCACCACGCAGACCAACCGCGGGGAGCGCACGGTCGACGTCTACAGCCGACTGCTCTCCGACCGGATCATCTACCTCGGCACGCCGATCGACGACGGCGTCGCGAACACGGTCATCGCGCAGCTCATCCACCTCGAGTCGGAGAACCCCGACGCCCCGATCAACCTCTACATCAACTCACCGGGCGGCTCGATCCCGGCGATGCTGGCGATCTACGACGCCATGCAGTTCGTCCGGCCGGCGATCGAGACCACCTGCGTGGGACAGGCGGTGGCCACGGCCGCGGTGCTGCTGGCCGGTGGGGCACCGGGACGGCGGCAGATCCTCCGGCACGGCCGGGTCGTGCTCCATGCGCCCGCCGCCGAGGGTCGCGGCACGGTGCCCGACCTGATCCTCGAGGCGGAGGAGGTCGAGCGGGTGCGCTCGCTGCTGGAGGAGCTGCTCGCCCACGACACCGGCAAGACCGCCCGGCAGATACGCGAGGACACCGAGCGCGACCTCGTGCTGACCGCCGAGCAGGCCCGGGAGTACGGGATCGTCGACGCGGTCATCACCGCGCGTGACGTGCCGTCGAACGCGTTCGCTCAGGCGGCGAGGCAGACCGGCGACTGAGGGCTGATCCTCGAGGAGGCGACCCGAGTGGCGATCTCGGCGACGCTGAGCCCGAGGGCGCCGGCGATCGCCGCCAGCAGCTCCGACGACGGGTCCTTCAGGCCCCGCTCGACCTCGGAGAGGTACTGCGGCGAGACCCCGGCCTCCTCGGCCACGTCGACCAGCCGCTTGCCGGAGGCCAGACGCTCCTCGCGGAGCTCGTGACCGACGGACTCACGCCACAGTGGCTCGACGGGCTCGATCCTGGGCTCGACCTCGCGGGGCATCCGCCGCGGTGCTTCGCGGCGGGGCTCCTCTGTCTCCTGACCCGACCCGGGGGGCTGTTCGCGGCGCACCGGGAGCTGGACGACGTCACCCATGGACCGACTGTAGATCCGCGCACGCGAGAGCGCCTCCTGATTCCGCTCTGGGCAGAACCCGGGCCCAACGTGGGCAACACCGCTCAAGCGCCGCGCCCCCGACGACGGAAGGATGGACGGCATGGCAGCGAGCATCGAGGCCGTCTGCGTCGTGCACGCGATCCGCGACGGCTACTACCACCCGACCGCCATCGACAAGCGGCCCGTCACCGGTGCGGTCCGTGTCGGCCGGCTCGGCCCCGAGGGCGACGAGCACGTCGACTCGGCCCACGGCGGAGTCGACGCCGCGGTCTACGTGTACGCCGCCGAGGACGCGGCGTACTTCGCGCGGCGCCTCGACCGCGAGATCCCGCCCGGGCACTTCGGCGACAACGTCCGTACGCGTGGCCTCGACGTCACCCGCGCACGGGTCGGCGAGCGCTGGTGGCTCGGCGAGCCCGGCACCGGCGTGCTGGTCGAGGTGCGCAAGCCGCGCACGCCGTGCCTCAACCTCTCGATGCGGATGGGTATCGACGGTTTCCACATCGAGTTCAACAGCACCGGCCGGGTCGGCGCCATGTGCCGCGTGCTCGAGGAGGGCGTGGTGCGCGCGGGCGACCCGGTCACCGTCGATCTCGAGCCCGACCACGACGTCACGATCGGCGTCCTCGCGACCGGCATGACGCCCGCGCAGGCCCGAGGGTTGCTCGACTCGGGCGTCCCGCTGACCTCAGCCGTCCGTGCCAAGGCCAAGCGGTACGCCGAGCGAGGCTGAGCTCGTCAGAGCCGGTCAGTAGGGAGGGGGCTGCGGCGTCGTCGCCTGGATCACGAAGGTGTTCATGATCTTGTCCGCGAAGGTCTGCTTCCGGGAGTCCCAGATCGGCCAGAGATAGCCGATGTAGCAGATGCCGTCGAGGATGTGCAGCAGGTAGCGCAGGAACGACCAGCCCGCGCCGATCGGCTGCAGGTCGGAGTTCACCAGCCGGATGGCGAGCACGCTCTTGCCGACCGACGCGCCGGTGCGGCCCTGGCGGATGCAGATGTTCCAGACGAAGAACGCGATCCCGGTGACCGCGCCGATCAGGATCAGCACCAGCGGCACGCCGATGCTGCCGGAGTAGTCGGTCGTGCTCGTGCCGTCGGGGTTGGTGGTGGTCGTCGTGTTCGCCACCAGGATCACGTAGCCGACGATCGCCGGGAGCGCGGCCAGGGCTCCGCAGATGTAGTCGATCAGGTACGCGCCCACGCGCGTGAACCACCCGGCGTACCCGCCGAAGCCGAAGGTCGGCTTGTTGGGGTTGGCCGTGCCGGCGTACGGGTTGGCGGGAGCGCCGGGCTGGCCGCCGTACGGCGCCTGCTGTCCGTAGGGCTGTCCGTAGGGCTGTCCGGGCGGCTGGCCGTAGGGCTGGTCCGCGGGCTGGCCGTAGGGGCCTGGCTGGGTCTGGCCGTACGGGTTGCTCTGCTCGTACGGGTTGGGCTGCTCGTAGGGGTTCTGCGGCGGAGGCGGCGGCGGGGTCGAGCCCGACTCCCAGTTGTCCGGGTAGGGGTTGTAGGGCTGCTGACCGCCCGCGTTCGGGTCCTCGCGCTGCTCGGGCTGCTCGGGCTGCTCAGGCTGCTCGGGAGGTGGGCCGGCGTGCGACATGACTCGTGTCCCCTCGTGTCGGGAGTCAGGCAGCGCGAACCCGGTGCCCGCGCCGGTGGGGCACGAGTATCCCGGGTGAGGTGCCCCCTGGGGCACAGGGAGCGCCGTGTGTTGTTGCATACCGGGTATGTCCACGGTATACATACCGAGTATTCACGGCCACGGGGGACGTGGATCGACGGCCGGAGAGATCGGGAGGTGTCGTCGGTGTCGGTGCGCAACGCGTTGCTGGCCCTGCTGGAGCAGGGTCCGCGGTACGGCTACCAGCTGAGGGCGGAGTTCGAGGACCGCACCGGCGGCACCTGGCCGCTCAACGTCGGGCAGGTCTACACGACCCTGTCCCGCCTCGAGCGGGACGGGCTCGTGGAGGGCAAGGGGGCGGACGGCGACGGTCACGTCGTGTACGCCGTCACCGCGCGTGGCCGCGACGAGGTGGCGGCGTGGTTCTCCTCGCCGGTAGCCAGGTCCCAGCCGCCTCGCGACGAGCTCGCGATCAAGCTGGCGCTGGCCGTCAGCGTGCCCGGCGTCGAGGTCGGCACGGTCATCCAGCAGCAGCGCTCGGCGACCATGGCGGCGCTGCAGGACTACACCAGGTTGAAGCGGCGTGCCACCGGCGACGACCCGCACGAGCTCGCCTGGGGACTGGTGCTCGACTCGCTGGTCTTCAACGCCGAGGCCGAGATCCGCTGGCTCGACCACTGCGAGGCCCGCCTGCGCAGGGCTGCCGCCGATCGCGACGATCGCGCCTCCTCGTCGGTCGAGCAGGTCGAGACCACCAGCTCCGGAGAAGAGGTGACCCGATGACCGCGGTTCTCGAGCTCGAGACGGTCACCCGCGTCCACGGCGCCGGCGCGACCGAGGTGACCGCGCTGCACGCGGTGAGCTTTTCGGCGTACGCCGGAGAGCTGGTGGCCGTGATGGGGCCGTCGGGCTCCGGCAAGTCGACGTTGCTGACCCTCGCCGGCGGACTCGACACCCCGACCTCGGGTGCGGTCCGCGTGGAGGGGACCGACCTGGCCTCACTCGGACAGAAGGGCCGCGCGGCCATGCGGCGTACCTCGATCGGCTACGTCTTCCAGGACTTCAACCTGATCCCGGCGCTGACCGCTGTCGAGAACGTCGCGCTGCCGCGCGAGCTGGACGGTGCCGGCACGCGGTCCGCGCGCAAGGCGGCACGAGCGGCGCTCGAGGAGGTGGGGATCGGCGACCTGGCGAAGCGCTTCCCCGACGAGATGTCAGGGGGCCAACAACAGCGCATCGCGATCGCACGGGCGATCGTCGGCGACCGGAGGCTGATCCTGGCCGACGAGCCCACCGGCGCTCTCGACAGCGAGACGGGTGAGGACATCCTGCGGCTGATCCGGGCGCGGTGTGATGCGGGAGCGGCCGGCGTGCTGGTGACCCACGAGGCGCGCCACGCTGCCTGGGCGGACCGGGTGGTGTTCCTGCGCGACGGCGTGATCGTCGACGAGTCCGGCAGCGACCGGCCCGACGCCCTGCTCGAGCAGGCGCGATGACGCTGGTCTCGGGATGGCGGCTGGCGCTGCGCCTCGCCTGGCGCGAGGCGTGGCGGGCGAAGGGCCGCAGCGTGCTGGTCCTGGTGATGGTGACGTTCCCGGTCGTCGCGGTGATCGCGGCCGACGTCGCCCAGGCGACCTCGAGCGTGAGCGCGACCGAGGGCCTCGACCGGCGCATCGGCTCCGCCGAGGCCGAGGTGACCGTGTACCCCGGGGTCAACCGGGTGTTCCAGGCGGCCGACCCCGACGACGCCAACGGGAGGTCGCACGCCGCCGGACCCCCCGCATCCTGGGCCACGATCGAGGGAGTGCTGGGCACCGACCGTCCTTCGACGGAGATCCGCATCGGGTCGGTCGACGTGCGCACCGACCTGGGAGTCCTGCGATCCGGCGCCACCGGGGTCGACATGAACGACCCGCTCGCCGACGGCCTGTTCCGGCTCTCCTCCGGGCGGTACCCCCGAACCACGGACGAGGTGGCGATCAATGCCGCGCTCGGTTCCCACGGGTTCGTGGTCGGCGACCGGCTGGACCTCGGGCACGGGACCTCGGTCACCGTGGTGGGCATCGCCGAGTCGGCGAGCCGGCGGACCGCCCCGGTGGTCCTCGGGTTGCCCGGCCTCCTCTCGGCGAAGAACGCCGGGCAACGATCGTGGCTGGTAGGGGGAGACCCGGTGTCGTGGGACCAGGTCCGCGAGCTCAACCGGGCCGGCGTCCTGGTGCTGTCACGACAGGTCATCGAGCACCCACCCTCGGCCGCCGAGCTGCCTCCCGAGATCCGCAACAGCGTCTCGACCGACCGCTCGACGATCTACGCCGTCCTCGCCCTGATCGGCGTGATGGCACTGATCGAGGTGGTGCTGCTCGCCGGACCCGCATTCGCCGTCGGGGCGCGGCGACAGTCCCGGAGCCTGGCTCTGATCGCGGCCAACGGAGGGACGCCGCGGCAGACGCGACGGGTGGTCCTGGGCGCGGCAGTGGTGATCGGCGCCATCGCCTCGGTCGTCGGCATCGTGCTCGGCATCGGGGTCGGACGCGCCCTGCTGCCGTGGCTCCAGTCGATGTCCGGCACCTGGTTCGGACCGTTCCAGATCCGCTGGGACCACGTGCTCGGGGTCGCGGCCTTCGGGCTCGTGAGCGCCTTCCTGGCGGCCGTCGTACCCGCGTGGATCGCCTCGCGTCAGGACGTCGTCGCGGTCCTCGCCGGGCGCCGAGGTGATCGAGCCGCGAGCCGGCGATCGCCGGTCATCGGGTTGGTCCTGACCGGTGCGGGGATCGTCCTCGCTGTGCTGGGTGCCGGTCAGGACTCAGGCGACCTGCTCATCGCGGGCGCGGCCGTGGTGGCCGTCATCGGGATGATCTTCCTGGTGCCGGTGGTCGTCGTGACCCTCGCCAGGCTGGGGCGCGGGTTCCCGCTCGCCCTGCGGTACGCCGTACGGGACGCCGCGCGGCACCGGACCCGGACGGTGCCTGCCGTCGCAGCCGTGGCGGCGACCGTCGCGGGCGTGGTGGCCCTGTCGATCGCCAACACCAGCGACCAGGCCCAGGCGAAGGCGGAGTACCAGCCGATGCTCGCCACCGGTGTGAGCACGATCGCGATGAACGGCGGCGGTGCCGACTGGACCGGCGTCGAGCAGGCGGTCGCCAGGCTGGCGCCCGGCGCCCGGGTGAGCCGGGTCGCCGGGATCGCGGGTGGTCGCCCGCTCCAGATCGATACAGGTCCGGGACAGGGGCCCGTCGGCAACTTCATGTCCAGCCTTCCCGTGCAAGCGCTGGTGAGTGGAGACGACCAACTGCCGACCCTGCTCCGGGGTGAGGTGTCCGAGCAGGCGTGGAGCGCCGCCTCGAGGGTCCTCCGCCAGGGAGGAGTGGTGCTGCTGGGTCGGGTCGGTGAGACGCCTGGTCGCGCGACGGTCCGCATGGGCCGCGGTGGCCCGTCGGTCGACGTGCCGGCGGCCGGCGTGGCGACGTCGCGGACCCCACCGCCGGTGATGGCGGTCGTGTCGCCGGACGTGGCGCGGGCACTCCACGCGCGCGTGCGCACGGTGGGCCTGGTCCTGACCGGCACGCCCCTCACCGACGCCGAGCACGACGACCTGCAGGAGGTGCTGGGGGGCATGGACGGAGACGCCTACCTGTACACCGAGCGCGGCTACCAGGTGTCGGGCGCGGAGAAGGTGGTCCTGTGGATCCTGTTCGGCCTGGCCGGCGTGCTGATGCTCGGGGGCACCCTGACCGCGACGTTCCTGGCGCTCTCCGACGCCCGGCCGGACCTGGCGACCCTGTCCGCCGTCGGGGCGTCTCCGCGGATGCGCCGGGCCGTGGCGTCGGCGTACGCCGTGTCGGTCGGGGTGGTCGGTGCCGTGCTCGGAGCTGCCGTCGGGTTCATCCCGGGCATCGCGATCACCTATCCGTTGACCCGCAGCTTCACCGACTCACCCGGACCCTCGCACTACCTGGACATCCCGTGGTTGCAGATCGTCGGGCTGGTCGTGCTGCTGCCCGTCGTCACCGCCCTCGTGGTCGGTCTCCTCGCCCGCTCGCGCCTCCCCCTGGTGGCCCGTCTCGACTGACGTCGAGTCGGCGCAAAGGAGCATCTGAGACACGCCGAGTCGGCGCAGAGTGTCGCCGTTTTCACGCCGAGTCGTCGTATGCCGACTCGGCGATCAGAGCGAGCGGACGACCCGGGCCGGGTTGCCGACGGCGAGGACACCGGCCGGGAGATCGCGGACCACGACGGACCCCGCACCGACGACCGTGTCGTCGCCGATGGTGACGCCGGGACAGACGACGACGGCGCCGCCGAGCCAGACGTTGCGGCCGATCGTGATCGGTTCGGCGCTCTCCCACCGCTCACGGCGCGGGGCGGGCTCGAGCGGGTGGGTCGGGGTGAGCAGCTGGACGCCGGGGCCGAGCTGGGTGTCGTCGCCGATCGTGATGCGCGCGACGTCGAGGCAAACCAGGCCGAAGTTCGCGAAGACCCGCGCGCCGACATGGATCTGGTAGCCGTACTCACAGTGGAACGGCGGCCGGATGTTGCTCCCCTCGCCGAACGACCCCAGCAGGACCCGAAGCGTTGCGTCCCGCTCGTCGTCCTCGTCGGGGGTCGCCCCGTTGACCGTCTGCAGCAGCATCCGGCAGCGGCGCGCGTCGGCCTCCAACGACTCGTCGAAGACGTACGGCTCGCCGGCGAGCATCCGCTCCCGCATGGTCCGGTCGTCGGTCACCGCCGCATCCTGGCACGACGTACCCGATGCATCACTAACAGACAGTCTTGACTGTTTGTTTGTACGGGGGAAGCATGGCGCAGGTGACGACGGTGCGGGTGCCGCAGGAGGAACGGTCGCGGGCGATGCGGGCGCGTCTGATGGACGCCACGATCGAGTGCCTGGTGGAGCGCGGGTTCGGGGGTACGTCGACGACGCTCATCAGCGAGCGGGCCGGGGTGTCCCGCGGGGCGCAGCTCCACCACTTCCCGACCAAGAACGACCTCGTGGTCGCGGCGGTCGAGCACCTCACCGAGGTGCGCGGCGAGGAGCTCGCCCGGGCGGCCGCGCGCGTGCCCACGGCGCACCGCACCCGAGACGTGCTCCGGATGCTCGGTGACCACTTCGCGTCGCCCGTGTTCATCGCCGCCCTGGAGCTGTGGGTGGCGGCGCGCACCGACCCGGCGTTGCGCGAAGCGGTCGAGCCGCTGGAGCGGAAGGTGGGCCGGGAGGCCCACCGGATGACGGTCCAGCTCCTCGGCGTGGACGAGTCGAGGCCCGGGGTCCGCGAGCTCGTGCAGGCGACCCTCGACCTGGTCCGCGGGCTCGGTCTGGCCGCGACCATCACCGACGACACCAGACGACGCAACCGGGTCCTCGACCAATGGGCCCGCACCCTCGACGAGGCGATCGCATGAGCTCCACCCCGGGAACGGGCCTCCTCGACACCGTCCTGGACGACCTCACCACCGAGTCCGACCGCCTCGACGCGCTCGTCGCCGACCTGCCCGACGAAGGCTGGCGTACGCCGACCCCGTCGCCCGGTTGGGACGTCGCGACCCAGATCGCCCACCTCGCGTGGACCGATGAGGCGGCCCACGCGGCCGCCACCGACAAGGAGCGATGGGACGCCCTCGTCCTCGAGGCGCTCGCCGACCCCGACCGCGCGGCCGACGAGGCCGCGATCGCCGGTGGTGCCGCGGAGCCGGCGGCGATCCTCGAGCGGTGGCGCACCGCACGGCGTGCGCTCGCGGAGACGCTGCGCACCTACCCGACCGGACAGCGCATCCCCTGGTACGGCCCGCCGATGTCGGCGACCTCGATGGCGACCGCACGCTTCATGGAGACTTGGGCCCACGGCCTCGACGTCCACCACGCGCTCGGCGCCGAGCCCGACGTCACCGACCGGATCCGCCACGTGGCGCACCTCGGCGTCCGCACGCGGGACTTCGCCTACTCCGTGCACGCGATGCAGCCACCCACCGAGGAGTTCCGCGTCGACCTGGCCGCTCCGTCGGGCGACGTGTGGTCGTGGGGGCCGGACGACGCCGCGCAGACCGTCACCGGCCCGGCGTACGACTTCTGCCTGCTGGTCACCCAGCGGATCAACCGCGCCGACACCTCGCTGGTCGCGACCGGACCCGACGCCGACCGGTGGCTCGACATCGCGCAGGCCTTCGCCGGCCCGTCGGGCGACGGACGGGCGGCGCACGATGGCTGACCGCCCCCTGCGGATCGGCAACTGCTCCGGCTTCTACGGCGACCGGCTCTCCGCCATGCGCGAGATGCTGGAGGACGGCCCACTCGACGTCCTGACCGGCGACTACCTCGCCGAGCTGACGATGCTGATCCTGGGCCGCGACCAGCTCAAGGACGCGTCGCTCGGCTACGCGCGCACGTTCGCGCGTCAGGTCGAGGACTGCCTCGGGCTCGCCCTCGAGCGCGGCGTCCGGATCGTCACGAACGCCGGCGGACTCAACCCGGCCGCACTCGCCGCCCGCATCACCGAGATCGCCGCGGCGCAAGGGCTCTCGCCGTCCGTCGCGTACGTGGACGGCGACGACGTCCGCTCGCTCGCCCCCCAGATCGGGCTGAGCGACGGCGCGCTGACGGCCAACGCCTACCTCGGCGGCTTCGGCATCGCGGCCGCGCTCGCCGGGGGCGCCGACGTCGTCGTCACCGGTCGGGTCAGCGACGCCTCGCTCGTGGTGGGACCCGCGGCCTGGTGGCACGGGTGGAGCCCCACGGCGTACGACGAGCTCGCCGGCGCCGTGGTCGCGGGCCACGTCCTGGAGTGTGGGTGCCAGGCGACCGGCGGCAACTTCTCCGGGTTCGCGCAGATCGAGAATCCCGCTCAACCACTGGGGTTCCCGCTCGCCGGGGTGGCGGCGGACGGGTCGTCGGTGATCGCCAAGCACCCCGGGACCGGAGGGATGGTCAGCGTCGACACGGTCACGGCCCAGCTGATGTACGAGGTGCAGTCGACCCAGTACCTCGGCCCGGACGTCACCACCCACCTCGACACCATCGAGCTCGCCGACGGCGGCCGAGATCGGGTGCAGATCTCGGGGGTCCGTGGCTCGGCCCCGCCCGACCGGCTCAAGGTGTGCGTCAACGAGCTCGGCGGCTACCGCAACTCCGTCGAGCTGGTGCTCACCGGCCTCGACATCGACGCGAAGGCCGCGTGGGTGAGGGCGCAGCTCGAGCCACGGCTCACGGCGTCCTCGGTCACGTGGACCATGGGGCCCACTCCCGCGATCGACGCCGACACGGAGGAGGGCGCCTCGACGGTGCTGCGGTGCACCGTCCAGGACCCGAGGCCCGAGCCCATCGGCCGCGCCTTCAGCGGCGCGGTCGTGGAGCTCGCCCTCGCGTCGTACCCCGGCTTCACGATGACCGCACCCCCCGGCGACGGCACGCCGTACGGCGTCTACCGCGCGGAGTACGTCGACCGCTCGCTGGTCACCCAGACCGTGCACCACGCCGACGGACGCGTGGAGGTGATCGCGTGAAGGCACCCCTCGGCACGTTCGTCCACGCCCGCTCCGGCGACAAGGGTGGCGACGCCAACCTCGGCC
>DASSTL010000089.1:0-16065 GCA_035707985.1 Nocardioides sp. | reverse complement strand
TTGTCGTTGCGCGGCGTGGCGCGTGAGGCCGCGATGGCGTTCGGCACGGCGTACACCGACCCGTGCCTGCGCGAGGTGCCGGCCGCCAACGACGACGGCTACCCGGTCCGGGTCGAGGACCCCGACGGGTGCCCGGTCTTCGTCGCCCGCACCGTGACCGGCTTCGACCCGACCGCGGAGTCACCGGAGTGGCTGCGCAACCGGGTGCGCCTGGCCGGAATGCGGCCGATCTCGCTGGCCGTCGACGTCACCAACTACGTGATGCTCGAGACCGGCCGCCCGATCCACGGCTACGACGGCGACAAGCTCCGGGGCACCCTCGTCGTACGCCGGGCGACACCAGGGGAGCGGCTCACCACCCTCGACGGGGTGAACCGTGAGCTCTCCACCGAGGACCTCGTGGTCTGCGACGACTCCGGCGCCATCGGTCTGGGCGGCGTCATGGGCGGCGAGACGACCGAGATGTCCGAGGCCACGACCACCGTCGTGATCGAGGCGGCCCACTGGGACCCGGTCTCGATGTTCCGCACGGGCAAGCGGCACCGCCTCACCTCCGAGGCCGGCAAGCGCAACGAGCGCGGCGTCGACCCGACCATCTGCGAGGTCGCGGCCGACCGCGTCGCCGAGCTGCTGACGACGTACGGCGGCGGCGCGGTCTCGCCGGGTGTCACGGTCGTCGGCACTCCGCCGGCACCCGCCCCGATCACGCTGCCGGTCGCGCTGCCCGCTCAGGTCGCCGGCCTGCCGATCGAGGACGACGCCGTGGTCGCGCACCTGCGGGCGATCGGCGCGGACGTCACCGGCAGCGACCCACTGAGCGTGACGCCTCCACCCTGGCGACCGGACCTCCGCGACCCCTACGACCTGGTCGAGGAGGTCGTCCGGATCGTCGGCTACGACCAGGTGCCGTCGGTCGTCCCGGTGCCCCCGGTCGGCCGCGGGCTCACCCGGCAGCAGCGCCTGCGACGCCGCATCGGGCGGACCCTGGCCTCGCTCGGGTGCGTAGAGGTGGTCAGCTTCCCGTTCGTCGGCGACGACACCTTCGACGCCCTCGGGCTCCCGGCGGACGACGTGCTGCGCGACGCCGTACGTCTGTCGAACCCGCTGTCGTCGGAGAAGCCGTACTACACGACCACCCTGCTCCCGGGCGTCCTCGACGCGGCCGCGCGCAACCTCGGTCGCGGCGCCACCGGCGTCGCGCTCTTCGAGACCGGGACGGTCGCCTTCCCCACGCACCGCGGTGCGGCGCCGGTGTACGGCGTGGAGTGGCGTCCGAGCGAGGCGGAGCTCGAGAAGCTGTTCGACGCGATCCCCGCCCAGCCGCTGGTCCTCGCCGCGGTGCTCGCCGGCGAGCGCGAACGGCAGGGCTGGTGGGGCGACGGTCGCGCCGCGGACTGGTCGGACTCCGTCGAGGTCGTGCGCGAGCTGGCCGGCGAGCTCGGCGTCGAGGTCGAGATCCGGCAGACCAGCCGGATGCCGTGGCACCCGAGCCGATGCGCCCTGGTCTGTCTCGGCGACGAGGAGATCGGCCACGCCGGCGAGCTCCACCCGCGCGTGTGCACGGCGTACGGCCTGCCGCGAGGTACGGCGGTCCTCGAGATCGACCTGGACGCCCTGATGGCGCGCAGCGTCGAGATCCCGCCTGCGCCGGTCGTCTCGCACCACCCGCTGGCCAAGGAGGACGTCGCGCTGGTCGTGGACGACTCGGTCCACGCAGCGCAGGTCGAGCAGGCCCTCCGGGTGGGAGCGGGTGAACTGCTCGAGAGCATCCGACTCTTCGACGTGTTCACCGGCCCGCAGGTGGGTGAGGGCAAGAAGTCCTTGGCCTTCGCGCTCCGGTTCCGCGCCCCAGATCGGACTCTCACCGAGTCCGAGACCGCCGCTGCCCGCGACGCCGCCGTCGCCGCCGCCGCCGAGGCCGTGGGCGCCGTCAAACGCTGACTCGGCGCAAAGAGACGCTGAATTCCCGCCGAGTCGTCCTGTGACGACTCGGCGTTACGTGATCGGTACGCCAACACGCGAGACCCCAGGGGCGGTCGCCGGTAGGTTCGCCGCGTGACCGACCGCGCTCCGCTGGCCATGCCCGCTCCCGACGCCGGGACGGACGCCTGGGCCGCCTGGCTGACCACCCGCACGACCGACCAGCTCGACCGGGTCCGAGCCCTGGTGGCGACGATCAAGGCCGAGCGCCCGCGGCGAGCGGCCGACCTGCTCGACCGGTGGAACGAGGTCACCCTGGCCCTGGGCAACGCCTTCGCCGCCAGCAGCCTGATGCACCAGGTGCATCCCGACAGCGAGATCCGCGACCAGGCGGAGCGCGCCCAGCTCGAGGCGTCCAAGCTCCAGACCGATCTCTCGCTCGACCGCGTGGTCTACGACCTGATGGTCGTCGACGACGCCGAGCAGCGCACATCAGGGCTCGACGACGACGGGGAGCGGGTGCGCAACTTCGCGCTCCGCGACTTCCGCCGAGCCGGGGTCGACCGCGACCCGGAGGTCCGCGAGCGCGTCCGCTCCATCAACGAGCGGCTGACCGAGCTCACCCAGCTCTTCCAACGCAACATCAACGACGACCAGTCGACGGTCAAGGTCCGGCCGGATCAGCTCGCGGGGCTGCCTCAGGACTGGATCGACGAGCACGAGGTGGGTGACGACGGGCTCGTCGAGCTGACGCTGGCCTACCCCGACGTGTTCCCGATGCTGAAGTTCGCGACCGACCGCGACGCGCGCCTGGCGGTCTACACGACGTTCCTCAACCAGGGCTGGCCCGCCAACGACGACGTGCTGGTGGAGATCCTGGCCCTGCGGCGCGAGCTGGCCACCCTGCTCGGGTACGACGGGTGGCCGTCGTACGACGCCGAGGTCAAGATGATCGAGACCGGAGACGCGATCGGGTCCTTCATCGACAAGATCGCCAAGGCCGCGGAAGCTTCGGCGCTGCGCGACCGCGACGCGCTGCTGGAGCGGATCCGGCAGGACCGCCCCGACGTCGAGGTGCTCGACGGCGCCGACTCCACCTACTACTCCGAGATCCTCCGTCGCGAGCGGCACCAGGTCGACGCCCAAGAGGTTCGACGCTACTTCTCGTTCGAGCGGGTCCGGCAGGGGCTGCTCGACGTCACTGCCCGGTTGTTCGGCCTGACCTACACGCCGGTGCAGGTGCCGACGTGGCACGACGACGTCACGTCGTACGACGTCTCGCTGGGCGACCGGAGCCTGGGGCGGATCCATCTCGACCTCCACCCGCGTGAGAACAAGTTCAACCACGCGGCGCAGTTCACCCTCACCGACGGCGTGGCGGAGCACCAGCCCCCCGAAGGCGTCCTCGTCTGCAACTTCCCCCGGGGGCTCATGGAGCACGGCGAGGTCGTCGTGCTCTTCCACGAGTTCGGCCACCTGCTCCACCACATCCTCGCCGGCGGCCAGCGGTGGGCGGCGCTCGCCGGCGTGGCCACCGAGTGGGACTTCGTGGAGGCCCCGTCGCAGCTCCTGGAGGAGTGGGCGTGGGACGCCGGCGTCCTCCAGGAGTTCGCGATCGACGACGAGGGCCGGCCGATCCCGGCCGAGCTGGTCGCCCGGATGCGCGACGCCGACGAGTTCGCCAAGGGCCTCACCGCTCGCTCGCAGATGTACTACGCGGCGATCTCCTACCGGCTTCACGAGGACCCGCCCGCCGACGGCGCCGCCATCTCCGCGGCGGCGGTCGACCTCCAGGCGACGTACTCCATGCTCACGCCGGTGCCCGACACCCACATGTACGCCGGCTTCGGCCACCTCGCGGGGTACACCAGCAGCTACTACACCTACATGTGGTCACTGGTGATCGCCAAGGACCTGTTCTCGGCGTTCGACCGCGACGACATGTTCGACCCGGAGGTCGCGACCCGTTACCGCGACCGGATCCTGGTGCCCGGCGGCCGCAAGGACGCCGCCGACCTGGTCGAGGACTTCCTCGGGCGGCCGTTCGGCTTCGAGTCCTTCGCCGACTGGCTCGAGCGCGCGGAGACCGAGCCTGCGAGGTCTCCGTCCGAGCGCGAAGGTTGAGGAGCGTCCGGCTCAGGCCCGAACGTAGAGAGGGGTTGAGCGGCGCGTCTCGAAACCCAGGTGTCTCCCGCGCCGAGCTGTTCCGAGGCTCTCCCTCACAGAATCGGCTGGTGGATGATCGCCCGGAAGTGATCGACGATCTCGAGGTTCCCCGCGAGGTGGGTCTCGGCGCCGTCGCCGCGCCGCCAGATGCGCGCGTCGAGCGACTCCGCCGTGCCGGAGATGACGGCGTCGGGCTCGACACCCGGGTCGGCCACCACGTGGAGGTCGTCCTCCTCGTGCTCGATGCCGTCGGGGTCGGTGCCGTGGAAGCGGCCCAGCTGCACCCACACGTGGTCGCCGGTGTCGGTCAGGTCGAGCCGGATGTAGTGGGGGAGCGGTGAGAACTCGCCCCATGGCGGGCACCCGCCGTACATGACGTCGAGCACCTCGTCGACGCCGTCCGCCGCGAGGTCCGCCGGGAACGGCGTCACGTCGCCGACGGTGAGCTCGGCGTCGCGCCGGTGGATGAGTGCCTCGTGGGCCTGCCGCCGCGAGATGAAGCCGACGGTGTGGTCCTGCGACCAGGTCCACGCCTCGTCGGTCGGCTCGGCCTTCGACAGCGCCTCGACCAGCGCGGGGTACTGCTGGTCGTAGAACGACAGAAGCCCGGCGTGGTCGCCGGGCCGCTCGGGCGGGTCGTACTGCTCGGGCTCTTTCGGGCGGTTCGTCACCACCCACGTCCAGTGGTGCTGGACCTCACCGAGGTGCCAGAGCAGGTCGTCCGCCCGCCAGTCTGGGCACGTCGGGACCTCGGCGCGCGGGTCGCACTCGGCGAGCACGTCACGGAAGCGCTGCGACTCGTCGGCGATGTGCTGGACGTACGTCGTGTGGTCGAGTCGTGCCATGGGGTGAACTTAGTCGTGACCACGGACGGACGCGACCCGTAGGTTCGAGGGAACCGAGGACGAGACTCATTAGCATGATCATGCAGAGTTCTGTATGATCATGCGTCATGAGCTCGTTCAGAGTCGCGGTCGCCGGTGCCAGCGGGTACGCCGGCGGCGAGCTGCTGCGTCTCCTCCTGG
Source organism: Nocardioides sp. (assembly GCA_035707985.1). GTDB lineage: Bacteria > Actinomycetota > Actinomycetes > Propionibacteriales > Nocardioidaceae > Nocardioides. The sequence continues at coordinate 10,954 of DASSTL010000089.1, read as the reverse complement.
CGCATCCGCTCGTAGAGATCGGTGAGCTGACCGCGGGTAGCAGCGCGGGGAGCACCCTCGGGTCGCTCCAGCCGCACCTCACGCCGCTGGCCGACCGCATCCTCGGGGAGACCGCGGCCGCGACCCTGGCGGGCCATGACGTCGTCCTCCTGGCACTGCCGCACGGGCAGTCGGCGGAGATCGCGGCGGCCATGCCCGACGCGACCCTCGTCGTGGACTGTGGTGCGGACTTCCGGCTGCGGGACGCCGACCAGTGGAAGAGGTTCTACGGCGGCGAGCACGCCGGCACGTGGCCGTACGGGCTGCCAGAGCTGCCCGGCCAGCGAGACGTGCTGGCCGGAGCGCGTCGCATCGCAGTGCCCGGCTGCTACCCGACCGTCTCGACGCTGGCCCTGGCGCCCGCGATCGCGGCCGGGTTGGTGACCCCCGACGTGGTGGTGGTGGCTGCGTCCGGGACGAGCGGCGCCGGCAAGGCGCCCAAGCCACACCTGCTCGGCAGCGAGGTGATGGGCAACGCGACGGCGTACGGCGTCGGCGGGGTCCACCGCCACACCCCCGAGATCGTCCAGAACCTCGCCGGCCTCACCACCCAGCCGGTGACGGTCAGCTTCACCCCCGTCCTGGTGCCGATGCCGCGCGGGATCCTGGCAACCTGCTCCGCACCGCTCGCCCCGGGCGTCGACCACGCCCAGGTCCGCGAGAGCTACCTCAAGGCCTACGACGCCGAGCCGTTCGTCCACGTCCTCCCCGAAGGCTCGTGGCCGCAGACGCAGGCGGTCCAGGGCAGCAACGCCTGCCACCTCCAGGTGACGGTGGACGAGGCGGCGGGACGCCTGGTCGCCGTCGGCGCGATCGACAACCTCGCCAAGGGCACGGCCGGTGGCGCGATCCAGTCGATGAACCTCGCACTCGGGCTCGACGAGACGCTCGGGCTCACCTCGGTGGGGGTGGCGCCGTGAGCGTCACGCACCCCCGGGGCTTCCGCGCCTCCGGCGTCGCGGCCGGGCTCAAGGCGAGCAGGGCGAAGGACGTTGCGCTGGTCGTCAACGACGGCCCGACGCACACCTCGGCGAGCGTCTTCACCGGCAACCGCTGCCAGGCCAACCCGGTGCTGTGGAGCAAGGAGGTCGTCAAGGACGGCATCGTCCGGGCGGTCGTGCTCAACTCCGGCGGCGCGAACTGCTACACCGGCCCCGAGGGGTTCCAGACCACCCATGCGGTCGCGGAGCGCGTGGCCGAGCACCTCGGGATCGGCGCGGTCGACGTCGTCGTCTGCTCGACGGGCCTGATCGGTCTGGCCAACGACCGGGAGCAGGTGCTGGCCGGCGTCGACGCGGCGTACGCCGGGCTGGGCGCGGATGGCGGACCCGACGCGGCCGCCGCGATCATGACCACCGACAACGTCCCGAAGGAGGTCGTGGTCGAGAGCGCGGGCTGGTCGGTCGCCGGCATGGCCAAGGGCGCCGGGATGCTGGCGCCGCAGCTCGCCACGATGCTCGTGGTCCTCACCACCGACGCGGTCGCGAGCACCGACGACCTCGACGCGGCACTGCGGGCCGCCACCCGGGTGAGCTTCGACCGGCTCGACTCCGACGGCTGCATGTCGACCAACGACACCGTCACGCTCCTCGCGAGCGGCGCGAGCGGGATCACGCCGAGCCTCCCTGACCTGACCGAGGCGCTCACCCAGGCCTGCACCGACCTCGCCGGGCAGCTGCTGGCCGACGCCGAGGGGGCTGAGCACGAGATCGCGATCACCGTGCTGAACGCGGCGTCCGAGGACGACGCCGTCGAGGTCGGCCGGGCGATCGCGCGCAGCAACCTGTTCAAGGCCGCGGTCTTCGGCAACGACCCGAACTGGGGTCGCGTGCTCGCCAGCATCGGCACCACGCAGGCGGTGTTCGACCCCGCCGACCTCGACGTGGCCATGAACGGCGTCTGGCTCTGCCGGCAGTCCAGGCCCGCTGCCGACCCGGCGACCGTGGACCTGAAGCCGCGCCACGTGACCGTCACCGTCGACCTGAAGGCCGGCGACGCCCGTGCGACCGTCTGGACCAACGACCTGACTCACGCCTACGTGCACGAGAACTCGGCGTACTCGTCATGACGACCCAGGAGATGCCAGCGGTGACCACGAGCGGACCCGACCCGGCGAAGGCGGCGACGCTCGCGGGCGCGTTGCCGTGGCTCAAGCGCTACCACGGCAAGGTCGTGGTGGTGAAGTACGGCGGCCACGCGATGACCGACGAGACCCTCAAGCGCGCCTTCGCCGAGGACGTCGCCTTCCTGCGCTTCGCCGGGTTCAAGCCCGTGGTGGTCCACGGGGGAGGCCCGCAGATCTCGGCGATGCTCGACCGGCTCGGCATCGAGTCGGAGTTCAAGGGCGGGCTTCGGGTCACGACCCCACCGGCCATGGACGTCGTCCGGATGGTTCTCGTGGGGCAGGTCCAGCGTGAGCTGGTCGGCCTGGTCAACGAGCACGGCCCACTGGCGGTCGGCCTGTCGGGGGAGGACGCCGGGCTGTTCACGGCACGGCGTACCAACACCGTCGTCGACGGCGAGGAGGTCGACCTCGGCCTGGTGGGCGAGGTCGCCGAGGTGCGTCCGGAGGCCGTCCTCGACCTCCTCGAGGCCGGCCGGATCCCGGTGATCTCGAGCGTGGCGCCCGACACCGACGGCGTCGTCCACAACGTCAACGCCGACACCGCCGCCGCCTCGTTGGCCGTCGCCCTCGGAGCCGAGAAGCTGCTCGTGCTCACCGACGTCGAGGGTCTCTACCGCGACTGGCCCGACAGCGACGACGTGATCGGCGAGATCAGTCCCGAGGAGCTCGCCCTCCTGATGCCGACCCTGGCGGCCGGGATGGTGCCGAAGATGGGCGCCTGCCTCCAGGCGGTCCAGGCCGGTGTGCCCCGAGCCACCGTCGTCGACGGCCGCGAGCCGCACGCCGTGCTGCTCGAGCTGTTCACCGACGAGGGCGTCGGGACCCAGGTGCTGCCCGGCGTCGCCACCAAGGTGCGGAGGGCCCGGGCATGAGCGACAGGACCACCAGCACGGAGCGGTACGCCGCGGCGCTGATGAACACGTTCGGCCCGCCGCAGCTCGTGCTCACGCGCGGCAAGGGCGCGCGGGTGTGGGACGAGGACGGCCGGGAGTACGTCGACCTCCTCGGCGGCATCGCCGTGAACTCGCTGGGTCACGGCCACCCGGCGGTGATCGAGGCCGTCACCCGGCAGCTCTCCACCCTCGGTCACGTCTCGAACTTCTTCGCCAGCGACCCCCAGATCACCCTGGCCGAGCGCCTCCTCGGTCTCATCGGCCCCCCGACGGCCGAGGAGGCGGCTCACCAGGGCTCGGTCGGCAAGGTGTTCTTCACCAACTCCGGCACCGAGGCGAACGAGGCGGCCCTGAAGCTGACCCGGCGTACCGGGCGCACCCACCTGGTCGCCGCCGAGGGCTCCTTCCACGGCCGGACCATGGGCTCGCTCGCACTCACGGCGAAGGCGGCGTACCGCGAGCCGTTCGAACCGCTGCCGGGACACGTCACGTTCGTCCCCTACGGCGACACCGAGGCACTGGCCGCGGCCGTCAACGACGAGACCGCAGCGGTCGTCCTCGAGCCGATCCAGGGGGAGGCCGGCGTCATCGAGCCGCCCGCAGGCTACCTGGCGGCCGCCCGGAGCATCACGCGTGAGCACGGCGCGCTGCTCTGGCTGGACGAGGTGCAGACCGGTATCGGCCGGACCGACTCCTGGCTCTGCGCCGCGGCCGACCTCGCCGTCGCGCCCGATGTGGTGACGCTCGCCAAGGGGCTCGGCGGAGGGATCCCGATCGGCGCCTGCCTCGGCCTCGGCGCGGCCGGCGACCTGCTCCAGCCCGGACACCACGGCACGACGTTCGGCGGCAACCCGGTCGCCTGCGCCGCTGCGCTCGCGGTGCTCGACACGATCGCCGACGAGGGGCTCCTGGAGCGTGCCGTGACGCTGGGAGACCGGCTCCGGCAGGGCGTCGCCCGCCACCCGGCGGTCAGGCAGGTACGTGGCCGCGGGCTACTGATCGGCATCGACGTCAGCGTGGATGCGCCGCGGGTGGTCTCCACCGCCCGCGCGCACGGCTTCATCGTCAACGCGACCGGCCCACACACCGTCAGGCTGGCCCCGCCCCTCGTCCTCGGCGACGATGAGGCCGAGGCTTTCCTGGCGGCGTGGCCCGGGATCCTCGAAGATGCAGGCGACGATCCCGCTGACGACGGAGCTCCCGGATGACCCGACACTTCCTGCGTGACGACGACCTCAGTCCCGCGGAGCAGCACGAGGTGCTGAGCCTGGCCGCCTCGCTCAAGCAGGCGCCGTACGACTCCCACAGCCTGGCCGGCCCCCGGACGGTGGCCACCATCTACGACAAGCCGACCTTGCGGACCCAGGCGTCGTTCGCCGCCGGCATCGCCGAGCTCGGAGGCAACCCGATGATGGTGGACGGGTCGCTGGCCGGTATCGGCAAGCGCGAGTCGGTCGCCGACGTCGCGCGCGTGCTCGGTCGCCAGGCGTCGGTGATCGTGTGGCGGACCTACGCCCAGTCCGACCTCGACCTGATGGCGCAGTACGCCGGCGTGCCGGTCGTCAACGCGCTGACCGACGAGTTCCACCCCTGCCAGCTGCTGGCCGACCTGCTCACCGTGCGCGAGCGCAAGGGTGAGCTCGCGGGTCGCATCGTGGCGTTCGTCGGCGACGGTGCCTGCAACATGGGCAACTCCTGGCTGCTCGCCGGCGCCACGGCCGGCATGCACATCCGCATCGCCGCCCCCGAGGGCCACCAGCCGGACGAGCAGTACGTCGCCCGGGCGCGTGAGATCGGCGAGCAGACCGGGGGCACAGCCAAGGTGACGACCGACGCACGGATGGCGACCGCGGGCGCCGACGTCGTCGTCACGGACACCTGGGTCTCGATGGGCAAGGAGGAGGAGGCGGCCGAGCGGTTGGCGGCGTTCTCGGCGTACACCGTCACCTCGGAGCTGATGAGCCTGGCCGCCACGGACGCGATCGTCATGCACTGCCTCCCGGCGTACCGTGGCAAGGAGATCGACGCCGACGTCCTCGACGGGCCGCAGAGCGTCGTCTGGGACGAGGCCGAGAACCGCCGCCACGCGCAGAAGGCGATCATCACGTGGTTGGTGCGCGCGTCGGCCGACCTCGAGGAGGTGCCGCTGTGACCCAGGCGGCACGCCGTCCCTCGACCAAGAACTCCCGGCACCAGCTGATCGTCGAGCTGCTCGCGACCCACGAGGTCCGCTCGCAGCCCGAGCTGCTCGACCTCCTCGTGGAGCGCGGGGTGCAGGTCACCCAGGCGACCTTGTCCCGAGACCTCGTCGAGCTCGACGCCGTCCGGGTGCGCACGCAGTCGGGTGCGCTGGTGTACGCCGTACCCGCCGAGGGCGGCGACCGGCGCCCGGCGCCTCCGGGCGAGACCGCGGCCGCCGGTCACCGGCTGAGCCGCCTGCTGGCCGAGCTCCTCGTCAGTGCCGACGCGAGCGCCAACCTCGTGGTGCTGCGGACGCCACCGGGCGCAGCGCAGTTCCTGGCCTCGGCGATGGACAAGATCGAGTACGCCGACGTCCTCGGCACCATCGCCGGCGACGACACCGTGCTGGTCATGAGCCGTGACCCCCATGGCGGCGAAGAGATCGCACGACGACTCCTGGCGCTGGCCCAGCAGCCGGCGCCCTGACCCCAGACCTCTCGTCGGACGCGCCTGCCGTGACCACGAGCCACCGATCAGGAAAGACGACACCGTGAGCAAGGTCCTCACCTCACTCCCCGTCGGCCAGCGCGTCGGCATCGCGTTCTCCGGCGGTCTCGACACGTCGGTCGCCGTCGCCTGGATGCGCGCCAAGGGGGCCGTCCCGTGCACCTACACCGCCGACCTCGGGCAGTACGACGAACCCGACATCGCGAGCGTGCCCGACCGTGCCTACGAGTACGGCGCCGAGCTGGCCCGCGCGGTCGACTGCAAGCGCCCGCTGGTCGAGGAGGGCCTGGCCGCCCTCGCCTGCGGCGCCTTCCACGTGCGGTCCGGCGGGCGCACCTACTTCAACACCACGCCGCTGGGCCGCGCCGTCACCGGCACGATGCTGGTCCGCGCCATGCACGAGGACGGCGTGGACATCTGGGGCGACGGCTCGACGTTCAAGGGCAACGACATCGAGCGGTTCTACCGCTACGGCCTGCTCGCCAACCCCGACCTGCGGATCTACAAGCCGTGGCTGGACGCGGCGTTCGTCAGCGAGCTCGGTGGCCGGCACGAGATGAGCCAGTGGCTGACCGCCCACGGCCTGCCCTACCGCGACAGCGCGGAGAAGGCGTACTCCACCGACGCCAACATCTGGGGCGCCACCCACGAGGCGAAGACGCTCGAGCACCTCGACGTGTCGCTGGAGACGGTCCAACCGATCATGGGCGTCCGCTTCTGGGACCCGTCGGTGACCATCGAGTCGGAGGACGTGACGGTCCGCTTCGAGCGCGGCCGTCCGGTGGCGGTGAACGGCACGGCGTACGACGATCCGGTCGCGCTGGTGCTTGCGGCGAACGAGATCGGCGGCCGGCACGGCCTGGGGATGTCCGACCAGATCGAGAACCGCATCATCGAGGCCAAGTCGCGGGGGATCTACGAGGCCCCGGGGATGGCCCTGCTGTGGGCGGCCTACGAGCGGCTGCTCAACGCCATCCACAACGAGGACACCCTCGCCAACTACCACGACCAGGGCCGCCAGCTGGGACGGCTGCTCTACGAGGGTAGGTGGCTGGACCCGCAGGCACTGATGATGCGGGAGTCCATCCAGCGCTGGATCGGCTCGCTGGTGACCGGCGAGGTCACGCTGCGTCTGCGGCGCGGCGAGGACTACACGATCCTGCGCACCGACGGCCCGGCGTTCTCCTACCACCCCGACAAGCTGTCGATGGAACGCGTGGAGAACGCCGCGTTCGGGCCCACCGACCGGATCGGCCAGCTCACCCTGCGCAACCTCGACATCGCCGACTCGCGCTCGAAGCTCGAGGCGTACGCCGGCCAGCCGCTCGACGAGGGTCAGGTGCTGGTGGAGCACGGCGTCCTGCTCGGCGCGCTGCCGGCGGGCGGCGCCCAGCGGATCGCCGCCAACCCGGCGCTCGAGGGCAGCGCCGACGAGGAGGCCCTCGACCACGCCGCCATGGAGTCCGGCACCGACTGACGCCGAGTCGGCGCAATGAGACATCGAAAATGCACCGAGTCGGCGCGAAGAGACATCGAAAATGCGCCGAGTCGTCATATGACGACTCGGCGAACGAGAGGAGTGCAGGAGAGGGTGGGCCGGTGAGCACGAACGAGGGGAAGCTCTGGGGCGGCCGTTTCGCGGGCGGCCCGTCGCCCGAGCTCGAGGCGCTGTCGCGGTCGACGCATTTCGACTGGCGGCTGGTGCCCTACGACCTCGCCGGGTCGACCGCCCACGCCAACGCGCTGCACCGTGCGGGCCTGCTCACCGACGACGACCACGCCGCGCTGCTCCGCGGCCTGGAGGGGCTCCGCGAGGAGTACGCCGCGGGGTCGCTGCGGCCGAGCGCCTCCGACGAGGACGTCCACGGCGCCCTCGAGCGCCTGCTCATCGAGTGGGTCGGCGCCGAGGTCGGTGGGCGGCTGCGCGCCGGGCGGAGCCGGAACGACCAGGTCGCCACGTTGTTCAAGGCCTACCTGCGCGACCAGGCGCGCGCCCTCACCGGGCTCCTCCTCGACCTCGTCGACGCGCTGACGGCCCAGGCCCGCGACCACCTCGACGTGCCGATGCCCGGCCGCACGCATCTCCAGCACGCCCAGCCGGTCCTGCTCTCGCACCACCTGCTCGCGCACGCCTGGCCACTCCTCCGCGACGTCGAGCGCCTGCGGGACTGGGACGCCCGCGTGGCCGGTGACTCGCCATACGGGTCCGGCGCCCTCGCCGGCTCGAGCCTCGGCCTGGACCCGCGCGCGGTCGCGCACGAGCTCGGGTTCACCGACTCCAGTGCCAACTCCATCGACGGGACGGCGGCGCGCGACTTCGTGGCGGAGTTCTGCTTCGTGACGGCGATGACCGGGGTCGACCTGAGCCGCCTGGCCGAGGACGTCGTGATCTGGACGACCGCGGAGTTCGGCTTCGCCCGCCTCGACGACGCCTTCTCGACCGGGTCGAGCATCATGCCGCAGAAGAAGAACCCCGACATCGCCGAGCTGACCCGTGGCAAGTCGGGCCGCCTGGTCGGGAACCTCGCCGGGCTCCTAGCCACGCTCAAGGGGCTGCCGCTGGCCTACAACCGCGATCTCCAGGAGGACAAGGAGCCGGTGTTCGACTCCGTCGACACCCTCCAGGTCGTGCTCCCGGCGGTCACGGGGATGGTCGCGACCCTGACCTTCGACACGGACCGGCTGGCGGCGCTGGCGCCGCAGGGCTTCTCGCTGGCCACCGACGTCGCGGAGTGGCTGGTCCGGGAAGGGGTCCCGTTCCGCGAGGCCCACGAGGTCGCAGGGGCCGCCGTACGCCGGTGCGAGGACCTCGGCTGCGACCTGCCGGACCTCAGCGACGACCAGCTGGCCGAGGTGTCGGCGTACCTCACACCGGGGGTGCGGACGGTGCTCACCGTCGACGGCTCGGTGTCCTCGCGCAACGGCCGCGGCGGCACCGCCCCCGAGCGCGTGCGCGAGCAGCTGGCCGAGCTCGTCGCCCGTTGCGAGAGCGCGCGTGGCGCCCTCGGCTGACCTCCGCGGGCTGCTCGAGCGCCCGGTCCTCGACGTCGCGCCGCTCCTGCTCGGGGCCGTCATCCGGCACGACGACGTCGTCTGCCGCCTCACCGAGGTCGAGGCCTACGACGGCGCGAACGACCCGGGGTCACACGCCTACCGGGGACCTACGAACCGCAACTCGGTGATGTTCGGGCCGGCGGGTCACCTCTACGTCTACTTCACCTACGGCATGCACTGGTGCGCCAACGTCGTCTGCGGTCCCGAGGGCACGGCGAGTGCCGTCCTGCTCCGGGCCGGCGAGATCGTCGACGGGCTGGAGATCGCACGCGCCCGTCGTCCGGCCGCTCGCAGCGACCGCGACCTGGCGCGCGGCCCGGCACGGCTGTGCCAGGCCCTCGGCATCGGGCGCGAGCAGAACGGGCACGACCTGACGCTGCTGCCACTCACCCTCTCGCCGCCGTCCGCACCGGCGACCGAGGTGCTGACGGGGCCCCGGGTCGGTCTCCGGGCGGCCGCCGACCGGCCGTGGCGCTTCTACCTGCCCGACGAGCCGACGGTCAGCGTCTACCGTCCCGCCTCGCGCCGGCGACCGAGGCCTTAGGGTCGCGCGGGTGGGGGTCAGGGCACTGCTGGCAGACACTGCTCCGCTGTCGAACCCGCCGTTCCGCCGCCTCTGGACCGCGAACATCGTCACCGTCATCGGTGCCCAGCTCACCGTGGTCGCCGTGCCGGCCCAGATCTACGCGATCACCGGCTCGTCGGCGTACGTCGGGCTCACGGGCGTGTTCGGTCTGGTGCCGTTGGTGGTGTTCGGGCTCTGGGGTGGCGCCCTCGCCGACGTGCTCGACCGCCGCTCGATCCTGCGGGTCACGACCATCGGCCTGATCCTGTCCAGCGGAGCCTTCTGGGCCCAGGCGGCAGCGGGCGCCGACAGCGTGTGGCTGCTGCTGTCGTTGTTCGCGATCCAGCAGGCGTTCTTCGCGATCAACCAACCCACGCGCAGCGCCGTGCTGCCGCGGCTGTTGCCGCCCCACCAGCTGCCTGCTGCCAACGCCCTCAACATGACCGTCATGCAGGCCGGTGCGATCGCCGGTCCCCTCGTCGGCGGCGCCCTGATCCCGGTGCTCGGCTTCTCGGCCCTGTACGCCGTCGACACGGTCACGCTGTTCGCCACGCTCTGGGCGGTGATCCGCCTCCCGGCCCTCCCCATCGAAGGAGCACCCGCAGGAGCGCCCGGGGTGCGCGCCGTCCTGGACGGGTTCGCCTACCTGCGCGGCCACCGGGTGCTCTTGATGAGCTTCGTGGTGGACATCATTGCGATGGTGTTCGGGATGCCGCGGGCGCTGTTCCCGCAGGTGGCCCACGAGAGCTTCGGCGGGCCGGTCGAGGGAGGCCTGGCTTTCGCTCTGCTCTTCGCGGGGATCCCTGCCGGCGCCGTCCTCGGCGGCATCCTCAGCGGCTGGGTCTCGCGGGTACGCCGCCAGGGCCGGGCCGTGATCGGGGCGATCCTGGTCTGGGGGCTGGCGATGGCGGCGTTCGGTGGTGCCGTCGGGCTCGCGGCCCACGCGCGCCGGCTGCTGCTGGGGGTGGCCGTGCTGACGCTGGTCGTCGGCGGCGCGGCCGACATGGCGTCCTCCGCCTTCCGCAACAGCATGCTCCAGAGCGCCGCCTCCGACGCCGTGCGTGGTCGGTTGCAGGGGGTGTTCATCGTCGTGGTCGCCGGCGGCCCACGGATCGCCGACGTCGTGCACGGGGGAGCGGCCGCCCTGGTCGGCACCGCGGTCACGGCCGGGGTCGGCGGGCTCCTCGTGATCGTGCTGGTGGGCTGGTGCGCCCACGCCTCTCCGAGCTTCCTCGGCTACCGGGTGGAGCGGCCCGACGGCACCCCCTGACCCGGGTTTGGGCGCGTGCGAGGGCTTCAGTAGAGTAGTTCCCCGCGCCGCAGGACGGCCCGTCTCCGGGCCGGCCCTTGCGGCCGACACGACGAGCCGATCTGATTTGACGCCTCCGGGCGCGGACCGGTAAGTTTTTGAAGGTTGCCCCCGAGAAGCCTCACGCGAGGCCGATCTGGTGTGCGTCTGATTTTTGAGAACTCAACAGTGTGTTTGTCGATGAATTGGTTTGTATGTTGAAACCTCTGTCCGCCTCTGGCTTTTTGTGGTTGGGGGTGGGTGGTTTTTTTGGGTTGACGAACGATGATTCTGGCTTTTGT
>DASSTL010000088.1:0-40127 GCA_035707985.1 Nocardioides sp. | reverse complement strand
CCACCCCCGCAAACCCGGCTTCTTCACAGCGACGGCCGAACTTTCCTGAAGAATCTTCGGCAGTACCCCAGCGAGCGGCCCGACGGCGCGGCGCCTTTCGGTGGTCGAGCCGGGCGAGCCCCTGGGCGAGCCCGTGTCGAGACCCGACCATCGTGACTCTGTCGCCGCCCCAGGCACCGTCACCGGGTTTCGTGACGCTCGCAGGGCTCGACCGACGGCGCGGCGCCTTTCGGTGGTCGAGCCGGGCGAGCTCCTGGGCGAGCCCGTGTCGAGCCCGTGTCGAGCCCCGACCATAGTGACTCTGTCGCCGGCCGTAGGCACTGTCACCGGGTTTCGTGACGCTCGCAGGGCGTCGAAATCCAGTCACGGCCACCGGACGACCAGCGCCGTGGTCGGCACAGACTCGACCGACGGAGCGGTGGACGGTCCTATAGATCGTCAAGTTCGTTGTAGGTCGGTTTTCAGTGTTCGGTAGATGCGTCGGGCGAGGCTTCGTTTGAGGCAGCGGATCGCCTCGTTCTTGGTCTTGCCTTCGCTGAGTCGACGCGCGAGGTAGGTCTGGGTCTCGGGGTGGTTCTTGAGTCGGCCGACCACGACCATGTACAAGGCGGAGTTGGCGTCTCGGTCTCCGCCGGGGTTGAGTCGGTGCCGGGTGCCGGTCTTGCCCGAGGATGCTGGTAGGGGGGCGACCCCGCAGAGCTTGGCGAAGGCCGCTTCGCTGTGCATCCGGTCGAGGTTCTCGCCGGCGGTGAGGAGGATCTGGGCTGCGGTTTGGGTGCCGACTTGGCGCATCGCGAGCAGCGAGGGGGTGACGGTCTTGGTCAGCCGGTCCAGGTCGCGGTCCGCGTCGGCGATCTCGGTGTTGAGGTGGCCGATGCGTCGCGCCAGGGTCCGGAGCGCCTTCTTCGTGGCCTGGAGGGGCTCACCGATCCGGGCCGGGTCGGGCCGGTACCCGCCGGCACGACGCACCCGTTGTGGGCCGGTCAGGCCGATCAGCTCATCATGGATCGACCGCGGCGCGGTGGTGACCAGGTCCCGCAGCTGGCTGTAGGCGCGGGTGCGGTCCTTGACCGCACCGTCGCGGGCCACCTTCAGCGTCCGGATCGCCTCGACCACCCCGGTGGTCAGCTTCGGCAGTCCGCGGGCGGCGCCGGTGGCTGCCTGCCGGGCAGCGGAGTAGGCATCGATCGCGTCGGACTTGCCCTCGCGGTTCCGGGTGACCTTTTCGGGCTGGCGGACCTCGAGAACCTCGACCCCGGCCGCGAGCAGGAACCGGGTCAAGCCGGCGCCGTAGGCGCCGGTCGACTCCACCCCGACCCGGCCAATCAACCCGAACGACGCCATCCAATCCAGCACCTGTCGGTAGCCGGACTCGGTAGCAGGAAACTCCCGGTCGGCGATCTGGTCCAGGTGCTCGTCGATGACCGCGACGTGATGGAGGAGCTGGTGTGTGTCGACCCCGCCGGTGATCACCCGGGTTGGTCCAGCAGTGGCCAGTTGAGTAGTGGTCGGCTGCACAGTCATGCTGGTGGTGTCTCCTTCACTCGAATCGGATCTCGAATCGGATGAGGGATGACCTGCCAGGTCGGGCGGACATAACAGTGAAGAGGCTTCACGGACCACGGTCCTATGAGGTCACACCCGCCCGGCCTGGTCCTCCCGGCCAAACGGCCCGGGGCCACGGAGCGGACGCGCCCACGTCAAGACAGCCAACGGCGTCAGTTTCGAGATAGGTCACACCCCACAGCCCCGGACCAGTCTGATCCTCACTGTTTCGAGACGCTCGCAGAGCTCGCTCCTCAACCACCAAGCGAGCAGAGCTCGCTCCTCAACCACCGGTGAGCTCGCTCCTCAACCACCGGTGAGCTCGCTCCTCAACCACCGGTGAGCGGGCTCGCTCCTCAACCACCGGCGAGCGGGCTCGCTCCTCAGCCACCGGGGCAGCGACTGCCTCAACCGCCGAGGACAACGAGCGAGGACTCTCCTAGAGTCGCGGGGGTGAGCGACATTCCGATCCTGCCGACCTCACTCGTGGGGAGCTACGCCCAGCCGGACTGGCTGATCGACCGCGCCAAGCTCGCGGGGAGGTTCCCGCCGCGGGTGCGCGCGAAGGAGCTGTGGCGCGTCGACCCCGAGTACCTCGCGCAGGCGCAGGACGACGCCACGATCCTGGCGATCCGGGCGCAGGAGGAGGCCGGGCTGGACATCATCACCGACGGCGAGATGCGGCGTGAGTCGTACTCCAACCACTTCGCGACCGCGCTCGAGGGCGTCGACATCGACAACCCCGGCACGGCGCTCGACCGCAGCGGCCATCCCAACCCGGTGCCGCGCATCGCGGGACCCATCGTGCGGCCGGAGCCCGTCGGCGTACGCGACGTGGAGTTCCTCAAGTCCCACACCGACCACACCGTGAAGATGACCGTGCCCGGTCCGTTCACGATGTCGCAGCAGGCGCAGAACGACCACTATCCCGACCTCGCCTCGGCGGCGATGGCCTACGCCGCCGCGGTCAACGCGGAGATCAAGGACCTGCACGCCGCCGGCGCCGACATCGTCCAGATCGACGAGCCGTACATGCAGGCGCGTCCTGACGCCGCCCGCGAGTACGGCCTGCAAGCGCTCAACGCCGCCCTCGACGGCGTCACAGGTACGACGGCCGTCCACATCTGCTTCGGGTACGCCGCGATCATCCACGAACGGCCCGAGGGCTACTCGTTCCTGCCCGAGCTCGCCGCCTGCACGGCCGACCAGATCTCCATCGAGACGGCCCAGTCGGGTCTCGACCTCGGCGTGCTCGCGGACCTCAGCGGGAAGACGATCATCCTCGGCGTGATCGACCTCTCCGACCACGAGGTCGAGTCGGCAGACCTCGTGGCCGAGCGGGTGCGTCGGGCGTTCCCGTACGTCTCCCCCGACCGGATCACGATCGCCACCGACTGCGGCATGAAGTACCTGCCGCGCGCCAGCGCCGAAGGCAAGATGCGCGCGATGGCCGGTGCCGCGGCGATCCTCCGCGCCGAGCTCTGAGCCATCCGCCCCGCGAGGCGTCCTCAGCGCGGACGCCGCGCGCCGACCACGGCGAGGGCCACACCGACCAGCGCCACGATCGGACCGACCACCGCCCACAGCGTCTCGCCACTCATGCCGGAGCCGCCGAGCACGTCGATGCCCTGCAGGAACCACACGGTCCCGAAGAGCACCAGCACGACGCCGGCCGCGATCAGCGTCGTCCGGGTCACGGTTGCAGGCTACGTCGACGCCGGTGGCCACCATGCCGGCGACCGCCGGTACCGTTCCGGTCCGCATCCCGGACGGGGACGCACCACCACAGGAGGAGACACCGATGGGTCAGGCGCCTCACCGCCTCGGGAACGGCGGGGCACGACGTACCGCAGCACTGGTGGTCACCGCGGCCGCACTCGCGCTCGCGGTGCCGGGCTCTTCATGGGGGCGTACGACGCGCACGCCCCAGGTCGCGGACACCGGGCGCGCGTGCACGACGACCGACCGGATCCACGGCTGGGCCCTGCGGCGACTCGCCTGGCAGACCGTCATCGTCCCGGTCGCCCAGACCCACGTGGCAGAGGCGTCCCGCGAGGTGAAAGCCGGGGCCGGCGGCGTCATCCTGTTCGGGTCCCAGGCGCCGACGGATCTCCGCTCCCGCCTGGGTCGCCTGGTCTCGTCGGCCCCTCACGGGCTCCGGCCGATCGTGATGACCGACGAGGAGGGCGGGTCGGTGCAGAGGATGCCGAACCTCGTCGGATCCATGCCGTCGGCCCGCTACATGGGCAAGCACTGGACGCCGCACCACATCCGGAGGGTCGCCCGTTCCGTGGCCACGAAGATGCGGAGCGCCCACGTCACGATGGACCTCGCCCCGGTGCTCGACCTCGATGGTCGCGCCGGGCCCAATGCCCGTGACGCGATCGGCTCGCGGTCGTTCAGCCCGAAGGTGAAGGTCGCCACGAAGGCCGGGATGGCCTTCGCCCGCGGGATGCGGGACGGCGGTGTGGTTCCCGTCGTCAAGCACTTCCCCGGCATCGGCGCGGCGGACGGCAACACGGACCTGCGACGCGCGAAGACACCGCCGTGGCGTCGGGTGCGGACCCACGACCTGCTCCCCTTCCGCTCGGCGATCGAGGCGGGTCTGCCGGCGGTGATGGTCGGCAACGCCCGCGTGCCCGGTCTGACCAAGCGGCCGGCGAGCATCTCGCGTGCGGTCGTCCACGGCGTGCTGCGTCGGGACCTCGGTTTCCGCGGGCTCCTCATCCCCGACTCACTCACCGCGCGAGCAGTGGCGTCGAGGTTCGGCCTTCCGCACGCTGCCGTCACGGCGCTCCGGGTCGGCGAGGACATGGTGCTGTTCAACACCACGGCTTCGCGTCTGTGGCCCACGAGCAACGACGTCGTGTCCGCGATCGTCTCCGCCGTCCGAGAGGGGACGCTGTCGAGGGCGCGGCTGGAGAACGCCGTCGGGCATGTGCTCACGGCCAAGAGCGTCGACCTCTGCGCCGACCGCTGGCCGTCGACCGCGACCGTCGGGCCGCTGACCGCCGAGCGGGCCACTCAGCCGACGTCGTACGCCGACATCGCGGGCATCGTCGGAGCCGTTGGCATCGTCGAGCGGCCGGGAGCCGGGGCCCGGAGCCGCACCACGAGGTGGCCCCGCCAGTCACCGTCGACGTCACGCTGGGCGTCGATCTCGCACGGCCCGTCGACCTGGTAGCCGAGCTCGAGGATGTCGCGCAGGATCCGATCGGCGATCCGGCTGGCCTGGTCGGACCGGGTGTACCGGTCGGAGGTCCACACGTCGACCGTGATGCCGTTCGGCCCCGTGCGCACCTCCCAGTCGTCGCGGACGCCGCGTTCGGCAGCCTCGGACCTGAGGTACTCCTCCACGTGCATGTTCACGTTCCTGACGCTACGGATGCGGCTCGGAGCGGCCCAGGGGCCAAGGCAACGGGGCGCCGGGACGAACGCCCACGCGAGCGGTCGCCTTTCCCGAGTCGGGGTCAAGAATCGGCCTCGAAGCCGCTTCCGGCCCGTTGACGGCGTACACTGGCCGCATCGGCACCGGCGCGTGGCGGGCTGTTCTGGCCCACAACCGCTTCGGGTGTCAGCGTCGTTCGACGCGGCACGGCCGTTGGGGTCCGATCCGAGGGGCGGATCGACTTGAGTTCACATCCGTCGTCGGACGGCGGGACCGAAGCGGACCAGATCCGCAGCGGTGGAGCATCACGCTCGAGGTTGGTGCAAGGAAGAGAGCGGCTGGTTGGCCACACAGCGTCGACGCCAGACCGGCGGTAGCCGGAATGGTCAGCGTTCCCGCGGACAGGGTCGCGGTCAGACCCGCAGACGCGACAACGAGGGCATCATCCCCGTGCTCGCGATGGCTGTCCGCGAGGTCGAGCGCGCCGTCAACCAGCGTCAGCTGACCTCCGGCCAACGGGCCAGGTTCCAGGCCTCCGCGCTGCTCGCCCGTGCCGAGCGCGCCAACGTCCGCGCCGACGAGAACCTCACCCCGGCCCAGAAGGAGGCGCAGCTGAAGCGCCTCGAGGGTCTGGCCACGATCCTGGCCCAGATCGCGACCCGCGAGCCGTCGCTGTTCGGACTGCTCCAGGACGACGCCGAGGTGTCCGACGCGACCCGCCGCTTCGAGCGCGAGATGCAGATCCAGGCCGGGCTCGAGCCGGAGCCCGAGCCCGAGCCGGATCCGACGTACCCGATCTCCACCCGCGAGCGTACGGCGCTCCCGCAGTCCGTCGTCCAGGCGCAGCTGGCCAATCCGTTCCTGGTCCCCGACTTCAGCCAGCCCGCGCCCCGCGTGCAGGGGAGGCTGGCCGGCTGGGAGCTGATCGAGCCGCTGCTGAACTCCTTCGAGCAGGCCGCGCCCGGCGCTCCGGCGAGCATGGAGCTCCCCGACCCGCGGCCGATGCTGCTGCCGCCCGACGTCGAGCTGATGCCCCACCAGGCCAAGCTCCTCGCCGCCGCCGCCGAAGGACACCGCACGTTCCTCCTCGCCGACGAGCCCGGCCTCGGCAAGACCGCGCAGGCCCTGCTCGCCGCGCAGGTCGCCGACGCCTACCCGCTGCTCTGCATCGTTCCCAACGTCGTCAAGACCAACTGGGCCCGTGAGGCCGCGATGTGGACGCCGAACCGCACGGTCACCGTCGTCCACGGCGACGGCGAGGACGTCGACGGGTTCGCCGACATCGTCGTGGTCAACTACGAGGTGCTCGACCGCCACGTCCGATGGATGGGCGAGCACGGCTTCCGCGGACTGGTCGTCGACGAGGCCCACTACATCAAGAACAAGAAGTCGCAGCGGTCGCAGAACGTCCTCGAGGTATCCGACCGCATTCGTCAGCGTGTGGCCCGGCCGCTGATGATGGCGCTGACCGGTACACCGCTGATCAACGACATCGACGACTTCCGCGCGATCTGGCAGATGCTGGGCTGGATCGAGGAGAAGAAGCCCGGCAACGTGCTGATGGCCGCGCTCGAGGAGACCGGCCTCACCCCGGCAGACCACGCGTTCTACCCGGCCGCCCGTCAGGCGGTCGTCGACCTCGGCATCGTCCGTCGCCGGAAGGTCGACGTCGCGGCCGACATCCCGGCCCGCCGGATCGCCGACCTCCCGGTCGAGCTCGAGGGCGCGATGGGTCGCTCCATCCGCGAGGCCGAGCGGCAGCTCGCCGAGCGCCTGGTCAGCCGCTACCGCGCGGCGCTCGAGCATCGGCGTCCCGGTGCCTCGGTCCTCGGCGAGGACGGCATCGACCACGAGCTGGTGCGCCGCGTCGCCGAGCGCGAGGTCGCCGAGGGCAGCGAAGCCGAGACGGGCGACAACGTGTTCACGATGGTGCGCAAGATCGGCCAGGCGAAGGCCGAGCTGGCCGCCGACTACGCCGTCCAGCTCGCCCGGAGCGCCGGCAAGGTCGTCTTCTTCGCCAAGCACCTCGACGTGATGGATGCGGCGGAGGAGCTCTTCGAGCGTCGCGGCGTGGGCTCGGCGTCCATCCGCGGCGACCAGACGCGCACCGCCCGCGACGCCGCGATCGACGCCTTCACCAACGACCCCGAGGTCCAGGTCATCGTCTGCTCGCTGACCGCCGCCGGCGTCGGCATCAACCTCCAGGTGTCGTCCAACGTGGTGCTCGCGGAGCTCTCGTGGACCAACGCCGAGCAGACCCAGGCCATCGACCGCGTCCACCGGATCGGGCAGACCGAGCCGGTCACCGCCTGGCGGGTCATCGCCGCCCAGACGATCGACGCGAAGATCGCCGAGCTGATCGACGCCAAGGCCGGCCTGGCCGCCCGCGCCCTCGACGGCGCCGGCGAGCAGGACACCGCGTCGTCGGCCGACGTCCAGGTCGAGACCCTGATCGCGCTCCTCACGGAGGCGCTCACCGAAGGTTCCGACGAGGACTGAGCCCTCGTCCGCCCTACGCTGAGCGCGTGCGTCCCCTCTCGTTCGACCACACGACCGCCGTCGGGTTGATGCGCGAGCAGCTCGACACGTTCGTCGGCGCGGCGTCGTCCTACTCCGAGTACGACCTCCTCGGACCCTCCAGGGTGCACGGATGGAGCCGCCTCGAGGTCGTGGTCCACGCCCGGCTCGGCCTGGAGGAGATGGCCGGCGTCTGCGCGATGCAGGCGGACGACCGGCCCGACCACGACGCCGCGTCGTACTGGGCGTCGTTCGCGGCCGACCACGACGACCGCATCCCCCACATCATGTGGACCCGGCGCACGGCGACGGCGTACAACCGTCCCGACGGCGCCCTGCGCCACCTCGACGACGTCGCCTCGATGCTGAGCGTCTCGCTGCCGCGGATGCCCGACCACCCTGTGTTGTTCCAGGGCAAGACCATGACGAGCGGCGACTTCCTGGCCACGTGGGTCGTCGAGCTCGCCGTGCACCAGCTCGACCTCGGCGCGGACGCAGGTCACCCGACGCCGGGCAGCCTCCGGGCCGTACGCCGCACGATCGAGGCGGTCGCGGACGTCGATCTCCCGGCCGCGTGGAGCGACGAGCAGGCGGCGCTGATCTCCTTCGGGAGGGCGCCGCTGCCCGATGACGCGGGCGACCTGGCCGACGTTCTCCCGATCTCGATCTGAGAGACACCTGGGGCTTCGGGAGAGGCCGCTGGGATACCCGGCTCGCCGGGGATTCCCGCGCTCCTCAGGGGTTGCAATGACCGAGAAGCGAAGGAACTGACCACGCGACGGGGCGCCTGGGGCCGGTGGTACGACGTCGTGGGGTCGCCCGGGACGACGGACTGCCTCAAGTCCCCGAACCTTCGAGCCAGGTCGCCCCGACGGGCTACGGGAGCGTGACCCACCACCCAGGCTCGCCACACGGTCGTCAACAGACACCTCTTCGACGCCGGCACCCGCGACTCGACGGCGATATGGCGCGGACCACCACCAAACTTCCTCGGAGGGTTCAGCGCCGCGACGCGCTGAACCCCGCTGCACTGTGTCCGCCACTCGGCGTCGTCGCCGAGCCGCTGCGTCGGCGGCGCTTGCGTGAGGGCGCCGCGGCCTGGCTCGACCGCCGGGCTGACGACTGCGCCGACTTCGAACGACCGCGCCGGCGCCGACGGTCCCCGCCCCCCGGCCCGCGCGGCGGGCGGGCGGGCGACGCAGCGGCCGGCTCGCGGGCCTGGAGTGTGGCCGAGAGGACGCGCTCACCAGGTGCCAGCTCGCGCAGCACCGGGTGATCGGCGCCGTCGACGAGGGTCGTCGTCGGCGTGATGCCGGCGGCGCGGGCCAGTGCCTTGGCCTCGCGGACCTGGTCGCGGGTGATCAGGGTGATCACGGTGCCGGTGTTCCCGGCCCGGGCGGTCCGACCCGACCGGTGCAGGTAGGACTTGTGCTCGGCGGGCAGATCGGCGTGCACGACACGGGCGACGTCGTCGACGTGGATGCCCCGCGCCGCGACGTCCGTGGCGACGAGGGTGCCGGCACGACCGGAGTGGAACGCCTCGAGGTTGCGGACGCGGGCTCCCTGGCCGAGGTTGCCGTGGAGCTCCACGGAGGACACCCCGTTGCGGTTCAGCTGGCGGGCCAGCGCCTTGGCGCCATGCTTCGTCCGGGTGAAGACGACTGTGCGGCCAGGCGCACTGGCCAGGTCGACGAGGACGTGGAGCCGGTTCTCGCGCTCGACCTGGAGCACGTGGTGACTCATCGTCGCCACCGGCGACTGCGGCGAGTCCGCCTGATGGGTGACGGGGTCGGTGAGGAACTCACGCACCAACGCGTCGACCTGCTTGTCGAGCGTCGCGGAGAACAAGAGACGTTGGGTGCCGCGTGGGGTTCGCCGCAGGATTCGGCGTACACCGGGCAGGAACCCGAGGTCGGCCATGTGGTCGGCCTCGTCGAGGACGGTCACCTCGACGTCGTCGAGGCTGCAGTGGCCCTGACCGATGAGGTCCTCGAGGCGGCCGGGGCAGGCCACCACGATGTCGACCCCGCGCCGGAGTGCGTTGACCTGGGGCTGCTGGCCGACGCCACCGAAGACCGTGCGCGTGGTCAGGCCGGCCTCGCGGGCCAGCGGAGCGAGCGCGGCGTCGATCTGGCCGACCAGCTCGCGGGTCGGAGCCAGGATCAGGGCACGCGGCGCGCCACGACGTGGTCGGGGACCGTCGGTCAGCCGGGCGACGACCGGGAGCAGGAAGCCGTAGGTCTTGCCGGAGCCGGTGCGCCCGCGGCCGAGCACGTCCCGGCCCGCCAACGAGTCGGGAAGGGTGGCGGCCTGGATCGGGGTAGGCACCTCGATGCCCTGACGGGCGAGGACCGTGGACAGGCGCGCAGGCACGCCGAGAAAGCGGAAGGAAGTCACGAAAGACCGAATCTGTGGGAGTCGTCTCGCCGAAGCCGGGAGCCGGCACGGCGCCGGGCGGCTGCGCACGGAGCAGGTATGAGCTACGACGTGCGGACAACTCGCGGCGAGAGCTCGACGAGCTGAGGGCTCCAGGCTACCGGAGCCACCCCCCATCGCCCGCATCGGCGGGCTCACGTCCCCCCGCTCCAGACGTGACCCTAGGCTCGCCGTCGTGACCGGGTTGCAGATCGTGCTCACCGCACTCGCGCTCGTGCTCGCCGTCTGGCTGCTGGTGCTGATCGTGGCCGGCCGCGATCCGGGAGACACGTTGTACATCGGTCTCGGACTGCTGGAGCTCGGGATCCTGGCGCAGCTGGTCATCGGACTGGTCAAGCTGGGCGGCGACCACCCGGGCGTCAACGTGGCGGCGTACGTCGGCTACCTCGTCGGGAGTGTCCTGGTCCTTCCGGTCGGCTTCGCATGGTCGGTGGGCGAGCGCAGCCGAGCGGGCACGGGCGTGCTGCTCGTGGCCGTGGCCGTGATCCCGGTCCTGTTCCTGCGCCTGCACCAGCTGTGGGCCGCATGAGCGCGCAGCAGCCGTCGACCAGGCACGGGCTCGGCCGGGTCCTGGTGTTCGTCTACGGTCTCTTCGCGCTGGCGGCGACGGCGCGGGCCGTCGTCCAGCTCGCGACCGAGGCGTCGAACGCGCCGGTGGCGTACTCGCTCTCGCTGTTCTCCGGGATCGTCTACATCGTCGCCACCTGGGCTCTGGCCACCGACCGGCGGCGGGTGGCCCTGGTGACGATCTGCGTGGAGCTCGCCGGTGTGCTCGTCGTCGGCACCCTGAGCCACCCCGACGACATCGACCGCGCCAGCGTGTGGTCCGACTACGGCAACGGGTATGGCTTCGTGCCGCTGGTGCTCCCCTTCGTCGGGCTGTGGTGGTTGTGGCGCCTGGGACGTACGCCGCAGCCAGGTACGGATTGAGTCGGGATCCGCGGCAAATTCGACGGACTCGGCATGGCCCGACCCCTCACAGCAGTCCTAAGGTGGGGGGCAGCTCGGAACGTGAAGTGACCCCGATCCGGGCGAGGTCAGTGGCGGTGGTCCTCGTTACGCACGACGACCACCGCCGTTCGTGTGGGCGCCTCCTGCGACTCCCTGCGACTCGACGGTCTCACGGAGGTCCTTGCAGATCCGGCTGATGAGCCGTGACACCTGCATCTGGGTCACCCCGATCTCGTCGGCGATCTCTTGCTGCGTGCGCTGGCCGAAGAACCTCATCCGCACGATCAGCCGGTCGCGTTCCCCGAGCCGGCGGAGCGCCGGCGCCAGCACCACTCGCGCCTCCGCGGCCGCCAGACCCGGCTCGTCCGCACCGAGCCGGTCACCGAGGGAGCCGGTCCCGTCGTCGTGGACCACCTGGTCGAGAGATGTGGGCGTGAAGCACCCGTTGGCCGCGAGCGCCTCCTCGACGTCGTCGAGGGTCGCGCCGAGCCGGTCGGCGAGCTCGGCGGCCGTCGGCGGGTGGCCGAGCTCGGAGGAGAGCTCGGACTCCGCAGCCGCGATCCGGCTCTGGAGCTCCTGGACGCGCCGCGGCGGCCGCACCATCCAGCCGACGTCGCGGAAGTGCCGGCGTACCTCACCCCGGATGGAGGGGACGGCATAGGACAGGAAGTCGTGGCCCGACGAGTGGTCGTAGCTGTGGGCGACCCGGACCAGCGCGAGGTAGGCCACCTGCTCGAGGTCCTCCTCGGCGATCCCGCGGCGTCGGTAGCGCACCGCGATCGAGCGTGCGACCGGCATGTTGATCCGGATCAGCTCCTCGATCAGCATCTCGCGCTCGGTCTCGGAGGTCGCGTCGTCGAGTCGGGCGAGCACCTCGTCGGTGCAGGTAGCCCGGTCACGGCGTTCGGGTAGGTGCGTGGAAGAAGACGTGCTTCGGTCGAGGGTGGAGCGATGGCGTGCCACGGAAGGCCTCTCGTCGTCCGGTCCGAGAGCTGCCGTGGTCTCCAGCAGCCAGGACGCGTGCTACGCCGGTTGCTTCAGCGTCTGCCCCGGCCCGCCTGTGCAGGCTCCGGGGGATGACGTCGACGGTACGGCGAACGGCTCGCCGAGAACCCACCCCCGGGGGTGGCTCGACCGGGGGGTGCAGCCCGCCGACCCACGTGGTCTGCAGCCGACGGGCCTGACCGCGCCGCCGTTCTCGAGTCAGTCGGGCGCGGATGTGGAGTCGGTACCCGGCGTCTCCGGCGCCATGCCCACGATGCGGTCCAGTGTGGTCGCGATCGAGCGCTCAGCTCAGCCGGGCGCGAGCACGAGGTCGACGTCGATCCGGCCCCACGGGCCGGCGATCTCGCGGCCGTCGGGGGTCGGGGTGGTCGGGATCTGCTGGTGGACGTCGACGATCAAGGACTCGCGCACCCCGAAGACACTGTCGGAGTCGAGATAGCGGTCGCCGCGCGGGAAGACGTGCGTGACCAGGGTGCGGTAGCCGTCGGCCTCCACCATGAGATGCAGGTGGGCGGCACGCATCGGGGACCGCCCCGTGGCCCGGAGCAGCTCGCCGACCGGACCGTCGTCGGGGATCGGGTACGGCGTCGGCGTCACCGCCCAGAAGCGGAAGCCGCCGTCCTCGTCGGTGAACAGGTGGCCACGGCCGGTGACCCGGTCGTCGCCGTACTGCACGTCGTAGAAGCCGTCAGCGTCGGCCTCCCAGACCTCGAGCCGCGCGCCGGCGATCGGGCGCCCGTCGGTGCCGGTCACTCTGCCCTGGACCCAGCACGGCTCGCCGGGAGCGCCGCCCGCGACGTCGCCGCCGAGCCCGACCTCCGGCGAGCCCTCGACGAAGAACGGCCCGAAGACGGTGGCCTCGGTCGCGTTGGCGTAGGCCTCGTTGTTGATCGTGATCGTCTGCATGGAGGCACCGAGTACGTCCGAGAGGAGGATGAACTCCTGGCGCCGGTCGTCGGTGATGTGGCCGACGGCGGTGAGGAAGTCGATCGCGCGCCTCCACTCCGCCTCGGTGAGCCGGGTCTCGCGGAGGAAGGCGTGCAGGTGCCGGGTCAGGGCCTCGAGCAGCTGCTTGGTCCGCGGGTCGGGCGTCTCGGCGAACGACGCGACGACGCGCTCGACCAACGCCTCCTCGCGCGACTGCTGCTCGGAGGAGATCTCGCTCATGGTGACGGTTCCTTCCCTTCCCAGGCTGCGTGGAGCAGCGATGCGACGACGTCGGCGGTCACCGGGACCGGGTTGCTCGGGGGCGCGGCCTCGAGGATCGGCTGCACGGCTTTCGGAACGTCGTCCTCGACGAGCCCGAGGTCGCGCAGGCTCCGTGGGGCAGCGGTCTCGTCACGGAGAGTGCGCAGGCCGTCGAGGGCCGTGTCGCCGCCCAGCGCGTCGGCCATCCGCTGGTCGAGGTCGGGAACGGCCGGGGCGTTGAGGGAGAGGACGTGCGGCAGCACGACGGCGTGGGTCTCGGCGTGCGGCAGCCCGAACATCCCGCCGAGCACGTGGCAGATCTTGTGATGCAGCCCCGATCCGGCGGAGGCGAAGGCGACGGCCGCGAGGTAGGCGCCGTACAACGTCTGCTCGCGGCCGTCCGGCTCCATCGGCTCCTCCACGACGCGCGGCAGGCCGGACCGGAGCGCGCGCATCCCTTCCAGGGCGAGGGCCTGGTCGACGGGGTCGGTGCGGGGTGCCCACATGGAGTCGACGCAGTGGGCGAGGGCGTTGAGGCCGGACGCGACGCTGGTCGGCACCGGGAGGGTGAGCATCAGGCTCGCGTCGTACACGACCGCGCGCGGAAGGACACGCCGGTCGACGCCGGTGGTCTTGCGGCCGTCCTCGGTCAGGCCCCAGACGTCGGTGGCCTCGGAGCCGGCGTACGTCGTAGGGACGGCGACGATCGGCAGGCCGGTGGTGAGGGCTACGGCCTTCGCCAGCCCGGTCGTCGACCCGCCTCCCACGCTGACCAGGGCGTCGACGTCGTGGGCCGCCGTGACCTCCCTCGCCCGCTCGGCGACCTCGACCGGCACGTGCATCGCGACATCGGTGTGCAGCACCTCGACCGGTACGCCGTCGAGCACCGGGCCGGCCCGACCCGCGTCCGACGCGATCGCCATCACCCGCGTCGCGCCGAGCCGGCGTACCTCTTCCGCGACCGCCCCCGCCGCCCCACCCGTGGCGAAGACCACCCGTTGCGGGAGCCAGTCGTGGGTGAACTGCACAAGGACTTGCTACCGCACCAGTCGGTGGTTGAGGAGGGCCCACTGGGGCCCGTCTCGAAACACACGTTGGGACCGGGTGGTTTCGAGACGCTCGCAGAGCTCGCTCCTCAACCACCGGCAGCCGCTCGCAGAGCTCGCTCCTCAACCACCGGCAACCGCTCGCAGAGCTCGCTCCTCAACCGCTGAGTGACGCAGCGGGCTCCGGGTGGGCGTGCGCTTCCGCCGTGCGACGCGGAGGGCGCATGCCCAGGGCAGCGAGGGAGGCGAGGACCGAGATGGTGGCGGAGGTGGCGAGGGCGGGCTGGTAGCCGGAGAGCACCTGCGCCGGCGACGCGAGCGAGCCGTGCGCGTCGAAGACCACGGTGACCACGGCGACGCCGCTGGCCTGGCCGATCTGCTGGAGGGTGTTCATGACGCCGGCGGCGCGACCGAGGAGTGCGGGTGGTGCGGCGTTCAGCCCGGTGGCCGAGGCCGCCGGGAGTGCCATCGAGATCCCGACCCCGGCGAGCACGAACGGCGCGATGTACGCGGCGTACGACGCGTGCGTGTGCGCCGCGTGCAGGATCCAGACGAAGCCGACCGCCTGGAGTACGAGGCCCGGCGCGGCGACCACCCGCGGCCCGACGCGGTCGACCATCTTGCCGGCGACCGGTGCGACCAGGAGCGGCGTCATCGTCCAGGGCAGGAAGCGCAGCCCGGTCCCGAGCGGTGATTCGCCGCGTGCGATCTGGAAGAACTGGCTGGTGAGGTATGCCGTCGCGAAGATCGACGCCGCCATCAGGAACTGCGTGCCGGCAGCCGCGGCGAACACGCGCGAGCGGAACAGCGACAGCGGCACCATCGGCGCGGGCGCCACGGTCTCCCAGCCGAGGAAGCCCGCAAAGAGCAGCGCCCCGAGCGTCAGCGCCACCAGCACCTCCGACGATCCCCAGCCGGCTTCGGGCGCGCGCAGAACGCCCCAGACGAGCGAGCCCATGGCGCCCGAGGCGGCGACCATGCCGAGCGGGTCCAGCCGCGTCCGCGGCCCGAAGGTCTCGGGCAGCACCCGGACCACGGTGACGGCGGCCGCGATGCCGAGGGGCACGTTCACCCAGAAGATCCAGTGCCAGTCGAGTCCTTCGGTGACGGCGCCGCCGACCAGAGGCCCGGACGCGACGCCCAGCCCGGCCACACCGCCCCAGATCCCGACGACGGCACCGCGCCGCTCGGCCGGGAAGGCAGAAGTGAGCAGGGTGAGGCCGAGCGGCATCACGACCGCCGCACCGAGACCCTGCACCGCTCGGAAGCCGATGAGCAAGCCGAGCCCCGGCGCCAGCGCGCACGCGGCCGAGGCCAGGGTGAACATGACCAGGCCGGCGGCGTACGTGCGCCGGCGGCCGAGCCGGTCCCCCAGCGCCGCCGCGGTGATGATGCCGGCGGCGAAGGTGAGCGAGTAGGCGTTGATGATCCAGGGCAGGGACCCGGCGTCGCCGCCGAGATCGGCGTGGATCGACGGCAACGCGGTGACGACCACCAGCGCGTCCAGGGTGATCAGCAGGTAGGCGCCCGCCGTCAGCAGGACGGCCAGGCGGCGGTGCTCCAGCGGTGGCATGTGCTTCCTCTCGCCGACCGGTGACCCGGTGTCACCGGCGTTCAGGGAGGCAGACGGGGAGTACGTCGCGGACTGGGCGGCGGGCGACCGCCCAGTTCCGTGTCGCCGCGTCGTCTACCTCTGGTGCCACCGCTGTCGGTGGTCTACGACAGGGTCGAGGAGAGTCGAAGGTGAGGACATGGACACAGACCAGGCCGGCGGGCTTCTCGCTCGCGCGCGGGCCGGTGACGAGGACGCGTTCGGCGAGCTGGTCGCGCCCTACCGTCGCGAGCTCCAGGTGCACTGCTACCGCATCCTGGGGTCGCTCCAGGACGCCGAGGGCGCCCTGCAGGAGACCCTGGTCTCCGCGTGGCGCGGTCTCGACGGGTTCGAGGGCAGGTCGTCCGTGCGCACCTGGCTCTACCGCATCGCGACCAACCGGAGCCTCGACGCCGTGCGCGCCGGCGCTCGACGCGAGGGGGGTCCAGTGACGACCCGGATCAACGGCCTCGAGCCGCCGCCGCCGACCGACCACGGCGAGGTCCCGTGGCTCACGCCGTACCCCGACGACCTGCTCGACCTGGCCGACACCGCACCCGGGCCCGAGGCGGTCCTGGAGCTGCGCGAGGCAACCTCGCTGGCGTTCGTCACGGCGCTCCAGCTGCTGCCGCCCAAGCAGCGTGCGGTGCTGATCCTGCGCGACGTCCTGGGCTACCGCGCGACGGAGACGGCCGAGATCCTCGACGTCACCGTCGAGTCGGTGACCAGCGCCCTCAAGCGCGCCCGCGCGACGATCGACTCCGACCCGGCCCTCGCCGAGCGACGGTCCCAGCCAGCCGCGCCGGCCGCGGGCTCACCCGAGGAGCGGCGCCTGGTCGAGCAGTACGTCGACGCCTTCACCAGCCACGACGTCGACAAGCTCGTGGCGATCCTCAGCGAGGACGTCTGGCTGAAGATGCCGCCCCTGCCGTTCGAGTACCACGGCCGCGACGCCGCGGTCGGCTTCTTCCGGTCGGTGGTGCACCCGCGTCATCGGGCCCTGCGGCTGGTCCACACCCGCTCCAACGGCTGCCCGGCGAGCGGCATCTACGCCCACGACCCGGCGACCGACACGTGGCGGGCGACCGGGTTGGTCGTGGTCGTCATCTCGGGCGACCGGATCACCGAGCTCACCAGGTTCGAGGCCGGACACATGGCGAGCTTCGGGCTCCCGCGGATCCTCTGATCTCCCGCGGGTCGTCGCGGTCCTTCCGCCCGGCGACCCGCGGGGTTACCCGGCGAGCCGCGGGGTTACCCGGCGAGCCGGGTATCCCTGCGCTTCTCGGGGGTTGCAACCCCTGAGAAGCGAGAGAACCCCCGGCTCACCGGGTATCGCAACGGTCCGGCGGGGAGGTCGCTCTGCGACCGAGCTACAGCACCTTCATGCCATACATCTCGCCCAGCGGGTCGGCCAGCAGCTCGAGCCGGGCGCCGTCGGGGTCGCGGAAGTAGATCGACTTCTCCGACTCGAGGAGGTACTCGATGCCCTCGGCGTCGAGCTTGCCGCGCAGGTGGTCCCACTTCTCCTGGCTCACCGAGATCGCGATGTGGTGCAGGCCGCCCAGCACCTCGGCGTAGGGGCCGAGGTCGAGGCCGGGCAGGTCGAAGAACGCGAGCAGGTTGCCGTTGCCGATGTCGAAGAAGAAGTGGTTGGACCCCTTGTAGTCGCGGTTCTCGAAGATCTCGGTCAGCGGGAACTCCAGCAGGCCCTGGTAGAACTCGATGGTCCGTCTGACGTCGGAGCAGATCAGCGCGAAGTGGTGGAGACCCTGTGCGCTGCTCGCCGGCCGGTCGGCGGCGTCCTTCAGGTAGTCGGCCTTGATCCGCTCCCGCTCGGCGTTGATGGCCTCCAGGTCGATGGTCATGGATGTGCTCCCCTCGGTGGTTGAACCATCATCCATCCGGCGGGAGGGGCGCGCCAGGGTCACCGGCGTTTCCGCGCAGCCCGGGGCGCCTCCCGGACGTGCAGCGCGGTGAGCCCGTTGCCGGTGGGCACGTCCTTCATCTCGACGCGCGGCAGGTCTGCGACCAGGGTGCTCAGCTTGGAGTAGCCGTAGTTGCGCGGGTCGAACGTCGGGTTGGTGTTCGTGACGTAGCCTCCGACCTCCGACAGCGAGGCCCAGCCGTCCTCCTTCGCCCTGGCCTCGATCGCTCGCAGCAACAGGTCGCTGACCTGCTGGAGCTGGGCGCGCTTCGTGGCGGACGACTTCGTGGCCGGCGCGGCCTTCGCGACCGCCTTCTTGGCCACCTTCTTCGCCGCCTTCTTCGTGGTCTCCGGCTCGTCGACCGGAGTGGTCTCGCCGACCAGCAGCTCGACGTAGGTGAACTGGTCGCACGCGTTCTGGAAAGCGGCCGGGGTCTTCCGCGCGCCGATGCCGTAGACACGCTTGCCGGACTCGCGCAGCCGCATCGCCAGTCGGGTGAAGTCGCTGTCGCTCGACACCAGGCAGAACGCGTCGACGGTGCCGCCGTACAGCAGGTCCATCGCGTCGATCACGAGCGCGAAGTCGGTGGAGTTCTTGCCGACGCTGTAGGCGAACTGCTGCACCGGCTGGATGGCGTGCGTGGCCAGCTCGGGACGCCAGTTCTTGAGGTGGTCGTTGGTCCAGTCGCCGTACCCACGCTTGATGCCGAGCGTCCCGTGCCGCGCGACCTCGCCCAGGATGGCGCCGGCCCACTGGTGGCTGATGTTGTCGCAGTCGATCAGCACCGCTACCCGGGTCGCGTCTGTCATCGGTCCTCCTGGTCGGGGTTCGGGAACGTCACCAGCGCCCGGCCGCCCTCGCCGCGCTGCATCCGCTCGAACGCGGTGGGCACGTCGTCGAGGGTGATCCGGTCGGTGATCGTGGAGGTGAGGTCGAGGCGGCCGGCGGCCACGTGCTCGAGCAGGCAGGGGATGTCGCGCCGCGGGTCGCTGTTGCCGTACACGCTGCTCACCAACGTGCGCGAGAAGTGGAACAGCTCGAGCGGGTTGAAGCCGACCTCCTGGTCCTTCGGCCCGACACCGACGACGACACACGCGCCGCCGCGTCGGGTGGCGGTCCAGGCCTGCCGGATCGTGGTCGCGGAGCCCACGCACTCCAGGGCGACGTCGACGCCGCGTCCGTCGGTCAGCGCGCGCACGTGCTTGGCCAGGTCGGGCGTCGCGACCAGGAAGTCGGTGGCGCCGGCGGTGCGCGCGAGAGGCTCCTTCGAGTCGGACACGTCCACGGCGATGATCCGGCCGGCGTTCGCGAGCCTGGCGCCGCTGACCGCCGACAACCCGACACCGCCGAGACCGATCACCAGGACGGCGTCGCCGTCGGCGACCCCTCCCGCGTTCTGCGCCGCCCCGACGCCGGTGAGGATCGCGCACCCGAGCAGTGCCGCCTCGGCGAGGGGTACGTCGGCCGGAATCGGCACGACGGCGTTCGCCGCCACGACGACCTCCTCGGCCATCGCCCCCAGCCCGAGGCACGCGTCGTACGGCGTCCCGTCGACGAGGGTGCCGCCCGGCGCACCGGTGCTCCCCTCGATCGTCGAGCACAGCCACGGCTGGCCGTGAGTGCAGTGCCAGCACGTGTCGCACGGGACCGCCCAGTTGAGGACGACGTGCTGACCGACGGGCACGCTCGCTCCCGCGCCGGCCTCGATGACGACGCCCGACGCCTCGTGCCCGAGCACCATGGGGTACGTCGGCCGCAGCGTGCCGTTGACCATCGAGAGGTCCGAGTGGCAGACGCCGACACCGGCGACCCTCACCCGGACGTCGTCGTCACCGAGCGGACGGAGCACGACGTCTCGGACGTCCAGCTCGCCGGGCCCGGACGCGACGAGCGCGCGGGTCACGTGGTGGCCTCGCGGGTCTCCGAGCTGTCCGGCGGCACTGTGGCAGTCTTCCAGGCCTGGAAGCCGCCGACCAGGTCGGTCGCCCGCGTCAGGCCGATCCGGCGCAGGGTGTCCGCGGCCAGGCTCGAGCTGTACCCCTCGTTGCAGACGATCACGACCCGACGGTGCGGGTCGTCCAACCCCTCGAGCCGGTGAGGACTCGTCGGGTCAAGTCGCCACTCGAGCACGTTGCGGTCGAGCACGATCGCGCCCGGCAGCTCACCGTCACGCTCACGCTGCTCCACGGGTCGGGTGTCGACCACCAACGCGCCGCCGGCCAGCTCTGCGGCGAGGTCTTCGGGACGCACGCGGTCGAGACCGGCGCGACACTCGGCCAGCAGACGTGCGACCCCCGAGGTGTCCGGAACGGACCCCACGGCACGACTGTACGGCGGCCCGACGCCACGGCGCCCGTGCCGACGTCCGACACCTGGGGGGACGAGTCTGCGACCATCCGAGCAGGACTTCTCCGGCGAAAGGCAGGAACAGGTCATGCACCCTCTCCCTCAGCGCCTCGCAGCAGAAGCTTTCGGGACCTACTGGCTGGTCTTCGGCGGTTGCGGCGCCGCCATCTTCGCCGGTGGAGACATCGGCTTCTACGGCGTCGCGCTCGCGTTCGGGCTGACCGTGGTCACGATGGCGTACGCCGTCGGGCACGTGTCGGGCGGCCACTTCAACCCGGCGATCTCGATCGGCCTCGCCATGGGCAAGAGGTTCGACTGGAAGGACGTGCCGGCCTACGTCGTGACCCAGGTGGTCGCAGCCGTGGCCGCGGCCCTCAGTCTGTGGGTCATCGCCCACGGCCGCTCCGGCTTCGACTCGACCCAGACCGGCTTCGCCAGCAACGGGTACGGCGACCACTCTCCGGGTGACTACGCCTGGTGGGCCGTGCTCCTGGCCGAGGTCGTGCTGACGGCGTTCTTCCTCTACGTGATCCACGGCGTCACCGACACCCGCGCGCCCAAGGGCTTCGCGCCCCTGGCGATCGGCCTGACGCTGACCCTCATCCACCTGGTCTGCATCCCGATCGACAACACCTCGGTGAACCCCGCCCGGTCCATCGGTCCCGCCCTCTTCGCGGGCGGCGACGCGATCCTCCAGCTGTGGGTGTTCATCCTGGCGCCGATCGCGGGCGGCCTGATCGCCGGAGCGACGTACGCACGACTCTTCGGCGACGGCGAGGAGCCCGCGCCGTTGGAGGTCGCCACCGAGGGCTGACCTCGCACGACCGGACCGGTGCCGGACCGTCAGGTGAGGAAGTGGAGCGGCTGCTCCATGACCTTGGCCAGGTGGGTCAGCCACAGCGCGGCGGTGGAGGCCTCGATCCGGTCGGCGTCGCAGCACAGCGTCACCGTGAGCGTCCGACCGGGGACGACGACGCCGTCCTCGACCACGGCCTGGTCGCGCACGCCGCCGATGCCGAGCACGGCGGGGTAGTCGGCGGTCGCGTCGAGCGAGGCCTCGCCGGCCCGGAAAGTGCCGAGGTCGACGACGGTCACCGTCGCCGCCTGCAGCTCGGCGGACGCCATCCGACCTTCGCGCAACCGCGCGTCGAGACCACGCAGAGTGGACGACACCGAGCTCGCCGTCATCAGCCCGGCCACGTGCACGACCGGCGCGACGGTGCCGGCCTCGGTCCATCGTTGGACGGCGACGTCGGTGACCGTCGGGGTGTCTGGCAACAAGGGGACCTTGCGCGTCGTCATCGCGACGGCCTTCACCACCAGCGCCGTCAACGACACGCCCTCGACGGTGTTCACCACGTCGACCAGGGCGTCCGCGCGCACCTCCTCGCGGAGGCGGACCTGACGGATCGCGGGCGTCGGCGCGGACGAGTCCTCGACCGGGGCGTCGCCGGTCTCCGCGACGTGGTGCCCCGCGGGCGCGACGCGGGCGACACCGACCTCGGGGATCGGCGCGGAAGCCGCCTCCACCAGCGGCGCGACAGACAGCTGTGCCGCCGGTGGCACGTCGGGTCGGACGGTGGTCACCGGTTCGGGGTCCGTCAGGGGGTCGCCGGTCTCGGCGGGCTCGTGCGGCGGCCACGCGGTCCGGCTGAGTACGTCGTGTGGCACGGCCCGCAGGTGGACGTCGGGGTCGGTCGCACCTGCGCCCACGGCCAGACCGAGCTGGGCCATCAGCCGCTCGACGTCGTCGACGACCTCGCCGGGCGCGCCCAGCACGGCCAACGGGCTGCCGGGCAGCACCTCCTGACCGGGTGCCACGAGCGACTTGATCAGCACGCCCGGCTCCGACACCTCGATGCTGAGCAACGACGAGGCGGTCTCGACGGTGGCGATGCTCTGCGCGCCACCGAAGTCCGCGGACTCGTCGACCAACCAGGCTGTCAGCGTGGCAGCCGAAGCATCATCGGCTACCTCCGGCATGCGCAACACCCGCGCCACGGCGTCCCCCCAAGGACTGTCCCAGGAGCACCCGTCCGGCTGCCCCCCGCAGCGAGGTCCCGGGCCCTCGTCGACAAGTCGCAACGTATCCCACGCAGGTACCCGGAAACACCCAACAAGGCGGTATTGACACGACGTGTCGCGACCTTCTTCGGCGACCGGCGTCCCTAGCCTGATCCGCGACTGCGCACCCCTGGCTCGACCGGGCCAGGCCGACCCGGGGACGGTCGCGAGGAGTGTCCGATGACAGACGACCGCCGGTTCCGCCACGTCTGCGTCCTGCTGCACGACGGGCACGTCCTGACCGACGGCGCGGGTGGGCTCCCCTCGTCCCTCGGTGGCGAGCCGGAGATCGACCTGGCGACTCGGGCACGCGCCTGCGGCGATCCGGACGCGGTCCTGGTGGCGCCGGAGGTCGAGGCCGGTCGAGGTTCGCTGACGTTGCTCAGCGTGTTCGGCCCGCGCTCCGGCTCGCCCGTCGACGGGGCCTGGATGCCGATGGACGAGGTCACGGACGACAACCCCGCGGTGCTGGCCTTCCTGCGCGAGATCGCTTCGGTGGTGGGCGGCGTCGTCGACCCGCCTGCTCGCCGGCCGGCGTGGTTCCACCCGGGCTGGTACGACGAGGTCGACGCGTGGATCGACCACTCCCTCGCCGCTCGACGACGCGTGCGCACCGGACCCACCGTCCCGGCCAAGGTGTGGAGTCTCTCGGCCGTGCTGCGCGTGCCCTGTGACCCGGCACCGGTGTGGTTCAAGGCGTCGTGCCGGCACTTCCACGCCGAGCCGGCCCTGACCCGACTGGTGGGCGGCATGCTGCCCGAGCACACACCTCCTGTCGTGGCCGCCGACGAGGAGCGCGCCTGGCTCCTGATGGACGAGATGTCCGGCGCCGACGAGGAACAGAGCGAGGCGCCACCCGAAGGGCTCGGGCCTGCGGCCGCACGCATCGTCGCGACGCTCCAGCTACGCTCCCTCGAGCACCTCGAGGAGATCCAGGACGCGGGCGTCGCGGTCCGCGGGCTCACGGAGACCTGGCACGGCTTCGAGGAGATCCTCGCCGGCAGCATCGAGCTCGACGAGCTGACGCCGGAGGAGCTGGCCACCGCGCGGGAACACCGTGGCGAGGTCCGCGCCGTCTTCGACGAGCTCGCCGCACTCGGGCTCCCCGAGACGCTGGTGCACGGTGACCTCCATCCCGGCAACGTCGCCCACCACGGCGAGGCGCTGATGCTCTACGACTGGAGCGACGCCGCCGTGTCCCACCCCTTCCTCGATGCCGTGCACCTGCTCCAGCGGATCCCGGAGCTCGAGAAGGACGCGACGCGCGACGCGTACGCCGGCCCGTGGCGGGCGGCGTACCCCGACGTCGACGTCGCGCGCGGGCTCGAGCTGGCGGCGCAGGTGAACACGATCTTCCAGATGGTGACCTACGAGCAGCTGTGTCGCGCGATCGAGGACGCGTCGTACTGGGAGATGCGCGGCGTCGTCGCCCGCCTGCTGAAGCAGGTGCCCGAGCGCTTCCCCGCCGCCGGCGTCTGAGGCGGGGCCACTGGCGCCGGCTGTCGAGCACCGACAGGATCGAGGGGTGACGTCGGGACCCGCGCAGGACGAGGTACTCCGGTTGCTCGGACGGATCGAGGAGATCGACCCGCTGATCGGCTCGGTCAACGCCGTGAACTCGCATGCGCTCGCCGAGGCGGAGGCGCTGGACCGCGAGAGGGCCGAGGGTCGCACCCGGTCGCCGTTGCACGGTCGCGCGGTGCTGGTGAAGGACAACATCGACACCGCCGGGCTCGCGAGCACGGCCGGTTCGCTCGCCCTGGCCGAGGTGCCGCCGGAGCACGACGCACCGTTGGTACGCCGCTTGCGCGACGCCGGGATGGTGGTGCTGGGCAAGACCAACCTGAGCGAGTGGGCCAACATCCGTTCGATCCACTCGACCTCGGGATGGAGCGCGCACGGCGGACTGACCCGCAACCCGTACGCCCTCAACCGCACGGCGTGGGGGTCGAGCTCGGGGAGTGGCGCGGCCGTGGCGGCCCGGCTCGCCCCCTTCGCCGTGGGCACCGAGACGAACGGGTCGATCACCGCGCCGGCGGCCGCCAGCGGGCTCGTCGGGCTCAAGCCGACCGTCGGGCTGGTGCCGACCGAAGGCGTCGTGCCGATCTCCTGGACGCAGGACTCACCCGGACCGATGGCGCTGACCGTGGCGGACACCGCCGCCCTGCTCGACGTGATGGCCGGGATGAGCACCTCCGACGAGCTCGACCGCAGTGTGCGCGGCCTGCGGGTCGGCGTACCCCGGGACCTGTGGGGTCACAGCCCGGCCGCTGACTCCGCGGCCGATCGAGCCCTGTCGCTCCTCGGCCGCGCCGGGGTGCACGTCGTCGACGACCTCACCATGCCGGCGCTGAAGGACCTCGACGACGAGATGGAGCTGACCTTGTTGATGGTGGAGCTGAAGGTGGCGCTCGCGAGGTATCTCGCCACCCGAGAGGCGCCGGTGCGCACGCTGGCCGACGTGATCGCCTTCAACCGCGAGCACGCCGAGGCGGAGATGCCGTGGTTCGGGCAGGAGCTGTTCGAGATGGCCGAGGAGACGCAGGGTGTCGCGTCGACGGCGTACCTCGAGGCGGTCGACGCCTGCACCGCCGCCGGCCTGGCCGAGCTCGACCGGACGCTCGGGGAGCACGACCTCGATGCGTTGCTCGCCCCGGCGATGGGACCTGCGCCCCCCATCGACCTGGTCAACGGCGACCCCAGCGGTGGTGGCAGCGCGAGCGACTCGAGCGCCCTCGCCGGGGCGCCGATCCTCACCGTGCCGATGGAGCTGGCACATGGTCTGCCGGTGGCCGTCTCGATGTGGGGTGCCCGCGGCACGGACGCGACCATCCTGCAGCTCGGCCGCGCGCTCGAGGGGGGACGCGACGCGGCCACCGGACCCCTGCCCGAGCCGACGTTCGTCGAGTGGGTGTGAAGGCGGCTGATCGTCGTCCTCGGGCCTGTCAGCTCTCGGCCAGCCGCTCGCGGAGTCCGGCGGCGAGGCCCGCGATGGTCGAAGCGTCGAGCAGTCCGCCGGCGGTCGTGGCGAGCTTGACGCGCTTGACCGGGGCGAGGCGGAGCCGGAGCTGGACGTGGGTGGCGCGGCCGTCGTCGTACGGCGTCAGCACGATCGCCCACGACCCGAAGGTGCGGCCGCGCTGGGTGGTGTGGACGAGGGCGCGCGGCGGGTCGAGGACGGCGACCTGGAACGTCTCGTGCCTGCCTCCCCAGTCGGGGATGACCGAGCCGGCTCGGAGCTGCTGGAGCGAGGGCTCGATGTGCCGCAGCGCCCGGCGGGACTCCGGGACGAAGCGCTCGACGCTGCGCGGGAGGTACCACCCCGCGCGCTTCTTGCCGAGCTGCACGAACCACGGCCAGACGTCGGCCGGAGGGGCCGGGAGGTCGAAGGCGCGGTCCATGACGACGTCCGGGTGAGGGACGAGATCGTCACCGGGAAGCTCACGGGCGACGTCCTCCGGCGAGGCATCGACCGACTCGAACACTCCCCTGCTCCTCCTCCCGTCAGTCCCACCGGCCACACTTGCAGGCCTGGTTCGACACTTGTGGGGGTGAATTTCCCCCTACAAGTGCCGAATTCCCCGCTCGAGCGGGGAATTCGCGCGCGCCCGCCCTACGCCGCCTCGGCGAGCGCGCGGCGGTGCTCCTGGACCATCCGGGCCTGGAGGGCGCGGCGGACCTTGGGGCCGCCGGTGGTCATCTCGTAGAGCCGCTTGAGCTGGGTGGGCAGGTTGCGGGCGTTGGTGGTGTCGAGCCAACCGTTGGGCAGCGACAGGCGGACGACCTTGTGCCACGCGGAGTAGACCTGCTTCGGCAGCGGGCGGGCGCAGTAGGCGAGGTCGTAGCGCTCGAAGAGAGCCTTCACCCGCGGTGCGATCTCGGCGTACCGGTTGGACGGCAGGTCGGGGAAGAGGTGGTGCTCGATCTGGTGCGACAGGTTGCCGGTCATGATGTGCATCAGCTTCGAGCCGGAGATGTTGGCCGAGCCGAGCATCTGGCGCAGGTACCACTGCGGCTTGGTCTCGCCCTCGATCGAGCGGGTCTCGAAGGTCTCGACGCCCTCGGGGAAGTGACCGCACATGATCACCGAGTGCGACCACAGGTTGCGCACGGTGTTGGCGGTGAAGTTCGCGAGCATCGTCGGGATCGCCGAGCCGGTCACCATCGACAGCGCGGGATGGACGACGTAGTCCTTGGTCACCTGCCGGCGCAGCTTGCCGATCACGGCCTTGGCGTCGCGGCGGAACTTCTCGGTCTTCTGCTTGCCGCGCTTGAGGTTGCCGCGCAGCTCCAGGTCGTACGCCGCGATGCCGTACTCGAAGAAGATCGCGTTGACGAAGTTCCACAACGGCTGCCCCAGGTGCATCGGGTGCCAGGGCTGGTCCTCGTCGACGCGCATGATGCCGTAGCCGAGGTCGTTGTCCTTGCCGATCACGTTCGTGTAGGTGTGGTGCAGCTCGTTGTGGCTGTGCTGCCACTGCACGGCCGGCGTGACGGAGTCCCACTCCCACGTGGTCGAGTGGATCTTCGGGTCGCGCATCCAGTCCCACTGGCCGTGGAGGATGTTGTGCCCGATCTCCATGTTCTCGAGGATCTTCGAGATCGAGAGGCCCGCGGTGCCCACCAGCCACGCCGGCGGGAACAGGGAGGCCAGCAGCACGATCCGGCTGCCGAGCTCGAGCGAGCGCTGCGTCTTGATCACGCGGCGGATGTAGCGCGCGTCGCGCTCGCCGCGCGTCTCGATCACCGATCGCCTGATGTCGTCGAGCTCCTTGGCGATCAGCTCGATGTCCTCCGCACTCAGGTGAGCGATGGGGTTGGTCTGGCCGATGGTCGCCTTCTTCTGGATGGTGGTCATCCGGTCGTACCTCCTCGTCGTTCCCCCGAGCGGTCCGTACCCAGCGGTTGCTGGTTCAGTGGTCGATGTGGCATGGCCCTGCAGCCGCGTTGATACAGGTCTGGATCGCGACGCCCCCCTCGGGCGTCTCCCCCGGGATCGCCGTGGTCAGCTCGCCGGTGCGCAGGTCGCGCACCGCCCCCTCACGCATCGGGAGCACGCACGTGTAGCAGATGCCCATCCGGCAGCCGCTCGGCATCAGGACGCCGGCGTCCTCGGCCTGCTCGAGGATCGGGCGCGCGCCGTCGCACTCGACGATCTTCCCGCTCTTCTCGAAGGTGACGGAGCCACCCTCGCCCGCCACCACCGTCGAGACCTTGAACTGCTCGGTGAACAACGGCAGCCCACGGCGTTCGTGGTGCTCGGTGATCGCGTCGAGCAGCCCGCCGGGACCGCACGCGAACGTCGTGCGGTCGCCCAGGTCGGGCACGAGCTCGTCGAGGTGGTCGAGGTCGAGGATGCCGTGCACGTCGTCGTACCGTGCGACGAGCCGGATGGCCCCGGCGGCCGCGAGCTTGCGCAGGTCGTCGGCGAAGATCGAGTCCGGCTCACTGGGCGCGACGTGCAGCACGACGATGTCGTACGCCGCGGAGCGGGGCAGGCGGAGCACGCCGCTGTCGGTCGACGGGTAGAGGTTGCGCAGCATCCCGATCACCGGCGTGATGCCGGAGCCGGCGGTGATGAACAACAGCTTGGTACGTCGCTCGAGCTCGACCGCCGAACGGACCGGCAGCACGAACTCGCCGGCCGCCTGCTCGAGGTGCAGCAGCGTGCCCGGGCGCGTGTGGCGCACCAGGTAGGGGCTGACGTGACCGTCGGGCACCGACTTCACCGTGATCGAGATGCGGCCGTCGCGACG
Organism: Nocardioides sp.; assembly: GCA_035707985.1. Taxonomy (GTDB): domain Bacteria; phylum Actinomycetota; class Actinomycetes; order Propionibacteriales; family Nocardioidaceae; genus Nocardioides. The sequence goes on along the minus strand of DASSTL010000088.1, from coordinate 12,369 downwards.
CGGGCCGTGGGTGAGCGAGTAGGCCCGCCAGCAGCGGACGCCGTCGACGTCGACACCGATCCGGACGTACTGCCCCGGCACGTGTCCCCGCCAGTCGGCACCCGGTCGGATCACCAAGGTGGCCGCGTCGGGGGTCTCGGGATGAACCGACTCGACCCGACCCCGCAGCTCGGCCCCCGCACGCAGCGGGGCGAAAAGGTCGAGGAAGTCGCCGGGCACCAGCGGGGTGGTCGCCGCCTCGGCGAGCTTGAGGGCACGGGCGCGCCAGGTCGGCGTGGGCGCGAGGCTCGTGCTCATACCCCCAGCATGTCGTCAGAACTCGAAGCATTCCTGACCAACACACGTGAATCGGAGCCGTTGTTTTTGTTCGATCCGAACAAGAGCGGGCAGAATGCTCACCGTGAGCGTCCCCGATGCCCGGCCCACCCGGATCACCCTCGACCCTCGGCTGCTCGACCTCCTGCGACGGCGGCTCCCCGAGGTGGCGACCCACACCATCGAGGCGGTCACCGACGAGGTCCCGTCGTACGCCGGTGCGTTCGGCGGCCCGATGGTCGACAACGTCGAGAACGCCGTGCAGATGGCGCTCGCGGGCTTCCTCCGGCTGGCGGCGCGGGGACGCGTCGGCGACCAGGCCCAGCCGCTGTCACCGGCGCTCGAGGGTGCCTACGCGCTGGGTCGCGGCGAGGCGCGCAGCGGGCGCAGCGCCGACGCCCTGCTCTCGGCGTACCGTGTCGGCGCGCGCGTCGCGTGGCGCGAGCTGGCCGAGACGGCGGTCAACGCCGGGGTTCCTGCCGACATGCTCGCGGACTTCGCCGAGCTGGTGTTCGCCTACATCGACGAGCTCTCGGCCGCGTCGGTCGCCGGCCACGCCGACGAACTCGAGACCGCCGGACGCGTACAGCAGGAGTACCTCGACCGGCTCGCCCTCGGCATCCTCAAGGGCGACCCGGCCGACGCGCTGGTGGCGGCCGCGGAGCGCGCCGAGTGGACGCCCCCGAAGACGCTGACCGTGGTGATCCTGCCGAGCGCCCAGGTGCGACCGGTGCAGGGACTGCTCGACCTGCGCACCCTCAGCGCCCTCGGCGAGCCGGCCAACCTGCCCGAGGAGATGGGCGTCCTCCTGGTGCCCGACGTCGGTGGCCGCGCGCGCACCCGGCTGATGCGGACGCTGAACGGTCGTGCTGCCGTTGCCGGCCCTGCGCGCCCGTGGCTCAACGCCAGCACGTCGTACGCGCGAGCGCTGCGTGCGCTCGACCTGCGCGACGGAGACGCGACGTACGACACCGAGGAGCACCTCGCCGACCTCGTCCTCTCCGCCGACCGCGAGGCCGTGGCCGACCTGCGCGCCCAGGTGCTCGCGCCGCTCGCCGAACTGCGCCCGGCGACCCGGCAGAAGCTCGCCGAGACGCTGCGGACCTGGCTGCTCCACCAGGGTCGCCGCGACGACGTGGCGGCAGCGCTGTTCGTGCACCCGCAGACCGTCCGCTACCGCATGGGCCAGCTGCGCGAGCTGTACGGCGACCGCCTCGACGACCCCGACACGGTCCGCGACCTGACCCTGGCGCTGGCCTGACCGCTCTCAGATCGCCGAGTGGATCGGGTTGCCGGCCACGACGGTGAGCGCCACCGGCATCTCGCGCAGGGCCGCGGCGGCCGCCGCCGTGTCGTCGTACGCCCCCAGCGGGTCGGCGTCGAGGAGGACCAGGTCGGCGGGCATGCCGGCATGGACGCTGCCCTTCCCGTCGACGCTCGCGGCCAGCGCCTCGCGCGGCGTGAGCGCCTGCTCGGGGTGCCACGGTGGCCGGTCGTCGGCGCTGCGGTGCACCGCGGCCGCGATCGCGAGCCACGGGTCGAGCGGCGAGACCGGGGCGTCCGACCCGAGCACGACGCCGACGCCGGCGTCGAGCATCCAGCGGAACGCGAAGCAGCGGTCCGCCCGGTCGGGCCACAGCTCCTCGGTGACGTCGCGGTCATCGAGGAGGTGCGCGGGCTGGACGCTGGCGCGCAGCCCGAGCCGGGCCATCGTGGCCAGTGACTCGCGGCGCACGAGCTGGGCGTGCTCGATCGAGCCGCCGGCGCCGGTGACGTCGTACGCCGTGAGGGCGTCGTCCAGAGCCCGGTCACCGATCGCGTGCGTCGCGACCTCGAGGCCGTGGGCGTGGGCCCTCTCGAGGAGACCGGCGAGCTCGGCAGTCGTCTGGTTGGGAGCACCGGCACCCGACCCGTCGGCGTACTCCTCGCAGCACCAGGCGGTGCGGGTGTTGAGCGAGCCGTCGCTGATGATCTTCAGCGGACCCATGGTCAGCAGCTCCGAGGCGACCGGCAGCGGGTCGCCGGTGCGGAGGCCGGCGTCGATGATCGCGTCGAGCCCGTCCGCCCAGGTGGCGACGCGCACCCGGATCGGGGAGTCCCGGTGGCCCCAGTCGACGGGATCCTGACCCCGCTCGAGATCGACGACGCCGGTGACCCCGAGTGCGGCCGCGTCGTCGAGGGTGCGCCGGTACGCCGCGGGCGACAGGTCCGGCTCGACGACCTGGTCGATGCGGGTGTGGGCGTCGTACCACTCGTTCTCGACGACCAGCCCCTCGCGCGCGGGCAGCCCGAGCCGCCCGAGGGCGCGGCTGTTCATCCAGGCGTGGTGGGCGTCCCCGGAGATCAGCACGACCGGTAGGTCGGGTGCAACCTCGTCGAGCATCGCCACGGTCGGTGAGGTCGTCCACGTGCCGATCCGGTGGCCGTAGCCGACGAGCGGGCCGGGATGCTCCGCGAGGTGCTCACGCACCCGCGCGACGACGTGCTCGGGTGACTCCGAGCCCGACAGGTCGAGGCGCTGACGGCTCGCGGTCCACTGGGCGAGGTGGACGTGGTGGTCCCAGAGCCCGGGGATCAACCAGCGACCCTCGCCGTCGTACTCCTCCACCCCGAGTGGCCGCTCGATCCCGTGCCCGATGCTCTGCACCGCACCCTGCTCGACCACCAGGTCGACCGGACCCGCCCACCCCGGCCCCCGGCCGAGCTCGACGATCCGGACGTTGCGGAGCACGAAGTCGACCACGGGGACAAGGTAGTGGTGCGTGACGGCGTAGTCCCTGACAAAACGGCCCCACCCCGCGCCGTTCCAGGGGCCGTTCTGTCAGGGACTACCGATCAGGCCGGGTCGAGCACCGGGATGGCGTGCTGGAGCCGGAACAGGTTCCCCGGGTCGTAGGTCGCCTTCGCGCGCTGGAGGCGCTCGAAGGTGGCGGCAGGCCAGGGGCGGGCACGGTCGGCGTCGTCGCCGGGCCTGCCGTGGAAGTTGATCATCGAGTGGCCGTCGAGCGACCACGGGGCCGCGGCGGCGAGCAGCCTGTCGATGGCACCCGGCACGGCCTCGGCCACGGGCGGCATCAAGGCGCCGACCGCGAACAGCGTGTACGCCGCGTCGCGACCGCCGACCGCATCGTCGCTCTGACGTGCGAGTGCTCCGCCCATCAGCCGCGACTCGACCAGGAGCAGCGGGCACTGGGCATCCGGGCCGGCCTGCTCGATGATCGCGGCGACCGTGTCGGGCCCGAGCTCGCGCAGCACCATGCCGCCCTCCTCGAACGGCACCGGCTGCTCGGGGTCCATGTGGATGCGGTCGAGCTCGACGTACGGCATCCGCCCGACCATGTCCATCATCGGCGGGGCGACCGCCCGCATGGGGGCGACCAGCCGGTCGCCGTCGGCATCGGATCCGAGATACCCGACGCGCAGGTGCACGTTGAACGTGCCGCGCAACGGCTCGGGTACCTCCGGCACGGGCGGCAGCCGGAGCAGGCTGATCGAGGTGCTGAAGTCCTCGGGCAACGTCTTGGTCCAGTCGGCCCACGCCGCCAGCAGGGCCGGCGCGTGCTCGCCCGGCCAGAAGATCGCGCCGCCGTACAGGTCCGGGATCTCGAACAGCTCGATCTCGATCGCGGTGACGACGCCGATGTTGCCCTTGCCGCCGCGCAACGCCCAGGCCAGCTCGGACCCGTCGTCGGCATCGACGTGGCGGATCTTCCCGTCACCGGTGACGACGTCGAAGCTGCGGACGTGGTCGGAGCTGAAGCCGTACGCGCGGCCGAACAGCGGCAGCCCGCCGCCGAGGGTGTACCCGACGACCCCGACGTCGGACGTCGAGCCGCACAGCCCGGCCAGTCCGTGCTCGGCGGCCGCATCGATGACCCGGCGCCACTTCACGCCGGCACCGATCCGCGCCGTACGCCGGTCGGGGTCGATGCTGAGCTCGTCCAGCCCGCGAGTGCTGATCAGGACGCCCTCGGTGATCGTCAGCACCGCACCGTGGCCGGTCGCCTGCACGCCGACCGGGAGGTCGTGCTCGGCGCCCCACCTCACCGCGGCGGCGACGTCGTCGGCCGATCGAGGCACCACCACGACGTCCGGCGTGTGCTGACGCGACGCGTTGAACGCCGCCACCTCGTCCCCGTATCCCTCGTCCCCCGGTCGAAAGACTGCTCCGGACACATTGTTCGCGAGCGCGCTGACATCCATCCCGTTCCCCCCTTGGTCGACTCACCCGATCGGGTGAAGCGAACGACGGTAGTCGGATCTCGCGCGATTGGGGAGGGGACAAGGTCGTCAGTCGACCTCAGACGTGCCGGCGCGACTGGACGACGCGGAAGCGCGAGGCGACGTACGCGCCGTCGGTGTACGACGCGTTGGCCGCCGGATTGGCGCCCGTGCCGTGGAAGTCGGAGTACGCCGCGGACTGGTTGACGAAGACCCCGCCCAGCAGGTTCTCGCTGAGGGCGACTCCCGCGTCCAGGGCCGCGTCGCGCATCCGCTCGACCACCTCGTCCGAGGTCGAGTACACCGACGCGGTCATCGCCCCGTGGCGCTGGACGGTGTCGCGGAACAGCTCGATCGACTGGTCGGTGCCCGATGTGGCGATCAGGTAGGCGACCGGCCCGAAGCACTCCGCCTCGTAGACGTCGGAGTCGGCCGCCGTCAGCCCGATGATCGTGGGCGTCCGCACCGTGGCGTCGGCGTACGCCGGATGGGTCACCGTCCGCGAGGCGACGTACACCTCACCCTTCGAGGGCGCGGCCTCGAGCCGCTGGAGGACGCCGTCGTTGACCACGCCGCCGAGGAGCTCGACCGCACGCGCGTCGTCGCCGAGGAGCTTGTCGAACGCCGCGCCGATCCCGGCGGCGACCTCGGCCGGCGACTTCACACCCTCGTCGGTCTCCACGCCGTCGGCCGGCAGGTAGACGTTCTGCGGGGCCGTGCACATCTGGCCGGTGTAGAGCGCGAAGGAGAACGCGAGGTTCTGGCACATCGCGCCGAACGACGACGTCGAGTCGATGACGACGGTGTTGACGCCGGCCTTCTCGGTGAACACCACGGCCTGGCGGGCGTTCTGCTCGAGCCAGTCACCGAACGCGTTGCCGCCGGTGTAGTCGATCAGCTTCACCTCGGGACGCAAGGCGAGCGACGAGGCGAGCTTGTCCGCGGGGTCCTCGGCCGCCAGCGTCACCAGGTGGGGGTCGAAGCCGGCCTCGCCGAGCACCTCCTGGCAGACCTGGACCGTGATCGCGAGCGGCAGCACCGCCGAGGGATGCGGCTTGACGACCACCGGGTTGCCGGTGACCAAGGACGCGAACAGTCCCGGCCAGGAGTTCCACGTCGGGAAGGTGTTGCAGCCGATCACCAGCGCCACTCCACGCGGGACGACGGTGAAGGTCTTCTCCATCTTCACCGGGACCTTGCCGGGCTTCTCCCAGATCGCGGTCCGCGGCACCCGGGTCATCTCGACCCATGCGTAGGCGATCGCCTCGAGCGCGCGGTCGAGGGCATGCGCGCCGCCGGCCTGGAAGGCCATCACGAACGCCTGGCCGCTGGTGTGCTGCACGGCGTTGGCGAGCTCGAAGACCCGCGCGTGCAGCCGCTCCAGGATCTCGATGCAGACGCCCACCCGGGCCTCGGGCCCCGCGTCGCGCCACGCCTTCATCCCGGCTGAGGCGGCGCTGATGAGGGCGTCGACGTCGTGGGCGCGGGGGTAGCTGACGCCGAGGTCGAAGCCGTACGGCGACCGCTCGGTGCTGACCGTCCCCTCGCTGCCGGGCGTCTCGAGCGGGAACTCCTGACCCAGCCATGCGTCGAACGCCGCCTTGCCCTCGCCGGCCGCGCTCTCGCCGTACACGCGGGGCGACGGCGACTCGTCGAACGCCGAGTAGTACTCGCGGGACGCACAGGCGGCCACCGCGGCATCGAGCTTCTCGCGGTGCTTGTCGAAGTAGGGCGAAGCCATGCCGCCAGCCTGTCCGGTGTGACACCCCGACGCAAATGTGCAGCGGAACTGTGATGAGGAAGGACAGGTCACTCGGTGCAGAGGGAGCTGCGGGAGTCATCGAGGTGTCGCCTTGTAGGTTCCATGGCATGAGCTCGCGGGGACTCCTGGTCGCGCTGCTCTGTGGCGTGCTCGGGATCGGCCTCGGGGTCATCGCGGCGTACGCCGCGCAGCCGTCGACGTCGTCCGGCGGCGTCGTCAACCCGATGTCGGCCGTCTCGCCGAGCGTGCCGATCGACGTCACCCCGTCGGAGTCGCCGTACGCGCCGGACATCAAGTTCCCCCGGCTGCGCCCGGGGCTACCCCTGCAGGGCGTCCACACGATCTCCAACGACCTCGCCACGTGGAGCTACCACGTGCCGCTCGGATGGCGGCCGTACTGGGTGTGCTCCACCCTGGGCAGCTGCCCGCCGGACGCCTTCCCGGACAAGCCGATGGCGGCGAAGACGGTCGACAAGGCGCAGGAGGTCCGGTTCCGCCCTCCCGCTGAGCAGACCACCGGCGGATACAGCCTGCGCGTGCGGGTCCTCGACAACACGCTCAACGACGTGCACCAGACGGTGGCCACCAAGATCATCGGTTTCCGCGACAGCAGCGACATCGCCGACTTCAAGATCATCCGGAAGAACGACCGCTCGGTCTACTTCGAGTACCGCGACGCGACCTCGAACCTGCACCGGTTCAACTACTTCCAGTGGTTCGCCGTGCCGGGCCAGACCAACGCGACGCTCGAGATGTCCGTCTCCGGGCGCGAGGTCGACGTTCCGGGGCTCAAGGCACTGTTCGACCGCTTCGCCGACAACGTGATGGGCAGCCTGCCCCAGCCCACGGGCAAGAAGTCACCCAAGAGCAACGACCACGGCTAACCGAGCCCGTAGGTCTGGACGGACTCGAGCACCGCCCGGGCCGTCGGCAGGTCGTCGCTGCGCACCTGCACCCACAGGAGCCGGGTGGGGCTGACCTGCACCGCACGCTCGATGATCACGTCGCCGCCGCACCCGGTCGAGATCGCGGTCATCGACGGGTTGCCCTCCGAGCTGGTCTCCGTCCTGCCCGGCTTCGTGCAGGTCGGGTGCTGGGGCAGGGTCTTCGGGAGGTTGCTCTCGGGGAGCAGTCCGACAAAGACCCCCTGGCCCTTCGCCCGCCAGTCGGCCCGGTCGCCGATGGCCATGCCGGACTGGGTGAACGTGGGCGAGTCGGGCGGTTTCCACCCGTCGAGGGACACGTCGCGCGCCCACGACGTCGGCACGGTCACCGACAGGGTGCCGTCGTCGTCGCGGAACGTCTTCGTGTCGTGGGTGCCACGCCACCAGGCGAACCCCCCGATCCCGCCGGCGACCATCAGCACCAGTCCGAACGCGGCCGCGACCCACCGGTCGCGGCGCCTGCCGGGCTTCGGCGGCACCGGTGCCGGCAGCTCGTCGGGAGTGGGCACCAGCGACGGGCGGTTGCCGGGCTGGGTGAGCTCGGGGTCGACCGGCAGCCAGCGCGCCGGCAGCGAGCCCATGCCGGACTCGCCCAGCTCGCGGCTCAGGGCGTCGACGAACGCCATCACGTCGGGGAAACGCTCGTCGCGGTCGCGCGCCAGCGCCCTGCGTACGACGCCGTCCACCGCGTCCGGGAAAGGGCGCTCGTCGGTGGAGAGCGGTGGCGGAGGGGGCGGCTCGGCAGCTGCGGACAGCGAGCTGTGGGAGTACGCCGGCCGGCCGCTGAGCAGCAGGAACGACAGCGCCGCCAGCGAGAACTGGTCCGCCCGGGCGTCGAGGTGCTCGCCCTGGGCCTGCTCGGGGGCGACGTACGACGGCGTGCCGGCGATCATCGTGAGCCGCGAGGAGACGTCGAGGGCCTTGCCGAGCCCGAGGTCCCCGACCATCGCGCGGACGAGCGTGCCGTCGTGCTCGGGGTCGACCGTGCGGAACAGCACGTTGGCCGGCTTGATGTCGCGGTGCAGGACCCCCCGCTGGTGCAGGGCCTGGAGTCCCTGGCCGACCTGCCGGACCACCTCGCAGGCCTGGGCGACGGTCAGCCCTTCGCCCTCGAGCCGGTCGGCCAGCGTCCCCTGGTCGGCGTACGACATCACGAGGTAGGGCCGGTCGTCGTCGAGCGAGCCCGCGTCGTACACCGTCACGACGTGGGGCGACTCGACCTTGCGCAGGAAGCGGCCCTCCTCGAGGAACCGCTGACGGACGTTCGCGTCCTCGGTCCAGTTCTCCGCCAGCACCTTGATCGCAACCGGAGAGTCGAGTTGCTCGTCATAGGCAAGCCAGACCGTGGCGAAACCCCCGGACCCGATACGCCTGCGCACGGCGTACCGACCGAGACGGGCTGGCATGGACACGCTGGGCATTATGGTGCAGAGACGCAACCGCCCCGCTCCCGCACCGCGCGCACTCCGCGCGTGACGGGAGGGGGCGTCACGGGGACAGAGGGACGCGGATGACCGCTGGAGTCGGCAGAGAGGAACTCACGCCGGACGACATCGACGAGCTCGCACGTCGGTCGCAGCACGGCGACCGCGACGCGCTCGAGGAGCTGCTGGCTGCCGTGCGGCCGCGGTGCCTGAACGTGTGCCGCCAGGTGCTGCCGTACACCCCGGACGCCGAGGACGCGTGCCAGGAGGCGTTGATCAACATCGCCAACAAGATCGGCTCCTGGGGCCGACAAGGGCGCTTCACCACCTGGATGCACGTGGTCGCGGTGAACAGCGCCCGCACGACGTACCGCCGCATGAAGAACCAGGCGATCTCCAGCGACGTGCTGCCGCTGGAGAAGCCCGACCCGCGCACCACCAGCGTCATCGCCGGCACCCGCCTCGACCTGCTCGAGGCGATGGAGACCATCGAGCGTGACCACCCGCAGTTCGTCGAACCGCTGATCCTGCGCGACGTCTACGGGATGTCGTACGACGACATCGCACAGCAGGTCGGTGTGCCGCTGGGCACGATCAAGGCGCAGATCCACCACGGGCGAAAGCTCGCCCGCCCGCTGTTGCGCGGAAGCGAGTGAGGTGAGGCGGCTCGCCGCCGGGCTGGCGCTGCTCGCCCTGGTCGCCGCGGGTTGCAGCTCCGGGTCCGACGCGAGCGGGCCGCCGGCCCCGCAGGTCACCGGCGCGGCCGCGGACACCGCGACGAAGGCGTACGACGCGGCGGTGAGCGAGCCGCGGGAGGACTCGACGTACCCGGCGGTGGGCGACCCGGGCGTCGACGCGCTGCACTACGCCCTGGAGCTCCGCTGGGACGACCGCACGTCGAGGCTGTCGGCACGCGAGACGGTGCTGTTCCGCGCGACCGAGACGGCCGACCACGTGCAGCTGGACCTGGCGCGGCAGCTGATCGTGGACCACGTGTGGCTCGACGGCGAGCCCGTCCCGTTCTCGCACGTGTCGAAGAACCTGGTGGTGTCGGCGCCGGTGCAGGCCGACTCGAGACACGTCCTCCAGGTGACCTACGGCGGGGTGCCGGAGCCCGTCACCGCGCCGACGGACCGCGCCGACTTCTCCACGACCGGGTGGACGGTGGCGCGCGACGGCACGGTGTGGACGATGCAGGAGCCGTACGGCGCCTACTCCTGGTACGCCGTCAACGACCAGCCCTCGGACAAGGCGCTCTACGACTTCACGATCCACGCGCCGGCCGGGAAGGTCGGTGTCGCCAACGGCGAGCTCCGGTCGCGGAGGACCTCCGGTGGCATCACCACGACCCGCTGGCACCTGGCTCAGCCGGCGTCGTCGTACCTCGTGACGATCGCGATCGGGAGGTTCACCCGGACCACGGACACCGGACCGCACGGCCTCCCGATCAGCTACTGGACTCCGACCGGGCGGGCCGACATCCTCCGCCGGGTGCGGTATGCGCCCGAGGCGGTGCACTACCTCGAGGGGCTCGTGGGCCGTTATCCGTTCCCGTCGCTGGGGGTGCTCGTGGTGCCGGCGAACAGCGCGATGGAGACGCAGACCATGGTCACCCTCGGCATGAGCAAGTACACGCTCACCCGCGACGTGATCGTCCACGAGATCGCGCACCAGTGGTACGGAGACACCGTGACCTGCGCCGACTGGAGCGACCTCTGGATGAACGAGGGGATGGCGACGTACCTCGCCGAGGCGAACTGGACGTCCTCGCACGGCCCGAGGAGCCTGGACGGGATCCTGCGCCAATGGGCGTCGTACGCCGGCGGCATGCGCGCGCAGTACGGGCCGCCCACCCACTACCGTCCCGGCACCTTCGGCGAGGGCAACGTCTACTACATCCCGGCACTCATGTGGGACACGATCCGACAGCGGCTCGGGGACGACGAGTTCTGGTCGCTGGCCCGGCGGTGGCTGCGGGCTCATCGGTACACGTCCCAGGACCGCGACACCCTCGCCGCCTGGTGGAGCCGCGAGTCCGGCGAGGACCTGACCCCGGTCTTCCACTCCTGGCTCGAGGGCCGGACCCAGCCCGCCTGGACGGCCGGGTAGGTCACCGAGTCGGCGCAAATGGACATCGGAAACCCGCCGAGTCGGCGCAAGAGGGCGTCGGAATCACGCCGAGTCGTCATATGACGACTCGGCGAACCGACCTCAGAAGAGCAGGGCGGAGGCGGGGTCCTCGATGATCGCGGCGACGTCGGCGAGGAACTGCGAACCCTTCTCGCCATCGACGTGACGGTGGTCGAAGCTCAGGGCGAGCGTCGTGACGTGACGTACGGCGATCTCGTCGCCCGCGTCGGTCGAGATCACCCACGGCTGCTTCCGGATCGCGCCGAAGGCCAGGATCGCGGACTCGCCGGGGTTGATGATCGGGGTGCCGCTGTCGACCCCGAAGACGCCGACGTTGGTGATCGTGAAGGTGCCACCGGCCATCTCCGCCGGCTGCGTCTTCCCGGCGCGCGCGGTCTCGACCAGCGCGTTGAGGTGCTGGGCGAGGTCGCGCAGCGAGAGCTGCTCGGCGTCCTTGATGTTCGGTACGACGAGGCCGCGCGGCGTCGCGGCGGCGATGCCGAGGTTCACGTAGCTCTTGTAGACGACCTCCCGCGCGGCGTCGTCCCACCAGGAGTTGATCTCCGGCGTACGCCGCATCGCGAGCATGCAGGCCCGCGCCAGCACGAGCAGCGGCGAGACGCGCACGTCGCGGAACTCGCGGTGGGCCTTCAGCCGTTCGACGAACTCCATGGTGCGGGTCGCGTCGACGGTCACCCACTCGGTCACGTGCGGCGCCGAGAACGCCGACTCGACCATCGCCTGGCCCATCATCTTGCGCACACCCTTGATCGGCTCGCGCCGCTCGCGGCTGCCGTCGGTCGAGCCGTCGGTCGAGTTTGTCGAGACCACGGCGCGGCCACCGCCGGCGGGCGAGACCGCTGCCTGCACGTCCTCACGCGTGACGACACCGCCCGGGCCGGAGCCGGCCAGGGAGGTCAGGTCGACACCGAGGTCCTTGGCGAGCTTGCGCACCGGTGGCTTGGCGAGCACGCGGACGTTGCCCGCCTCGGTTGGGACGGCCGAGGTGGACGGCACCGCCGGGCCGTCGCTCTCGTCCTCCTCGTCGAGTCCGATGGGGGCCGTCGCGCCGGTCGCCTCGAAGGCGGCCTGGGTCTGGATCGCCGCCGCCGGCTTGCGGGCACGACGGGTCGCGCCCCGGTCGGCCTTCATCCGGCCGACCAACGACTCGCCCTCGGCCGACCCGCTGGCCGCCGGGTTGGACAGGTCGATGTCGGTCGCGAGCACCTCGCGGGCCGCATCCTCGGCGCCGGCCTGCTCCGCCATGCCGAGATAGGGGTCGGACTCGGTCTGAGGCGTCGGGTCGGCCGGCATCGGCCCGTCGAGCGCGTCGCCGATCGCGATGATCGGGGTGCCGACGGGCACGGTCTCGCCCTCGGGCACCATCAGCTTCTGCACGACGCCGGCGAACGGCGACGGCAGCTCCACCAGCGACTTCGCGGTCTCGATCTCGACCAGGATCTGGTTGATGGCGACGGTGTCGCCCTCCTTGACCTTCCAGGTCACGATCTCGGCCTCGGTGAGGCCCTCACCCACGTCGGGCAGCTTGAACTCGGCCATGCGGCTTCCCTCT
>DASSTL010000087.1:0-20914 GCA_035707985.1 Nocardioides sp. | reverse complement strand
TCGCCGTGGGTGGCGTACGCCGACCCCGCGGCGGTCGCGGACGCGACACAGCCCGCCTCGGAGATGCCCTCGTGGAGCATCTGGCCCTGCGGCGACTCCTTCCACGCCAGCAGCAGCTTGCGGTCGACCGACTCGTAGAGCTGACCGGCCGGGTTGTAGATCTTGGCCGAGCTGAACATCGAGTCCATGCCGAACGTGCGGTACTCGTCCGGCGCGATCGGGACGATCCGCGGCCCGATCTCGGGGTCCTTCATCAGGTCCTTGAGCAGGCGGACGAACGCCATCGTGGTGGCGATCTTCTGCTTGCCCGACCCCGCCTTGAGCTCGGCGTACGCGTCGTCGCCGGGGAGCGTGAGCTTCCGGGGCGCGACCCGACGCATCGGGACGCCACCGCCGAGCGCCCGCCGGCGGTCGCGGAGGTACTCGAGCTCCGCGGAGCCCTCGCCCGGGTGGTAGAAGGGCGCGGAGCCGTCGAACTCGTAGTGCTCGTCGATCTCCTTGTCGGAGATCGGCAGCTCGAGCCGGTCGCGGAACGCCTTGAGGGTCGCGGCGTTGAGCTTCTTCATCTGGTGGGTGGCGTTCTTGCCCTCGAGCGCCTCGATGGTCCAGCCCTTGATCGTGTGGGCGAGGATCACCGTCGGCTGACCGACGTGCTTCGACGCGGCGTCGAAGGCGGCGTACACCTTGCGGTAGTCGTGACCACCGCGCGGCAGCAGCTCGATCTCGCGGTCGCTCATGTGCTCGACCATCTTGCGCAGGCGCGCGTCCCCGCCGAAGAAGTGCTCGCGGATGTAGGCACCCGACTCGACCGAGTAGGTCTGGAACTGGCCGTCCGGGGTCTTGTTCATCTGGTTGACCAGGACCCCGTCGACGTCCTTGGCCAGGAGCGCGTCCCACTCGCGGCCCCAGACGACCTTGATCACGTTCCAGCCGGCGCCGCGGAAGTAGGACTCCAGCTCCTGGATGATCTTGCCGTCGCCGCGGACCGGGCCGTCGAGCTGCTGGAGGTTGCAGTTGATGACGAACGTGAGGTTGTCCAGCTCCTCACGCGCGGCCAGGCCGATCGCGCCGAGCGACTCGGGCTCGCCCATCTCGCCGTCGCCGAGGAACGCCCACACGTGCTGCTGGCTGGTGTCCTTGATGCCGCGGTTGTGCAGGTAGCGGTTGAAGCGCGCCTGGTAGATCGAGTTGATCGCGGCCAGGCCCATCGAGACCGTCGGGAACTCCCAGAACTGCGGCATCAGGCGCGGGTGGGGGTACGACGAGAGCCCCTTGCCCGGGCCGTGCTGTACCTCCTGGCGGAAGCGGTGGAGCTGCTCGGCCGTGAGCCGCTTCATCAGGTAGGCGCGGGCGTAGATGCCGGGGGAGGCGTGCCCCTGGATGTAGAGCTGGTCGCCGCCTCCCGGGTGGTCCTTGCCGCGGAAGAAGTGGTTGTAGCCGACCTCGTACAGGCTCGCTGCGGAGGCGTACGTCGCGATGTGGCCGCCGACCTCGAGCCCCTTGCGGTTGGCCGACGACACCATGACGGCGGCGTTCCACCGGATCAGCCGCCGGATCTGCCGCTCCATCTCCTCGTCGCCGGGGAACCACGGCTCGCGCTCGGGCGGGATCGTGTTGATGAAGTCGGTGCTGCGGAGGGCGGGGACCCCGACCTGCTTCTCTCGCGCGCGCTCGAGCAGGCGCAGCATCACGTAGCGGGCCCGCTCACGGCCGTGGGTCTCGGTGAGGTCGTCGAACGAGTCCAGCCACTCCTGGGTCTCCTCGGGGTCGATGTCCGGGAGCTGGGTGGGCAGGCCCTCATGGATCACGGCTCGCGTGCCTGGCTGAGGGGTCGCCGGGGTGCCGGAGGGAGTCTCACTCACCTCTTCATCGTGTCACGCGAGGTACCACCGGGAAACCGAGCCCGCCCTACCCGCCGGTAAGGGAGGCTTGCACAAGGGAGCGGAGTCCGCTGGACTACTGCCCACCGAGCCGGGAGACGCCCCTGTCCCTCGGCGCCGATCGTCTGGAGGAGTTCGTTGAGCGCGACCGCTGGTGGCGGTTCCACCCCTACCGACGCACCTGCTGGTCCGGCCGCGCGGCTCGGCCTCAGCAAGGGCATGGTCGTCCAAGAGCTCGGGTGGGACACCGACACCGACGATGACCTCCGGGTCGCGATCGAGGACGCCATCGACTCCGACATGGTCGACGGTGACTACGGCAACGTCGTGGACGTCGTGATCTTGTGGTGGCGCGACGAGGACGGCGACCTCGTCGACGGCCTCGTCGACTCGCTCACCGACCTGGTCGGTGGCGGAGTCATCTGGCTGCTCACCCCGAAGGTCGGTCGAGCCAACGCCGTCGACCCGGCCGACATCGCCGAGGCGGCGCCCATCGCCGGCCTCGCCCAGACCACGACCGCGGCGGTCAGCAAGGACTGGGCCGCCACGCGACTCGTCACGCCGAAGACACCTGCGTGACTCCTCGCCCACTCGGGAGTTTTCCGGTCGTGAACCGGACACTGCAGCAGTCGGTGCAGCGGGGGTTGCGACGTACCCACGACCTCGCGGGCGCGGTCGGGGCGCCGGCCCGCGTGCTCGGCGGTTCCGGCGTCGTCCGCCCCCTCTCGCCCGCGGCGATCGCGCGGATCACCAAGGCGCTCCGGGAGTGGGGCACCGGCCCCGCGGGCGGCTTCACCGTGATGGCGATCCGGGATCCCGACCGGCTCGGCGTCGTCGACGAGCTCGGCGAGCTGACCTTCGGCGAGCTCCATCGACGCTCCAACGCCCTCGCCCGCGCCCTGGCGGACCGCGGCGTGAAACAGGGCGACAGCGTCGCCGTCATGTGCCGCAACCACCGCGGCTTCGTCGACGCCTGCATCGCGACCGCCAAGCTCGGGGCCGACATCCTCCTGCTGAACACCGCGTTCGCCGGCCCCCAGCTCGTCGACGTGCTCGACAGGGAGCGGCCCTCGGCGGTGGTGCACGACGAAGAGTTCACCGGACTGCTCGCGGGCGCGGACGCCGGCGTACGCGTGCTCGGCTGGGTCGACGGGAAGTCCGACCTCGATTCCATGGAGTCGCTGATCCCGGCGTACGACGACGCCGACGTCGCGCCGCCCGCGCGCCACTCGCGCATCGTGATCCTGACCTCCGGGACGACCGGCACCCCGAAGGGTGCACCCAGAAGCGAGGCAGGGCTCGGGGCCGCGGTGTCGCTGATGTCCCGGATGCCGCTGCGCTACGGCTGGCGCACGCATGTCGCGGCCCCGCTGTTCCACACGTGGGGGTTCGCCCACCTGGCCTTGTCCATGCTGCTCGGCTCGACCGTCGTCCTGCGTCGCCGGTTCCTTCCCGAGAGCTGCCTGGCCGCGACCGCGGAGGAGCGCTGCGACTCCCTGGTCGTCATCCCGGTGATGCTCCAGCGGATCCTGGAGCTGCCGGAGGAGACCCTCGACCGCTACCCGTTGCCGTCGCTGAAGGTGACCGCGGCGTCGGGCTCGGTGTTGCCGGGCGACCTGGCGCTGGACTGGATGGACCGCTTCGGCGACAACCTCTACAACATCTACGGGTCGACCGAGGTGGCCTACGCCTCGATCGCGACCCCGCGAGACCTACGTGCGGCGCCCTCGTCCGCCGGCAAGCCGCCGTGGGCGACGGTCGTGAAGATCCTCGACGACGAGGGCCGCGAGGTGCCGACCGGGCGGTCCGGACGGATCTTCGTCGGGAACAGCCTCCTGTTCGAGGGCTACACCGGAGGCCCGGACGGTGAGAAGGAGTCGAAGGAGGTGGTCGACGGACTGATGTCGTCCGGGGACGTCGGGCGCTTCGACCAGGACGGCCGCCTCTACGTCGAGGGGCGCGACGACGAGATGATCGTCTCCGGTGGCGAGAACGTCTTCCCCCAGGAGGTCGAGAACTGCCTGGCGCGGCACGAGCGCGTGGTCGAGGTCGCCGCGGTCGGTGTCGCGGACCAGCAGTTCGGCCAGCGGCTGCGCGTCTTCGTGGTGACCTCCGAGCCGCGTCCGAGCGAGCAGGAGCTCAAGGACTGGGTCCGCCAGAACCTCGCTCGCTACAAGGTTCCGCGCGAGATCGTGTTCCTGGATGAGCTTCCCCGGAACGCGACTGGCAAGATTCTCAAGCGTGAGCTCACCGAACTCGACTGACGTGCCCGCACCCGGGGCGGCCGTCGGCATGCCCGCCCCGGACTTCACCCTGCGTGACCAGTTCGGGCAGGACGTGACGCTGTCGTCCTTCCGAGGGACCAAGGCGGTCGCGCTGGTGTTCTACCCCTGGGCGTTCTCCAACGTGTGCACGTCGGAGATGGCCGGGATCCGCGATCGGCTCGACGAGTTCCTGACCTTCGACACCGAGGTCCTCGCGATCTCCACCGACCCGACGTACTCCCTGCGGGTCTTCGCCGACACCGACGGCCTCAACTTCCCGCTGCTCAGTGACTTCTGGCCGCACGGCGCCGTGGCCTCGGCGTACGGCGTCTTCGACGAGGAGCTGGGCGTGGCACGGCGGTCGTCGTTCGCGATCGACCGGGACGGCATCGTCCGATGGGCGGTCCACAACCAGCTCTCCGACGGTCGCGACCTGGACGACCACCTGGCTCACCTGCACCACCTGGCCTAGACCAGTCAGGTCATTTTCAATTGTTTCGGCCAGCGCGTGTTGGCACGTCAGGGTCCGCTCGCTAAGGTTTTACCCGTCGAGCCGCTGGTGACCCGAGACGCCAGCGGCTCGACTCTTCTCATTTCCGGGGCAGATCCCGTTCGTGGACTGAACCGGCAGGTGCCGGGTACGGCCTTCTCATGAGCGCCCCCGTGTTCGTCGTGGTGATGGGTGTCTCTGGAAGTGGCAAGACCACCCTGGGCAAGGGCCTGGCCGAGCGCATGCACTGGCGGTTCCAAGAGGGTGACGACCTCCACCCCAGGTCCAACGTCGAGAAGATGTCGCGCGGCGAGCCGCTGACCGACGAGGACCGGTGGCCCTGGCTCGACGCCATCGGTCAGTGGCTGGACGAGCGCGGCCGAGCGGGTGAGAACGCCGTGCTCACCTGCTCGGCGTTGCGACGCATCTACCGCGACCGCTTGCGCTCCGGCCGGCCCGGCCTGCGGTTCATCCACGTCGACGCCCCCGAGGAGATCCTCAGGGAACGGCTCGAGAAGCGCCAGGGGCACTACATGCCGGCGTCGCTGCTGCCCAGCCAGCTCGCCACCCTCGAGCCGCTGGCCGACGACGAGCCCGGTGTCGTCGTGTCGGCGACGGGAGACCCGGACCAAGTCCTGGCCGAGGCGCTCGAGGCGCTCGGCCTCTCGGAAGGAGAATCCCGATGACCACCCTGCTCTCGCCGGTGCGGAACGTCCCGATGGCGGCCCTGAGCGACGCCGGAGACACCCAGCTGCTGCTGGCCGCCGTGCTCGGTATCGCGACCGTGGTCCTGCTGATCGTGCTGGCGAAGTTCCACCCCCTGCTCGGGCTGATGCTCGGCACGGCGGTGCTGGCCGCCGTCGCCTGGGTGCCACCCGAGGATGCGCTGGAGAGCTTCATCACCGGCGTCGGTGACACGTTCGGGGGAGTCGGGCTGCTGATCGCGCTCGGGGCCATGCTGGGCAAGCTGCTCGCGGACTCAGGTGGTGCGAACCGGATCGTCGACGCGATCGTCGACCGAGTAGGACCGCGTCGCCTGCCGTGGGCGATGGCCCTGATCGCCGCCATCATCGGGCTGCCGATGTTCTTCGAGATCGGGGTCGTGATCCTGGTCCCGATCGTCGTGCTGGTGGCGCTCCGCACCCGGGTGTCGCTGATGCTGGTAGGGATCCCGGCCCTCGCGGGTCTGTCGATCCTGCACGGTCTGGTGCCGCCGCACCCGGGTCCGCTGACGGCGATCGATCTGCTCGACGCGCCCCTCGGACTGACCCTGATCTTCGGCCTGATCGTCGCCGTCCCGACCCTCGTCGTCTCCGGACCTCTCCTCGCGCTGGCGATCAACCGGTGGGTGCCGATCGACTCGCCCCACCCTGAAGGCGCTGCGGCGCAGGACATGGAGGAGCGGCAGGAAGGCGTTGCGGGCGACGGAGCCGACGGGGAGCGGGCTGCGGACGGCGGTGAGCGCCGGCGTACGCCGACGTTCGCGATGGCCGTGCTCGCGATCGTGCTGCCCGTGCTGCTGATGCTGATCCGGGCGGTCGGCGAGCTCGTCTTGGACGACGGAACGACGGGACGAAACATCCTCGACTTCGTCGGTGAGCCCACGGTCGCTCTGCTCGTGGGCGTCCTGGTCGCCATGATGACGGTCGGTCGGCAGTCAGGCATGAACCGGCGGGAGATCAACGACTCGCTGGGCGCGGGTCTGCCGCCGGTGGCGTCGATCATGCTGATCGTGGCGGCCGGCGGTGGCTTCAAGCAGGAGCTGTCCGACTCGGGGGTGGCCGGCGTGATCGCGGACCACGCGAAGGACTCCCACCTGTCCGTCCTGTTGCTCGGGTGGCTCGTCGCGGTCGGCATCCGTCTGGCCACCGGATCGGCGACGGTTGCCACTGTCACCGCCGCCGGCATCGTCGGTCCGCTGGGTGCCGACCTCACCGACACCCACCTCGCGCTGCTGGTCCTCGCCATCGGCGCCGGCTCGCTGTTCTTCTCCCACGTCAACGACGCGGGCTTCTGGCTGGTCAAGGAGTACTTCGGGATGACCGTGGGCCAGACCATCCGCTCGTGGTCGGTGATGGAGACGGTGATCTCGGTGATGGGGCTGCTCTGCGTGCTCGTGCTCAGCGGCGTCGTCTAGCGCGTTCGCGGTGCGGTCCGCGGGGTTGGGGTGCACGGGGCGTGCTCCCGTAGTCTGTCCCGCGCTCGACCCCGACCGCCGGGGACGAGGGCGCATAGCTCAGCTGGTAGAGCGCCTCCCTTACAAGGAGGATGTCAGGGGTTCGAGTCCCTTTGCGCCCACCGCGTGGATCCGGCCCCGACAAGCATGCCGCGGCGAGCATCCCGTCTCCGGGACCGAGCGGTCCGGATTCACCCGATGCGGGTGACGTCGAGACGAGCGCCGATCGTGACGCTGTGGCTGTGCTGATGCCCCTTCTCGTGCGCTGGGTGGTGGTCGGCGTGTCCGTACTCCTCAACCGACAGGAGAGATCATGAGCTTCTGGGACATCATCTGGTTCATCGTCGTGTCGTTCGCGTTCATCGCCTACCTGATGATGATGTTCAACATCCTCGGCGATCTCGTCCGCGACCGCTCGACGTCCGGGGGGGCAAGGCGCTCTGGCTCCTCTGTCTGATCGTCTTCCCGTTCCTCACGGCATTCGTCTATCTCATCGTGCGCGGCGGGGCATGGCGCAGCGGTCCGGCAGCGCGGCGTCCGCAGCCGATCGACACCGGGATGAGCCACGTCGGCTTCCGCTGTGCGTGGGACGCCTCTCTTCCCGGGCGGGGGTCCGCAGTCCATGCTTCGGCAAGCAAGGAGCCCGATCCGGCGTACCGGGGTTAGATTTCGCGCATGATCGTCCCGTTCAGCGTCAACGACTTCCTCGACCGTGCGCTGGCCGTCTACGGCGACCGCCTCGGCATCGCGGACGAACCCGAGCAGCCCGCGCCGTCCCTGGGCGAGCTGACCTATCGACGCGTCGGCGAGCTGGCGCGTGCCATGGCGGCGCGGCACGACCAGCTCGGGCTGGACGTGGGCGACCGCGTCGCGATCGTGTCGCACAACAGCGCCCGGTTGTTCACGGCGTTCTGGGGCGTGTGCGGCTACGGCCGGATCCTCGTGCCGGTGAACTTCCGTCTCTCGTTCGACGAGGTGCAGTACATCGTCCAGCACTCGGGCTCGCGGGTGGTGTACGTCGACCCCGAGCTCAAGGAGGTCCTGGCCGACCTCGAGGCCGAGCACGTGTTCGTGCTCGGGGACGACGACGACCTCTTCGCCGAGGGCGTCGAGTCGCGGGCGTGGGAGCCCGACGAGAACGCCACGGCCACCATCAACTACACATCCGGCACGACCGCACGCCCGAAAGGCGTGCAGATCACGCACCGGAACATCTGGACCAACGCCCTCACCTTCGCGCTCCACGCCGGCGTGACCGACCGCGACGTCTACCTGCACACGCTGCCGATGTTCCACGCGAACGGCTGGGGCATGCCGTTCGCGATGACCGGGTGCGGCGTCCCCCAGGTCGCGCTGCGCAAGGTCGACGGCACCGAGATCCTGCGCCGCGTCGAGAAGTACGGCGTGACCGTGATGTGTGCGGCGCCTGCCGTCGTGGCCGCGGTGCTTGACGCCGCCCCGCAGTGGAAGGAGCAGCACGGCGGCGACCTGCCGGGGCGCGACCGGACGCGGATCATCGTGGCGGGCGCCCCGCCGCCCACCAAGACCGTCGCGCGGGTCGAGGCCGAGCTCGGCTGGGAGTTCATCCAGATCTACGGGCTCACCGAGACCTCGCCGTTGCTCACGATCAACCGCGGGCGCTCGGAGTGGGACGACCTCGCCCCCGAGGAGAAGGCCGCGAAGCTGGTCCGCGCGGGGACGCCGGCCATCGGGGTGGGCCTCCAGGTCGACCACGAGGGCGAGGTCCTGGCCCGCTCGAACGTCTGCCTCGAGGGCTACTGGGAGCAGCCGGAGGAGACCGCGAAGGCGCTCGCCGGCGGCTGGTTCCACACCGGCGACGGCGGGTTCATCGACGACGACGGCTACCTCAACATCTCCGACCGCAAGAAGGACGTCATCATCACCGGCGGCGAGAACGTCTCGTCCATCGAGGTCGAGGACGCCATCTTCAGCCACCCGGACGTCGCCGAGGTCGCCGTGATCGGCGTACCAGACGAGAAGTGGGGCGAGACCATCAAGGCACTGGTGGTGAAGGCCGAGGGGTCGAACCTGACCGAGGTCGAGCTCATCGAGTACGTCAAGGGCAGGGTCGCCCGCTACAAGGCGCCGACGTCGGTGGAGTTCCGCGACGTCCTCGCCCGCACCGCGACCGGCAAGCTCCAGAAGTTCAAGCTCCGCGCGCCGTACTGGGAGGGCCGCGAGCGGCAGGTGAACTAGAGCGAGTGACTCTAGAGTCGGCTCCGTGACCACACTGGCTCAGGTGGTGGACCTGGTCCACGGCTGGTACCCGCCCGACACGGCCGAGTCCTGGGACGCCGTGGGGCTCGCCGCGGGCGACCCCGCAGCCGAGGTACGCCGGATCCTGCTCGCGGTCGACCCGGTCCTGGAAACGGCGCGCGAGGCTGCCGGCTGGGACGCCGACCTGCTGGTGACCCACCACCCGCTGTTCCTGCGCGGCGTCCACGGCGTCGCCGAGACCACGCCCAAGGGTCGCACCCTCGCGACCCTCACCCGCGCGGGCTGCGGCCTGCTGACGGCGCACACCAACGCCGACCGCGCCCAGCCGGGCGTCTCCGACGCGCTGGCCCGGGCGCTCGGTCTGCGTGACGTCACGCCGATCGAGGCGCGAGGTCCTGCGCTCGACAAGATCGTGGTCTTCGCGCCCGCGAGCGACGCCGAGGCCGTCCGAGCCGCCATGCACGCCGCCGGGGCCGGACACGTGGGCGCCTACGACACCGTCTCGTTCACCGTGGCGGGGGAGGGCCGCTTCCGCCCGCTGCCCGGCGCGCAGCCGGCAGTCGGCGACGTCGGACGGCTCGAGGTCACCGACGAGCTGCGGATCGAGGCGCTGATGCCCCGGCACCGGCGTACCGAGGTGATCCGGGCGGTGCTCGCGGCGCACTCCTACGAGGAGGTGGCCTACGACGTCCTCGAGCTCGCCGACCCCGGGACGTCGTCGACCGGAATGGGCCGGGTGGGTGACGTCGACGAGACCACGCTGGGCCGGTACGCCGAGCAGGTGGCGGACGCGCTGCCTCCCACCGCACGCGGGGTCCTGGTCGGGGGAGATCCCGACCGTGTCGTGCATCGGGTCGCGGTGATGGGTGGTGCCGGCGACGACATGTTCGCGCAGGTGCTCGCGACCGAGGCGGACGTCTACGTGACCAGCGACCTGCGCCACCACCCGGCGTCGGAGTTCCTGGAGAAGGGCGGCCCCGGGCTCCTCGACGTCAGCCACTGGGCGGCGGAGTGGACCTGGCTGCCCGAGCTGGCGACGCGGCTGGGTGAGGCCCTGGGCGATACGGTGGAGGTCCGGGTGAGCACGATCTGTACCGACGTGTGGCAGGCCCGGGCATGACCATGCCGAACGACCGACCCGGACAGCCCGAGGAGAGTGTGTGAAGGCCGACTCGTCAGCCCAGGTACGACTGCTGGACCTCCAGGACCTGGACTCGCGCGCCGACCAGCTCCGCCACCAACGTCGCTCCCTGCCCGAGCACGCCCGGCTCGTCGAGCTGGAGGAGACCAGGGGCCGTCTCGAGGGCGAGGCGCAGGACGCCCGCATCGCGGTGGAGGACCTCACGGCCGAGCAGGCCAAGGTGGACGCCGACGTGGAGCAGGTGAAGGCGCGTCGCGAGCGCGACCAGCAGCGCCTCGACCAGGGGCTGGTCAGCAACCCCAAGGACATCCAGCGGATGCAGCAGGAGATGGTCTCGCTCGAGCGTCGGATCACCTCGCTCGAGGACGACGAGATCGAGGTCATGGAGCGGCTCGAGGAGGCCCAGCGCACCCTCGAGTCCCTCACCGCCCAGCTCACCGACGTCGCCAAGGAGATCGAGCAGACGACCGCGGCCCGTGATGCCAAGGTGGCGGAGATCGACCAGTCCCTCGGCGAGCTGGAGGCCGAGCGCGGGCCGCTGGCGAGCGAGCTGCCGGCCGACCTGCTGGCCCTCTACGACCGGTTGCGTGAGAGCAAGGGCGGCGTGGGAGCCGCTCTGCTGCGCGCCCGGCAGTGCGGTGGGTGCATGCTCGCCCTCGACAACGCCGAGCTCGCGACGATCCGGGCGGCTGCCGACGACGACGTGATCCGCTGTGAGGAGTGCAGCCGGATCCTGGTCCGCACCACCGAGAGCGGGTTGTGAGCGATCACATCCGCCGAGTGATCGTCGAGGCGGACGGCGCCTCCCGCGGCAACCCCGGCCGGGCGGCGTACGGCGCGCTGGTCAAGGACGCCGACACGGGCCGGGTGCTCGCCGAGGACGGCACGGCGATCGGGACCGCCAGCAACAACGTCGCGGAGTACCGCGGGCTGATCGCGGGGCTGACGATGGCGCGGACCGTCGCACCCGAGGCCGACATCGAGGTCCGGATGGACTCCAAGCTCGTCGTCGAGCAGATGAGCGGCAACTGGAAGATCAAACACCCGGACATGAAGCCGCTGGCGCTCGAGGCCAACCGGCTGGCGCCGTCCGGGACGACGTACACCTGGGTCGCCCGCGAGCAGAACAAGCACGCCGACCGGCTCGCCAACGAGGCCCTCGACGGCAAGCGCTCCGGGGTCACCTTCCACACCGACTCGGCCGAGCCGGACGAGCCGGAGCTTCCCGTGGTCGAGGAGACCCCGGTCGACGAGTCCGCGGTCGAGGAGGCGGAGAGCACGGCGGCGCGTGGTTGGTCACCCCCCGGCGGACCCGTCACGACGCTGGTCCTGGTGCGGCACGGGGCGACCGAGCTGACCGCGTCCAAGCGGTTCTCCGGCGGGCTGGCGAGCAGCAACCCGGGTCTCACCGACGAGGGTCGCGCACAGGTGCGCGAGGTCGCGGAGTGGCTGTCGCCGATCGGGGAGGCGGTCGACGTCGTCGTCACCTCGCCCGTACGCCGCACCCGCGAGTCGGCCGAGATCCTGGCCGAGCGCCTCGAGGTTCCTCTCCAGGAGGAGCCGGGATTCGCGGAGATGGAGTTCGGCACGTGGGACGGGATGACCTTCGACGAGGTGCAGCAGCAGCGGCCGGACGAGATCCAGTCCTGGCTCGGGTCCCTCGACGTCGCGCCGGGTGGTGGCGGGGAGTCTTTCCGCGACGTCGAGAAGCGGGTCCTCGACGGGCTGTCGCGAGTGCTGGAGCAGCACGCCGGCAAGACCGTGGTGGTGGTGAGCCACGTGACGCCGATCAAGGTTCTGGTCGCGCACGCGGTCGACGCGCCGCTCGAGTCGCTGTTCCGGATGGAGCTCTCGACGGCGTCGGTGAGCGTCGTGTCGTTCTTCGGCGAGGCGGGGAGTGGCGGCATCCGCGCATCGCTGCGCCTCTACAACGCGCAGGCGCCGGGCGCCGGGCAGATGCTCGACCCGCAGCACTGGTGAGCGGCCTCAGAGCTCGCTGACCACCACGTCCAGCTGAGTGCCGGTCTTGGTGACGGGGCCGGGCTCCACCTGCCAGCCCAGGTCGGTCAGCAGGGTGGCGAACGCCGCCGGCGAGCGGGCGTCCCGCCCGTCCTCGAGCACGGCGCGCACGAGGCGCCCCTTGGTCGCCTTGTTGAGGTGACTGACCACCTGACGCCGGCCGCCCACCTCGTGCAGGACGCGCACCGTCACCACGCGCCGCGCGAGCTCGGCCGACGGGCGCCAGAAGCCGGCGTACGTCGACGAACGCAGGTCGACCACCAGCCCCGTGCCGGCCATCTCGCGCACGACCGGGTCGAGGTGCCGACGCCAGTGGGCCGCGACGACGCCGAGGCCGGGCAGGTTCACGGCGCCGCCGAGCCGGTACGCCGTGATCCGCTCGCCGGGCCGCACGACGCCGTAGAGCGAGGAGATGATCGCGACCCGGGCCAGCGCTCGCCGGTGCGCCGAGGCATCGAGGGTGGTGAGCCCGAGGGCGTCGTACAGCACGCCGCTGTAGACGCGCTCGGCCGGTGCCGACGGCAGCTCGGCGAGACGTGCGTTCGACCGGACGTCCTCGACCTGGCCGGGGCTCAGCCCGAGCGACCCGATGGCCCGGTCCTCGGGTCCGCGACAGAGCGCGACCAGCGCGTCGCGCACCTCCCGCCGGGCCTCCGCGAGCGGACCGACCTCGACATCCACCGGCTTGCCCCGGCGTGGTGTGGTCTTGCCCTCGCTGGGCGGGAGCAGGATCAGCACGGGCCGAGGCTACCGAGCGTCGCCGATCACTAAGGTGGAGGCATGTCCTCGAGCCGAGTGGTACGGGTCCACGCACGAGACGAGGTCGCCGCGCAGTCCCTGCGTGCCGGTATCGCGCGGATCCAGTCCGAGCTCGAGGTGACGCCGGAGTTCCCCGCCGAGGTCGAGGAGACGGCCGCCGCGGCGGCCGCCGCCCCACGTCTGCCCGACCTCGACCGCACGGACATTCCCTTCGTCACCATCGACCCCGCCTCCTCGATGGACCTCGACCAGGCACTGCACATCGAGCGCGACGGCTCCGGCTACGTCGTGCACTACGCGATCGCCGACGTCGCCGCTTTCGTCACCCCGGACGACCCGGTCGACGTCGCGTCGCACGAGCGCGGCGAGACGCTGTACGGCGCCGACTCGAAGGTCCCGCTGCACCCCACCTCGCTGTCCGAGGGCGCGGCCTCGCTGCTCCCGGACCGGGAGCGGCCGGCCCTGCTGTGGACCATCCACGTCGACGAGACGGGGGAGGGCACGGATGTGCACGTCGAGCGCGCGCGCGTGCGTTCGCGCCAGAAGCTCGACTACGCCGGCGTCCAGCGCGCCGTCGACGACGGCTCCGCCGACGAGGTCCTCAAGCTGCTCAAGGAGGTCGGCGAGCTCCGGCTCCGACGCGAGGCCGCGCGCGGGGGCATCTCCCTGCCGCTGCCCGAGCAGGAGGTGGAGGTGACCGGCGACGAGTGGTCGTTGGAGTTCCGATCGATGATCCCGGCCGAGACGTGGAACGCCCAGATCTCGATGCTGACGGGCTTCGCGGCGGCCTCGCTCATGGTCTACGCCCGGGTCGGCCTGCTGCGCACGCTGCCACCGCCCCAGGCCCACGACATCCAGCGCCTCCACCGCGTCGCCCGAGCCCTGCACCTCGAGTGGCCGGCCGAGCAGCTCTACCCCGACTTCATCCGCGGACTCGACTCCCGCAAACCGGCCGAGGCGGCGATGATCACCGCCTGCGCGCGGCTGCTCCGCGGCAGCGGGTACGTCGCCTTCGACGGCGAGGTGCCGGCCGACCCGGTCCACGCCGCGCTGGCCTCGGAGTACGCACACGTCACGGCGCCGCTCCGTCGGCTCGGCGACCGGTACGCCGGGGAGATCTGCGTCGCGCTGTGCGCCGGCACCGAGGTGCCGGACTGGGTGCGCGCCAAGCTCTCGCAGATCCCCGAAGTCATGAAGGACGCCGGACGTCGGGCCTCCCAGTACGAGTCGATGGTGCTCGACCTGGTCGAGGCGGGCATCCTGCACACCCGGGTGGGGGAGACCTTCGAGGCGGTGGTGACCGACGTGGACGAGAAGGACGAGACCCGCGGGCGCGTCACGATCCAGGATCCCGCGGTCGAGGCCCGGGTCACGTCCCGCGGGAAGCTGCCGCTGGGCACCGAGGCCGATGTGCGGCTCACGCAGGCCGACATCAAGTCCCGCTCGGTGATGTTCGAGCTCGTCTGAGCCTCTCGCCGCCCTCCTTGCGGCGCGTCGGACGACCCCTTCTTGCGGAGAATGTGCCGAAGATTTCGCATCCGGCCGGGCAAGCGCTTAACCTCTTCTTGAGACTTCGTCGGACGGCACCGACCGGCAATCCCCCCTCGCCGGATCTCGGGGTCGTCTGACGACGGGATCGTGGCACCCCCCTAGCCGCGGCCCACCATGCCGACCGCCCTGCCGTGCCGTTCCGTGCCGGCGGGGCGGTCGTGTGTTCCGGCCCGGCTTCCGGCTCGGCGGTTCGAGCCCGGGCGAGGTCAGGCGGGCGTGAAGGCGACCGGCCGCGGGTCCTCGCCGGGCCAGCTCAGGGTGGTGACCGCCGGCGGCGTCGTCGCCACGACGCGACCGTGCGAGACCACGTGGGTGGGCCGGACCTGGCGTCGCACGGCGTCGTACCCGTCGGTTGCGGGCAGCAGCACGAAGCTGGCGGGCGCCCCGACGCGGACGCCGTACTCGTCCTCGCCGAGACCGAGGACCGCGGCGGCGCGGGACGTCACCATCTCGAACGTCTCGGCGATCTCGTCGCGCGAGAGCATCTGTGCCGCGTGGGTGCCGACGTGGGCGACCTGGAGGGCGTTGGCCGTGCCGAGCGGGTACCACGGGTCCATCACGTCGTCGTGGCCGAACGCGACGTTGACCCCGGCGGCCAGGAGCTCCTTGACCTGGGTCAGACCGCGGCGCTTGGGATAGCCGTCGAAGCGCCCCTGCAGGTGCAGGCTGACCATCGGGTTGCTCACCATGTTGATGCCCGAGCGCGCGAGGATCCGGTGGAGCTTGTAGCTGTACGCCGGGTTGTAGGACCCCATGGCGGTCGTGTGGCTGGCGGTCACGCGCTCACGCAGGCCCGAGCGCGCCGCGCGCGTGGCCAGCACCTCCACGAAGCGAGACTGCTCGTCGTCGATCTCGTCGCAGTGGGCGTCGACGCGCAGGCCGTGCCGCTCGGCCAGGTCGACGGCGAGCTCGACGGAGCGCACGCCGTCCTCACGCGTGTCCTCGAAGTGGGGGATCGCCCCGATCACGTCGACACCCCGACGCGCGGCCTCGGTGACCAGCTCCTCGCCGTCCGGGAACGAGCAGATGCCTTCCTGCGGGAAGGCGACCAGCTGGAGGTTCACGACATCACGCACCCGGTCGCGCACCTCGAGGAGCGCGTCGAGCGCGACCAGCGACGGGTCGGTGACGTCGACGTGGCTGCGCACGTGGAGGGTGCCGTTGGCGGCGTACCACCGCAGGGTCTGCTCGGCGCGGCCGATCACGTCGTCGCGCGTGAGCATCGGCTTGCGCTCGGCCCAGCAGGCGATGCCCTCCCAGAGGGTCCCGCTCTTGTTCCAGCGCGGCTGGCCGGCGGTGAGCGCGGCATCGAGGTGCACGTGCGGCTCGACGTAGGGCGCGGAGGCCCAGGCGCCGGCTCCGTCGACGACCTCGTGGCTGGCGACCGTCTCGTCCGTGTGCGGGACGACGGCGACGATCCGGCCGCCCTCGACGTGCAGGTCGACGGCCGCCAGGACGTCGGAGTCGTCGGGCACGCGGACGTCGCGGACCAGCAGGTCGATCACGAAGGGCCCCCTTCGGGTCGCGCCATCAGGCTGCAGATCTCGTAGCCCAGTGTGGCCGCCGCCAGTGACGTGATCTCGGCGTGGTCGTACGGCGGGCTGACCTCCACCAGGTCGGAGGCGACGATCTGGTCGCGGGGGAGTGCGCGCACCAGCGCGAGCAGCTCGCGGGAGTTCAGGCCGCCCATCTCCGGCGTGCCGGTGCCGGGGGCGAACGCGGGGTCCAGCACGTCGATGTCGATCGAGAGGTAGACCGGGTTGTCACCCACCCGTCGGCGTACCCGGTCGGCGACCTCGTCGACGCCGAGCCGGTCGACGTCGTCGGCCCGGATGACCGAGAAGCCGAAGCCGGCGTCGTCCACCAGGTCCTGGGCACTGTAGAGCGGCCCACGGATGCCGACATGGGTGCCGGCCTCCTGGATCAGCAAGCCCTCCTCGTGGGCGCGCCGGAAGATCGTTCCGTGGGTGCGGTCGGCGCCGAAGTAGCTGTTCCAGGTGTCGAGGTGGGCGTCGAAGTGGATCAGCGCGACCGGTCCGTGGTGCCGGGCGACCGCGCGCAGGCCGCCGAGGGCGATGGTGTGGTCACCGCCGAGCATCACCAACCGGCCGTCGGAGGCGAGCACCTCCGCGACGCCGTCGTCCACCTGCTGGAGCGCGGCGTCGATGTCGAACGGGTTGCACGGCACGTCACCCGCGTCGACCGCCTGGAGCACGGCGTACGGCGAAACGTCCTGGGCCGGGTTGTACGCCGGACGCAGGTGCCGCGACGCCTGGCGGATCGCGCTCGGCCCGAAGCGCGCTCCGGGCCGGAACGAGACGCCGCCGTCGAAGGGCGCGCCGAGCACCGCGATGTCGAACCGGCCGACCTCGTCGATGCGGGGGAGCCGGGCGAAGGTCGGGGCGCCGGCGTACCGCGGGACCTGCGTGCCGTCGACGGGGCCGAAGGGTGGTTCGGGTGGTTCGGGTGTGGTCATCGGATCTCCGGCTGGGGGAAGACGCGGGGGGTCAGGTCGAGCGAGCGGACGTGGTCGGCGATCTCGGCGCCGGTCGCGAGCCACAGGCCCGGCAGGGACTCCATCGTCTCGACCAGGGTCTCGAGCGCCCGGAGGCGACCGTACCGGCCGCTCAGGAAGGGGTGGATGGTGAGTGTGAAGCACGAGCCGTGGCGATGGGCCTCGGTGAGCTCGCCGGTCCACAGCGAGAGGGCCTTCTCGGGATCCTCGATCACGCCCGGGCCGAACAGGTCGGGCACGAAGGCGAACTGCTCCCAGTCGTCGAGCGCCCACGCGACCGGGATCTCGACGATGCTGCGGGCGCCGTCGCCCGGCCGTTCGGCGAGCTCGTAGGGGAGGTCGCTGTCCATCAGGCTCGAGTCGTAGCGGAAGCCGCGGTCGAGCAGCAGCTGCGCCGTGGCGTACGTCGTCTCCCACATCGGGGCGCGGTAGCCCACGGGGCGCAGCCCGACCACGCGCTCGAGGGCGTCGAGGCCGCGGTCGAGCACGTCGGCCTCCTGGGTGGGGCTCATGCCGGCGATGGCCTCGTGCAGGTAGCCATGGTGGGCGATCTCGTGCCCCTCGTCGCGCACCCGTCGGAGCAGGTCGGGGTAGCGCTCGGCCGTGTAGCCGGGACAGAAGAATGTCGCCCGCAGCTCGTGGCGCTTCAACAGGTCGAGGACGCGCGGCATCCCGGTCAGGGGGCCGTACGCCTGGTGGGACATGGCCGAGAGCCGGTGCCGGCTCTCGGGGTCGACGGTGAGGGCGACGTCCTCGGCGTCCATGTCGAAGCCGAGGAACGCCGCCGCCTGGCGGCCGTCCGGCCAGGTGACCGGAGCGGCGGGCAGGGTGACGTCGTGCGTGGTGGGCTGGTCCCCGTCCGCCATCACGCCGTCAGGCCTCGGCGGGAACCGTCGGGGAGGGCGCCGGGCGTCGCGACAGCGCGAGCCACGACAGACCGCCGGCGACGATCGCCCCGGCCAGCCAGGACAGGTCGATCCCGCCCAAGTTCTTCGCGATCGGGCCCTGGAGGTAGCTCGGGATGCCGTACTCGAACATCCACGTGGCCACGATGCCGAGCAGGAACGGGATGATCGCCTCCCACACGATGTCGGGCACCTTCGACGACCCGGGCGGCTCGAAGAGCGCGTTGACGTCCACCCGCTGCTTGGCGATCGCGTAGTAGTAGACGAGCATGATCGCGCCCCACGGCGCCACCCAGGTCACCAGACCGGCCAGCCAGCCGTCGAGGTTCGAGGCGAAGTCGCCGTTGAGGATCAGGTAGATCGTGAACAGGGTGGCCAGCACGCCGACGCCGAGCGACAGGGCGCGCCGGTCCACCTTCCAGTCGAGGGTCTGCGCGCACAGCCCGCAGGAGTAGATGTTCAGCACGTTGGTGGCGATCGGGCCGTGGATCACCAGCAGCAGGACGGGGACGGCGAGGGCGCCGAACGAGTCGACGACCAGCTGTCCTGGGTCGACCTCCTGGGTCACCGTCGCCAGCGTGGCGCCGAAGATGCCCAGCCACACGGTCGGGATGAACTGGCCGAGCACGCTGCCGACGTAGAGCTTGCGGCGCGGCACGTCCAGCGAGACGAAGCGCGAGTAGTCCGAGGCATAGGCGAACCAGGTGATGCCCCAGCCGATGCCGATCGCGGTCATCAGCGCCGTGAGCGAGCTCCAGAGCAGCTTGCCGTGCAGGCCGCCGCCGGCGTACCCCCAGTCGACGTCGTTCTTGGTCCAGGCCACGATCGTCATGGCCAGCAGCACCACCAGCGTGATCGGCACGGTCCACCGCTCGAAGCGGGCGATGGCGCGGAAGCCGATGGCGGCGAGCCAGACCTGGATCAGCATGATCGCGATGGCGACGGTGATCTTGAGGCCGTCGCCGCCGTGGATGCCGATCTTGTCGAAGAGTGCGATGACCAGGTCGAGGATGATCCAGGTGTTGATCGCGCACCAGCCCACCGCGAGCAGGCCCTGCATGAGTGCGGGGAGGTAGGCGCCCCTTCGGCCGAACGCCGCACGCGAGAGCACCATCTGGCTGACCGCGGTCTGCTGGCCCATCAGCACGAAGAAGCCGAACACGGCCATGCCGATCACATTGCCGATGACGAGCACGCCGATCGTCTGCCAGAGGCTCAGACCGAGGGCGATGCCGAGGGCCCCGAGGACCCAGTTGATAGGGGCGATGTTGGCGCCCGCCCAGATCCAGAACTGGTGGGCGACGGTGGAGGTCCGAGCGTGCTCCGGGATGGGGATCAGGGTGTGTTCGGCGGCTTCGGTGGCCCCGAGCTCGTCGGCGTTGATGGACACAGTTCCTCCGGCTCTTCCGCATGGATGGCTGCCGGGCAGTCAATGCCTGCATTGCAAGATCTGTCAAGATATGTTGTTACATCAGTCAACGCGGTCTTCGGACGGCCATCGGGCGAGGAGGCGTCATGTCGGTCGACGTCGTGCCGACCCCGTCCGACGGCGAGGTAGGGCCCCGGCTGCGGCAGCTCCGTGAGCAGAAGTCGATGTCCGCCCGCCAGGTCGCCGACCTGGCGGGCGTGTCCCCGGCGTACCTCAGCCGGCTCGAGAACGGCCGCGTCAGCCCCACGGTCGCAACCCTGGCCCGCCTGGTCGCGGCGATGGGGGAGACGATGGCGACGCTGTTCTCGGATGCGCCGAGTGCCGAGCCGATGTTGGTACGCCGCGACGAGCGTCACCTCATGCGTAGCCGCGGCGTGCTCGACTCCCAGGTGACCCCGAGCTGGGCGACCCGGCTCGAGATCCTCGAGTCCCTGGTCGAGCCGCACCGTGGCAGCAGTGGGCGTCTGCACACGCACGCCGGCGAGGAGGAGTGCGTGCTGGTCCTCGAGGGCGAGCTCGAGCTGTATCTCGACGACCGGCGCCACCACCTGTACGTCGGCGACTCCGCCACCTTCGACTGTCGCACCCCCCACCGGTGGCGCAACCCGTCGACCGAGCAGTCGCGGGTGCTCTGGATCATCACGCCGGCCAGCTACTGACCCGGGACCGCCGAACGGCCGAGGTGAGGGTCGAGGCGACGCGGCCTGCCAGCACGGGTCGTGTGCCGTGTCTTCTGCCGGGTCATCGCCGGCGAGCTGTCGAGTGCCTTGCGCGAGGTGGTGCAGCCGGAGGGGTACAGCCTGTGGCAGTCGAACGGCGGCGCTTCTGTCGCGTCGTCGGCGGCTGCGAAGTGGAGGTTCGCGGCCAGGATCTTCGGTGCCTCACCGTTCAGGAGCTCGCCGAGGGCGATGGGGGTCTGCGACAGTACGTCACTCGGTGGCCGACCCCAGGTCTGGCCTCCTCGCGATGGTCCGGGCGTTGTCCACACGCATCCTGCCGCCCTTGACAGGAGTTCGAACACGTGTTCGAATAGGGGTAGTTCGGAGTGATAGTGATGACTGGGGCTCCGGACCGGCCCCGACCTAGTCGGGAGGGGTCGCCCACCTCACCGGGCGCGCTGCCATCGACACGTGAGAACTCACGCACGGACGTCGATCGGAGGTGTGCCCGGGATGAGTGTGGAGCCGATCGGGGTGCACCCGCTGGTGGCGTGTGCCGATGCGATCGTGGCGGCGTTGGCGGACGTGGCGACCGTGGACCCGGCGTATCTACCGGCGTATCTACCGGCCTCGGTGACGGCGGAGGTGTTGCGGCGGCTGCACCGGTTGGAGGGCCGGCTGGCCGCAGTGCGGTTGCGGGTGATGGCGGGCGCTGAGGATGTCGCGGAGACGACCGCGGACCACAGTGTGGCGACCTGGCTGGCGGTGGAGACCCGGACCGACCCGCGGGAGCGGGCCGGTGACCTCGCCTTGGCGCGGGGGTTGGACCGCCGGTGGACCCGCCTGGCTGCCGCGGTGGCCCAGGGTGGGGTGAACCTGGCCCAGGCC
>DASSTL010000086.1:0-13617 GCA_035707985.1 Nocardioides sp. | reverse complement strand
ATCTGGGTGTCGGGGCGTCCGCACCACGCGCGGACCTGCTCGACGGTGACCAGGGCGTTGCCGCGTTCGATCCGCGCCACCGGGTCGAGATCGGAGTCACGCAGGGCGGCGTCAGACAGGTGGACGTAGAGGACGACGTGCCGCGGCGGTGCCTTCCGCGGTGGAGTGCTGGCAGCCTCAGGGTCTGGTGGGAGGTGGTCGGGGAGGAGGTCGAGGGGGAGCTGGCCGCGGGCGAGGTCGCCGACGGCCTGGGCGCGGCGCACGTCCAACGACTCGGTGGAGCCGAGGTCGGCGCGCTGTGCGGCGCCGGCGGCGACGGCGGTTTCGAGGTCGAGGGCGTCGGCGATGTCGAGCTCGGCCTGGAGGGTCATGGTGCCGGTGAAGGAGACCAGCTGGTCGTGAATGGTGAGGTGGCGTTTGTCCCACGACGCCTCGGCCAGCCGTTCGACTTCGTCGGGCATGAACCGGCCGATGGCCTGGTTGACCAGCCGGTCCAGCTGTGCGGGCCGGACCTTGTGCGCGGAAGGCGCCACGTGCCGGTCGACGAACCCGGCGGCCTCGGGCGATAGGCGGATGGTCTGCCGGGCCACCAGGCGGGCCTTCCACGCCGCCAACGACCCCGACATGACGCGTTTCCAGAGGCGGGGGAGGCGGTAGCGCAGCTCGAGACACTCGCCGAGGAACCCCCGTCCCGCTCCTTCGGACAGGCCGATGGTGGTGGCGAACTCGGCCACCGCGTACTCCCCGACCGACGGTGCCCCGGGTCCGGCGAGCTGCACGTCGGTCTGGTTGCCGCCCTGGTCGTAATAGACCGCCGGCGCCGTGTCGAGGTCGGGGTTCATCGAGTCGGCCGGGTGCATCACCGCCCAGGCCACCGCCAGCCGACACAGGTTCGCCTCGGCGGCATCGGCCGCACGCCGTTCGGCGCGGGCAGCAGCCAACACTCCGACCGCAGAGTCCGGCGGCGTCTCGAGGAGTGCGATGTTGGCCATACCCGTATTGGATCAGAGGGCACCGACACTCCGACCCCCGGAACCCGGGGTTGCTCACAGGCTCGGCGAAAGTTTCTCAAAGTTTCTTTCGACGGCTCTTTCGGGGAGTAGCCCAGCGAGCAGCCCGACGGCGAGCGACGGGACAAGACTCGGGTAAGGGGCAGCGTGACCAAGAGACCACCGCGCCCACCGATCCCCGATCATCCCGAAGGGCCGGACCGCGCCGGTGGACGTGGTGGTTTCGAGACGCTCGCAGAGCTCGCTCCTCAACCACCGGTCTCGCAGAGCTCGCTCCTCAACCACCGGTCTCAACCGCCGGAGTGGTGGTTTCGAGACGCTCGCAGGGCTCGCTCCTCAACCACCGGAGTCGCAGAGCTCGCTCCTCAACCACCGGAGTCGCAGGGCTCGCTCCTCAACCACCGGAGACGCAGGGCTCGCTCCTCAACCACCGGAGACGCAGAGCTCGCTCCTCAACCACCGAGGGCCAGCGACCTTCTCAACCACCCGTGGCACCGGCAGCCGCTGCGGGCAGCAAGAGCGCGGTCGCTACTGTGGCGGCGTGCCTCACCCCTCGTCCGCACGACCGGCCCGGTGAACGCCGTCCCGGTCGCCGAGATCGTCCGCAACGGCTTCGTCGAAGGTCACCACTACGGGTCGCTGGTCGCGCTGGCGGACGACGGTTCGGTGGCGTGGTCCGTGGGGGACGTGGACGTGCCGATGCTGCCGCGCTCGTGCAACAAGCCGGTCCAGGCGCTGGGGATGGTGCGCCTCGGTCTGGACCTGCCCCCGGAGCTGCTGGCGCTGGCCTGCGCCTCGCACTCCGGCGAGCCGTTCCACATCGACGGGGTACGCCGGATCCTCGACTCGGCCGGGCTCTCCGAGGATGACCTGCAGACCCCGCCGGACTATCCGCTCGACGACGAAGCCCGTGAAGCCGTCATTCGCGGGGGCGGGGTCCGAGCTCCGATCCTGATGAACTGCTCGGGGAAGCACGCCGCGATGCTGGCGACCTGTGTCGTCAACGGCTGGCCGATCGAGACCTACCGCGAGGCCGACCACCCACTGCAGCGCTCGATCGCCGAGACCTTCGCCGACCTGACGGGCGAGCCGATCGTGGTGACCGCCGTCGACGGGTGTGGTGCGCCGCTCTTCTCGACGTCCCTGACGGGGCTGGCCACGGCGTTCCGTCGGCTCGCGCTCGGCGTCGACGCCACGGGGGGCGAGGACGCCGACGCAGCCCGGGTTGCGGAGGCCATCCGCGCCCACCCGAAGTACGTCTCGGGCACGACACGGGACGAGCTCGCACTGCTCACGGCCATCCCCGGAGCGATCGGGAAGGCCGGTGCCGAGGGGTGCTACGCCGTCGCTCTGCCGGACGGTCGCGCGTGGGCGCTCAAGACCGACGACGGCGCGGCGCGGGTCCGCCCGGTGCTGATGGCCGAGGCGCTGCGGCGCTCGGGAGTGCTCGAGGAGCCGGGCGTCGACGCGGAGGCGGTACGGCGTACCGGCGTCGCCGAGATCCTGGGTGGCGGGAAGCCGGTCGGCGAGATCCGCGCGATCTTCGGCTGATCCTCCCTTCCCCCCCAGTGCTAGATGTAGCAAGCACCTGGGCTGAACCCGAAAACCCTGAAGTAGCGGGGATTTCGGCGGCATGTGACAGCACTCACGACGTTCGACCCTTGCGAGTGCTTGCTGTTGCTAGCACCATGGAGACGTGGCCAGGAGCAAGGTCGGCAAGACCGTCGAGAGTCTCGGCGACTACCTGCGTGAGCAGCGCATGTCGTCGCGACTGTCGCTGCGTCAGCTTGCCGAGCAAGCAGGGGTGTCCAATCCCTACCTGAGCCAGATCGAGCGTGGTCTGCGCCGTCCGTCGGCCGAGGTGCTCCAGCAGCTGGCCAAGGCACTGCGCATCTCCGCCGAGCAGCTCTACATCCGGGCCGGCATCGTCAGCCCGGACGAGGGAGTCGGCGGTTCGGTCGAGCTCGCCGTCCTCGGCGACCCGGCTCTGACCGAGCGACAGAAGCAGACCCTGCTCGACGTGTACGCGTCCTTCATCACGCTCAACACCGGGAACGACGCGCCCTGATCCACCCGGCCCCGATGCCGGTAGTCCCACCACCCCACCGAGCCCCAACCCAGAAGGAGGCCATCATGGCCAAGGCGAAGTTCGACATCCCCACCCAGCTCCCTGACGCCGTCGCCCGTCCCGTGTACGCCGGTGTCGGCGCCACCGACCGTGTCGTCGAGGCCGTCCGCGTCGCCGTTGCGGACGCCCAGAAGCGCGCCCTCGCGGTGCAGCAGGACGTCTCGAAGACCGTGTCCGGTCTCGACTACCAGCCCCAGGCGCTTCGTGAGCGCGCCGCCCGCGCGGTGACGACCTCGGTCGACACCCTCGGCAAGGACGCCCAGGCCCGCCGCAAGCTGGTCGAGGAGCGCCTCGCCGCGCTCCAGGCCGACGCCCGCGAGCTTCCGGTCCGCATCCAGAAGCTGGTCGACGAGCAGGTCGCCGGCGCCCGCGAGACCTACGACGAGCTGGTCCGCCGCGGCGAGACCCTGGTCGGCCGGATCCGTCGCCAGCCCACCACGCAGGAGGCCCGCGCAGCGGCGCAGACCACGACCGCCAAGGCGAAGACCACGAAGACGCAGGCCGCCAGGACGGCCAAGAAGACCGTCAAGAAGTCGACGTCGACCGCCAAGAGGACCGCTCGCTCCAGCTCGGCCAAGTCCAGCGCGAAGGCGACCACCACGTCGGCCAAGAAGGCCGCCGCGAAGACCGCGCAGGCGACCACCGACGCGGCCTCGAAGGTCGGCGACTCCGCCGAGTGACACCCGGGCGTCACGCCCGCGACTGACCGACCGGCCCCCGGGATCTCCCGGGGGCCGGTCGCCGTCTCTGCTGAGACGTGTCACCGGCGACCTCCGCGTGAGACGCTTGCGCCATGGATTCCGAGCAGCGGCCTTGGGGCGCCTGGTTCGTGCTCGACGAGGGTCCGGGCTACAAGGTCAAGCGCATCGAGGTGCGCCCGGGTCACCGGCTCTCGCTCCAGACCCACGCCCAGCGCGCGGAGCACTGGGCGGTGGTGCAGGGCACGGCCACGTGCACGCTCGACGGTGAGACCTTCGAGGTCAAGAAGGGCGGCTCCTGCGACGTCCCGATCGGTACGCCCCACCGCATCGCCAACCTCCACGACGAGGAGCTGGTCGTGATCGAGGTCCAGCGCGGCGACTACACCGGTGAGGACGACATCGTCCGGCTCGACGACGACTACGGCCGGGAGGCGGGTAGCCCCGCCACATAGGCGCGCAGCGCCTCCGCGGCCTCTGCCGGCTCGAAGCCGGTGGCCTCGAGCTTGCGGAGCGAGAGCGTGCTGCTCGTGGGGCGCGGCGCGACGACCTGGCCGGCGGCGTACTCGGTGGTGCTGACCGGCCTGACGTCCTCGGGGTCGCGGCCGCGCAGCCGGAAGACCTCGGCCGCCACCTCCGCCCACGACATGGACGGTCCGCCGTTGCTGACGTGGTAGGTGCCGTACGCCGCGCGGGTCTCCACGAGGTGGCGGGTCGCGCGGGCGACCTCGTCGGCGAACGTCAGCCTGCCGACCTGGTCGTCGACCACGTCGGGCGAGGAGCCCTCGTCCGCGAGCCGGGCCATGGTGCGCACGAAGTTCGCGCCGTCGCCCACGACCCAGGACGCCCGCACCACGTAGTGCCGGGGCGTGGCCGCGACGGCGACGTCGCCCGCCGCCTTGGTCTGCGCGTACACCCCGAGCGGCGCCAGCGGCTCATCCTCCTCGTGCTCGACGACCGACCCGTCGTAGACATAGTCGCTGGAGAACTGCACGAGGGTGAACCCGTGTCGGCTCGCGAGGGCGGCCAGGCGTGCGGGTGCCTCGGCGTTGACCGACCAGGCGGCACGTCGGCCCTCCGGCGTCTCGGCGCCGTCGACGGCGGTGTACGCCGCGGCGTTCAGGACCACGTCGTGCTCGCGCCAGGGCCACCCCTCGAGCGCAGCGACGTCAGTGATGTCCAGCTCCGCCCGGGTGACGCCCCGGGCTCGGGGGAAGGCCGTCAGCAGCGCGCGGCCCACCTGACCGCCGGCGCCGAGCACGAGCGGCGTCCGGGTCGCGACCGGCTGGACGTCGGCCAGCAGCGGCGCCTCCCGGTCACGGTCGGAGACGATGCGGTCCTCCGGCGGCACGGGCCAGTCGATCGCCAGGGCGGGGTCGGTGGCCTGCACGGCGGTGTAGGACGCGTCGGGACGCCAGTGGTCGGAGACCAGGTAGGAGCAGGAGGTGGCGTCGGCCGTCGTCTGGTAGCCGTTCGCGACGCCCCGCGGCACGAACACCGAGACGCCCGGCCCGAGCTCGGTCTCGAACACGGTCCCGAACGTGTCGCCCTCCCGGAGGTCGACCCATGCGCCGTACGCCGAGCCCGCGGGGATCGTGACCAGCTTGTCCCACGGCTCGGCGTGGAGACCGCGGGTCGTGCCGCGGACGGCGTTCCACGCGACGTTGGCCTGGACCGGGGTGAAGTCGGGCAGGCCGAGCGGCGTCATCTGCTCCCGCTGCCAGAACTCCTCGAACCAGCCGCGGTCGTCCCGGTGCACGTCCAGTCGAACGACGAGCAACCCCGGGATCGAGCTCGTCTCGACGGTCGGACTCATCCGTCACATGCCCTTCGCTGCGTACGCCGCCTCGGTGGCGGCCTTCTGTGGCTCCCACCAGTCGCGGTGGCCGCGGTACCACTCGATGGTCTGTGCGAGCCCCGCCTCGAGGTCGTCGTACCGCGGCAGCCACCCGAGCTCGAGCCGGAGCTTGCCCGACTCGATCGCATAGCGCTGGTCGTGCCCCGCGCGGTCGGCGACCATCTCGAGGTCGTCCTCGTCGCGTCCCATGAGTCGCAGCAACGCGCGGGCGACGTCGAGGTTGGTGCGCTCGCCGTCCGCGCCGACGAGATAGGTCTCGCCGATCCGACCGCGCTCCAGGATCGTCAGCAGGGCCGAGCTGTGGTCGTCGACGTGGATCCAGTCGCGCACCTGCAGACCGTTGCCGTAGATCCGCGGCCGGCGCCCCTGCAGCACCTCGGTGATCTGGCGGGGGATGAACTTCTCGACGTGCTGCCAGGGGCCGTAGTTGTTCGAGCAGTTCGACAGCGTCGCGCGGACGCCGAAGCTGCGCACCCAGGCACGGACCAGGTGGTCGGACCCGGCCTTGGCGGCCGAGTAGGGGCTGCTGGGTCGGTACGGCGTGTCCTCGGTGAACCGCTTGTGGTCGTCCAGCGCGAGGTCGCCGTACACCTCGTCGGTCGAGACGTGGTGGAACCGCACGTCGGACTTCCGCACCGCCTCGAGCAGCACGTAGGTGCCCACCACATTCGTGCGGATGAACGGCTCCGGGTCGTCCAGGGAGTTGTCGTTGTGCGACTCCGCGGCGAGGTGCACGACCGCGTCGTGCTCGGCGACCAGCGGCTCCACGGTCGCGACGTCGGCGATGTCGCCCGCGACGAGCTCGACGCGGTCGCCCGGCAGGTCGGCCAGGGCCTCGGGGCTGGCGGCGTAGGTCAGCTTGTCGAGCACGGTCACCCGGGCGCCGGTGTGCTCCACGAGGTGTCGTACGAAGTTGGCCCCGATGAATCCCGCTCCCCCCGTGACGAGCACACGTTCCAGTCCTGGCACGCGCCCGATCTTAAGATGAGCGACCATGCGCGGGATCATCCTGGCCGGTGGCACCGGATCGCGGCTGCATCCGATCACCCTTGCGGTCAGCAAGCAGCTGGTGCCGGTCTACGACAAACCGATGATCTACTACCCGCTGTCGACGCTGATGCTGGCGGGCATCCGCGAGGTGCTGGTGATCACGACCCCGCACGAGCAGGAGGCGTTCCGGCGCCTGCTCGGCGACGGGTCGACGTACGGCGTCGAGATCTCGTACGCCGTCCAGCCGTCGCCGGACGGGTTGGCCCAGGCATTCCTGATCGGTGAGGAGCACATCGGCGGGGAGCGGGTCGCGCTCGTGCTGGGCGACAACATCTTCTACGGGCCTGGGCTCGGCATCCACCTCCGGCGCTTCGCGGACCTCGACGGTGCCGCGATCTTCGGCTACCGCGTGGCCGACCCCTCGGCGTACGGCGTCGTGACGTTCGACCAGAGTGGTCGGGCGACCTCCCTGGAGGAGAAGCCCGCGAAGCCCAAGAGCCACTACGCCGTCCCGGGCCTGTACTTCTAC
The DNA here is from genome assembly GCA_035707985.1 of Nocardioides sp. GTDB lineage: Bacteria > Actinomycetota > Actinomycetes > Propionibacteriales > Nocardioidaceae > Nocardioides. The sequence goes on along the minus strand of DASSTL010000086.1, from coordinate 6,404 downwards.
GGCCCCGACGTGGTCGAGCACGCACGCACCCTCACGCCGTCGGCCCGCGGGGAGCTCGAGATCACCGACCTCAACCGGATCTACCTCGAGGCCGGACGTCTCCAGGTCGAGCTCATGCCGCGAGGTACCGCCTGGCTCGACACCGGCACCGTCGGCGACCTGATCGCCGCCGGCAACTTCGTCCAGGCGATCGAGGCCCGGCAGGGGCTCAAGATCGGCTGCCCGGAGGAGGTCGCCTGGCGCATGGGCTTCCTCGACGACGACGCCCTGCTCGCGCGCGCCGACGCACTGCTGAAGAGCGGGTACGGCGACTACCTGCGATCACTGCTCGTTCATTGAGGCACGCGAAGGGTGTCCCGGGCGTGCTTCGTCGCACGGCTACGCTGTCGCGGTGAAGATCCTGGTCACCGGCGGTGCCGGCTACATCGGTTCGACGACGGCCAAGGCGCTCGAGGTGGCCGGGCACGTGCCCGTCGTGCTCGACTCGCTGCTCACCGGGCCTCAGGCGTTCGTGCGCGACCGCATCTTCTACGAGGGCGACATCGGCGACCGGGCTCTGGTCAGCCGGATCGTCGACGAGCACCCCGACCTCGACGCCACGATCCACATGGCCGCCCGGATCGTGGTCCCCGAGTCGGTCGAGAAGCCCTACGAGTACTACCGCGACAACGTCGCCAAGTCGTTGGAGCTCTTCGACCAGCTCGAGGAGCTCGGCAAGCCCCGCGTGGTCTTCTCGTCGTCGGGCTCGCTCTACGCGGTCAAGGACAGCTTCGAGGTCACCGAGGACGACCCGCTCGCCCCGACCTCCCCCTACGCGCGGACCAAGTGGATGATCGAGCAGGTCCTGGAGGACATGGCTGCGGCCACGGACCTGCGGGCGATCACGCTCCGCTACTTCAACCCCATCGGCTCCGACCCCGACCTCGAGTCGGGCATCTACGCCAAGGAGCCGTCGCACGTGCTCGGCCAGCTGGTGATGGCCGCGCGCGGGCTGCGCGACGGCTTCACCATCACCGGCACCGACCACCCCACCCGCGACGGCACGGGCATGCGTGACTACCTGCATGTCTGGGACCTCGCGATGGCGCACGTGCGCGCCGTCGAGCGGTTCGACGACGTGGTGGAGGCGGCGGGGACCCCCAGCGTCGTGATCAACGTGGGTCGCGGCGAGGGTGTCACCGTCCGCGAGCTGATCACGGCGTTCGAGCGCGTGAGCGGACACGACGTGCCGGTCACGGAGGCCCCACCCCGTCCCGGCGACGCGGTCGGTGCCTACGCCAACGTCGACCGTTCCCGCGAGCTCCTCCGGTGGCAGACCGAGCTCTCGCTGGACGAGGCGATCGCGTCGGCGCTCGCGTGGGCGGACAAGCGGCTCGAGGTGCTGGGGTACGAGTGACCGCACACCTCCGGCGTCGGTACGCCGCCTCGGTCGCCGCCGGGGTCATGCTGGGGTGCCTCGGGCTGGCGGCGCCCGCGTCGGCCACCCACGACTTCCGGTTCACCTCGGGCGGTGACGAGCACGACGGCGTGATGCCGCTGGTCGGGCGCACCGTCGTGATCGACCCCGGACATCAGCTCGGCAACCACAACTACCCGAGCAAGATCAACCGCCTGGTGCCGGCGGGCGGTTTCAAGAAGCCGTGCAACAGCACGGGCACCGCGACCAACGCCGGCTACCCGGAGGCGACGTTCAACTGGCGGGTCGCCCGGCTGCTGCGCGACCGGTTGCGGCGCCTGGGCGCCGAGGTCCATCTCACCCGCCACGCGAACCGTGAGGACGCGTGGGGTCCCTGCGTCGACGTGCGTGGACGCGACGGTAACCGCAAGCCGGCCGACGTCAAGATCAGCATCCACGGCGACGGGTCGACCGCTCGGGGTGCCCGGGGCTTCCACGTCATCGCTCCCACCGACCGGCGGCCGTGGACCCACGACATCTACCGCTCGTCCCGCCGTCTGGCACGCGACACGCGCGCAGCGCTCCGCACCATGCACCTCCGCGTCGCCAATTACATCGCGGGGGGTGACGGTCTCGACTTCCGTTCCGACCTGGCCACCCTCAACCTCTCGAACATCCCGACCGTGATGGTCGAGCTCGGCAACATGCGCAACCCGCGTGACGCCCGGCGGATGACCTCGAAGGCGGGGCGTGCGACCTACGCGCGGGGGCTCGCGCTCGCCGTACGCCGCTTCCTCGGCTGATGCCGCGCTTCTCGGGGAGTCTGGCGCCGCTCCAGCACGAGAACTTCCGGTGGTACTGGGTCGCCCTCACCGTCAACCTCGCCGGCACCACGATGTCGGCGGTCGCGCTCGCCTTCGCGGTGCTCGCGATCAGCGACTCGCCGAGCGCGCTGGGCGTCGTGCTCGCCGCGGGCACCGCCCCGACCATCCTCTTCCTCCTGGTGGGCGGGGTGATCGCCGACCGGTTGCCGCTCACGGTGGTGCTGCGTGTCGGGATGGTCGTGCTCGCCGCGAGCCAGGGCGCGGCGGCTGCGCTTGTGATCACCGGCGTGGCCGAGATCTGGATGCTCGTGGTGCTCGAGGCGGTCAACGGGACCGCCCTCGCCCTGGTCTTCCCGGCGATGCAGTCGATCACGCCGCAGCTGGTGCCCCGTGACCTCCTGCAGAAGGCCATCGCCCTCCAGTCGTTCTCGCGCGGTGCACTGCGCATCGTCGGGCCGACGATCAGTGCGCTGCTGGTCGTGGGCGTGGGTGCCGGGTGGGCGCTGGCCGTCGACGCCGCGACGTGGTTCGCCGCGGCCGTGATCCTGGTGAAGGTCCGGCTGCCACCTCCCGCCCCGCGCGAGGAGGCCGCCTCGACGCTCGGCGAGCTGCGCCAGGGCTGGGACTACGTACGCCGGACCACCTGGCTGTGGGCGGTCGTCCTGGGGTTCACGTTCCTCAACGTGATCTACGCCGGTGCCTGGCTCACGCTCGGGCCGGCCCGCGCCAACGAGACGATCGGGCCGAAGGGTTGGGGCCTGGTGCTCTCGGCCGAGTCCGTCGGGCTGGTCGTGGCTGCCGTCGTGCTGCTGCACCGACCGCTGAAGCGGCCGCTGTTCACGGGCATGGTGTGGACGGCCGCGCTCGCGGTGCCGCTCGTGGTCCTCGGGGTCTACCCCCACGTGTGGTTGATGCTGCCGGTAGCGTTCGTCGCGGGGATCGGGTTCGACGTCTTCGGCATGGGGTGGAACCTCGCCATGCAGGAGCACGTGCCTCCGGACATGCTGTCGCGCGCCTACTCCTACGACGCGCTCGGCTCCTTCGTCGCCATCCCGCTCGGGCAGCTCGCGTTCGGACCGATCGGTGCGGCGTTCGGTTACCGCGACGTGCTCGTCGTGAGCGCCGTCGTGTACGTCCTGATCTGTCTGCTCGTCCTGTCGTCGCGATCGGTGCGCGACCTGCGCCGGGTGCCGGTCCGGACCACGGTCAGCTGACTCCGGCGTCCCGCTTGCGGGCGCGGTGCGCGCGCACCCGGGCCTTGACGCCGCAGCGCTCGTCGGAGCACCAGCGGCGACGGCCGGTCGGGTCGAGGAAGATGCCCGAGCACAAGTCGTCGCCGCACGTCCGGAGGCGGGGCCGGTTGGGTCCGGTCAGGTCGTCCGCCGCCTGCCGGGCGAGCCGGGCGAGGGCCTCTCGGGTCGTGTCGGGCCGGCCCAGGGTCAGCTCCGCACCGGCGCGGCGTAGTCGCACGGGGCCCTCCTCCGTCAAAGCCGCGTTGACGACCCGGAGATCGCCCGCGCCCGGCGCCTGATCGGTGGCTGTCGCCCGGGCCAGGCCGTGCAGCGCCTCGCGCAGCTGTCGCGCCTGAGTCACGTCGTCCTCCGTCACGGCGCCGGTGGGGCCCATGCCCCACTCGTCCAGCCATTCGCGCAGTCGGGCCGGTGTCGCCACCAGATCGCGCGGCGAGTCGGCGTACCTGTCGACGAGGGTGATCGCGAAGTCGAGCCAGTCCCGGCCGTAGCCGGTGCGGAACTCCTCCATGAGAGCAAGCGTAACGCATTGACTCGTTACAAACGAGGTGACAGCATGTAACGCATGAAGTCGTTACGCACGGAGCAAAGCCTTCTCGGGCCGGCGTTCGTCGCTGTCTGGAGCAGTGGGTACGTCGTGGGGTCAGTCGCCACGCGGTCGATCGCGCCGCTGACCGTGACGATGTGGCGGTTCGTGGTCTCGGCGCTCGTGCTGGCGGCGATCGCGGCGTACCGGCGGGAGCGCTGGCCACGCGGGTTGCGCGATGTGACGTTCACGGCAGTCACCGGCCTCGTCGCCTTCGGGATCCAGTTCACCGCTCTCTACCGCGGGCTGGCCGAGGGGATGCCGGCCGCGACGACGGCTCTGATCGCCTGCTCGGCGCCGCTGCTGGTCGCCGTAGCCGGCGCCGGTCTCGGCTGGGACCGGCTCAGCGGGCGCCAATGGCTCGGGGTGCTCCTCGGGGTCGTCGGCGTGGTCGTGACGCTGAGCGACCGGCTGGGCCGTCCGCCCAGCCTCGAGGCGCTGTTGTGGACGCTCGCAGGCCTCGGCGGACTGGCCGGCGGGTCGCTGCTCCAGGGCCGGCTGCACGGACGCGGTGGCCCCACCGCGCTGACGACGGTGCAGATGGTGGCCGGTGCCGTCGCCACCGCGTTCTGGGCGCCGTTCGCGGGATCGCTCCGGATCCCGGAGACGGCCCCTGCGCTGACCTCGTTCGCCTGGCTGGCGCTCGTCGCCGGGGTGGTGGGTCCGTTGCTGCTGCTGGCGATGATCCAGCGCAACGGCCCGACGCGAGGAACGAGCCTGCTGTTCCTCGTGCCGTCGGTGACGGCGCTCCTCGGCTGGGTGCTGCTCGGGGAGCCGGTGGGGGCGCTGGCCCTGGTCGGGCTGGGCGTCGCCGGGTTGGGGCTGTGGCTGGGGCGGCGTACTCCCACGCACGAGCCGATCCCGGTGGGGGTCCCCCTGAGGGCCGGTGCCTCGGCGGAACGCGAGCTGTGTGCAAGCACGTAGTCTCGCGCGCATGGACCTCTCCCTCAGCGAGGAGGAGCGCGAGATCCGTGAGTGGGTGCGCGTCTTCGTCACCAAGGAGCTGATGCCCCTCGAGCCCGAGGTGCTCGAGCGCGAACGCCGAGGCGAGCGCGGCATCTCCCTCGACGAGGTAGCGGCGCTCCAGGCCAAGGCCCGCGCGTCCGGCTTCTTCGGGATCCAGACGCCGGAGGAGTACGGCGGGATGGGGCTCGGCGCCGTCATGCACGCCCTGATCGAGGTGGAGCTGGGACGGACGTTCGTGCCGTACAAGTTCGGCGGCGACGCCGACAACATCCTGTTCGAGGCGAACGACGAGCAGCGCGAGAGGTACCTGCTCCCCACCATCGAGGGCTCGCGTCGCAGCTGCTTCGCGATCACCGAGCCGGGTGCCGGGTCGGACGCTCGCAACATCCGCACCACCGCCGTACGCGACGGCGACGAGTGGGTGATCAACGGCGAGAAGACGTTCATCACCGGCGGCGACCTCGCGGACTTCACGATGGTGTTCGCGGTGACCGACAAGGAGAAAGGAGCCGACGGTGGCGTCACCTGCTTCCTGGTCGACCGCGAGGCGGGCTGGACGTCGACGCCGATCCCGACGATGGGTGAGTGGGGTCCGGCGGCCCTCTCCTTCCAGGACGTGCGGGTGCCGCACTCGGCGATCCTCGGCGAGGAGGGCCGCGGCTTCGAGCTCGCGATGCGCTGGATCGGCAAGGGCCGCTACCTGCTGCCGGCCCGGGCCCTTGGGGCATGTGAGCGGCTCGTCGAGATGGCGATGGAGCAGGCGCGCAACCGGGTCACCTTCGGCGAGCCGATCGCCAACCGCCAGGCCATCCAGTGGATGATCGCCGACTCCGCCGTCGAGATCGAGGCGACGAAGTGGATCACCCTGCGGGCGGCCTGGCTCGCCGACCGTGGGCTGGATAACCGCCATCAGGCGTCAATGTCGAAGCTGTATGGCGCGAATATGGCGAACCGCGTCGTGGACCGCATGCTTCAGATTCACGGCGGCATGGGCTATACCAGGGAACTGCCCATCGAGCGCTGGTATCGCGAGATGCGCGTCTTCCGCATCTTCGACGGCACCGACGAGATCCAGCGCTTCATCATCGCGCGCAACTTGATCAAAGGGCACGTCAAGGTCGGCGAGTGGCAGGAATAGTGGCACTGGCAGAAGTACGGGAATAGCAGGCATCGGCGGGAGGTAGCCATATGCTGACCGTTCGCGAGCTTGAGGCGACCTATCAGGGCGTGATTACAGCCGTGCGCGGCGTCTCGCTGGAGGTTCCCGACCGTGGCGTGGTGGCGCTGCTGGGCGCGAACGGCGCGGGCAAGACGACCATCCTGCGGGCGATCTCCGGCCTGCTGCGGAGCGAGGGCGGGCGCGTCACCGCTGGTTCGATTAC
>DASSTL010000085.1:0-3717 GCA_035707985.1 Nocardioides sp. | reverse complement strand
CGGGCCAGGCCGAAGGTCCGCACCCCGACGATCGCGACGGTCAGCGTGAGCACGGCCGGGTGCGTGGACGCCTGGACGATCAGCCAGCCCGAGGTCGCGGTGAGCGCGATCCCGGAGGCCGAGGCGAGCGCGCCGACGACGGCGGGGAGCACGAGGCGTGGGCGGCGCCGCGACGGTGTTGGGGCATCACCCGGCTTCTCGACCGGCAGGGCGTGGGCACGGGCAGGCTCCGGGGCGACCGAGACCGCGATCTCCCGAGACGGCGGCAGTGCGACCACGTGGTCGGCCAGGCCGACCAGGCTGTCGCGGTGGGCCACGACCACGACGGCCCGGTCGCGCGCCAGCTCGAGGAGGGTGTCGGCGACCACGTGCTCGGTGAGCGCGTCGAGGTGGGCGGTCGGCTCGTCGAGCAGGACCCAGGGCCGGTCCGCGAGCACGATCCGGGCGAGAGCCAGACGCGCACGCTCCCCGGCGGACAGGGACGCACCGTCCTCCCCGAGCGGGGTGTCCAACCCCTGCGGAAGTGCGCGGACCCGCTCCTCGAGCGCGACCCGGCGCAGCACCTGCCAGACCCGTTGGTCCGACGCGTCGGGGACTCCCAGTCGCACGTTGTCGCCGACGGTGCCGGCCACGAAGACCGGCCGTTGGGGCAGCAGCGCCACCCGCGCTCGCCAGGCGTCTCCTCCGATGACAGAGCCGACGGCCGCGTCGCCGAGTCGCACGGACCCGGTGTCGGGAGTCCGCAGTCCGGCGAGCACGGCGAGCAGGGTGGACTTGCCACACCCCGAGGGGCCGGTGATCGCGGTGAGACCCCTGGCCGGGAGGGTCAGCGAGACGGAGTCGAGGGCCGGGACGGCTCGGCCCGGGTAGCGGACGGTGACGTCGTCGACGACGAGGGCGCCGGTGGCGGGGAGGGGCGCTCCCGCAGTCTCCCGATGGCGGGAGAGCTCGGCGTCCACCCGTTCGAACGTCGCGACGCCTTCGGCGGCTGCGTGGAACTCCGCGCCGACCCGCCGCAGCGGCCAGTAAGCCTCGGGCGCGAGCAGGAGGACGACGAGTGCGGTGTGCAGTCCGAGGTCGCCGTTCGCGAGGCGTACGCCGACGGTCACTGCGACCGTCGCGACCGACAGGGTGGCGACCAGCTCGAGCACCGCGGACGACGCGAAGGCGATCCGCAGGGTCGCGGCGCTGGCACGGCGGTACCGGTCCGTCACCTCGCGGATGCGACCGGTCTGCGCCTCGGCGCGCCGGAAGGCCACGAGCGTCGGGAGCCCGCGCATCACGTCGAGGAAGTGCCCGGACAGCGACGCCATGGCGCGCCACTGACGCTCGGCCCGGTCGCGCGTGGCGATGCCCACGAGCGCTCCGAAGACGGGCACCAGCGGCAGGGTCGCGATCACGATCACGGCACTGAGGAGGTCCTGGGTCGCGATCGCCACCACCGTCAGCGGCGGGAGCAGCGCGGCGAGCACGAGAGCCGGGAGGTAGCGGGTCAGGTACGGCTCGGCCGCCGCCACCCCGCGGGTCACCAGGACGGCGACCTCGCCGGACGGAGCCTCACCACGACTCTCGGGGTTGAGGACCGCGCGGATGAGGTCACGACGTACGGCGGTGCCGACGGTGCCGGCCGCACGTACGGCCGCGACGTCCGACACGACTCCCACCGCCGCGCGGGTGGCGAAGACGGCCACGACCGCCGGCACCCAGGGCCTGAGGTCGTCGCCCCGCGTGAGCGCCACGACCAGCCCGGTCACCACCCACGCCTGGGCGAGCACCAGGAGGCTGCCGGCGAAGCCGGCGCCGACGACCGCGACCAGCGACCTCCGCGCCGGCCCGAGCCGACGGACGAGGCGGGGGTCGGTCGGTCTCATGCGGCCGCCGTGGTCTCGGCCGGGTCGGCCGGGATGTGGTGGACCGCGATCCGCTTGCGGAAGACCCAGTAGGTCCACGCCTGGTAGGCCAGGACGACGGGGGTGAAGATCACCGCCACGATCGTCATGATCTTCAGCGTGTAGTGCGTGGCCGAGGCGTTCGAGGTGGTCAGGCCGACACCGTCGGCCAGCGTCGTCGGCATCACGTCGGGGAACAGCGCCCAGAACAGACCGGCCACGGCCAGGGCGAGCGCCACGAACGTGCCGGTGAAGGCCCAGCCCTCACGCGCCCGCAGGATCGCGAGCAGGCCCCCGACCAGCGAGGCGGCGGCGAGGACGAAGAACACCGCGGAGCCGGCGTCCCCGGTCTTCGCCTGGGTCCAGACCAGGAAGACGACTGCCACGACGGCCGCAGCCGCGCCCACCTTGAGCGCGAGCGCGCGAGCCCGCGCGCGGATGTCGCCGTCGGTCTTCAGCGAGATGTAGATGGCGCCGTGGGTGAGGAACAGCAGGAGCGTGGTCAGGCCGCCGAGGAGCGCGTAGGGGTTCAGCAGGTCGAAGAAGCTGCCGGCGTACTCCTTGTCGGCGTCGATCTTCACGCCGCGCAGGATGTTCGCGAACGCCACGCCCCACAGCAGCGCCGGCACGAACGAGCCGACGACGATGGCGGCGTCCCAGCGGTTCTTCCACTGCTCGCCGTGGCCCTTGGCGCGGTACTCGAACGCGACGCCGCGCACGATCAGGGCGAGCAGGATCAGGAGGAGCGGGAGGTAGAAGCCGCTGAACAGCGTGGCGTACCACTCGGGGAACGCCGCGAACGTCGCGCCGCCGGCGACGAGCAGCCAGACCTCGTTGCCGTCCCAGACGGGACCGATCGTGTTGATCATGACCCGGCGCTCGCGGTCGTCGCGACCGAGGACCGGCAGCAGCATCCCGACGCCGAAGTCGAAGCCCTCGAGGGTGAAGTAGCCGATCCAGAGGACGGCGATCAGTGTGAACCAGACGGTGGTGAGCTCCACGGATGGTCTCCTGTCGGGGCCTAGTAGGCGAACGCGAGCGGTCGGTCGGTGTCGTCGGCGTCGCCGTCGTCCGACTGCGGCCCCGGATCGGGCGGCAGGTCGGCCTTCACGGCGGCGAGCATCAGCCGGACCTCGATCACGATCAGGACGGCGTAGATGAGGATGTAGGCGATCATCGAGGTGGCGACGTACCCGGCGCCCACGCTCGGCGAGACGCCGTTGGCCGTCGTCATCACGCCGAAGACGGCCCACGGCTGCCGACCCATCTCGGTGAAGAGCCACCCGAACGCGTTGGCGATGATCGGAAGGAAGGGCAGCAGGATCGCCCCGCGCGCCAGCCACGGGTGGGTGGGCGCCCGGCCGCGTCGGGTCGCCAGCAGGAGCAGGAGACCGATGCCCGCGGCCAGCAGACCCACCCCGATCATGAAGCGGAAGGTCCAGTAGGTGACCGGGATGATCGGCGTGTAGTCGCCGGGGGAGTAGTACTTCGCGCCGGGGTCCGCGCCGTAGGTCTTCTGGTACTGCTCGCGCAGGTCGTTGATCCCCTCGACCTTGCCGTCGAACGAGCCGGTGCCGAGGAAGGACAGCAGACCCGGGATCTCGATGATCGCCCGGTGGTGCTCGCCGTTCAGGCTGCCGACCGTGAGGACGGAGAACGGCGCCTTCGTCTGGGTGTCGTAGAGACCCTCGGCGGCCGCCATCTTCATCGGCTGGACCTCGGTCATGATCTTGCCGGAGTAGTCACCGGTGACCGCGACTCCGATCCCGGCGATCAGCAGCACCGCCGCGCCGCTGCGGACGCCTCGGCGGAAGGTCTCCCGGGTCTC
>DASSTL010000084.1:0-8866 GCA_035707985.1 Nocardioides sp. | reverse complement strand
GGGTACGCCGCAACGCCCGCGACCAGGCGGGCTCCCACCACCACCTCCTCGACCTGCTCGAGTCCGGCGACGTCGACGCCGCCGTCGCCGAGCTGGGCGAGCACCTGCACGGCGCCGAGGAGGCGATCATCGAGCGGCTGCAAGGCGACTGAACCTCGCTCTCCCCTATGCTCGCCACGTGCGCTTCGTGACCTGGCTGCTCACCACCGCAGCGGGCGTCGCCGTGGCCACCTGGCTGTTCCAGGGGATCTACTTCACCGGCCCGCACTCGGGCTCGGCGGAGTTCAACCACAAGATCCTGCCCCTGCTGCTGGTCGCCCTGATCCTCGGCTTCGTCAGCAACTTCGTGCGCCCGGTCGTCACCTTCTTCTCGATCCCGTTCATCATCCTCACGCTCGGCCTGTTCCTGCTCGTGATCAACGCGCTGATGCTGATGCTGACCGCGTGGATCGCCGGCGGCATCGGGATCGGCTTCCACGTCGACGGGTTCTGGAACGCCCTCGGGGGCTCGATCGTGATCACCATCGTGAACTGGGCGACGGCCGCCGTCTTCAAGGACCACGACTGAGCGTGCTCCCGCCGCCGCGACAGCCGGGCCGGTACGCCGTGGCCCTGGTGTGTCTGGGCAACATCTGCCGGTCTCCCACGGCTCAGGTCGTGCTGGAGCAGCGACTGGCCGAGGCCGGGCTCGACGACCGGGTCGTGGTCCGGTCCGCCGGGACCGGTGACTGGCACGTCGGCAACCCGATGGACTCCAGGGCTGCCGCGACCCTGCGGGCGGCCGGCTACGACCCGAGCCGCCATCGGGCCCGGCAGTACGCCGCGTCGTGGGCCGACGAGCACGACCTGGTGCTCGCGATGGACGCCGACAACCTCGCCGACCTCGGTGGTCGGTCCGAGCGAACCGGCCTGTTCGGTGACCACGACCCGGTCGATCCCGGGTCGGACGTCCCGGACCCCTACTACGGCGGATCCGACGGGTTCGCCGAGGTGCTGGCGATCGTCGAGCGCACGTCGGACGCCCTCGTCGCCGACCTCGCCGCACTCCTCGACGGCCCGGGTACTCCCTGACACAACGGCCCCCGTCAGGCTCGGACAGGGGCCTGGTTGTCAGGGACCACCCGGCCAAACGCACCCTTGGTCGGACGCGTGGTCGCTCGCTACCGTGACCCATGCCGGATCCGAGGAGGTCGCGATGACGCGTCAACCGCACATCGCTCGCCGGGCCGAGGAGCTGCTGGGCTCCGCGGTCGCGGCCACGGCCCCGGTCGCGGGAGGGGACATCGCCACGGCTACCAAGCTGCGGCTGAGCAGCGGACGGTCGGCGTTCATGAAGACGCTGACGAACGCACCGGAGGGCTTCTTCGAGGCCGAGGCCGCCGGCCTGCGCTGGCTCGGCGAGGCCGGAGGGGTGCAGGTCCCCGAGGTGCTCGCCGTGGAGCGCGACTGCCTGGTCCTCGACTGGGTGGAGCCCGGCAAGCTCACCACGGAGGCGGCGTCCGACTTCGGGCGAGCCCTGGCCAAGACCCACGACGCCGGCGCTCCGGCGTACGGGCTCGACCACGACGGCTTCATCGGCCGGCTCCCCCTCCCCAACAAGAGCGCGCCGACCTGGGCGGAGTTCTACGCGACCAAGCGCGTCCTGCCCTACCTCAAGCTGGCGGCCGACCGCGGCGCCATCTCGCCGGAGGGTGTCGCGGTCGTCGAGGGGATCGTCGGGCGCCTGCCCGACCTGGTGCCCGAGGAGGGGCCGCACCGGATCCACGGCGACCTCTGGAACGGCAACGTGATCTGGACCCACGACGCCGGCTGCTGCGTGATCGACCCGGCCGCCCACGGCGGCCACCGCGAGACCGACCTGGCGATGCTGGCACTGTTCGGACTGCCGCACCTCCCGCGCGTCCTGCAGGCCTACGAGGAGGTCTCGCCCCTCGCCGACGGCTGGTCCGACCGGGTCGGCCTCCACCAGCTGCACCCGCTCCTGGTCCACGCGTCGCTGTTCGGCGGCGGGTACGGCGCCCGCGCGGCCGAGGTCGCGAGCCGGTATGCCTGATCCGGGACTTCTCAGGCACGGCTCAGGACGGTTTGGCACAGTGAGTACGTGACACCGCCTTCCACGTCGACCGGCTCCGGCACGCAGCCACGCGTGCTCGTCGTCGACGACGACAAGGCGGTCCGCGAGTCGCTGCGGCGCAGCCTCGAGTTCAACGGGTACGCCGTGTCGCTGGCCGCCGACGGGGTCGAGGCGCTGGCCGGCATCGGGGGCATCGCACCCGACGTCGTGGTGATGGACGTGATGATGCCGCGGCTCGACGGCATCGAGACCACCAAGTCCCTGCGCAAGGCCGGCAACGACGTCCCGATCCTCGTGCTGACCGCGCGCGACGCGGTCGGCGACCGGGTCGAGGGACTCGACGCCGGCGCCGACGACTACCTCACCAAGCCGTTCGCGCTCCAGGAGCTGCTCGCCCGACTGCGCGCCCTCCTGCGCCGCGTCGTCCCCAGCGACGGCGACGACGTCGAGGTGCTGTCGTTCTCCGACCTGTCCATGGACATCGGGACCCGCGAGGTGCGACGAGGCGACCGGCTGATCGAGCTCACCCGCACCGAGTTCACGTTGCTCGAGATGTTCCTGCGGCGGCCGCGTCGCGTCCTCGAGCGCTCGTTCATCCTCGAAGAGGTCTGGGGCTACGACTTCCCGACCACCGCCAACTCCCTCGAGGTGTACGTCGGCTACCTCCGGCGCAAGACCGAGGCCGAGGGAGAGCCCCGCCTGCTGCACACCGTGCGAGGCGTCGGCTACGTCCTCAAGGAGTCGTAGTGGCCGCGGCGGAATGGGCCCCGCCGAGCTCGTCGGCGTACGACGAGCCGCGCTGGCACTACCGGCGGTCGCTCGCGAGCCGGGTCATCCTGATGACCACGATGGCGGTCTGCTTCGCCGTGGCTCTGGTGTCCCTCGGCGCCTACGTGACCGTGAAGATGTCGCTGGAGAACTCCCTCGACGACTCGTTGACCGAGCGCGCCCACGAGGCGGCCAAGTCCAACGCCGTCGAGCTGCTGCTCTCCCAGGACGCCCCGGCAGCGGTGCTCGGCGCCGGCGACGTCCGGATGTTCATCGTCCACTCGGACGGCACCCACACCAACGACGACGGGCCGGCCCTCCGGATCGGTGCCCCCGAGTTCGCGGTCGCCGACGGCCGGAGCTCGGTCAGCATCCGCACCATCACGTCCGGCGACATCGACTATCGCGTGGTCACCGTCCCGTACCTCCGCCAGGGAACCGCGCTGATCATCGCCCAGAACATGGCGACGCAGGAGCGCGTGCTCAGGCGGCTCGGCGCGGTGATGCTGCTGTTCGGCCTCGCCGGGGTGATCGGTGCCGCGGCCTCCGGCTGGGCGGTGGCCCGTAACGGGCTCCGGCCGGTGCGCCGGCTGACCCGCAACGTCGAGCGGATCGCCCGCACCGAGGACCTCCAGCCGCTCCCGGTGGAGGGCGACGACGAGATCGCCCGGCTGGCCAACGCCTTCAACGACATGCTCGTCGCGCTGTCGGCGTCCCGCGACCGGCAACGGCGCCTGGTCGCCGATGCGAGCCACGAGCTCCGGACCCCGCTGACCTCCCTGCGCACCAACCTCGACCTGCTCCTGCAGGCCGACGCGGGTGCCGGGTTGGACAGCACCGCCCGGGCCGAGCTGCTCGAGGACGTCCGCGCCCAGATCGAGGAGATGTCCAACCTCGTCGGCGACCTGGTCGAGCTCGCGCGCGACGAGCCGCTGCGGTCCGTCGTCGAGCAGGTCGACCTCGCCGACGTGGTCGAACGCGCCGTCGAGCGGGCCCGGCGTCGCGGGACCGGGCTCACGTTCGACGTGGAGCTGGAGCCGTGGTGGGTGACCGGCGAGTCCGCGTCGCTCGAGCGCGCCGTCACCAACCTGCTCGACAACGCCGTGAAGTGGAGCCCGCCGGGCGGGACGGTCCGGATCCGGCTCAACCACGGGACTCTGACGGTCGACGACCAGGGGCCCGGCATCGCGCCCGCCGACCGGGAGCACGTCTTCGAGCGCTTCTACCGGTCGAAGGAGTCGCGGTCGATGCCCGGCTCCGGTCTCGGCCTGTCGATCGTCCGACAGGTCGTCGAGCGGCACTCCGGCAACGTCCGGGTGGACGAGAACGACGAGGGCGGCACCCGGATGGTGATCCAGGTGCCCGGCGCCCCGCTCGTCGCCAGCACCTGAGGCAACGACCCGACGAGCTCAGGCGTGGGTCAGCAGGGCCGCCAGGGCCACCAGCGGCACCGCCCACGAGAGGGCTCTGAGTCCGCCCTCCAGTGGCGCGAGCAGGGCCTGCCGGTCGAGGAGCACGGCCGTGCCGTCCAGGTGGTGCGCGACCCCCTCCACCTCGCGAGTCCGACGGCGCAGGTCACGGGCAGGGGTGCTCAGCCGGCGCTGGGCGTAGGTGAGCGCGATCGCCGCCCCGACGGCGGCCACCGCGGCGACGGCGTTCGGCCTGGTGAGGTCAGGCGACTGCGCGAGGTAGCCGACGGCCACCGGGAAGCCTCCCCACGCCAGCCCGAACACGAGATCGTTGTGCAGCCGTCCGCCGAGCAGCTCGAGGTTGTAGCCCACGACCAGGGCCACGCCCACGGGGATGGCCGTGGCCACCGCCCAGTCGACGCCGTCCCACCAGAAGGCGCCGTAGACGCCGAGGGCCGCGGCCCCGAGCAGCGCCACGGTCGCCGCCACCGCCAGGGTGCGGTCATCGAGTGCCGTGCCGAGCGGGTGGCCCGCTCGCTCGTCCAGCGCGTGCGCGGCGACACCGACGGCCAGGAAGAACGCCAGCACCGAGAGCACGAGCGGCGTCGAGGAGACGTGCGAGGCCAGGCCGGCGCCCAGCACGACGTAGCTCAGGTGCCACACGGTGTACGGAGGATGCAGCAGCGTCCAGCAGTCCGCCAGCCGGCCACCCCGGCGGGCGTAGTACGCCGGGCGCTCATCCACCGACACGTCGCCCCCACATGACCAGTCCACCGCCGAGGCTCAGCGCGCGTGTGTGCACATCCTCGATGCCGGCTTCGCGCCACATGTCGACGTGCTGCTCCACGGGATGGCGCCGGTAGTGGTCCTCGATCGAGGGCCCGAGGAAGCGTCCCACCCGCCACCATTCGCTCCCGCCGGTCACGAAGCCCGCGGAGGGCAGCACGACGCGCGTGTACAGCCGCCACGCCGGCAGCCACACAGGGCCGCGCGGTACGCCGAACTCCAGGCTCGCCACGACCCCGGCGGGCCGCACGACCCGGGCGAGCTCGCGCAGGGTCGCCGCCGGGTCGGCCACGTAGCGGAGGAGGTAGGTGAAGGTGAGCGCGTCGAACGTCGCGTCCGGGAAGGGCAGCTGCTCGGCTCGCGCGACAGCGAGCCTGACCCGTCGTTCACCCGCCTCGGCGACCCGGGCCCGGCCCCTCGCGAGCATCTGCTCGGTGAGGTCGACCCCCGTGACGTCCGCACCGGTGCGGCGCGCGAGCAGCAACGCGACCCCTGCCGTGCCGGTGGCCACGTCCAGGACGGTGTCCGGCCGACCCCGTGCGACGGCGTCGACCATCGCCGCCCGCCAGCGACGGTTCTGGCCGAAGGAGAGCAGCTCCTCCAGGAGGTCGTAGCGGGCCGGCAGCCCGTCGAAGAGGTCGCGGGCGAAGGCGTTGGGCTGCTCCCTGGAGCGCCGTACTTCTGCCTCTTGCCGTCGCATGAACACCTCCGAAGCCACGGTAGCCGGGCTCCCTGACCGGCCGCCGCGATCGCCCGGGCGACGGTCAGCGGAGGAGGCCCGTGGCCAGGCGGTGGATGAGGTCGGCGCCGTTCTGGGTGAGGATCGACTCGGCGTGGAACTGGATGCCGCGGAAGTGCGGGCCGCGCAGGTGGTGGACGTCGCCGGTCGCCGGGTCGGCGTCGACCGCGACGCCCTCGGGCAGGGCTGTGTGCTCGTCCAACCGGCCGACGAAGGTGTTGTAGAACCCGACGCGCTCGCTGCGCCCGTCGACGACGACCTCGTCCTGGGTGCCTTGGAAGACGATGTCCTTGTAGGCCAGCGGGATCCCGAGCCGGTCGCACAGCACCTGATGGCCCAGGCACACCGCCAGGAACGGGCGCTCGGTCGCGAGCAGGTCGTCGACGGCACGGCGGAACGTCGCGATCTTCGGATCGTCCCCGTCGCGGGGGTCGCCCGGTCCCGGCCCGACGATGACGAGGTCGGCGTCGCCGAACGACCCCTCGGCGTACGACGCGTGCGGGACGACCGTGCTCGTCATCCCGGCCACCTCCAGCACGTGCCGTAGCATGTTCACGAAGTCGTCCTCACCGTCGAGGATCACCACGCGCTTGCCCTGGAGCAGGGGGTCCGGGCGCGTGCCCGACTGGTCGGCCAGCCAGAACCCGGCGAGCCGGTGGTTGCGGTTGTTGAGCGCGAGCAGCACGTCCTCGTCGTTGACGAGCTCGGCGAGGTTGAGGTCGACCTCGGGGGGCGGGGCGGCCAGTCCGAACGCCGACAGGATGCCGCCCGCCTTGGCGTGCGTCTCGGCCACCTCGTACGCCGGGTCGGAGTCGCGCACGAGCGTCGCCCCGGCGGTGACGGTGAGGCGCCCGTCGAGGTCGACGTCCGCGGTGCGGATCACGATCGGGCTGTCGACCATGGGCGTACCGTCGGCGTCGCGCCCGAAGATCGCCAGCGCGGCGCCGTAGTAGCCGCGCCCCTCGGACTCGTACTGCTTGATCAGCCGGCAGGCGTTCTGCACCGGGCTGCCGGTCACTGTGGCGGCGTACATCGTGTCGCGCAGGACCTCGCGCGGGTCGCGGCTCGTGCGGCCGGCGAGGAAGTACTCGGTGTGGACGAGGCGGCTCATCGGCTTGAGGAACGGGCCCAGCACCTGGCCGCCCTTGTCGCAGACGTCGCACATCATCTTGAGCTCCTCGTCGACGACCATGAACAGCTCGTAGATCTCCTTCTCGTCGTGCAGGAAGTCGAGGAGACCGCGGCGTACGTCGTCGCCGCCCAAGCGGAACGTCCCGCTGATCGGGTTCATCCGCACGTCCTCGCCGTGCACCGAGACGTGCCGCTCCGGGCTCGCGCCGATCAGGAAGCGGTCGCCGGTGAAGAACACGAACGTCCAGTAGGCGCCGTGCTCGCGTCGGAGGAGCCTCCGGAAGACGGTCAGTGCCGTCGCGGCACTCCAGTCGGCGACCTGTGCGCGGTAGTGCCGGCCGATCACGAGGTTGGCGCCCTCGCCCTGGCCGATCTCGTCGCGGATGACCGTGCCGACCAGGCCGGCGTACGCCGCGTCGTCGATGTCGAACCCGCCACGGTCCGCGAGCTCGACCCCGGTGTCGTCGATGGCGTCGATCACCTCCTCGACGGTGTACTCACGCTCGCTCTCGACGTCCACGACGACCAGCGGGGTGCCGTCGTCGTGCGCCTCGAAGCCGCGCTCGCGCACTTGGCGGAAGGGCACGGCCACCAGCCGGTCGGCGATCAGCCCGGCCGCGGGCACACCCTCCTCGAGGGGGATGTCGAGCAACGAGGCGACCTCGCGGCGGCGTCCGCCGACGAGCCCCACCGTCTCGCGGTCACCCGCCCTCGTCGACCGCCGGATGATCGCCCACGCCTCGTGTTCCTGGAGCGCGGCGATGGCGTCCCGCGCGCTGGTCTTGGAAGGGTCGGCGGTCATGGCGCGCCCGAATCTACCGACCGTCAGCGCACGTCCTTGATGTCGTTCAGGTAGCGGAGCACGGTCTGGAGGTCCGCCACGCTGTAGCGGGCGTGGACGTCGTCCATCTGCTCCATGATGCTCGAGTAGGCGTCGATGACGCGCTTGTCGTACCACTCCACGGCATGCACCCAGATCTTGCGCCGGTCGTCGGCGTCGGGCAGGCGCTCGATCATCCCCTTCCCCTCGAGCCGGTCCAGCACGCGCGTGGTGGTGCTCGACGGGAGCTCGGTCGCCTGGGCGAGCTGGCCGGGCGTCATCGGCCCGTCGTTGCGCAGCAGGACGCCGTACGTCTGGAAGTCCACCACGTTCAGGCCGATCGAGCGTGCGATCCGCTCGTTGGTGAGCACCGCGGACGCGATCAGCTCCTGCATCGCCGTCGAGATCTGGTCGCCGAGCTGTTTCCGGGTGGACACGACCGATACCCCCTCGCTACTCTCTCCACATCGGAATAATTCCGGTTCGGAGAAATCCCACTTCGGGACTTCTCACAACCAAGACTATCCCATCCAGGAGAGAGACAGATGACCGAGAAGCGCGGGCTCGCCATGGGCGTGCTCATCTTCGCGTCGTTCATGGACCTGCTCGACGCGACGATCGTGAACGTCGCGCTGCCGTCCATCCGCGACGACCTCGGCGCCAACGGCGCCCAGCTCGAGTGGACCGTCGGCGGCTACCTGCTGTCCTTCGCGGTCCTGATGATCACCGGCGGACGGCTCGGCGACATGCTCGGCCGCAGACGCATGTTCGTCACCGGTGTCGTCGGCTTCACGGCGGGATCCGCCCTCGCCTGCGTCGCGCCGTCGATCGGCGTCCTGCTCGTGGCCCGCGTGGTGCAGGGCGGGTTCGCGGCGATGATGGTGCCGCAGGTGCTGTCGTCCCTCCAGGCCCTCTACACGCCCCGAGAGCGGGCGGCGATGCTCGGCCTCATCGGTGGCGTCTCCGGACTGTCCGCGGTGATCGGGCCGGTGCTCGGCGGCTGGCTGGTGAGCAGCGACGCGTTCGGGATCGGGTGGCGCAGCATCTTCCTGATCAACCTGCCGGTCGGCCTGGTCCTCGTGGTCCTGGCGCTCCGCTGGGTGCCGGACACCCGCTCCGCGCACCCGCTCCGGCCGGAC
>DASSTL010000083.1:0-19692 GCA_035707985.1 Nocardioides sp. | reverse complement strand
TCCCCGGCACAACGCAAGGCGATGGCCGTGCGCGACCGCCGCTGCCGGGCCGAACGATGTGAGATCCCCGCCGCATGGTGCGAAGCCCACCACGCCACCCACCCCTGGACCAGCGGCGGGAGAACCGACCTCGACGACGGCATCCTGTTGTGCTCCTGGCACCACCACCGCGCCCACGACCCCACCTACGACACCCGACGACTCCCCACCGGCGACTACCGATTCCACCGCCGCACCTGAGGGCCAGCCACGCCCGGTCGGCTCCGGCCGGGCTACCACCAGGACAAGCGGCACTGGAACTCCGTGGACCTCGACGGTTCCTTGGAGGGTGACGTGGTGCGCGGGCTGATCGAGGACTCCTACGACCTCGTGGTGGCGAAGCTCCCGCGGGCGGTCCGCGAGACGTTGACCCGCGGCGAGTCCTGAGACGTCACTCCGTGGCGCGCTCGGGAAGGTCGGGTCGGTCGAAGTAGTCGCTCGCCTGCGACACCCACCACGCCTCCTCGGTCCGCAGCCCGGTCGGCGGGGTGAGCGTGCCGGCACAGATGGAGAGGAGTTCGGGCCAGGCATCCGCGCGCCAGAAGAGCGACCCGCCGCAGGTGCGGCAGAAGCCGTACTCCGCGCCGGGCACCGGGAACCAGGTCAGCTGCCCCGCAGGGTCGTCGATCGCGACCTCGGTCGCGGCTGCCGACGTTGCCGCCATGTGGTGCCCGGTGAACCTGCGGCACCGCTCGCAGTGGCAGTCGATCACCGGCCGCAGTGCTCCGGACACGGCGTAGGTCACGGCCCCGCACAGGCAGCGGCCCGTGCTTGTGTTGCGAGTGCTGGTGCTGCCCGTGCGATTCAGGTGGTGGTTCTGGGTCTCCGGCACGGACCGAGCGTGGCGCAGCCTCGGCGTACGCCGCAACGCAGGGCCCGGCTGCTCAGAGAGACGAGCATCACGTCCTGGAGGGCCTCGTCGAGGAATGTCCGGGACGTAGCGGCTGCTACATTTGATGCTGTCGAGAACGCCTCGTCGCACGTCATAAGGAAGCACCATGTCGCACGTCGCCCGCATGACTGACGCTCTGCGGAAGAACTGGATCCAGGCCCGCCTCACCGACCGTGAGCTGATGGCCCTGCGCACCAACCTCCAGCGCCACGTCGGCTGACTCGACGTAGCGGGACGGTCTCCCGCTGTCACCCCGTCGACCGCTGTGCGGTCGACGGCGGCCTCGCCATGCGCAGAACAGCACGGCGATCGCGTGGCCGAGCCAGCTCGGGAACACCAGGTGGCCCCGGGCCGCGTGTCGCCGAAGGTTAAGTTTCAACGCTTCCTGTGCATGTCCATGCACGAACGCCGTTTGTGGTGTTAACTCGTCCTTGAGCATCACGGACCGCCGACACCTCCCCCCGGTGCCGGATCGCGGCCCTGATGCGATGCTCGGGCACATCCCCCCACAGCCCGGGCCAGCGCCCTGCGGCTCCCGAGTCGGCAGGGCGCTCTACGTTCCGGCCCCGGGAGATCTCGGTAGGTGACGGCGGTCTCCGCTCAGCAGATCGCAGGCTCGACGAGGGGCTCGACCAGGTCGCTCGAACCGGCCGGCTCGATCCGCGTGCCGCCGGTGCCGGCCACCAGCCGTGCGATGTCCGCCAGCGACCCGATGGCCGCGGGGTGGCCGGTCTGCCGTGCGAACCGGCACGCCGCCCGCACCTTGGGCCCCATGGACCCGCTCGGGAGGTCGAGTCCCTCGAGCTCCTCGGGGCTGACCCGCCCGAGGCGGCGTTGCTCCGGCTTACCCCAGTCGCAGTAGACGCCGTCGACGTCCGTGGCGATCACCAGCAGGTCGGCGTCGAGCTCCTCGGCCAGCAGGCCGGAGGCGAGGTCCTTGTCGATGACCGCCTCGACGCCGTGGAGCCGGCCGTGCCGGTCGTACGCCGTCGGGATGCCGCCGCCGCCCGCGCAGATCACCACGGTGCCGCGGCCGAGGAGCTGCCGGATCGGGCGCAGCTCGAAGACCCGTCGGGGCTCCGGGCTCGCCACTACGCGTCGGAAGCCGTCGCCGTCGGGCGCCACCGACCAGCCGCGCTCCGCGGCGAGGGTCTCGATGGTCTCCCGGTCGTAGACCGGGCCGACGGGCTTGGTCGGGTGCTGGAAGGCGGGGTCGTCGGGATCCACCTCGATCATCGTCAGCAGCGTCGCCAGCGCGGTCTCGAACGGAAGCAGGTTGCCGAGCTCCTGCTCGATGACGTAGCCGATCATCGCCTCGGTCTCGGCGCCGAGGACGTCGAGCGGGTACGCGGGGACGTCGGGGTAGGCCGCCGCCTGCAGCGCGAGCAGGCCGACCTGGGGCCCGTTGCCGTGCGCGATCACGACCTGGTTCCCGGGGACGACCTCGGCGATCCTCTCGGCCGCGAGCCGGATGTTGGCCCGCTGGTTCTCGGCAGTCATCGGCTGACCGCGCTGGAGGATCGCGTTGCCACCCAGGGCGATCACGATGCGCATGGTCCACGCTCCTAGCCGAGCGCCGCGACGAGCAGCGCCTTGATCGTGTGCATCCGGTTCTCGGCCTGCTCGAAGGCGATGTTGGCGGGGGACTCGAAGACGTCCTCGGTCACCTCGATGCCGTTCTTCAGCAGGGGGTACTGCTCGGCTACCCGGGCGCCCACCGTCGTCTCGGCGTTGTGGAACGCCGGGAGGCAGTGCATGAAGCGCACCCGCGGGTTGCCCGTGGCCGCCATCAGGTCGGCGTTCACCTGGAAGGGGAGCAGCTGGTCGACCCGCTCGCCCCAGGTCTCGACCGGCTCGCCCATCGAGACCCACACGTCGGTGTGCACGAAGTCGACGCCCTTCACGGCCTCGACAGGGTCGTCGGTGATCGTGAGGCGAGTCCCCGACTCCGCGGCGAACCGACGGCACAGGGCGAGGTGGTCCTCGGCCGGCCACAGGTCGCGCGGCGCCCCGATCCGGACGTCCATCCCGAGCTTCGCGCCGACCAGCAGCAGGGAGTTCGCGACGTTGTTCCGGCCGTCCCCGACGAACGCGAAGGCGATCTGGTGGAGCGGCTTGTCGGAGTGCTCCGCCATCGTGAGCACGTCGGCGAGCATCTGGGTCGGGTGGAACTCGTCGGTCAGTCCGTTGAAGACCGGCACGCCGGCGTACTCCGCGAGCGTCTCGACGTTGTGCTGCGACGACCCGCGGTACTCGATCGCGTCGTACATCCGCCCGAGCACGCGTGCGGTGTCCCTCATCGACTCCTTGTGCCCGATTTGGGACGACGTCGGGTCGATGTAGGTCACGTGGGCGCCCTCGTCGTACGCCGCCACCTCGAACGCGCAACGCGTCCGGGTGGAGGTCTTCTCGAAGATCAGCGCGATGTTCTTGCCCCGCAGGCGCTGCTGCTCGACACCGGCGTACTTGGCCCGCTTGAGGTCGCGGGCCAGATCGAGCAGGTAGCGCAGGTCGCGCTCGGAGTGGTGGACCAGGCTGAGCAGGTCGCGGTTGCGGTTGTTGTAGGGCATGGCCCTTCCTCTCGTGAACGCCCCGCGTTCGAGAACGCAGGCGAGTTCGGGTCAGTAGACGGGGTCGCGCAGGATCGGGCAGGTCATGCAGCGACCGCCGCCACGTCCGCGGCCCAGCTCGCCGGCCGGGATCGTGATGACCTCGATGCCCGCCTTGCGCAGCAGAGTGTTGGTGAACGTGTTGCGGTCGTAGCCGACGACGACGCCGGGCTCGAGCGCGACCACGTTGTTCCCGTCGTCCCACTGTTCACGCATCGCACCGAACCGGTCGCCACCGGTCGACACGACCCGGAAGTCCACGCCCAGAGCCTTCGAGAGCGTGGGCACGAGGCCCTGCTCGTCCTGGCGTATGTCGATCCCGGAGGGCGCGCCGTCGTCGGGACGGAAGCTCAGCGGGACGATGGCGTCGACCACGGGGTCGAACGTCGTGACGACGTCGGCGTCGCAGAACGTGAACACCGTGTCGAGGTGCATCGCGGACCGGGCGCGCGGGAGCGTCGCGGCGATCACGCGCTCGGCTGCCCCGGCCTTGAACAGCGACCGGGCCACCTGGGTGACCGCCTGGTACGACGTGCGCTCGCCCATGCCGATCAGGACCACGCCCTTGCCGACCGGCATCACGTCGCCACCCTCGAGGGTCGCGAATCCGCGGTCGGTGGCGTGGCCGTCGGGATCGCCGAGCCACACCTCGAACGCCGCGCCAGAGAAGGCGGGGTGGAACCGGTAGATGGCGGTGGTCAGCAGGGTCTCCTGCCGGCGCGCCGGCCAGTACATCGGGTTCAACGTGACCCCTTGGGAGATCCAGGAGGTGTTGTCCCGCGCGAACAGTGTGTTCGGCAGGGGCGGGAGCAGGAAGCCCGGGCGCTCCGGGATCGTCCGCAGGGCGGTCAGGAACGGCCCGGCGAAGTCGTCGGGGACGTCCCGCCAGGTCACCCCGCCGATCAGGAAGTCGGCCAGGCGTGCCGCCGGGAGGCTCTCCAACCAGGCGCGGAGCTCACGGGTGAGTCCCGGGCCGACCAGGTCGTCGGTGAGCTTCCGGTCGAGGACCCAGGACCGCGGGCCCGGCATCCCCACCACGTCGGCCAGGAGGTCGTGCATCTCCAGGACCTCGACGCCGCGGTCGCGCATCTTGGTGACGAACTCGAAGTGGTCCCGCTTCGCGCGGTCGACCCACAGCACGTCGTCGAACAGGAGCTCGTCACACGTGTCCGGCGTGAGCCGGAGGTGAGCCAGCCCGGGCGAGCAGACCATCACTCGCCGGAGCCGACCCACCTCCGACCACACGCCGACTCGAGGACGACCATCGGTTGTCTCGGTGATGTTCATTCCTCTTCCTCGGTTCTCAGTCATCCAGGTCAGTCATCCAGGTCGGTCATTCAGGTCAGTCATCCAGGTCAGATCGTCACGAAGCCCTGGATGAAACCGATGACGGCTGCCACCGAGAGCGCCACCACGACGCCGACCAGAACCTTCTCGATCGAGGTGAAGATGACCTGACGGCTCTCCTTGCGGGCCCACACGTAGAACGCGGTGCCGGCCAGGTAGAAGAGCCCGGCGACGAGGACGTACTCCCAGCCACCCGCGTAGACCAGCCAGACGGCGTAGCCGAGGGCGACGAGGCCGACGAGCAGGTCACGGGTCCGTCCGGAGCCGTGCTCGTAGGTCTCACCCCGCACCGCCAGGAGCACCTGGTAGGCAGCCGACCACAGGTAGGGCAGCAGGATCAGCGACGTGGCCAGGTAGATCAGGTCGGTGTAGGTGCTGGAGTTGAAGAGCGTCCAGATCAGCATCGCCTGCACGCACAGGTTCGTCAGCCACAGCGCCACGTCCGGTGCGCCGTGGCTGTTCTCGTGCGCGAGCACCTTCGGCAGCACCTGCTCACGTGCCGGCAGCCGCAGGATCTCGACGGAGAGCAGCACCCAGGAGATGAGCGCGCCCGCCAGAGAGACCAGCAGGCCGATCGAGATGAACCCGGCGCCCCAGCTGCCGACCTGGTCCTTCATCAGGCCCGCCATCGACGGGTCCTCGAGCCCCGCGATCTTGGCCTGGGCCATCAGGCCGTAGGCCAGCAGGTTCACGGCGAGCAGGAGGACCAGCACGCCGAGGAAGCCCATCACCGTGGCCCGTCCGACCTCGCTGCGCTTGGCGGCACGCTGCGAGTAGATCGCCGCGCCCTCGACGCCGATGAACACCCAGACCGTCACCAGCATCATGTTCTTGACCTGGTCGAGGGTGCTGCCGAGAGAGCCACCGTCGATGGTGGTGCTCTTGCCCCAGATGTCGGCAGTGAACAGGCCGGACTTGAAGCCGACGAACGCGACCGCGATGAACGTCAGGATGGGGACGACCTTCGCGATCGTCACCAGGGTGTTGACGAACGCTGCGCTGTGCACGCCGCGCAGGGTCAGGAACTGGACGACCCAGAGCACGGTGGAGGCGACCAGGATCGCGCGGAAGCTGTTGCCGCCCTCGAAGGACGGCCACCAGTAGCCGAGCGTGGACGCCAGCAGCACGAGGTAGCCGACGTTGCCGACCCACGCGCTGACCCAGTAACCCCAGGCCGACGTGAAGCCGACGTAGTTGCCGAACCCGGCCCGGGCGTAGCCGTAGACGCCGCCGTCGACGTCGGGCTTGCGGGCGACCAGGGTCTGGAAGACGAAGGCCAGCATCAGCATGCCCACGCCCGTGATGCCCCACCCGATGAGCAGAGGACCTGGGGCGGCGCTGGCCGCCATCTGGGATGGCAGGGCGAAGATGCCGCTGCCGATCATGGAGCCGACGACGAGAGCGGTGAGGGCCGCGAGGCCCAGGCCGACGGGTCGCGCCGGTGCATGTTTCTCCGTGCGCGTCGGGTGGACACGCCGGGTGAGCATCTGGCTCATCTCAACTCCTTCGGACAGCCGGACGGTGGTCCGGCACTTCCGACGCTAGAAATCGGGCGTCCTGCGGGGCAGAGCCGGTCGTCCCAGGTGCAATCGACCGAGGTCATCGACCGTCGTCGAGGGTGTGGCGTGCGCCACGGCGCTCACTCCGGTTCCCCTGCCAGTCAGGTCCTGGTCAGGTGGAGGACCCAACACTGGAAATGCCACTGGTCCGGAAGACCGAAGGGAACTCACATGTTCGACACGATCAACGGCATTCCGCTGCACCCGCTCGTGGTGCACGTGGTGGTGGTGCTGTTGCCACTCGCGATCATCGGTGCGTTCGCGGTCGTGCTGAGAGCCGACTGGCGAGACCGCTACGGCATGCTCGTGGTCGCCGTTGCGGGTCTGGCCACCCTGGCGATCCCCGTCGCCACGTCCAGCGGTGAGGCGTTGCAGAGTCGCGTGGGAAATCCCGGCGAGCACGCCGAGCTGGGCGACCAGCTGATCTGGTTCGCGCTGCCGCTCTTCGTGCTGCTGGCGGCGTACGTCGGGATGCACCGCCTGGCGTCTCACGGCACCCGCCTCACCGCGGAGCGGTCTGCCTCGCGCCCCGTGGTCGGACTGGCGGGAAGGCTGGTGGCCGGGCGTGGGAGCGCACTGGTGGCGGGCCTGACCCTGGTGGCCGCCCTCGCCTCGGGCGTGCAGGTCTACCGGGTCGGGGACTCAGGAGCCCGCGCGGCCTGGGGTCACACGTCGTCGGGACCGGCGGCGTCGTCGCCCGGTCAGGTTTCCGGCAGGTGACCCGGTGCCGAATCCAACAGGTCCGCACAGGATCCCCACAGGTCACCGACGGACGGTGGGTGGCATGAACCCCCTCCAACGCCGCAGGCTCCTCCAGACCGGACTGGCGAGCGCCGGTGTGCTCGGCGCCGTCGGGATCTCGCTGGGGCTGGCCGGCGCCACGCACCCGGCGGGCGGTGCCCAAGCGGGCACCCAAGGCACGAAGGGCGCGCAACACAGCCAGTCCTCGCACGAGAGTCGGGAGTCGGACGACGGTGGTGCGTCGTCGAAGTCCCGCTCGTCGAACCAGTCACCGTCGAGCCCGTCGGTGAGCGCTCCGCAACCGTCGCCTCCGCAGGCGACGACCAGCGGGTCGTGACGTCATGTCGACCACCTGCACGTTCCCGCTGTGGAGCACCACGGTCACCGTGGTCAGCGACCGCGAGTCCGCCCTGGGCCCCGCGACCGACGAGGTGCGCGCCGTCCTCGACCAGGTCGAGCTGGCCGCCTCGCGCTTCCGCGAGGACTCCGAGCTGAGCCGGCTTCGGCCGGGCGTCAACCAGGTCTCGGCCGTGCTCGCCGACCTGGTGGGTGAGGCGCTGCGAGTGGCTCGGGACACCGACGGCCTCGTCGACCCGACGGTCGGCGTCAGCCTGTGTGCCCTCGGCTACGACCGGACGATCGACCGGATCGACCGCGACGGACCGGCCGTGACGGTGGTCCCCGGGGTGCCCGGGTGGAGGAGCGTCCAGCTCCAGGACCGTCGGCTCCGGATCCCGCAGGGGGTCCTGCTCGATCTCGGCGCCACGGCCAAGGCCCGGGCGGCCGACCTCGCCGCCGAACGTGCGGCCGAGCGGGTCGACGCACCGGTGCTCGTCGCCATCGGGGGCGACATCGCGACGTCGGGGGCCGGCCCCGACCGAGGCTGGCAGGTCCTCGTGCAGGACACCGAGGACGACTCCCCCTGCCAGATCACCCTCGCCCCCGGCGCCGCGATCGCGACGTCCTCGACGGTCCGCAGGACGTGGCGCCGGGGTGGTCGTGCCATGCACCACATCGTGGACCCGCGCACCGCGGCCCCGGCCCCGCCCGTGTGGCGGTCGGTGACCGTGGCCGCTCCGACCTGCGTCGAGGCCAACGCCGCCTCGACCGCCTCCGTGGTCCTCGGGCACCGAGCCCCTGCCTGGCTGCGCGACCGGGGGTACGCCGCTCGGCTGGTCGACGGTGAGCACCGCGTCCGCCGGCTGGGCGACTGGCCGAAGGAGGTGGCGGCATGACCACCCAGGCCCTCGACGCCGCACTCTGGGCGTGGGGACGCGGCACCGGCATCGCTGCGCTGGCGCTGTTCACCCTGTCGCTGCTGCTGGGCATCCTCGGCCGCTCGGGCAGGTCGTGGCGGCTGTTCGGTCGAGTCGGGGTCAGCGACCTCCACCGCACCGCGGCCCTGACCGGGACCGGGCTCGTGGCGGCGCACGTCGGCACGCTGCTCCTCGACCCCTACGCTCAGCTGAAGCTCGTCGACCTCCTCTTCCCGTTCCTGGCCGCCTACCGTCCCCTCTGGCTCGGACTCGGGACGCTCGCGATGGACCTGCTCGCCCTGGTCACCGCGGTGTCGGTGCTGCGCGGCAGGCTCGGACCGCGGGTCTTCCGCAGCGTCCACTGGGCGACGTACGCCATGTGGCCGGTGGCCCTGGTGCACGCGCTCGGCTCCGGAACCGATGCCGGCACCACCTGGTTCCGCGGCTTCGCCGTCGTCTGCGTCGTGGTCGTGGCCTCGGCCGGGCTGTGGCGGCTCGCCCCGTCGTACGCCGGACGCGGGTGGGCGCGTGTCCCGAGGAGGACCACATGACGCGCGCGGTGGCACCGATGACGGCACCGAGGACGCCGGTACGTCGCGTGCTCGACCCCACGCCAGGCGGCTCGGGGCCCGTGCCGGACCTGTCCCTCTCTTCCCTGCTGGCCGCGGTCGAGGCCAGCGGCCTGTCCGGACGCGGTGGCGCGGGCTTCCCCACCTCGATCAAGGTCCGTGCCGTCGCCGAAGGCCGCCGGCGGCCGGTCGTCGTGGCCAACGCGATGGAAGGCGAGCCCCTCAGCTACAAGGACGCCGTGCTCCTCGCCCGCAACCCGGCGCTCGTCCTCGACGGGCTCGAGATCGTCGGCCGGGCGGTCCGCTGCCGGCGCTGCATCCTGGCCGTCCACGAGGAGAGTCTCGACGATGCTGCCACCGGGGCCCTGGAGGTCGCCCTCCGCGGGAGGCAGGTCGAGCTCGCGCGACTGGGTGGCGGGTTCGTCGCGGGGCAGGAGACCGCACTGGTCAACCAGCTGAACGGGCGCGCGCCGCTGCCCGGCGACCAGTTCCGCCGGGTGACCGAGGTCGGGGTGGACGGTCGCCCGACCCTTGTCCTGAACGCCGAGACCCTGGCTCATCTGGCCCTGGTCGCGCGTCACGGAGCGACCTGGTTCCGGTCCGCCGGCCTGGCCGACGACCCCGGCACGTCCCTGTTCACGATCACCGGGTCCGTACGGCGCCCCGGCGTCGTCGAGGCACCACGCGGATCCCGTCTGGCGGACGTGATCGAGTCGGCCGTCCCGGTCCAGCCGCAGGCCGTCCTGGTCGGCGGGTATCACGGCGGGTGGGTCCCCGCGCGCGACCTGGACGTCCGGCTCACCAGGCCCGACCTGGTGCCGTACCGGGCGGCCGTCGGGGCCGGCGTCCTCCACGTGCTCGGTGCCGATGTCTGCCCGCTCGACTTCGCCGAGCAGGTGGCGGCCTACCTGGCGGCCGAGTCGGCCCGCCAGTGCGGCCCCTGTGTCAACGGTCTGCCCCAGCTGGCGTCGACGCTGCACCGTCTCGCGAGCTGCGAGCGGGACCACGCGTTGCCGGCCGAGCTGGACCGGGTCGCCCGGGTGGTGTCGGGGCGCGGAGCGTGTGCGCACCCGGACGGCGCCGCGCGGTTCGTCGGCTCGACGCTGGACGTATTCCACGAGCACGTCGACGAGCACCTGCGTGGTCGCTGTCCCCATGACCTGGGAGTACGCCGATGAGCACCCGCCTGCACATCGACTGGACCCGGTGTGACGGCCACGGGAGCTGTGTGGAGCTCCTGCCCGACGTGTTGACCGCCGACGACCACGGGTTCCCCCTGCCGCTGTCGCGGGAGCGGGATCCGCGGGTGCCGGCCCGGCACGCGGAGGCGGCGAGACACGCCGTCCGCAGCTGTCCCGTGATGGCGCTTCGCCTTGTGCGGGACGCCTGAGCCCTACGCTCGGGACGTGGCCACCGTCGGAGTCTGCGAGGACGAGCCCCCTCTGCGGTCGGTGCTCACCCGCGGACTGCGCAACCTCGGGCACGAGCCGGTCGCCGTGGCGACCGCGGCGGAGGCCCTGCGGGCCTTCCGCGACTCGCCGCCGGACGTCCTGCTCCTCGACATCGGTCTGCCCGACGGCGACGGACGTGACCTGGCCGTCGCACTGCGCGCCGCCGGCGTACGCGCGCCGATCCTGTTCCTGACCGCCCGCGACGCACTCCACGACAAGGTGGCGGGCTTCGAGGCGGGCGGCGACGACTACCTGACCAAGCCGTTCGAGTTCGCCGAGCTCCGGGTCCGGCTCGACGCCCTCCTGCGACGTGCACCGGCCGACGTCCCGGAGCCCGACGAGCTGATGCTCGACAGTGTCCGCCACGCGCTGGTGCTCGGCACGCGGGAGGTCGAGCTCACCCCCACGGAGTTCCGCCTGATGGGCCGGCTGATGTCGGAGCCGGGCCGCGTCGTGCGGCGACGGTCCCTCGTGGCTGCCGCTTGGCCGATGGGCGGGCAGGTCAGCGACAACACGCTGGACTCGTTCGTCCGGCGACTGCGCCGCAAGCTCGACGAGATCGGTGGGGGCACGATCACGACGCGTCGCGGCGTGGGGTACCGCTACCGGTGAGGTCGCAGTCGCTGCCGGTGCGGCTCGCCGTATCGTCACTGCTCGTCGCACTGGTGACCTCCGGCCTGCTGGTGCTGGGCATGCAGCTGCTGCTCCTGCGCGCCAACCAGGCCACCGTCCGCACGCGTCTCGACGACCGGGCGACCGCCGTCGCCGCCGGCGTCCGCGCGACGTCCCACGGCATCGAGGTCCTCGGGTCGGGCTCGGCCCTTGTCGAGCAGGGATCCTGGGTCTTCGACGCCGACGGCACGCTCCGGGCCGGCCGGCTGTCGGGTTCGGACGACCGGGTCAGCGAGGAGGTGCGCGAGCTGGGCCGGGTCACCAGCGAGCGCCGGGTCACCGACGACGACGTCACCTTCCTGGCTCGGCCGGTCGTGCGGAACGGCGTACGGGTCGCCACCGTCGTCGCGAGCGAGGACCTCCAGCCCTACGAGGACTCGCAGGTCCACTCCCTCTGGTTGGGTGGTGCGCTGGCCGGCACGTCCATCCTGCTGGCCACCGTCGCGGCCTGGATGGCCGCGCGTCGGTCGCTCCGCCGCGTGCAGACCATGGCGGACACCGCGGACGAGTGGCGCGAGCACGACCAGGGCGCCCGCTTCGACCTCGGGCCGGGAGGCGACGAGATCAGCCACCTGGGACGCACGCTCGACCGGATGCTCGACCGGATCGCCGACGCGCTGTCGGCCGAACGGCGCCTCACCGACGAGATCGCGCACGAGCTGCGAAACCCGCTCTCCGTGGTGCTCGCCGAGGCGGACCTGGGACGGAACGACCCGGAGCCGACGCGACGCGAGTCCTTCGAGGCCATCCGCGCCGCTGCCCTCCAGATGAGGTCGGCGATCGACACGATCCTCACCGCCGCCCGGGCCCACGCGGACCACGAGCGCGGCTACCGCCTCGGAGACCTGATGGCCGAGCTGGGCCGGCCGCCCACGCGGTACGACGAGCTGCAGATGGTGTCACCGACCCCCCTGCTCGTCGCTGCCCTCCGCCCCCTCCTGGAGAACGCCGAGCGGCACGCGGGTGCTCCCGGGAGGCTCGAGGTGGCGCTCGACGACGGGCACGTCGTGGTGAGCGTCGTGGACGACGGGCCGGGCGTGCCCGCAGACGACGTCGAGCGGGTCTTCGAGCCCGGACAGTCGACCCGGCCCGGGAGCGCCGGGCTCGGACTGGCGCTCGCACGCCGGATGGCGACCGCAGCCGGCGCCGTCCTCGTGGCGAAGCCGGGCCCCGGTGGGCGGTTCGAGCTGAGGGTCCCGCTCCAGCGCGAGTGACCCGTCAGCCACCCACGGACCGACATCTCTGCCCAAAGGCCGCGACGTCGATGACGTTCGCCCCGGGAAAGGACCTGCGCGCGATCGGGATGCTGGCAGCACACGACTTCTCGTGCAGCAGGTCCCCCAGGAGGTGTCCGATGAAGGCTCTCGTCTACCACGGTCCCGGTGCGCGCACCTGGGAGGAGGTGCCCGATCCGCGGCTCGACGTCGACACGGACGTCATCGTCGGCATCGACGCCGTCACGATCTGCGGCACCGACCTCCACATTCTCAAGGGGGACGTGCCGGAGGTCACCGACGGCACGATCCTCGGCCACGAGGCCGTCGGCACCGTCGAGGTGGTCGGCAGCGCGGTGCGTTCCGTCCGTCCCGGCGACCACGTGCTGGTCTCCTGCATCGCCGGGTGCGGCACCTGCCGCTTCTGCCGCGAGGGTCACTACGGGCAGTGCCGGAACGGTGGCGGCTGGGCGCTCGGCCACACGATCGACGGCGTCCAGGCGGAGTACGCACGGGTCCCGTTCGGTGACCTGTCGCTGTACCCGCTTCCGCAGGGCGTCAGCGACGAGGCCGCGGTCATGCTGGCCGACATCCTGCCCACCAGCTACGAGGTCGGCGTCCTCAACGGCGGCGTACGTCCCGGGGACACCGTCGCCATCGTCGGGGCCGGCCCGATCGGGCTCGCCGCCGTCATGACCGCGAGGTTGTACTCGCCGAGCCGGATCGTGGTGATCGACCCGGCCGAGCCGCGCCGCGACGCGGCCAAGAGCATCGGCGCCGACGTCGTCCTGGACGCGGAGCTCGAGCCTGCTCTCGAGGTCGTGCGGAGCATGACAGGCGGGCTCGGGGCCGACGTGGTGATGGAGGCGGTGGGCATCCCGGCGACGTTCGAGATGTGCACCGAGCTCGTTCGTCCCGGCGGGCGGATCGCCAACATCGGCGTCCACGGCGCACCGGCGACCATCCATCTCGAGACGCTGTGGATCAAGAACGTGACCATTACGACCGGTCTGGTCGACACCAGCACCACACCGACGCTGCTGCGGCTGCTGGCCGACCACCAGATCGACCCCACGCCGCTGGTCACCCACCGCTTCGGGCTCGACGAGTTCATGGACGCCTACGACGTCTTCGGACGCCCGGCCGAGACCGGAGCACTCAAGGTCGTGCTGCAGCGCAGCTGACCGACCAGCAGCTGACCGACCAGCCGCCGAGAGAGGGCCGACGAAAGGAGACAGAGATGTACGCGCGGACGAAGCCGACGGTGACGGCGAGCGCCGATGTCCGGCGGGTGATGGTATGGCCGGTGGCCACCGTCGAGACCACCGCGACGCTGGCCGAGACCGCCGAGGCGCTGGCTGCCGACGAGGTCGGGGCGCTGTGCGTGACCGAGGACGGCCGGCTGGCCGGGATCATCTCCGAGCGCGACGTCGTCACGCACGTCGCCGCGGGAGCGGATCTGTCGCACCTGACGGCCGGTGAGGTCATGAGCGGTGACCTGGTCACCGTCTCGCCCGACGACACGGTCATCGAGGCGGCGCGGAGGATGCAGGACGGGCAGGTCCGCCACCTGCCGGTCCTCGACGACGGGCAGATCGCGGGCATCGTCTCGATCCGCGACCTGTTCTCGGTGCTCGTGGACGAGAGCCACGACCCGGAGGTGGTCGTCGTGCGGAGCGGCACGAAGGTGATGGTCGTCGACGAGTGAACGGCCGCGACGGCGGTCACCCACAGACGGCTGTCTCACAGGTCGAGGAGCGGGTGCCCGGGGAGGTCAGACCTCCTCGGGCACCATCATGATCGACCCGGTCGGGCACTCCGCCACGCACAGCCCGCATCCCTTGCAGTAGTCGAGGTCGACGGCGTACGACTTCTCGGGCCCGAGCTTGATCACTGCGTTGTCTGGGCAGTAGGCGAAGCAGTTGTCGCAGGTGATGCACCCGCCGCAGGACAGGCAGCGACGAGCCTCGTAGAGCGCCGTGCCGGCGTCGAGGTCCTGGACGACCTCGTCGAAGGTCGACTGGCGGCGCACCTGCTCCAGGCGTGGCCGGTGCTGACGTGGTGCGTCCTCGAAGTACCACGTGTTGAGTGCCTCGTACGGCGCGAGGTCGACGGTCGCCGGGGGAGCAGCCACCGGGCGGCCGGACAGGTAGGCGTCGATGCCCGCGGCCGCGCGGCGTCCGTGCCCGACCGCGACCGTGACCGAACGCTCGCCCGGGGCCACGTCGCCAGCCGCGAACACACCCCGGCGTCCCGTGGCCATCGTGACCGGGTCGATCGTGACCACTCCGTCGTCCACGCCGACGCCGGCTCCGCTGTCGAGCAGCGCGAGGTCGGTCTCCTGGCCGAGGGCGAGGACCACCGAGTCGGCCTCCAGCCGCGTCGTCCGTCCGGTCGGCTGGGGGAAGCCGGTGTCGTCCAGCTCCATCTCCTCGACCGTGATGCCCTCGGCGTCGACGTCCTCGATCGTCGAGAGCCAGCGGAAGCGGATCCCCTCCTCCTCGGCCTCCTGCACCTCCTGCTCGTGGGCCGGCATGCGCTCGCGGGTGCGTCGGTAGACCACGACGGCCTCGTCCGCGCCGAGGCGCTTCGCAGTCCGAGCCGCGTCCAGGGCGGTGTTGCCGCCGCCGTACACCGCCACCCGGCGGCCGAGCATCGGCGGGTCGTCCTCGGCGGCCGCGCGCAGCACCGAGAGTGCATCGAGCACGTGGCTCGCGCTGCCGGCCGGCAGATAGGTACGCCGCGCCAGCCGTGCTCCGACCGCCAGGAGCACGGCGTCGAACTCGCCCTCCTCCAGCACGGCGTCGAGGTCGGTGACGTCCACGCCGGTCTCGAGCCGGACGCCCAGGGCGAGGATCCGGTCGATCTCGGCGTCGAGCACCTCACGGGGCAGGCGGTAGCGCGGGATGGCGTAGCGCATCATGCCGCCGGCCTGCTCCGACGCCTCGCGGATCGTCACCCGATGACCCGCCCGCGCCAGCTGGTACGCCGCCGACAGTCCGGCCGGGCCGGCCCCGACGACGAGCACCTTCCGTCCGGTGGCCGGCCGGTCGACGCTGACCGTCCAGCCCTGCCGGATCGCCTCGTCGCCGATGAACCGCTCGACCGAGTTGATCCCGACAGCCTCGTCGAGGTTGCCGCGGTTGCAGACCGTCTCGCAGGGGTGGTAGCAGACCCGGCCCATCACGGCCGGGAACGGGTTCGTCTCCATGATCCGCCGCCACGCGCGCTCGTAGCCGGCGCCGCCGGACTCCGCGTCGTACAGCCACGAGCGGACGTCCTCGCCGGCAGGGCAGGCGTTGCCACACGGCGCCACGCGGTCGACGTACACGGCGCGCTCGGTGCGCCAGGTGCCGGTGAGGTCCGCGGCGCTCGAGCCGGGGCCCAGGGTGATGCCGAACGGAGTGGTCACGGCTGTCCTCCTTCGAGAAGCCCGAAGTGGGCGATCGAGCGGTCCGCCTGTCGCTGGAGCCGCTCCACGACGTCGGGGCGCCCGGGGTCGCCGAACAGGTGGGCGAAGCGGGTCTGGAGCCGGAGGTAGTCCTCGACCGGCACCTGCCGGCGGATGCGGTGCACACCGGTCACCTCGCCGTCGCGGGCCTCGAAGACCGGGAAGAAGCCGGACTCGGTCGCGAGCCGGGCCACGCGCACGGTGTCGGCGGAGTCGGTGCCCCACCCGAGCGGGCAGGGGACCAGGACGTGGAGGTAGCGCGAGCCGTGGATGCCCATGGCGGTGGTGACCTTGCGCTCGAGGTCGTGCAGGTCGGCGACGGTGGCGGTGGCGACGTACGGGATCTGGTGCGCCATCGCGATCACGGGCAGGCTCTTGCCGGTGCCGAAGGCGTTGCCGATCCGACTCCCGACCGGGCGCGTGGTGGCGGTGCTCGCCGCCGCCGGGGTCGCCCCGGAGCGCTGGACACCGGTGTTCATGTAGCCCTGGTTGTCGTAGCAGATGAAGAACACGTCGTCATCGCGCTCGAACATGCCCGACAGGCAGCCCATCCCGATGTCGACCGTCCCGCCGTCGCCCGCCTGCGCGACCACTCGCACGTCGCCGCGGCCCTGCGCGCGCAACGAGGCGGCGACTCCGGACGCGACCGCGGCCGCGTTGCCGAACAGCGAGTGGAGCCACGGGACACGCCACGCGGACTCCGGGTAGGGCGTGGAGAAGACCTCGAGGCAGCCTGTCGCGTTCACCGTGACCATCCGGCCGTCGCTGGCGCGCATCGCGGCGTCGAGCACGACCCGGGCGGCCAGGGCCTCGCCGCATCCGCGGCAGGCGCGGTGACCGGAGGTGATCGAGTTGGTGCGACCGATGTTGGACTGCTCGGTGCGGTCGGCGGGGTCCAGCAGTCGGTTGCCGGCGGCGAAGGTGCCGATCTGGTACAGCTTGAGCTCGGTCATGACAGGAACTCCTCCCGGGCGAGCTCGCGTTGCGCGAGGCCCTCGTCGAGGTCGGCGAAGACGAGCTCCCGGTCGGACAGGTCACCGGCAGCGGCGTCCTCGAACAGACGGCGGATCAGGTCGCGGGTGACCGGGCGTCCGCCGAGCCCGGCGACGACGTCGTGGACCGTGACCGGCGTACCACCCAACGTGAGGCGGACGTCGGTGCCCACCATGCTGCCCAGCGTGCTGCCCAGACCGACGGAGACGGCCCGGTTCAGGACGACGACGCGCTCCTTGCCGGCGAGGGCGTCACGCACCGCGTCGAAGGGCCAGGGCCGGAAGCAGGTCACGCCGACCACGCCGACGGCGAGGCCGGCGTCGCGGAGCTCGTCCACCACGTCGGCCGCGGTGCCGAGCAGCGAGCCGAGTCCGACGAGCACGATGTCGGCGTCCTCGGCGCGGTACGTCGAGACCAGCCCACCACTCCGTCGGCCCACGACCTGCTCGAAACGGGCCGCAGCGTCTCGCACGACGTCGAGAGCGGCCAGGTGGCGCCGGGTCTCGAGGTACTTGACCTCGGTGAAGGCCTCCGGCCCGACCATCGCGCCGATCGTCACCGGGTGCTCGGGGTCCAGCACGTGCAGCGGGCGGAAAGGCGGCACCAGGGCGTCCACCTGGTCCTGCTCCGGCACGTCGATCGGCTCCATCGCGTGGGTCAGGACGAAGCCGTCCATGTTGACCATGACCGGAACGTGGAGCGCCTCGGCGACCGCGAACGCCTGCACGTGCAGGTCCACGGCCTCCTGGTTGGACGAGGCGAACAGCTGGATCCAGCCGGCGTCCCGCTGCGACATGGCGTCCGAGTGGTCGTTCCAGATGTTGATCGGCGCCCCGAGCGCCCGGTTGGCCACGGTCATCACGATCGGGAGCCGGAGCCCGGAGGCGTTCGGCAGTGCCTCGGCCATGAACAACAGGCCCTGGCTCGCGGTGGCGGTGTAGGCGCGACCCCCGGCCGCGGAGGCGCCGATGCACGCCGACAGCGCCCCGAACTCCGACTCCACCATGAGGAACTCACACGACCCGGCGCGGCCCAGGGCTACCAGGTCCGAGAGCGCCTCGACGATGTGGGTCTGGGGCGAGATCGGGTACGCCGCGAC
Source organism: Nocardioides sp. (assembly GCA_035707985.1). GTDB lineage: Bacteria > Actinomycetota > Actinomycetes > Propionibacteriales > Nocardioidaceae > Nocardioides. The sequence goes on along the minus strand of DASSTL010000083.1, from coordinate 1,800 downwards.
CACGTCCGGTCGGCACCGGGCGACGGTCTCGGCGACCGCGCGGGATCCCTCAATCTGTCGCAGCACCTCGTGCTCCTTCCGTGAGCTGCCCGCGCGCGACCCGGAACCCGTCCTCGGCGAGCGCGGCGTTCTGCTCACCGGCCTCGCCCGAGAACCGGGAGCGGATGGCCTCCTGGACGGCGGCCAGCGAGACGATGCCGGTCAGTCCGGCGAGTGCGCCCAGGAGGACGGTGTTGGGAAGCGGCCTGCCGAGCCGGGCACGGGCGAGGTCGGAGGCGGGCACGGTGACGGTCCGGCCGGGCCGTTCGGGCAGCCCGAGGTCGTCCGGCCGGCGGGTGCTGTTGACGAGCAGCAGCCCCTCGGCCGGGAGGCCGGTCAGGATCCCCGGGACCTGGAGCATCGTGGGGTCCTGCACGACCACGACGTCCGGTGTCACCACGGGGTCGTGCGACCGGATCGGCTCGTCCGCGACCCGGCAGAACGCCGCGACCGGCGCACCGGTGCGCTCGGAGCCGAAGCTCGGGATGGCCTGGGCAGCGCGGCCCTGGTCGAAGGCCGCGGTGGAGAGCAGTTCCGCCGCGGTGACGACCCCCTGACCACCCCGGCCGTGGAACCGGACCTCGGCGGCCCTGGTCACGGCCGGACACGTGTCGCTCACGGCTCGACGCCGGGGTGGGCGCGGGTGTGGGAGAGCGCGCCTGCCCGGGCGAGGTCACCACGGACGAGTGCGTCGCCGGGTGGGACGACCAGGATCGGGCAGCGGGCCTCGCGGATCACGGCCCGGGCCGTGGCACCCAGGTGGTGCAGGTAGCCGCCGTGCAGCGGCCGCGAGATCACCAGGACGTCGGCGTGCTCGGAGGCCTCCACGAGCTCGTGGGCCGCCTGGCCGTGCACGACGTCGACGTGAGCGGCGACGTTCGGGTAGGCCATCTCGAGGTTGATCAGCATCGCCTCGATGTCGTGCTTCTCCTCGAGCTCCCACTCCGGCACCGGCAGCCGCTCCGCGACCGCGTTGTCGTACGGCGACAACAGCTGCCAGGTGTGCATGATCCGGAGCTCCGACCCGGTCTGGTTGGCGACGGCGAAGGCGGCGGCGAGCAGGTCCTCGGCGTGCTTGGTGGTCTTCAGGCCGACCAGCACCCGGTGGTGCAGCGGCTCATCGTCCCGGGCGGGGATGATCGCGACCGGGCAGGTCGAGCGGGCCGCGACCCCGGTGACCGTGGACCCGGTCCAGAGCCGACCGACCAGGTCGTGGGGCGGTGCACCGACCACGACGAGCTCGGCGTCGTGCGCCTTCTCGACGATCGCATCGGGCCGGGCGCCGATCGCCAGCGTGGAGACGACGTCGACGTGCGGCGCCACGCGCTTCGCGAGCTGCTCCCCGCGCGCCAGCAACTCGCGACCCGCCTGGCGGACGAGGGCGTCGGGTGCGACCCCGTACGGACCGACGGAGACGGTCGGGTTGACGACGTGGATGAGCTCGAGGTCGAGCCCGCGTGACTCCGCCGTACGAGCGGCGAAGGTGATGGCGGACTGGCTGGACGCGCTCCCGCTGGTGGCGACCAGCACGCGTCCTGTGCGACTGGTGCTCATGACTCCTCCTCGTGGGTTTCCGGCCCGGACAGGACCGGCTTCCCATGACCAGCACACCGCGCCCGGTGGGGCCCGGTCAGTGCCGTTGGGAACGCCGCCGATCGACGTTGGTCACCCCACCTATGACCCCGCCACCAGCGCGGTCAGGTCCACGAGTCGGCAGGTGTAGCCCCACTCGTTGTCGTACCAGCCGAAGACCTTGACGAG
>DASSTL010000082.1:0-27911 GCA_035707985.1 Nocardioides sp. | reverse complement strand
CGATCCGGCTGCGCGCGGTGTCCACCTCGATCGGCGTGCACCAGGTGTCACTGGTGGCGACCACCGAGGACGGCGCGCAGATCGGCTCGCAGGTGCAGTTCACCGTCCGCACCAGCAACGTCGGCATGGTGATCTGGGTCGTGATGGGCGTCGCCGGCGCGCTGCTGTTCGTGATGATCGGCTTCCGCATCCTGCGCCGGGTGCGCGCCTACCGGTCGCGGGAGAGGCAGGACGCCTGATGGGAGCACCGGTGAGGATCCTGTGGTGAGCACGGCCGGGCAGGGCGAGGACTCGCGGTCGATCCTCGGCTCCAGTGCCGTGATGGCCGCCGGGACGGTCGTCTCCCGGCTCAGCGGCATCGTGCGCAACACCCTGCTCGCGGCGGCCCTGGGCACCCAGCTGCACGCCGACGTGTTCACGATCGCCAACACCGTGCCGAACATGCTCTACATCCTGCTGGCCGGCGGCGTGTTCAACGCGGTGCTCGTGCCCCAGCTGGTCCGGGCGATGAAGAACGACCCCGACGGCGGCGACGCCTACACCAACCGGGTCGTCACGCTCGCGGCGCTGTTCCTCGCCGGCGTCACGGCCGTGCTGGTCCTCGGCGCGCCGCTGCTGATGCGGCTGTTCCTCGACGGCAGCTTCTTCACCCCCGAGCTCTCCGCGCAGCGCGAGTCGGTGATGGACTTCGCGCGCTACTGCCTTCCCCAGGTGTTCTTCTACGGGATGTTCGTGCTGGTCGGGCAGATCCTGAACTCCCGTGGCAGCTTCGGCCCGATGATGTGGGCCCCGATCGCCAACAACGCGATCTCGATCGTCGTGCTCGTGCTCTACCTGTTCTGGTTCGGCGCCCTGCCCGAGGGCGAGGGCTGCTCGGCGTTCACCCGCACCCAGGAGCTGGTGCTCGGCGGCGGCGCGACCCTCGGCATCGCGGCCCAGGTGCTGATCCTGCTGCCGGTGCTCAAGGCCGCGGGCGTGAGCTTCCGGCCGCGTTTCGACTTCCGCGACAGCGGTCTCGGCCACACGCTGCGCCTGGGCATCTGGACGGTGCTCTTCGTGATCGTGAACCAGGTCGCCTACACCGTCGTCGTCCGCCTCGCCTCCGGCGGCACGGCCCGCTCGAGCTGCCAGGACCTGGCCGGCCACGCGGCCCGGCAGGCCGAGCAGGTCTCCGCCGCCACCGGCTACACCGTGTACGCCGCGGCGTTCCTCTTCGTGATGGTCCCCCACGCGATCATCACGGTCTCGCTGGCGACCGCGATCCTGCCGCGCCTGTCGGCGAAGGCCGCGGACGGCGACCTCCCGGGACTCGCCGGCACGCTCGCCGGCACGCTGCGCACGGCCCTGGCCGTCGTCATCCCCTTCGCCCTCGCGCTCCCGCTCCTCGCGTACGACGCGGCGAAGGTGCTCTTCGGGTACGGCGCCACCTCGACGACGTTCGACCACTACGTCCCGTCGATCATCCTGTTCGGGCCGGGCATCGTGTTCTTCACCGTCCACTACCTGATGCTGCGCGGTTTCTACGCCCTCGAGCTGAACCGCACCGTCTTCTTCATCCAGTGCGCGATCGGCGTCACCAACGTGGTGCTGGCGATCCTGCTCGTGCACGAGGCCACCGCTGCCCAGACCTCGCCGGCACTGGTGGTCGCCTACGGCTCGTCGTACGTCCTCGGCTCGGCGATCTCCTACGTCCTGCTCCGGGGACGCCTCGGGGGTCTCGAGACGCCCGCCCTGCTGCGCTTCGTGGTCCGGGTGCTGATCGCGGCCGGCATCTCGACCCTGGTCGCCTGGGCCATCGGACGCGTCCTGCCCGGTCACACCGACGACGTCTCCCACGTGCTGGCCGCGACCCGCGTCGTGCTGCTCGGCGGGATCGACCTCGCGATCTTCCTCGTGATCGCCCGGGCGATGCGCATCGAGGAGGTGACGTCGGTGATGGAGACTCTGGTACGCCGGATGCCGGGGGCTCGCTCCTCATAACATGGGGGCAGCGAGCAACGCGAGGGGTTGATGAGGTCGTGGCGGGTGCCTGAGCACACCCGGCCGGGCGAGGTGCTGGCCGACCGGTACCGACTGACCGACCTGCTCACCGAGAGCAAGGGTGGTCGGTTCTGGCGCGCCTTCGACTCCGTGCTCCAGCGTGACGTCGCCGTCCACATCATCATGTGCGACGACGAGCGCGCGCCCCTGCTCCGCGCGGCCGCGCGCCGGTCAGCGACCGTGCTCGACCGCCGGATGCTGCGGGTGCTCGACATCGACGAGGCCGACGAGCGCTGCTTCGTGGTCAACGAGTGGGGCTCGGGCACCAGCCTCGACCTGATGCTCGCCGACGGCGGCCCCCTCTCACCGACGGTCAGCGCCTGGATAGTCGCCGAGGTCGCCGACACCCTCGCCCTGGCGCACGACGCACGTGTGGCCCACGGGCGCCTCGTCCCGGAGAACGTCCTCATCGACACCGACGGCCAGGTCCGCCTGATCGGCTTCGCCGTCGACGCCGCGCTGCACGGGCTCCCGGCCGGCCGCGTGTCGACCGACATCGCCGACCTCGTCGGCCTGCTGTACGCCGCGATGACCGGCAAGTGGGCCGGCGTCAGCAAGTCCGCGGTGCCGAGCGCGCCGTCCACCCACGGGCACGTGCTGCGGCCACGCCAGGTCCGCGCCGGGATCCCGCGTGACCTCGACTCGCTGTGCGAGTACGTCCTCAACCACGGCGGCGACACCGAGGTGACCGCAGCGACCCTCGCCGACACTCTGCGCGAGTTCCTCGGCCCCTCCGCGGCCGCGGCCGCGGCGTGGCTCGCCCGCATCGAGCACCCCAGGCGTGGCGAGGGCACAGTCGTCCTCCCACCGCTCCCCGACCCGCCGGTCCGCGAGGCGCTGCGGGGCAGCGGTGGCTCCGACACCGACGCGCAGGACCCGGTCGAGACGACGGGCGAACAGACCCAGGCCATGGACCAGGCCACCGAGAAGGCCACCGAGGAGGCCACCGAGGAGGGGCGGCCGACCGAGGCCGGCCTGCCGATCTTCCACGACGACACCGACGAGGTGACCTGGCTCCGGCACCACACAGAGAAGCCACCGCCTCCGCCGGCCTTCGAGCCCCCGCCCGAGCGGCCGTTGTTCGCACCCGACCCCGGCCCCGGCCAACCGGTACGCCGCCCCCGCGCCGCACCGGTCACCCCGGGTGCCGGCTCTTCCGGCTTCTGGCCGTGGGAGAGCAGCGGCACCGGTGTCGGCACCGGCAGCGGCGTCCTCCCGGCGTTCGTCGACGACGAGGATGACGACGACCGACGCCCTCCGGGCACCAGCATGCTCCGGCTCGCGGGCATCATCGCGGCCTGCCTGCTCGTCCTGGTCGCGGTCGTGATCGCGTTCAACCTGGGTCGCGGCAAGACCCCGCTCGGCACGGCCCGCGACGAGTCGACCCAGGGCACCACCGAGTCGCCGTCGGCCTCGACCAGTGCCTCGGCCGGCCCGATCGCCGGCATCACCGCCTCCGACTTCGACCCGCAGGGCACCGATGGCGGCGAGAACCCCGAGGAGGCGCCGCGTGCCGTCGACGGCAACCCGGCGACCTTCTGGCAGACCTCGAAGTACCGTCAGCAGTTCGGCCCGGCCGGGCTGAAGACCGGCGTCGGGCTGGTCCTCGACCTCCACGACAGCCACGAGGTCAGCGCGGTCGACCTGACCATGGTCGGGTCGCCTACCGACGTCAGCATCTACGTGACGGACCAGGCGCCGCAGAACCTCGCCGGGCTCCAGCCCGCCGGCAGCGCCACGGTCACGGGCACGAAGGGCACCGTCACCCTCGACCAGCCGGTCACCGGTCGCTACGTGGTCGTCTGGCTGACCAAGCTGCCGGTGGTGCCCGGCGGGTTCCGTGGCGGCGTCGCCGGAGCGGTGGTCCGGGGTGAGTGAGCCGGGCACGGACGGACCGACCGACGCCGAGCTGCTCGCCGCCCACGTCGCCGGTGACACCGACGCGTTCGGCCTGCTGTTCGCCCGGCACCGCGACCGGCTGTGGGCGGTCGCCCTGCGCACGATGGGCAACCCCCACGACGCCGCCGACGGTCTCCAGGACGGCCTCGTCGCGGCGTACCGCCGGGCGGGGACGTTCCGTGGCGAGGCCGCGGTCACGACGTGGCTGCACCGCGTCGTGGTCAACGCCTGTCTCGACCGGATCCGGGCCGCGAAGGTACGCCGGGCCGAGGCGCTGCCCGACGACCTCGACGAGCAGCGCGACCGCGGCTCGACCCTCACCGCATCCGGCGACGCCGAGGACCCTGCGCTGGCCGCGATCCGCGACGACCGGCGGCGGGCCCTGCTCGAGGCGCTGGCGATGCTGCCGGCCGAGCAGCGGGCCGCCCTGGTGCTGGTCGACATGGAGGGTCACTCGGTCGCCGACGTGGCGGTCATGCTCGACTGCGCCGAGGGCACGGTGAAGTCCCGGTGTGCCCGCGGCCGCGAGCGGCTCGCCACCCTGCTCCGCGACCGGCTCGCGGAACCCGAGCCGCCCCCCGCACGTCCGATACCCGTTCCACCCGATCCCGTGGAACCCAGGCCCGCCGGCGAAGGAGGTGCACCGTGAGCGACCGGAGCGACATCCGGCCGTCTGGCGACGACACCCCCGAGAGCCCCGAGGTCGCGGAGGTACGCCGCCTCCTCGCCGACGCGCGCCACACCGAGCCGATGCCGGCGGACGTCGCCGCGCGGATGGCCGACGTGATCGCCCGTCTCGGCGACGAGACCCCGGCCCCCCTGCCTGTACCGGCGACCCCGAAGGTGATCGCGATCGCGCCTCACCGCCGCCGCCGCGCCGCTGCGCTCCTCACCGCGGCCGCCGCGATCGTGGTCGCTGGCGTGGTCGTCCAGAACGTCCACCTGACCCCCTCGGGGAGCGACAACTCCATGCCAAGGTCCGAGGCCGGGGGGGACACCGCGTCGGGCCAGTCCCTCGACGCGGGACCACCGGACGACAAGGCTCCGGAGACCCCCCGGGCCACGTCCGGCGACACGGCGTTGTCGACACCGGTGAAGGTCCGTCCGCAGAGCTTCGTGGCGGACGCCGAGCGGGTCCGCCAGGCGCTCGGCACGACCACCTTCAGTGCGCGCAACGCTGCGAAGGCGGTCTGCCCCGACGTGCCGCGACACGGGCGCGCCGTGCCGGCGACGTACAAGCACGCCGAGGCGGCGCTGGTCTTCCGTCGCCCCCAGGGCGGCTCGCAGGTCGTCGAGCTGTTCGTCTGCGGCCAGATGACGCCCATCCGGACCGCCACGTTGTCGGTGCCCTGACGCCCTCGCCGACACCCGGGCGGGTCGGACGGCGGCGCCTCCTGACGCGGGAATCCCGCTCGCCTACGATGCGTTGTAAGCCCTGCACGACCAAGCGGTCGATCAGCCCCCGCCGGTGGCCCGACCACGAACTCCGACCGGCAGCTGGGAGCAGTACATGTCGCAGTCGCAGGACGTCCGCAACGTCATCATCGTGGGCTCGGGACCTGCCGGGTACACCGCAGCGGTGTACGCCGCCCGCGCCTCTCTCCACCCGCTGGTCTTCGAGGGCTCGGTGACCGCCGGTGGCGCGCTGATGAACACGACCGAGGTCGAGAACTTCCCGGGCTTCCGCGACGGCATCATGGGTCCCGCCCTGATGGACGAGATGCGGGCCCAGGCCGAGCGCTTCGGCGCCGAGCTGGTGGCCGACGACATCGTCTCGATGGACCTGACCGGTGACATCAAGACCGTCAGCACCCACACCGACACCTACCGGGCGCGGACCGTGATCCTGGCCATGGGGTCGGCGTACCGCAAGCTCGGGCTGCCGCGCGAGGAAGAGCTCTCCGGCCGCGGCGTCTCGTGGTGTGCGACGTGTGACGGCTTCTTTTTCCGCGACCAGCACATCGCCGTGGTCGGCGGTGGCGACTCCGCGGTCGAGGAGGCGACGTTCCTCACGCGTTTCGGCAGCAAGGTCACGCTGATCCACCGTCGCGACGAGCTGCGCGCCTCGAAGATCATGCAGGAGCGCGCGTTCGCCGACCCGAAGCTGGAGATCCTGTGGAACTCCGAGGTGGTCGCGATCAACGGTGACGACCGGCTCGAGTCGATCACGCTGCGCAACACCGTGGACGGCACCGAGAGCGAGCTGCCGGTGACCGGCCTGTTCATCGCGATCGGGCACGACCCGCGCTCGGAGCTGGTCAAGGGCCAGGTCGATCTCGACGACGACGGGTACGTCGTTGTGCGGCACCCGGCGACCGAGACCAACCTCCCGGGCGTCTTCGCGGCCGGCGACCTCGTCGACCACCACTACCGGCAGGCGATCACCGCGGCCGGAACCGGCAGTGCCGCCGCGCTCGACGCCGAGCGGTACCTCGCGGACCTCGACCACGCCGCCGCCGCCGAGCCGGCCGTCGCGACGGTCTGACGCCTCTGCGTGCTCGTGTCTGCGGCGGGGGAACAACCGTGGGCGGCATGATGTTCACTCAGGTGACGCCCCGCTGACGGCGGGGTGTCGACCCGAACTACCGGAAGGAACTCCCGTGGCGAACTTCGCTGCCGTCACCGACGCCGACTTCGAGACCACCGTGCTCAAGTCCGACAAGCCGGTCCTGGTCGACTTCTGGGCCGAATGGTGCGGCCCGTGTCGCCAGGTGGACCCGATCCTGAGCGAGATCGCCGCCGAGCACGGCGACAAGCTGACGTTCGTGAAGATGAACGTCGACGAGAACCCCGTCGTCCCCTCGTCGTACCGCGTCAACGGCATCCCGACCATCAACGTCTACCGCGACGGCGAGGTCGTGAAGTCGATCGTCGGCGCCCGCCCCAAGGCCGCGCTCCTGCGCGAGCTCGAGGAGTTCATCGCCTGAGCAGCCCCGTCAGCGCCCGCGGAGCGGGCGCCGACCCGCGCAGCGAGAGCCGCAAGCCTGCTCGCAAGGATCTGACCAGCCGAAGGCGGCCGAGCCCACAGCCCGGCCGCCTTTCGCATGCCGGGGCGCCGGCCCGTTGCGAACCCCGGTGAGCCGGGTGTCTTCCCGCTTCTCAGGTGTTGCAACCCTCGAGAAGCGCAGGGATCCCCGGCTCACCGGGGATCGCCACCGGGAGCCGGTCAGCGGACCGAGTCAGGACCGGGTCGTCGTCCGTGGGTGGTCCGCCGTCGTCTTCGGCGCCGGGCGTACGGCGCCGAGCAGCTTCTCCAGCGCCCCCTCGAGCTCCTCGCGCCAGGAGAGGGTCGTGCGCAGGTCCATCCGCATCCGCGGGGTGACGGCGTGCGCCCGCTGGGTCTTGAAGCCCACGCTGGCCAGGAAGTCCACCGGCATCACGCAGCTGTTGCGAGCACCGGGCCGGCCCGGGCCGCGGGTGTCGCCGAACGCCTCGACCGCCGCGATGCCGCCACGCTCGATCAGGTCGCGCGCCATCCCCTGCACGAGCATCCGCCCGAAGCCGCCACCGCGCGCCTCGGGTACGACGTATACCGCCGACAGCAGGACGGCGTCGGAGGCGACCGGCGAGGTCGGGAAGGCGCCCGCGCCGGGGAAGTACGCCGGAGGCGCGTAGATCGCGTAGCCCACGGGGCGGTCGTCGTTCAGGGCCACCCGACCGCACGAGCCCCAGTCGCGGAGGACCTCCGACATCCAGGCCTCCTTCTCGGCCGCGGGGTCGTCGACCCGGCCCCGGCGTACCGGGTCCAGCTCCCAGAACACGCACGACCGGCAGGGCGCGTCGAGCTCCGCGAGATGGTCGAGCGTCATCCGGACGACCTTGCGGGACATGTCACCCCCGGTCACGAGACGAGAACGGCTACGGACACCATCGTAGGCGCGCTCAGGAGCCTGGGAGGATGAGCCGGTGCGCCGGATCCGCCAGAGCCAGAAGCTGCAGCACGTGCGCTACGACGTGCGCGGGCCGATCCTGGTCGAGGCTCAGCGGCTCGAGGCCGAGGGCCACCGGATCCTCAAGCTGAACATCGGCAACCCGGCACCGTTCGGCTTCGAGGCGCCCGACGCGATCGTCGCCGACATGGTCCACCACCTGCCCGAGGCCCAGGGCTACAGCGACAGCCAGGGCATCTACCCCGCGCGCACCGCGGTGGCGCACTACTACCAGGAGCGCGGCCTGCGCGACGCGACCGTCGACGACGTCTTCATCGGCAACGGCGTCTCCGAGCTGATCTCGATGGTGCTCCAGGCTTTTGTTGACGACGGCAACGAGATCCTGGTCCCGGCACCCGACTACCCGCTCTGGACGGGCGCGGTGACCCTCTCCGGCGGTACGCCGGTCCACTACCGCTGCGACGAGACCAACGGCTGGGACCCCGACCTCGCCGACATCGAGGCCAAGGTCACCGAGCGCACCCACGCCCTGGTGATCATCAACCCCAACAACCCGACCGGCGCGGTCTACAGCGAGGAGACGGTACGCGGCCTGGTCGACATCGCCCGGCGACACGACCTCGTGGTGATGGCCGACGAGATCTACGAGAAGATCCTCTACGACGACGCCGTGCACCACCACGCCGCGACGTACGCCGGCGACGACGTGCTCTGCCTGACCTTCAGCGGGCTGTCCAAGGCCTACCGGGTGTGCGGCTACCGCGCCGGCTGGGTGCTCGTCTCGGGCCCGAAGGAGCTCGCCGCTGACTTCCTCGAAGGTCTGACCCTGATCGCCAACATGCGGATGTGCGCGAACGTGCCGGCCCAGCACGCCATCCAGACCGCGCTCGGCGGCTACCAGTCGATCGAGGAGCTCATCGCCCCGGGCGGCCGGTTCCACGAGCAGACGATGCTGGCCGACAAGCTCCTCAACGAGATCCCGGGCGTCTCCTCGGTGCGACCGCGTGGTGCCCTCTACTGCTTCCCGCGTCTCGATCCGGGCGTCTACCCGATCGAGGACGACGAGGCCTTCGTGATCGACCTGCTGCGCGCCAAGCGGATCCTGGTCACCCACGGCACGGGCTTCAACTGGTTCGATCCCGACCACTTCCGGCTGGTCACCCTGCCCGACGTCGAGGTGCTCACCGAGGCGATCGGCCGCATCGGTGACTTCCTCGCGACCCGCCGCTGACGCCCGTACGCCGAGTCGGCGCGTGCCGACTGAGTGTGCGCTCAGTCGTCATACGACGACTCGGCGAAGTGCGTCTCCGCAGGTCAGAACTATGTGTCGTCAGAGCGATACGTCGCTAGGTCGACAAAGCGACGTATCGATGTGTCGTCAGATGGGCCGATCGGTGCGGTTGCGCGGGTCCATGATGTCGACGATCCGGCGCAGGTCGTCGAGGGAGGCGAACTCGACGGTGATACGGCCCTTGCGCTGACCGAGGTCGACCTTGACCCGGGTCTCCAACCGGTCCGAGAGCCGGTCGGCGATGTCCTTCAGCCCGGGCGCCGTCGGCCTGCGCCGGCGTACCGTCTGCTCCTCCGACTCCTGGTTCCCGACGGCCACGATCTCCTCGAGACCGCGGACGCTGATCCCCTCGGCGACCACCCGAGCGGCGAGCCGGTCCTGGAGGTCGGCGTCCTCGATCGCGAGCAGCGACCGGGCATGCCCGGCCGAGAGCACGCCGGCGGCGACCCGGCGCTGGACGGGCGGCGAGAGCTTGAGCAGCCGGATCGTGTTGCTGATCTGCGGACGTGACCTGCCGATCCGTGACGCCAACTCGTCGTGGGTGCAGGAGAAGTCCTCCAGCAGCTGCTGGTACGCCGCGGCCTCCTCGAGCGGGTTGAGCTGCGAGCGGTGGAGGTTCTCGAGCAGGGCGTCGCGCAGCATGGCGGAGTCGTCGGTCTCGCGGACGATCGCCGGGATCGACTCGAGACCGGCCTCCTGGGCGGCGCGCCACCGGCGCTCCCCCATCACCAGCTCGTAGGACTCCTCGCCGGTCCGGCGTACGACCACCGGCTGGAGCAGCCCGACCTCCCTGATGGAGAACACCAGCTCGGCCATCGACTCCTCGTCGAAGACCTGCCGCGGCTGGACCTTGTTCGGCGAGACCTGGGCGATCGGGACCTCGGCGAAGTAGGCGCCCTCGGGTGCCGGCGGCCGCCCGGCTTCCTCGGCGGTCCCCTCGGCGGTCTCCTCGGCCGGCGGCGCGGTCGGGATCAGCGACCCGAGCCCCCGGCCGAGCCCGCGCCGCTGCTTCTCCTGCGTCATCGTGGGGCACCCTTCGTGGCGATCTCGCGGGCGGCCTCGAGGTAGGAGAGGGCACCCGGTGAGGCGGGATCGTAGGTCATCACCGTCTGGCCGTACGACGGCGCCTCGGACACCCGCACCGAGCGCGGGATCGCGGTGCGCAGCACCTGGTCGCCGAAGTGGTCGCGCACCTCCTGGGCGACCCCCGAGGCGAGCCGCGTGCGGGCGTCGTACATCGTGACCACGATGGTGGACACGACCAGGCTCGGGTTCAGGTGGGCCTTGACCATCTCGACGGTCTCGAGCAGTTGCCCGAGGCCCTCCAGCGCGTAGTACTCCGCCTGGATCGGGATCAGCATCTCGTCGCCGGCGACCAGCGCGTTGAGCGTGAGCAGGCCCAGCGACGGCGGGCAGTCGACGAAGACGTAGTCGTAGCGCTCCTCGCCCGCCTCCTCGGCGGACCCGACCCTCGGGTGGGCCGAGATCGCCTTGCGCAGCCGGCCTTCCCGCGCCACGAGGCTGACCAGCTCGATCTCGGCACCGGCCAGGTCGATGGTCGCCGGCACCACGTCCAGCCGCGGCAGGTCGGGCACCGGAGAGGCCAGCTCGGCCAGGTCGGCGCCGTCCACCAGAGCGTCGTACGTCGAGGGGGCGCCGCGGTGGTGCGCGACGCCGAGTGCGGTCGAGGCGTTGCCCTGCGGGTCCAGGTCGATCACCAGGACGCGCTGACCGAGCTGGGCCAGGGCGGCGGCTACGTTGACGGTCGTCGTGGTCTTCCCGACGCCGCCCTTCTGGTTGGCCACGACCACGATCCGGGTCGCCTCCGGCCGCGGCATCGGGGGCCGGTTCGCCGCCTCCTGCCGGGCTCGGATCGTGTCCTCCGCCATCCGGGCCAACGGGGTGCTGCCGTCGTCGAGGCGGGCGGTCATGTTCGCCAGGTCGGCCGCGGTCTTCACGGCCGGCGTGAGCACCGCGTCGATGGGCGGCTCGATCGCCGGGGTCGACGCGTCCGAGTCGACGTCGTCGGACTCGTCGTCCGCGGCCTCCGACTCCTCCTCAGGGGATGTTTCACGTGAAACCGGGGCTGACTGGTCGGCGGCCGGACTAGTGTCGGAAGACTGTGGAAAACCGGGGTTCTCCTGTGGATGGTCACGCTCAGCGGGCCACCCGAGGCCGGTGGATAACGTCTCCGGTTGTGGTCGTTCCGGCGTCGTCGAGGGCCACCCCAGACCCGTCTCCGCACCAGCCATGGCCCCCCCGATCGCGTCCGAACTCACGCACGTCCCCCTATCTCTGGCGCTGTCTGCGGCGCGTCCTCGACGACTCCCAACCTATCCCCGCAGCCGGACCGCGGACCACCCGTACCACCGTGGTCACCGAGGACCCGGGGACCGAGCTGCTCACCACCTCGGCCCGCGCGTGCCAGCGACGGAGGTCGCCGGACGCCGCCTCGATCTCCGCGGCGGCGCTCGACCCCTTCATCGCCAGCAGCGCGCCCTCTGCCGAGACCAGCGGCATGGCCCAGCCCAGCAGCTTGGGCAGCGATGCGACGGCCCGGGCCGTGACGACGTCGAACGTCCGACCCCCGCTCCACTGCTCGGCGCGGGCCCGGACGACCTCCAGCCCGTCCAGACCCAGCCGGCCGCGTACTTCCTCGAGGAACGCGACCCTGCGCGCCATCGGCTCGATCAGGGTCACCCGCAGGTCGGGCCGCGCGATGGCGATCACCACTCCCGGCAGCCCGGCCCCGCTGCCGATGTCGGCGACGCTGACACCGGGCGCGATCAGGGGTGAGAGCAGTGCGCAGTTGACCAGGTGCCGGTCCCACAGGCGCGGGACCTCGCGCGGGCCGATCAGGCCTCGGGTCACGCCGTCGGTCGCGAGCGACTCGGCGTACTCCTCCAGCAGGCCCAGGCGCTGCGGCGGTACGAGCTCGGTGAGAATGATCGGGTCGGGAGACTCCGTTTCACGTGAAACATCGGACGCGGCCGTTTCACGTGAAACATCACCACTGTCCCCGGCGGAGTCGGCCATCAGGCCGGTAGCACCACCACGTAACGCCGGGGCTCCACGCCCTCCGACTCCGAGGTCAGGCCCGCAGCGGCCACCGCGTCGTGCACGACCTTGCGCTCGAACGGCGTCATCGGGCGCAGCGCCGCCCGCTCCCCGGTCTCCTTCACCTCGGCCACGGTGGCAGCAGCGAGCTCCTCGAGCTCTCGCCGACGGGCCGCGCGATGACCGGAGATGTCGAGCATCAACCGCGACCGCTCCCCGGTCTCGCGGTAGACAGCCAGCCGGGTCAGCTCCTGCAGAGCGTCCAGGACCTTGCCCTGGTCGCCCACCAGCTGCTGGAGGTCGGCGCCGACGATCGACACGACGGCCCGCTCCCCCTCGACGTCCATGTCGAGGTCGCCGTCCAGATCGGCGATGTCGAGCAGCTCCTCGAGATAGTCCGCGGCGATGTCGCCCTCACGCTCCAACCGGTCCTGGAGCGACTCGGAGTCCTCGTCGGCGTCGTCGGCATCCTCGACGTCCTCGACGTCCTCGTCAGGATCCTCGTGAGAGTCCTCGTCGACCGCCTCGTCGGTGACCTCCTCGGGCTGCTCGTCCGCCCCCGGTTGCGCCGTCTCGTCCACCTGGTCCGCCGCGTCGGCTCCGTCGACCTCGTGGGCCTGCTCGGTCGCCTCGGTCTCCTGGATCTCGCTCATGCCGACTTCCCCTCACCCTCGTTTCGACCCTTGTTGCGCTTCGCCGTCGAGGGCGGTTTCGCGCCTCCCGAGCGCTTGCGCTGCTGCTTGGACTGCCGCTTGGGCTGCTGCCGCGGCGGGCGCGGCTGCTCCTTGACCTCCGTCACCGGGGCGCCGTTCGCGGTGGCCGGCTCGTCGACGATCCGGCCCTTCGCGCGGTCCCGCTTCTGCTTGGCCTCGAACGCCGGCGTACCCGGGGCCGGGTTGCGGCGGATCACGTAGAACTGCTGGCCCATCGTCCACAGGTTGGTGGTGGTCCAGTAGCAGAGCACACCGATCGGGAACGCCACACCACCCACGGCGAAGACCACCGGCAGCACGTACAGCAACATCTTCTGCTGCTGCGCGTACGGGCCCGTCATCGCGTCCTTGGGCATGTTCTTGGTCATCAGCTGGCGCTGTGTGGTGAACGTGGTGATCGTCATCGCGACCACGAGCAGGGCTGCCAGGATCTGGACGCTCACCAGCCCGTCCGGCTTGAGGAACGTCGCCGAGATCGGGATGTGCCCGAACAGCTTGGCGTGCCCGAAGCTGTACGCCTGCTCGGAGGTCAGGAAGCCGTTGGCCTTGTCGTTCTTCGCCGCCTGGTCCAGCAGCCGGAACAGCGCGATGAAGATCGGCGACTGCACGAGCAGCGGCAGGCAGGACGCGAACGGGTTCGTGCCGCTCTCGCGGTAGAGCGCCATCGTCTCCTGGGCGAGCTTCTCCCGGTCGTGGCCGTATTTCTTCTGCAGCTCCTTCACCTTCGGCTGGATCAGCTGCATGTTCCGACTGGCGTTGATCTGCTTGACGAACAGCGGGATCAGGCAGGCGCGGATCACGACGGTCAGGCCGACGATCGACAGCACCCAGGACATACCTCCGTCCTTGGGCAGCACCAGGCTGAACAGCCAGTGCCAGCCGAGCAGCACGGCCGAGATCGCGTAGTAGAGCGGGACCAGGATGAAGTGGCCGATGGCGCCGAGGGTGTCCACGGATCAGGCTCCTTGGGTGGGGGTCGGACGGGACGGCACCGGGTCGTAGCCACCGGCGGCCCAGGGATGACAGCGCAGCAGTCGCCGCACGGCCAGCCAGGAGCCGCGGATCGCGCCGTACTCCGTCACGGCCTGCAGCGCGTACGTCGAGCAGGACGGGTGGTATCGGCAGACCTGGCCGTACAACGGGCTGATGAAGAAGCGGTACAGGCGCAGGAAGCCGATCAACAGGTAACGCATCGATCAGCTCACCGTCCCGCGCCCGGGGGTCGAGTTCCCGTGCCGGTCGGCGAGGGCGCGTTCCAGACAACGGTCGAGCTCGGCCCCGAGTTCCTGGTAGGTCGCGCCGCCGGCTGGTGCGAGCGCGCGCACGACGACCTCCGCACCCGGAGGGAGCCTCTGGAGCCGTTCCCGGCACAGATGGCGGAGGCGGCGCTGGACACGATGACGGACGACGGAGCTGCCGACGGCACGACTGACCACGAAGCCGATGCGAGGGGGGTTCTGCACAGCCGGGTCGGCGTCGCCGACGAGGGCGTGCACGACCAAGAGGGGACCACCGCTCCGGCGCCCGGCGCGCGAGACCCGGCGCAGGTCGTCACCGCGGGTGAGGCGATGCTGCGCCGGGAGCACGGGCGCCAGGGCACGAGGCCGTCGAACCGAGGCTCAGACAGCCAGGCTCTTGCGGCCCTTGCGGCGACGCGCGGACAGGATGGCACGGCCGGCGCGGGTGCGCATGCGCAGCCGGAACCCGTGCGTCTTGTGACGGCGGCGGTTGTTCGGCTGGTACGTACGCTTGCTCACGACTTCTCTCCGATGGTCAGGGACGGATCACGCCGGTGCTTCGGCCAGATCGCCCGATTGGCGTCGGACGGCGCTGATCGAAACCCACAAGACTCAGGCACTGCTGCACAGGGCTTCTGCGGTTTCGGCCGGCACCGCCCACCCACGTACTCCCGTCTGCGTGCTCGAGCACGACCGCGGAGAGAACATGGACATGCGGCACCCGTCGACACCGGGTGACCGAGAAACGGTACGCGGGCGCGAATGACGAGGTCAAATCCCTCCACCTCCGAACCGGACCCGGCCGGTCTCCGCCAGCCCCGGATGTGGAAATCGGCGAAGCACCCTACCCTCGTCGGGGGCCTCACGCAGGGTTTCCAGAACCTGTGGATAGCGCCTTGCCGGGGCACTCCGCGCGGCGTTATGTTCGGACCTCGTCGAGTTTCCCCGCGTTCGCCTCGGCCCTTCCCCGCAGAACCGCCGACACCCCCGACAGTTGGCCCGAAATAGGCCTCTGACCTGCGGTGATCCGGCATCTGCCGGTCCTCCGTGAACGTCTCGGCGGGCTGTTTCCACAAGGTGGCAGCCACGTTCACAAGGTGTGGACAAACCTGTGGAACCGGTGACTGGTCCGCGTCCGCCGCGGGTCCCTCCGGTCACCGTCACGCGCGACGACGAAACCTGACGAGAGAGCGGGACTACCTGTGGACAACGACGCCGACCTCGCCGCCTCCTGGAAGCAGGTCATCCAGGAGCTGCAGCCCAACCAGCAAGCGTGGGTCCGAGCCAGCGAGGCGATGGGGTGGCACGGCAACACCGCGATCATCGCGGTCGGCGACGACTTCACCCGCACCCAGCTCGAGGGTCGGCTCCGCGGCCAGCTCGAGGACGCTCTGACCGAGACGCTCGGGCGCGAGATCCGGCTCGCCGTGACGGTCAACCCGGGGCTCACGGCATCGGATCCGCATGCCCACACCGAGCCGACAAGTCCATCTGTCGACATGGCGACAGATCGCCAAGTCGCCTCCCCACCTCCCCCGGTGCACGAACCGCCCCGCACCGGCACCACCGGTGAGACCCGGCTCAACCCCAAGTACGTGTTCGAGAGCTTCGTGATCGGCTCCTCCAACCGCTTCCCCCACGCCGCTGCCGTCGCGGTCGCGGAGGCTCCGGGCAAGGCCTACAACCCGCTGCTGGTGTACGGCGACTCCGGCCTCGGCAAGACCCACCTGCTCCACGCCATCGGCCACTACGTCCGCTCGCTCTACAACGGCGCCCGCGTGCGCTACGTCTCGAGCGAGGAGTTCACCAACGAGTTCATCAACGCGATCCGCGACGACCGGCAGGACCGCTTCAAGCGGCGCTACCGCGATGTCGACGTCCTGCTGATCGACGACATCCAGTTCCTGGAGGGCAAGACCCAGACCCAGGAGGAGTTCTTCCACACCTTCAACACGCTCCACAACGCCAACAAGCAGATCGTGCTCACCTCCGACCGCGCCCCGAAGCGGCTCGAGGCGCTCGAGGACCGCCTGCGCAACCGGTTCGAGTGGGGCCTGATCACCGACGTCCAGCCCCCCGACCTCGAGACCCGCATCGCGATCCTGCGCAAGAAGGCCGCGATGGATCGGCTCTCGGCGCCGGCCGACGTGCTGGAGTTCATCGCGAGCAAGATCCAGACCAACATCCGCGAGCTCGAGGGCGCCCTGATCCGGGTCACGGCGTTCGCCAACCTCAACCGTCAGGAGGTCGACATGACCTTGGCGGAGATCGTCCTGAAGGACCTGATCCCCGAAGGCGGCGAGCCCGAGATCACCGCGGCGCTGATCATCGCCCAGACCGCGGCGTACTTCGGGCTCTCCATCGACGAGCTCACCGGCCCGAGCCGCGGCCGGCACCTGGTGATGGCCCGCCAGATCGCGATGTACCTGTGCCGCGAGCTCACCGACCTGTCCCTGCCCAAGATCGGGGCACAGTTCGGCAACCGCGACCACACGACCGTGATGTACGCCGACCGGAAGATCAACCAGCTGCTCGCCGAGCGCCGCGCGGTCTTCAACCAGGTCAGCGAGCTCACCAACAGGGTCAAGATGCAGGCCCGTCAGGCGTAACTACATCTCTGCAAGATGTGGAGGTCGGTGTGGGTGCGCCCGGCGCGTCGTCCACAGCCCGTGTGGACAGGCGTACGACGAGCAGGTGGCCTCCGCCCGCCGGTCACAGGGACGCTGTCGTCCCCACGGCGCGCTCCACATCCCCTGTGGACCCGAAACCCGCCGCTGACCAGGCACGATGCGGCCTATCCACAGTTTCCACCACTGCTACACCTCCCACTCACCTCTAGACAGATCCGGACTCTCGACAACCCCCGCGCACCCGACCGTCTGGGGACAAACCCCGACAATCGGCCCGCCCCTCCCGCGTGGGGGTGCCGCGTGGCAGGATGCACAGTCCAGAATTCCCACAGTGTCATCACGGTGTCGTTGACCCGAGCGCACCGACCTCGAGCTTTTCGAAGGAACCCGCAGTGAAGTTCCGCGTCGACCGCGATGTGCTCGCGGATGCCGTCGCCTGGGCGGCGCGCAGTCTTCCCGTCCGTCCCAGCGTCCCGGTGCTCTCCGGCCTGCTGATCGAGGCCAGCGACGACGGCCTGGTGCTCTCGTCGTTCGACTACGAGACGTCGGCCCGGGCGACCTTGTCGGCCGAGGTGTCCGACGAGGGCAAGGCGCTGGTCTCCGGCCGGTTGCTCTCCGACATCTGCCGCAGCCTGCCCGCCAAGCCGGTCGAGATGGTGCTCGACGGCGCGCGGGTGAGCCTGACCTGCGGCTCGGCGAGGTTCAGCCTCCAGACCATGCCGGTCGAGGACTACCCCGCGCTGCCCGAGATGCCGGCCGCGACGGGCACGGTCTCCAGCGACGTGTTCGCCCACGCCGTGCAGCAGGCCGTGACCGCCGCCGGCCGCGACGACATGCTCCCGGTGCTGACCGGCGTGCGCATCGAGATCTCGGGGTCCACCATGTCGATGCTCGCCACCGACCGCTTCCGGCTCTCCCACCGCGAGCTCGAGTGGCAGCCCAACACTCCCGACGAGTCGCTCGCCGCGCTGGTGCCCGCGCGGGTGCTCGGTGACACGGCCCGGTCGCTGACCGCGGGCAGCGAGGTCACGATCGCGCTGGCGTCGGGCGGCTCGGGCGAGGGGATCATCGGGTTCGAGGGCTCGGCACCCGGCGGCACCCGGCGTACGACGACCCGGCTCCTGGACGGCGAGTTCCCCAAGGTCCGCAGCCTGTTCCCCACCGAGCACCAGACCGTCGCGACCGTCGACAAGACCGAGCTGATCGAGGCGCTCAAGCGCGTGGCCCTGGTCGCCGAGCGCAACACCGCGGTCCAGCTGGCCTTCTCCGACAGCACCCTCACCCTCGACGCGGGCTCGGGCGACGAGGCCCAGGCGAGCGAGTCGATCGAGGCGAAGATCGAGGGCGACGACATCACCACCGGCTTCAACCCGCAGTACCTCCTCGACGGGCTGCAGGTCATCGACGAGGCGGTGGTCGAGCTCGCGTTCACGGTGTCCACCAAGCCCGTTGTCATCAGTGGCTCGATGGGAGACAGTGACCAGACAGGTCACGGCACCGGGTTCCGCTATCTCCTGATGCCGAGGCGCCTGCTCTCCTGACCCGACTCCCGCACAAGGAGCGTTGCATGGAACTCGGACTCGTGGGCCTGGGCAAGATGGGCGGGAACATGCGCACCCGCCTGCGCAACGCCGGCCACACCGTCGTCGGCTACGACCGCAACCCAGACGTCTCGGACGCCGGCAGCCTCGCCGAGATGGTCGAGAAGCTGCCGAGTCCCAAGGTGGTCTGGGTGATGGTCCCCGCGGGTGACCCGACCCGCGACACCGTCAAAGAGCTCGCCGAGCTTCTCGGCGAGGGAGATCTCGTCGTCGACGGCGGCAACTCCAAGTGGACCGACGACCAGATCAACGCCGACCTGCTCGCGCAGAAGGGCGTCGGGTTCGTCGACTGCGGCGTCTCGGGCGGGGTCTGGGGCCTGCAGAACGGCTACGCCCTGATGTGTGGCGGCTCCGAGGAGGACGTCGCGAAGGTGCAGCCGGCGTTCGACGCGCTCAAGCCCGAGGGCGAGTTCGGCTTCGTGCACGCCGGCAAGACGCCCGGCGCCGGCCACTTCTCGAAGATGGTCCACAACGGCATCGAGTACGCGATCATGCAGGCCTACGCCGAGGGCTGGGAGCTGCTCGACAAGGTCGACATGGTCGAGAACGTCACCGACGTGTTCCGCTCCTGGCGCGAGGGCACCGTGATCCGCTCGTGGCTGCTCGACCTCCTGGTCGCCGCGCTGGAGGAAGACACCCACCTCGACAAGATCGCCGGGTACGCCGCCGACTCCGGCGAGGGCCGGTGGACCGTCGAGGCCGGCATCGACAACGCGGTCGCCATGCCCGCCATCGCCGCGTCGCTCTTCGCGCGGTTCGTGTCCCAGCAGGACGACAGCCCGGCGATGAAGGCGATCGCCGCCATGCGCAACCAGTTCGGCGGACACGCCGTCCGCACCGAGGCACCTCCCGGCGGCGACGCGTCCACCGGCTGAGGCCCAGACCACCATTCGAAGAGTCCCGCCCCTTGTACGTCGCGCACCTGACGCTGGTCGACTTCCGCTCGTATGCCTCGGCGGAGGTGTCGCTGGAGCCGGGTGCGACGGCGTTCATCGGACGCAACGGCCAGGGCAAGACCAACCTGGTCGAGGCGATCGACTACCTGTCGCGGCTGAGCTCGCACCGGGTCGCGGCCGATGCGCCGCTCGTGCGGTCCGGGGCCGAGCGGGCGCTGGTCCGTGCCAAGGTCGTGCGCGACGGCCGCGAGGCCGTGCTCGAGGTCGAGATCAACCCCGGGAGGGCCAACCACGCTCGGGTCAACCGCGCCGACCTGCCGCGCGCCCGCGAGCTGGTCGGCCTCGTGCGCACGGTGGTCTTCGCCCCCGACGACCTCGCGCTGGTGAAGGGCGACCCGTCCGGGAGGCGCGCCTTCCTCGACGACCTGCTCGTGCTCCGTGCGCCCCGGCTGGCCGGCGTACGCCAGGACTACGAGCGGATCCTCAAGCAGCGCAACTCGCTGCTCAAGACCGCCGGCAACGCCCGACGCGGGTCCTCGACGGAGGAAGGCGCGCTCTCCACGTTGGGCGTCTGGGACGCCCATCTCGCGCGCACCGGCGCGGAGATCCTGGCCGAACGGCTCCGGCTGGTCACCGAGCTGCGGCCGTACGTCGGCAACGCGTACGCCACGGTGGCCCGTGGCGCGTCCAGCGACGACGCCGGCCTGGAGTACCAACCCAGTCTCGACCTCGGCGACCTCACCGAGCGGGCCGACCTGACCGCCCGCCTGCTGGAGGAGCTCGAACGCCGCCGCCCCGACGAGCTCGACCGCGGGGTGTCGCTGGTCGGCCCCCATCGCGACGAGCTCGCGCTGACGCTCGGCAACGGCGAGCGACGGCTCCCGGTGCGGGGGTACGCCTCCCACGGTGAGTCCTGGTCGTTCGCGCTGGCGCTCCGGCTCGCGTCGTACGACCTGGTGCGCGCCGACGGCGACGACCCGATCCTGATCCTCGACGACGTCTTCGCCGAGCTCGATGCGGAGCGGCGGGCCCAGCTCGCCGAGCTGGTCGCCGGCGCGGAGCAGGTGCTGGTCACCGCGGCCGTTGCCGCCGACGTCCCCGAGAAGCTGGCCGGCACCCGGTACGTCGTGGCGGACGGCGAGGTGACCCGTGAGCCCTGAGGAGGTCCGGCCGGGGCCGGACGAGCAGGAGCATGCGGCCGACGGGCTCGACCTGGCGCGGACGATCGCTCGCGCGACTGCGCGGTCGACCCCCGGACGCAAGTCCGCGGTCCGGCGTACGACCGAGCGCCCCGCGCGCAGCGGACGCGTCTCGGGCGCCCACCCCGACGACCGCGACCCCCAGCCGCTGGACGCCGCGCTGACCCGGGTGGTCGACGAGCACGGCTGGCAGGTCGATCTCAAGGTCGCCTCGATGTTCGCCCGCTGGGCCGACCTGGTCGGGCCGGAGGTCGGAGCCCACAGCCGGGCCGAGTCCTTCGCCGACGGCAAGCTGGTGGTCCGCACCGACTCCACCGCGTGGGCCACCCAGCTCCGGCTGCTCGCGCCGAGCGTCGTACGCCGGCTCAACGACGACCTGGGGCCCGGCACGGTCGTCGTGCTCGACGTGCTCGGCCCGCACGCTCCGTCGTGGAAGCACGGCACCCGGTCGGTCCGCGACGGCCGCGGCCCGCGCGACACCTACGGGTGAGGCTGGGCCGGATCCCTGGGCCGGATCCCTGGACGGGACATTTCGGCCTTGACATTTCGGGTCCCCTGGGGTGCCGATCTCGCGATCCGACGGCTCGTCGGACGTATGGGGACCCGTCCGCCCCCCCGCTCGGCGCTCCGAGACGCGTTTCCGAGCCGCCTGCGGCCGAATTTCATCCACAGACGCCCCCGGCCTGGGGATGGCAACGTGGAATGCGGCCTCCCAACGGCTATCATGGAGGTCGAGGCCGCGAGCTTGAACCGCACGCGGCCTGCTCCATGTGAGGCCCGGCCGCACACCCTGACACCACGGGGTTTCGGCCCCGATGAAGAGGTGCGCGTGAGCGACGAGACGCCCGAGCTGACCACCACGCCGAGTACCCCGTCCACCATTCCCGCCGACCTGCCCGAGCCGCCCAACGGCGTGGAGTACGACGCCTCCGCGATCACCGTGCTCGAAGGCCTCGAGGCGGTCCGCAAGCGCCCGGGCATGTACATCGGCTCGACCGGCGAGCGCGGCCTCCACCACCTGGTGTGGGAGATCGTCAACAACGCCGTCGACGAGGCTCTGGCCGGCTACTGCGACCGCATCGTCGTCACCCTGCTGGCCGACGGCGGCATCCGGGTCGAGGACAACGGCCGCGGCATCCCCACCGACACCGCCGAGGGCCAGGAGCTCCCGGCCGTCACGACCGTGCTCACCGTGCTGCACGCCGGCGGCAAGTTCGGCGGCGGCGGCTACAAGGTCTCCGGCGGCCTGCACGGCGTCGGCGTCTCGGTGGTCAACGCGCTCTCGAGCCGGCTCGTCGTCGAGGTGCGCAACCGCGGGAGCGAGTGGCGGCAGACCTTCACGCTGGGTGTCCCCGATGGCGACCTGGAGGAGGTTCGCAAGCTCGACCCCGACGAGCGCACCGGCACGACCGTCACCTTCTGGGCCTCGCCCGACGTGTTCGAGACGACGCGCTACTCCCTGGAGACCATCGCGTCACGGATGCGCGAGTACGCGTTCCTCAACAAGGGCCTCGAGATCGTGGTCCGCGACGAGCGTCCCGTCGCCGACGAGGTGCTCGAGGCGGTGCGGGACGAGACCGTGCCCACCGACGTGGACGAGGCCGGCGCCGACGCCATCCACCAGGGCGAGGGCGGCGGGATCGAGCAGACGTTCCGCTACGACCGCGGACTCGTCGACTACGTCGAGTACCTCAACAAGCGCAAGACGCCGGCCAACCCGACGATCATCTCGTTCGAGGCCGAGCAGGCGGCCGGCGTCCAGGGCGGCACCCAGGACCTCAGCCTCGAGATCGCGATGCAGTGGAACACCTCCTTCATGGAGTCGGTCCATACCTTCGCCAACACCATCAACACCCCCGAGGGCGGCACCCACGAGGAGGGCTTCCGCGCTGCGCTGACGTCGCTGATCAACCACTGGGGTGAGGAGTGGGGCCTGATCAAGAAGCGCGAGGACCGCGTCTCCGGTGACGACATCCGCGAGGGCCTGACCGCGATCATCTCGATCAAGCTGACCGACGCCCAGTTCGAGGGCCAGACCAAGTCCAAGCTCGGCAACACCGAGGCCAAGGGCTTCGTGCAGCGCGTGGTCAACGACCACCTCGGCGCCTGGCTCGAGCAGAACCCCTCGGAAGGCAAGGACATCGTCCGCAAGGCGCAGGCCGCGGCCAGCGCGCGCATCGCCGCGCGCAAGGCGCGCGACCTGGCCCGCTCCCGCAAGGGTCTCCTCGGCGGCGGTGGGCTTCCCGGCAAGCTGGCCGACTGCCAGTCGACCAACCCCGAGGAGTGCGAGGTCTTCATCGTCGAGGGCGACTCGGCCGGCGGCTCCGCCAAGCAGGGCCGCGACCCGCGCATCCAGGCGATCCTCCCGATCCGCGGCAAGATCCTGAACGTCGAGAAGGCCCGCATCGACAAGGTGCTCGCCAACACCGAGGTACAGGCGATCATCTCCGCGCTCGGCACGGGCATCCACGAGGAGTTCGACCTCGACAAGCTGCGCTACCACAAGATCGTGCTGATGGCCGACGCCGACGTCGACGGACACCACATCAACACGCTGCTGCTCACGCTGCTCTTCCGCTTCATGAAGCCGCTGATCGAGCACGGCTACGTCTACATGGCCCAGCCGCCGCTGTACCGGCTCCGCTGGAACAAGCCTGCGGAGCACGAGTTCGTGTACTCCGACGCCGAGCGCGACGCCCTGATGCGCGACGGCCTCGCGCAGGGCAAGAAGCTCCCCAAGGAGAATCCCGTCCAGCGGTACAAGGGTCTCGGCGAGATGAACGCCGACGAGCTGTGGGAGACCACGATGGACCCGTCGGCGCGGATCCTGCTGCAGGTCACCCTCGAGGACGCGGCCCGGGCCGACGAGATCTTCTCGATCCTGATGGGGGAGGACGTCGACCAGCGCCGCAGCTTCATCCAGCGCAACGCCAAGGACGTCCGCTTCCTCGACATCTAGCCGTACGGCGTCCTCTCGAGACGACGATACGCGAATCTAGAGCAGAGACTAGACAAAGGTAGAGAGCCTCAGAATGACCGAGAGCACCGGCAACCTGATCAGCGGTGGTGGCGAGGGCGGCGACGGCACCGGGGGCGGCCGCATCGAGCTCATCGACCTCCAGGAGTCGATGCAGCGCAGCTACATCGACTACGCGATGGCGGTCATCGTCGGCCGCGCGCTACCCGAGGTGCGCGACGGCCTCAAGCCGGTGCACCGGCGCGTGCTCTACGCGATGTACGACGGCGGGTACCGGCCCGACCGCGGCTTCTCGAAGTGCTCGCGCGTCGTCGGCGACGTCATGGGTCAGTACCACCCCCACGGCGACACCGCGATCTACGACACCCTGGTGCGCCTGGCCCAGCCGTGGGTGATGCGCGCGCCGCTGATCAACGGCCAAGGCAACTTCGGCTCCGCCGGCAACGACCCCGCCGCCGCCATGCGCTACACCGAGTGCCGGATGGCGCCGCTGGCCATGGAGATGGTCCGCGACATCGACGAGGAGACCGTCGACTTCGGTCCGAACTACGACGGCCGTTCCCAGGAGCCGGCGATCCTGCCGGCCCGGTTCCCCAACCTCCTCGTCAACGGTTCGGCCGGCATCGCGGTCGGCATGGCCACCAACATCCCGCCGCACAACCTGCGCGAGGTGGCCGCCGGCGCGCAGTGGGCGCTCGAGCACCCCGACGCGACGCGCGAAGAGCTCCAGGACGCGCTGATCGAGCGGATCAAGGGCCCCGACTTCCCGATGGGCGCCCTGATCGTCGGCCGCCAGGGCATCGAGCAGGCCTACCGCACCGGGCGCGGCTCGATCCAGCAGCGCGCCGTGGTCGAGATCGACGAGGACGCCAAGGGCCGCACCACGCTGGTGATCTCGGAGCTGCCCTACATGGTCAACCCCGACAACCTCGCCCTGAAGATCGCCGAGCTCGCCGACTCCGGTCGGGTGCAAGGCATCTCCGAGGTGCGCGACGACACCAGCTCGCGCACGGGCCAGCGGCTGGTCGTCGTGCTGAAGCGCGACGCGGTCGCGCGCGTGGTGCTGAACAACCTGTTCAAGCACACCGAGCTCCAGACGAACTTCAGCGCCAACATGCTGGCCCTGGTCGACGGGGTGCCGCGCACGCTGTCGATCGACCAGTTCATCAGCCACTGGGTCGATCACCAGATCGACGTCATCCAGCGGCGTACGGCGTACCGGCTCCGCAAGGCCGAGGAGGACGCCCACATCTTCCGCGGCCTGGTCAAGGCGCTCGACGTCCTCGACGAGGTCATCGCGCTGATCCGGCGGTCGCCCGACGTCGACGAGGCGCGGCAGGGCCTGATCGAGCTGCTCGACATCGACGAGATCCAGGCCAACGCGATCCTCGACATGCAGCTGCGGCGGCTCGCGGCCCTCGAGCGGCAGAAGATCATCGACCGCCTGGCCGCCCTCGAGGAGCAGATCGCCGACTACCAGGACATCCTGGCCAAGCCCGAGCGGCAGCGGGCGATCGTCAGCGAGGAGCTCGCCGAGATCGTTGAGAAGTACGGCGACGAGCGGCGTACCCAGATCATCGCGGCCGACGGCGACCTCTCGATGGAGGACCTGATCCCCGACGAGGAGCTCGTCGTGTCGATCACCCGCGGCGGCTACGCCAAGCGCACGCGCGCCGACCAGTACCGCACGCAGAAGCGCGGTGGGAAGGGTGTGCGCGGCGCGACGCTGCGGGGCGACGACGTCGTCCAGCACTTCATCGCGACCACCAACCACCACTGGCTGCTGTTCTTCACCACGGCCGGCCGCGTCTACCGCACCAAGGCCTACAACCTCCCCGAGGCGTCGCGCGACGCGAAGGGCGGCCACGTCGCGGGGCTGCTCAGCTTCCAGCCCGACGAGGACATCGCGCAGGTGCTGGCGATCCGCGACTACGAGCAGGCGCCGTACCTCGTGCTGGCCACGCGCAACGGCCTGGTCAAGAAGACGCGGCTCGGTGACTACAACAGCCCGCGGCAGGCCGGCGTCATCGCGATCAACTTCCGCGAGGACGACGACGAGCTGATCGGGGCGGAGCTGGTCGACCCGGACGACGACATCCTGCTGGTCTCGCGCAAGGGCTCGGCGATCCGGTTCAAGGCCAGCGACGAGCAGCTGCGGCCGATGGGCCGGGCGACCTCGGGCGTCACCGGGATGAAGTTCCGCACCGACGACGACGCCGTGCTGTCGATGTCGGTGATCCGGGCCCAGCAGGTGGAGGGCGAGGAGCACGACGCCGTCAAGCCGCAGTACGTCTTCACGATGACCGACGGCGGGTTCGCCAAGCGGACGCCGATCACCGAGTACCGCATCACCAACCGCGGCGGCCTCGGCGTCAAGGCCATGGCCCTGACCAACGAGGACCGTGGCGGCCTGGTCGGTGCGTTCATCGTGGTCGACGGCGACGAGATCCTGACGATCACCCAGGGTGGCCAGGTCGTGCGCAGCCCCATCAACGAGGACTTCCGGGCGACCGGGCGGTCGACGCAGGGCGTGAAGTTCGTGACGCCCAAGGAGGGCGACGTCGTCGCCGTCGTCACCCGCTCGGTGGAGTCGCCCGAGGAGGTGCTCGAGGAGGCATCCAGCGCAGTCACCCCGACGGGTGAGTCGGACGCCGAGATGTCCGGGGACGACTCCGCCGAATCGCCGGATATGGCCTCGGATGCAACAATCGAGGGCGGGACGTCATCTGACGAGGTGTCTCCCGAGTAGGAGCGACACCGGGCCCCCCAGGCTCACCGACAGGCTCACCGACGATCCGAGAGAGTGAGGGCTGATGACAGAGCGCTCTGCCGACCGGGCAGCTGTCGAGTCGCCCCCGAGTCAGGACGACCGTCAAGACACCACGCGGATCCCCCTGGCCGACCGGCTCCAGCGCCGCATCGCCAACGCCGACGAGCGCCGCTCGCAGGGCGCCAACCGGTCGAACGGTCAGGGATCGCGCTCGTCGTCTCGGGTACTGCCCCCGATGCCGGCCGAGCTGACGAAGACCGAGGAGCGGGCCGACCAGGCCACCGGCGAGCGGCCGGTCATGGCTTCGGCGGCTGCGGCCCCGACGCCGGCTCCGAGCCAGACCCAGACCCAGACCCAGCGTGCCGCGCAGCCGGCGCCTCCCCGCTCCACCTCCGACACCGCCGCCGTGCCGGTCGTCCAGGACCGCCCGGCCGCACGCCGTACGCCGTCGGCTCCGGCGCGCGCACCCCGGCGGGCACGGCTCCGGCTCAGCCGCATCGACCCGTGGTCGGTGATGAAGGTGTCCTTCCTGCTGTCGATCGCCTTCGGCATCGTCACCGTGGTCTCGGTGTTCCTGGTCTGGTCCGTGCTCGGTGCCGCCGGCGTATGGGACTCGATCAACAACACCGTCTCCGACACGGTCTCCAGCGGCAACAACGTCTCGACGTTCGACGTCACCGACTATCTCGGCATGTCGCGGGTGCTCGGCTTCACGATGCTGGTCTCGGTGATCGACGTCATCCTGATCACCGCCATCGCCACGCTGGGCGCGTTCCTCTACAACATGGCCGCGTCGCTGCTCGGTGGCGTCGAGGTCACGTTGGCCGAGGACAACTGACCCTCGTCCGGCGCCGACCGCGATTCGGTGGCGGTTCGGCCGCTGCGGTAATGTTCCGCACCGGCCGCCCTGCTCTCGCGAGATGGCCGTCCTGGTCTCTTGCGACCAAGTCCCGGGCCTATAGCTCAGACGGTTAGAGCGCTTCCCTGATAAGGAAGAGGTCACAGGTTCAAGTCCTGTTAGGCCCACTGGTTGACGTCCCACGACGAACCCCGGGAGATCCCATGAAGAAGCTCTTGCTGCTCGCCCTCGCCGCGGCCGGCGTCCTGTTCGCCAAGAAGAAGCTCGACGAGGGTCAGCGGGAGCAGGCTCTGTGGGCCGAGGCGACCGACAAGGTCGACAACAGCTGAGCCTCCCGCCGGGGTTCCGGCAGTCGATCAGCCACCTGGGGCCTTGGCGCAATTGGTAGCGCACCTGCTTTGCAAGCAGGGGGTTAGGGGTTCGAGTCCCCTAGGCTCCACCACGTGAAACCGCAGGTCAGCCTGCGGTTTCCCTCAATTGAGGGTATGGCGCGCGCCCAGTCCAACACCGCTGTGGGGGACTGGTGGGGGGAAGAGGCGCGATCCTTGGAGTTTCTAGCTAACTTCCGGGATCCCGAACTGTCCGTCGGACCACACCACTACCGTGACTGAAGTCAACAGTTGGAGGGACGAACGAGAGGTGACGGGTGAAGCGTTCGACCGATGGTTACTCGGCGCGCGACACCTTCGTTCCGACTTCGAGTGGCGAGATCCGGATCTGCCTCGGCCCCTGCGGTGAGGCGAAGCGGGTCCTCGAGTTCCCCAAGGTGCCGCGTCGTCCCGCCGTCCGATGGTCCGTGTGCAAGGTCTGCAGCGCAAAGCTCGTCGAAACTGAACATGCTGGGGGCGGGA
>DASSTL010000081.1:0-31741 GCA_035707985.1 Nocardioides sp. | reverse complement strand
CAGCTGGGGGCGCAGCTCCAACGTCTTCCTCCGCAACGGCGCGCGGCTGTACCTCGACGTCGGCAGCCACCCGGAGTACGCCACGCCCGAGTGCGACGAGGTGGCCGAGCTGGTCACCCACGACAAGGCGGGGGAGCGGGTGCTCGAGGGCCTGCTCAAGGACGCCGAGCAGCGGCTGCACGACGAGGGCATCGCCGGCGAGATCTACCTGTTCAAGAACAACACCGACTCGGCGGGCAACTCCTACGGCTGCCACGAGAACTACCTGGTCAGCCGTTCGGGGGAGTTCAACCGGCTCGCCGACGTGCTCATCCCGTTCCTGGTCACCCGCCAGATCGTCGTGGGCGCGGGCAAGGTCACCCAGACCGCACGTGGTGCGTCGTACGCCGTGAGCCAGCGTGCCGAGCACATCTGGGAGGGCGTCAGCAGCGCGACCACGCGGTCGCGCCCGATCATCAACACCCGCGACGAACCTCACGCGGACGCCGAGCGGTTCCGCCGCCTCCACGTCATCGTCGGCGACTCCAACATGAGCGAGGCCACGACGATGCTCAAGGTCGCCAGCTGCGACCTCGTCCTCCGGATGATCGAGGAGGGCGTGGTGATGCGCGACCTCACCATGGAGAACCCCATCCGGGCCATCCGCGAGATCAGCCACGACGTCAGCGGCCAGCGCAAGGTGCGGCTGGCCAACGGGCGCGAGGCGAGCGCACTCGACATCCAGCACGAGTACCTCTCGAAGGCCCGCAACTTCGTCGACCGGCGTGAGATCTCGACACCGCTGATCGAGCAGTGCCTCGACCTGTGGGAGCGCGGGCTGAAGGCGGTCGAGTCCGACGACCTGAGCCTGGTCGACCGTGAGCTCGACTGGGTGATCAAGTGGAAGCTGATCGACCGCTACCGCTCCGCCCACGGTCTGCCGCTCGGACACCCACGCATCGCGCAGCTCGACCTCGCCTACCACGACATCCGCCGCGACCGAGGCCTGTACTACCTCCTCGAGCGCCGCGGCGCGGTGACCCGGGTGACCTCCGACCTGAGGATCTTCGAGGCGAAGTCGGTGCCGCCGCAGACGACCCGGGCGCGGCTCCGCGGCGAGTTCATCCGCAAGGCCCAGGAGCGCCGCCGTGACTTCACCGTCGACTGGGTGCACCTCAAGCTCAACGACCAGGCCCAGCGCACAGTGCTCTGCAAGGACCCGTTCCGCGCGTACGACGAGCGGGTGCAGCGCCTGATCGACGGGATGTGAGCCGAGGGCCTGCCCGGATTCCGGGCGGCAACCAGGCGGCGGCTAGGGTGAATCGACCCGAGTCGTCTTCTCGAAGGGCCCCCTGTGCACACCCGTACTTCCGTCCGCCTGCTCACCGCCGCGTTCGTGGCCGCCGCCGTCGTCCTGGCCGGCTGCGGGAGCGACAGCAGCAGCAACGACTCCAGCTCGTCCAGTGGCAACGGGAAGGGCTGGGACTCGACCGAGGTGTCCGGCGCAGTCGGCTCGGGGGTCACCGTCAAGTTCAACGGCGAGGTCACCGACTCGACCCAGTCGACGAAGGTGCTCGAGGAGGGCGACGGCGAGACCGTCGAGCAGGGCGACTCGCTGATCCTCCAGACCGTGATCGCCGACGGCACGACCCAGAAGACCGTGGCGAGCTCCTACAACGACCACCAGCCGCAGGTCGTGACCCTGTCGAGCCAGGTCACCAAGATCTTCCTCGACGCGCTCTCCGGCAAGACGATCGGCTCGCGGGTCGCGGTGTACGCCCCCGCCGAGACGGTGTTCGGCCCCTCGGGCAACCCCCAGCTCGGGGTCAGCCAGAAGGACCCGGTCATGCTCGTGTTCGACCTGCTCGGCAAGCCGCTGAACGGGCCCGACGGGAAGCGCCACGCAGCCCCGTCCTGGTTCCCGAAGATCGGCAGGACCAAGGGGACCATCTCGGGCCTCGACTTCAAGGGCACGCCCGAGCCGAACGGCAAGCTGCGCTCGGCGGCGCTGTACGACGGCACCGGGCCGGTCGTGAAGAAGGGCCAGACGATCTTCGTCCGCTACCTCGGCCAGGTCTACGGCGGGAAGAAGCCTTTCGACGAGAACTTCAGCGGCGCCGACCCGGTGTCGTTCCAGATCGGGGCCGGCAAGGTCATCAAGGGCTGGGACAAGACGCTGGTGGGCCAGCACGTCGGGAGCGAGGTCGTGGTGGCCATCCCACCGGCGGACGGCTACGGCAAGCAGGGGAACTCCCAAGCCGGGATCAAGGGCACCGACACGCTGTACTTCGTGGTCGACATCCTCGGGGCCGCCTGAGCAGGATGAGCGGCATGCCCTTCCGGAGTCCCACGGCGGGTGGCAGGTGAGCACCACCACCAAGACCGAGCGGCTGCTCAACCTGCTCATCATGCTGCTCGTCCAGCGGCACTACGTCTCCAAGGAGCGCATCCGCGAGATCCTGTACGCCGACGCACCGTCCACCGACGCGTTCGAGAAGGCCTTCGAGCGTGACAAGGAGGAGCTGCGGAGCCTCGGCGTGCCGATCGAGGTCGGCCAGATGGACGCCTACTTCGACGACGAGCCGGGCTACCGCATCCGGGCAGACGAGTTCGCCCTCCCCGAGATCAGCCTCGAGTCCGACGAGGCGCAGGTGGTCGCCCTCGCCACGCGGGTCTGGGACCACGCCCGGCTGGCCGAGGCGACGACCGACGCCGTCGCCAAGCTGACGGCCGCGGGGCTCGACCTCGACCTCGGAGCCCTCGAGATCGCCCAGCCCCGGCTCAGCGCCGACGAGCCTTCCTTCGACGTGTTCTGGGAGGCGACCCTGTCGCGTCGGCCGGTCACGTTCGACTACCGGCGACCCGGCTACGACCAGCCGCTGACCCGACACCTCGAGCCCTGGGGCGTCGTCCGCTACTCCGGCCGCTGGTACGTCGTCGGCCAGGACACCGACCGCGGCGAGGAGCGCGTCTTCCGGCTCTCCCGCGTCGTCGGGACCGCCCGGATGAGCGGCCCGTCCGGATCGTTCACCGTGCCGCCCGGCACGGACGTGCGCGACCTCGCCCGCCGGCTGGCGCCGGCGACTCCCGCCGAGGAGGCCGTCGTCCTGGTCCGTCCGGGTGCGGGCGCCGTGCTGCGGCGCAACGCGTCCAGCGTGGAGCCCGACGTCGCCGGGCCCGACGAGCGCACGCCGTGGGATCGCCTGCACCTGCCCGGTGGCGCCCAGGCCGACGAGCTGCTGGCCTTCGGGGACGACCTCTACGTCGAGGGTCCGCCCGCCCTCCGCGACGAGGTGGTGGCGCGCCTGCGCGCCGGCGTACGTGCCGCGTCCGCGAGGTCCGCATGAGCTCCGCCACCGCCGGGGCGGCCAAGGACCAGGTCGCCCGCCTGCTCCGGCTCGTGCCGTACCTCCATGCGCGCGACCAGGTCTCGCTGGACGAGGCGGCCCGTGCCCTCGGCATCCCGTCCGAGCAGCTCGAGAAGGACCTCCGTGTGCTGTTCCTGTGCGGGCTCCCGGGCGGCTACCCCGACGACCTGATCGACGTCGACCTCGACGCCCTCGAGGGCGAGGGCGTGATCCGAGTCTCGAACGCCGACTATCTGGCGCGGCCGCTGCGCCTCACGCCCACCGAGGCGAGTGCCATCATCGTCGCCCTGCGGGCGCTGCGTGCGGGGTCCTCGAAGGACACCCGTGACGTCGTGGACCGTGCCCTCGCCAAGCTGGAGGCCGCGGCCGCGGGGAGCACCCCGCTGGTCGACCCGGGTGACGACGTACCCGGGACGCTGGCGCTCCGCGGCCGGCTCGAGGAGGCCGTCCGCGGGCGTCGCCAGGTCCGCATCACCTACTACGTTCCCGCCCGCGACGAGGAGTCCGAGCGGGTCGTCGACCCCCACGGCGTCGTCTCCCACCACGGCGTCGCCTACCTGGACGCCTTCTGCCACAGCGCCGACGCGCCCCGGCTGTTCCGTCTCGACCGGATCCACGAGGCCACCGTGCTGGACTCCGAGATCACCACGGCGCCGCGCGAGCCGCGCGACCTCTCCGACGGGGTCTTCGGGGGAGAGGAGGCCACACCGGTGACCCTGCGGCTGCGACCCGAGGCCCGATGGGTCGAGGAGTACTACGCGGTGGAGGCTGTGCGACCCCGCCGCGACGGCGGTTCGGAGGTCGATCTGCTGGTGGGTGACGAGCGCTGGCTGCAGCGGCTGCTGCTGCGTCTGACGCCGTACGCCGAGGTCGTCTCCCCGGCTCACTTCGGCGACGGCGCGGCGGAGACGCTCGCCCGGGCTCTGGCCTTGTACGAATCACCTGCGGGCTAGACTGGCGAGGCACCGCAACTGAAGCCTCACGTCAGGACTACTCCATGTCTCCCCTGCTGATCGGCGACCTCGGCACGCCAGAGCTCCTCATCATCCTGGTGATCGTCGTCCTCGTGTTCGGCGCGTCCAAGCTCCCCGAGCTGGCCCGCGGCAGCGGCCGGGCGCTGCGCATCTTCAAGGCGGAGACGAAGGGCCTGTCCGACGACGACGCGGAGAAGGACGTGAAAACCGAGTCCCAGCGTGAGCTCGAGTCGCGTCAGGCCATGGAGCGCGCGGAGTTCGAGGCGAAGCAGGCCGCCGAGCGCGAGACGACGCGCCGCGACGACAGCACCGCCTGACGGCGCCTGACCCGAGGCAGTCGGTCCCGTGTCCATCGTCGGTGTCGTCGACGTCCTGCGCGGCAAGCCCCGCAACCCGGTGGGCCCCGACGGCCGGATGGCGCTGTCCGACCACTTCCGGGAGCTCCGGGCCCGGCTGATCCGCTCCGCGCTGGTGCTGGTGGTCGCCTTCTGCGTCGCGATCTTCTTCTACGACCAGCTGCTCGACCTGGTGAACCGCCCCTACCTCGACGCCCAGCGGTCGCTGAGGGAGCACGGGACGGTCACCCGGCAGGTCGTCCAGGACGCCACCGGCGGTCTGCTGCTGCAGATGAAGCTCTGCGGCGTCGTCGCGATCATCGTCTCGAGCCCCTACTGGCTGTACCAGCTCTGGGCGTTCATCCTTCCCGGGCTGCATCCCAAGGAGAAGCGCTACACCCGGATGTTCGTGGCCGTCGCCGGGCCGCTCTTCCTGGGCGGCGTGGCCCTGGGCTACTACGTCCTGCCGAAGGGGCTCGAGGTCCTCATCTCGTTCGTCCCCGACAATGTCGAGAGCCTGGTCGACTTCGGTCGCTTCTTCTCCTTCGAGATGCGGATGCTCCTGATCTTCGGGATCTCGATGGAGATCCCGCTCTTCGTGGTGCTGCTGAACTTCGCCGGCATCGTGAGCGGGCGCGCGCTGGCCAAGCACCGACCCTGGATCGTGATCGGGACGATGGTGTTCGCCGCCGTCGCGACGCCGTCCACCGACCCGTTCTCGATGCTGATGCTGGCGATCCCGATGCTGATCCTGTTCCTGATCTCGGAGGTCATCTGCCGGGTCTCCGACCGGGTCCGAGGTCGAGACGCTCATCGCACCGACCAGTGGGCGGACGACGAGATCTCGCCGCTGTGAGCGTCGCATGAGCCACGAGGCTCCGACGTACGCCGAGGTCGACCCGTTCGACCTGCCCGAGTGGCTCGGCGAGTCCGAGGTGACCTGGGAGTCGGAACGTCCGTTCACCGCCGACCACCGGGTGACCGGGCAGCTCACGAGCGACGGCCACGAGTCGATGCCGTGCGACCTGCTGGCCGTCGACGACGCCTACCCGGTGCCGGTGGCGGCGGACGAGACCCGGATGCGGGCCCACCAGGTGTGGAGCCACGGCGAGGTGCTGCTCGCCTCCGAGGGCGACCGACTGCTGCTGGTCGTCCCCGGGTCACGGCTGGACACCGAGACGGTCCTGACGGCGGTCGGTCGTCTGGCCCGTGCCGTCGGGGCGCGCGACGGCGACTACGCCGTGCGGCTCCGCGTCGGCAACGGCCGATAGTCTTCGCGCGTGCCGAGCAGGGAGATCGCGCTCCTCACCAACCCGACGGCGGGCAAGGGGAAGGGCGCCGCGATGCGCGACCGCGCGCTGGCTCGCATGCGGGCCGCAGGCCTCAGTGTGCGCAGCCTCCAGGGTCGCGACGCGGACGAGGCCCTCGACCTGGCACGGGGGTGTGTGACCGACGGGGTCGACGCGCTGGTGGTGTGCGGGGGAGACGGCATGGTCCACCTCGCCGTCCAGGCGGTGGCGGGGACGAGTACGCCGCTGGGCCTCATCCCGGCCGGCAGCGGGAACGACGTGGCGCGTTACTTCGACCTGCCCCGCAAGGACCCCGAGGCGGCCGCCGCCAGGGTGGTGGCCGGCCGCACGCGGACCGTCGATCTCGCCCGGAGCGGCGACCGCTACTTCGTGACGGTGATGGCGGCCGGGTTCGACGCCGTCGTGAACGAGCGTGCCAACCGGATGAGCTGGCCGAAGGGGCAGATGCGCTACAACCTCGCGACGCTGGCAGAGCTGCGCGTCTTCGAGCCACTCCCGTACACGCTCCAGCTCGACGACCGGCAGGTGCAGCTCGAGGCGATGCTCGTCGCCGTCGGCAACGGGCCGTCCTTCGGCGGTGGCCTACGGATCACCGAGGGCGCCGTGCTCGACGACGGCCACCTGGACGTCGTCATCATCAAGCCGATCAGCAAGCCCGACCTCATCCGCACCTATCCGAAGCTGTTCAAGGGCACGCACATCCACCACCCGGCGTACGAGCACCACCTCGTGCGGTCGGTGACCGTGGCCGCGCCGGGCATCGTGTCCTACGCCGACGGTGAGCGCTTCGGGCCGCTGCCCCTGACCGTCGAGTGCGCCCCGGGCGCGCTTACGGTTCTGGTATGAACCGTCACCCGGTCTTCGACGCGTTCGCCGGGCTGTACGACTTCGGGCTCGACGGGTTCCAGGTCGAGGCCTGCCACGTGGTCGAGGAGGGCAAGGGCGTCCTCGTCGCCGCCCCGACGGGCTCCGGCAAGACGGTGGTCGGTGAGTTCGCGGTGCACCTCGCGCTCGAGACCGGGCGCAAGGCGTTCTACACGACCCCGATCAAGGCGCTGTCGAACCAGAAGTACCACGACCTCGTCGCGCGGTACGGCGCCGACCGGGTCGGTCTGCTCACCGGCGACACCACGGTCAACGGTGAGGCGCCGGTCGTCGTGATGACGACCGAGGTGCTCCGGAACATGCTCTACGCCGGCTCCGGCACGCTCACCGGGCTCGGCTACGTGGTCATGGACGAGGTCCACTACCTGGCCGACCGGTCCCGCGGTGCGGTCTGGGAGGAGGTGATCATCCACCTGCCCGAGTCGGTGGCCCTGATCTCCCTCTCGGCCACCGTGTCGAACGCCGAGGAGTTCGGCGAGTGGCTGGAGACCGTGCGCGGCGACACGGTCACCATCGTCGAGGAGCGCCGCCCGGTCCCGCTCTACCAGCACGTCCTGGTCGGCCGGCGGATGCTCGACCTCTTCGCGACCTCCGACGTCGACGCGGCCGCGGGCT
Source organism: Nocardioides sp. (assembly GCA_035707985.1). GTDB lineage: Bacteria > Actinomycetota > Actinomycetes > Propionibacteriales > Nocardioidaceae > Nocardioides. The sequence goes on along the minus strand of DASSTL010000081.1, from coordinate 24,275 downwards.
TCGTCAAGGAGGGCGCCCCGGTCAACGCCGAGCTGGTCCGGATCGCCCGCGACGACTGGGCGAGCACCCGGATGCGCGACCGTCGTGCGCCGCGCGGGCGGCCACAGCGGGGCGGTCGCCGTCCGGTCGGCAACGGCCGTCGCGTGTGGATCCCGAGCCGGGTCGACGTGCTCGACCAGCTCGACGGGGCGGGGCTGCTCCCGGCGATCGTGTTCATCTTCAGCCGGGTGGGCTGCGACGCGGCCGTCGAGCAGTGCCTGCGGTCGGGGATCCGGCTGACGACTCCCGAGGAGCGCGACGAGATCGTCGCGTTCGTCGAGGAGGAGTGCGCCGACCTGCCGGAGCAGGACCGCGCGGTGCTCGGCTACCACGACTTCCTGGACGGCCTGTCCCGCGGGCTCGCGGCCCACCACGCGGGCATGCTGCCGGCGTTCAAGCAGTGCGTGGAGCAGCTGTTCCAGCGTGGTCTCTGCAAGGCCGTCTTCGCGACCGAGACGCTCGCACTCGGCATCAACATGCCCGCGCGCACGGTCGTGCTGGAGAAGCTGTCGAAGTGGAACGGAGAGACCCACGCCGACATCACGCCGGGGGAGTACACCCAGCTCACCGGCCGGGCCGGTCGTCGCGGCCTGGACGTCGAGGGCCACGCGGTCGTGCTCTGGCAGCCGGGGATCAACCCGGTGGAGGTGGCCGGCCTCGCGTCCACGCGTACCTACCCGCTCCGCTCGAGCTTCCGCCCGTCGTACAACATGGCGGTCAACCTGGTGCACCAGGTCGGCCGCGAGCGGGCGCGCGAGCTGCTCGAGATGTCGTTCGCGCAGTTCCAGGCGGACAAGGCGGTCGTCGGCCTGGCCCGGCAGCTGGCAAAGAGCCAGGACGCGCTGGCCGGGTACGCCGAGGCGGCCACCTGCGACCGCGGCGACTTCCTGGAGTACGCGCGGCTCCGGCAGCGGGTCTCGGAGCTGGAGAAGACCGCAGCCCGAGCACGCCGAGCCGACCGACGCGACGAGGTGATCGCCTCGCTGGCGCAGCTGCATCGCGGAGACGTGATCAGGGTGCCCGGCGGCAAGTTCGCGGGGTACGCCGTCGTGCTCGACCGCGGGACGTCACCGGACGGTCCCCGCCCCCAGGTGCTGACCGCGGAGCGCCAGGCGCGACGCCTAAGTGTGGTCGACTTCCCGGCGCCGGTCACCGCCCTGAGCAGGCTCCGCATCCCGCGGCAGTTCAACCCGCGCAACCCCCAGATGCGGCGCGACCTGGCGTCGTCGTTGCGCAACGCGACCCACGACCTGGCACCGCCGCCACCCGGACGGGAGCGGTCCGACGGGCCGCCCACGAGGACCGACCGGGAGATTGAGGACCTGCGGCGCCGGCTCCGCGAGCACCCGTGCCACGACTGCCCGGACCGGGAGGAGCACGCGCGATGGGCGGAGCGGTGGTTCAAGCTCGACCGCGACGCCGCGACGCTCCAGAGGCGGGTGGAGCAGCGGACCAACACGGTGGCGCGGCAGTTCGACCGCGTGTGCGACGTGCTCGAGACGCTGGGCTACCTCGCGGACGACGACGTGACCGAGCTCGGCCGACCGCTCCGGCGGATCTACTCCGAGCTGGACCTGGTGGTCGCGGAGGCGATCCGGACCGGTGGCCTCGACGGGCTCGGGCCGTCCGGGCTGGCCTCCGCCCTGTCCACCCTGGTCTACGAAGCGCGCCGGCCCGAGGACATGGTCTCGCCGCGCCTGCCGGGCGGTGACACCCGACGAGCGATCGAGGACCTCGAGCGGCTGTGGCGGGAGCTGTCCGAGGTGGAGCGCGACCACCGGTTGGACTTCTTGCGCCGGCCCGACGCCGGCCTGGCCTGGGCGGCGTACCGCTGGACCGAGGGCGACGACCTCGGAGACGTGCTCGGCGAGAGCGACCTGACCGCGGGCGACTTCGTGCGGTGGATCAAGCAGCTCATCGACCTGTGCGGGCAGGTGGCCGATGCGGTCGGCCCCGGCCCGCTCCGAGAGAACGCCCGCGAGGTCGTGCGCCGGATCCGGCGCGGCGTGGTGGCAGTCGCGCCGTTGGAGGACTGATCAGACCCAGGGCGCAGTCCGGCTCCACCGGCGGTCCTGGTTGGTCCGGGCCAGCCGCTGACGCTCGCCGCGTCGGCGGGTCGAACGGCGCTGCTCGTTGTCGATCAGCTGGTCGATCACGTATCCCCAGTAGTGCATTGGCTCCTCCTCCCGGATGACGTCGTGTCGCGCTCCTGTCCGCGACACCAGTCATCAGTCTACGCAGGTGTCGCAGGCATTGCAACCACCAAAGACGCTATGCTGGTGTCGTGGCGATGGGGACAGATGTGCCGACCTCGGTCGCGATCGTGCGCGACTTCGTGAACACCGAGGACCACGAGCTGCACACCGACGAGCTCGAGACGACCCGTGGGCTGACCGACTGGCTGGTGAAGGTCGGTCTGACCACGGACGACGCGGTCGCGAGCGACGCCGAGCTCGCCCTCGCCCACCGGCTCCGCGCGGGACTGCGGCGAGGTCTCGAGCTCAACCACGACCAGCGGGTCGAGCCGTTGCCCGAGCTCGACCGGGTCCTGTCCGACCTGCCGGTGAGGCTGACCTGGGACGGGGGAGCGCCGGTGCTCTCGACCGACGCTCCGGGAGTCCTGGGCGGTCTGGCCCGGGTCGCGCTGGCCGCGCACGAGTCGGTCCGCTCCCGGGACTGGGAGCGGCTGAAGATCTGCGCCTTCGACGAGTGCGCCTGGGCCTACTTCGACCACTCCAAGAACCGCTCTCGCGCGTACTGCGAGTACGGCTGCGGGAACAAGGTCAAGACGCGTGCCTACCGGGCGCGTCGCCGGGTCGCGGTGACGTAGCCCAGGCATGACGCACACCGAGCTGCTGGTGATCGGGGCCGGCCCCTATGCGTACTCGGTGGCTGCTCACGCGCGGGCGCGGGGCGTGCGCACGCGGATCGTCGGCCGGCCGATGGGCTTCTGGCGTGACCGGATGCCGGACGGGATGTATCTGCGGTCCGGCCGCGACTGGTCGCTCGACGCGGACGACGAGCACACCTTCGCGGCGTACTTCGAGGAGCAGGGGTACGGCGCGGACGAGCACGACCCGATCCCGATCGCGGTGTTCCTCGACCACACCGAGTGGTTCCGCGACCGGAAGGGCCTCGAGGTCGAGGAGGTCCTGGTCTCGATGCTCGACCACGCCGACGGCCGGTTCGTGGCGACGATGGCGGACGGCAGCACGATCACGGCCGAGCACGTGCTGGCCGCCCCCGGGATCGCCCACTTCGCGCAGCTGCCCGAGTGGTACGACGAGGTCCCGGCCGACCGGCGTACCCACACCAGCGAGCGGGTGACGTTCGACGACCTGGCGGGTGCGCGGGTGGCGGTCGTCGGGGGCCGGCAGAGCGCCTACGAGTGGGCGGCGCTGCTCTGCGACCACGGCGCATCCCGGGTCGACGTGGTCCACCGGCACGACACCCCGGCCTTCGAGAAGGTGAGCTGGGCGTTCGTCGACGCGTACGTCGAGCAGACGCTGCAGCACCGTGGATGGTGGCGTGGGCTGCCGGAGTCACGCCGACAGGAGATCGCCCGGGAGTTCTGGACCGTGGGCCGGCTGACCCTCGAGCCGTGGCTGACGCCGCGGCTGGACCCGGCGGTGGTCCGGTCGCGCCCGCGGACGGTGGTCACGTCGGTGGGCGGCGACGCCGTCGGCGTACGCCTGGAGCTGTCGGACGGCGACGTGCTGGAGGTCGACCACGTGATCGCCGCATCCGGCTACCGTGCAGACCTCGCGGCAGTGCCCTACCTCGCCGGCGTGCTCGACCGGGTCTCGATGACGGACGGCTTCCCGGACCTGTCGACCGGCTTCGAGACGACGCTGCCGGGGCTGTTTGTGACCGGGTTCGCGGCGACGCGCGACTTCGGGCCGTTCTACGGGTTCACCAAGGGGTGTCCGTCGGCCGCACGGATCGCGGTCGCCGAGATGCTGCGGTGACCCTCGGCCTGCGCGGCTCAGCCGGCCAGGGCGGCGATCAGGCGCTGGACGGGGGAGCCCAGGTTGTAGCGCTCGGCGAGCTCGTCGAGGCGGGCGCGGTCACGCGGCTCGGACGGGAGCGTGGCGTCGTGCGGCGCGAGGTCGAGGTCGCGCGCCACGGCGACGACCTTGGGTGCCACGAGGAGGTACTCCTCCGCGTCGAGGATCCGACGCCGCGGGCCCGGCGACATGTCGGACTCGGGGTCCTCGGCCGCGGCGATGATGCCCCGGAGGTCGCCGTACTTGAGGAGCAGGCTGGCCGCGGTCTTCTCACCGATCCCGGCGACCCCGGGGAGGCCGTCGGAGGCGTCCCCGCGCATCGTGGCGAAGTCGGCGTACTGGCTGGGGAGGACGCGGTACTTCTCGACCACGACCTCGTCGGTCATCCGCTCGTGCTTGCCGACGCCGCGCGCGATGTAGAGCACGCGGACATCGTTGGCGTTGTCGACGAGCTGGAACAGGTCGCGGTCGCCGGTCACGACGTCCACGGGCATCGAGGCGCCGGTCGCGAGGGTGCCGATGACGTCGTCGGCCTCGTAGCCGTCGGCGCCGACGACGCAGAGCCCGGCCGCGTCGAGCACCTCGAGGATGATCGGGATCTGCACCTCGAGCGGGTCGGGAACCTCCTCGATGTCAGGGCGTGGGCCGGGGATCGCGGCGGCGACGCGGTGGGCCTTGTACGACGGGAGGAGGTCCACCCGCCACTGGGGCCGCCAGTCGTTGTCCCACGCGCAAACCAGGTGGCTCGGCCGGTACTCGCCCACCAGCCGGCTGATGAAGTCGAGGAAGCCACGGACGGCGTTCACCGGCGTCCCGTCCTCCGCGGTGACCTCGGGGACCCCGAAGAAGGCGCGGAAGTACATCGACGCGGAGTCCAGGACCATCAGCCGCTTCTCGCTCGCCACGGTCGTGAGCCTACGCATCGATGTGCCTCCGACCGCTAGGGTCGTCGGCGTGGAGGAGACAGATCGCACGATCGTCCGGCTGCTGGCCGCGGACGGCCGGATGTCCTTCACCGACCTGGGCAAGGCCACCGGGCTCTCGACCTCCGCCGTGCACCAGCGGGTGAAGCGACTCGAGAAGCGTGGCGTGATCAGCGGGTACGGCGCCTCGGTCAACCACGAGGAGCTCGGCCTCGCCCTGACCGCCTTCGTCTCGATCACCCCGATCGACCCCAGCCAGCCCGACGACTACCCCGACCGCCTCCGCGACATCAAGGCGATCGAGTCGTGCTGGTCGGTGGCCGGTGAGGAGTCCTACATCCTCAAGGTGCGCGTCGAGACCCCCCACGCCCTCGAGGACCTCCTCGCCCGCATCCGTTCCGCCGCCAACGTCTCCACCCGCACCACCATCGTCCTCAGCACGCCGTACGAGAACCGCGCCGTCACCGAGTAGGGGCCGCGAATTCCCCGCTCGAGCGGGGAATTCGCCACTTGTAGGGGAAGATTCCCCCCACGAAGTGGCGAACTGGGCCAACAAGTCGGTCAGCCGGCGATCGGGCGGCGGCTGTCCAGGAGGGACTTGATGCGGCGGGCAGTAGCGGCGGGTCGGGCCAGGTCCTCCCACGTGATCCGGATGCACACCCATCCGGTCGATGCGCAGATCTGTTCTTCACGGCGCTTCTCGCGTCGGATCACGTCCTCGAGCGACTCCCCTGGCTGCCGCAGTCGCTCGTACTTGATGGCGCCGTCGAACTCGAGGAAGACGCCGAGCTCCGGCCAGGCGAAGTCCACGATGCCGAGGAGGTGTCCCTGCGCGTCGAGGACCTCGTACTGCGGCTCCGCTGCCGGAACGTGATGGCGCCAGAGGAGGTGGCTGGTCCTCGCCTCACCCGGCCACCCGCATCGAGCGTCGGCCAGTCGGACTGCGAGGTCGCTCCGGAGGCTTCCCGGCCAGTGCCGGAACCGGTCCACCAGGGATTCGAGCTCGGACCGGGTGACGGTCTTCTCGCGTAGAAGCCAGTTCACCGAGACGAGCGCGGACTCGACGCTGGTCATCGTGGTCAGCTCGAAGGCGCTCCGCGCGGCCGAGGAAACGCACAGACTGTTGACGGTCTCGACCTCGTCGCCCTCGAGCTCGCCGCGGTGATGGACGACTCCCGCCTCCCGGCGCCCCGGTTTGCCGTCCCTGCGTGTCAGGTGGACCTCGCTCAGGTCGACTCCCCAGACGGCTACGCCACGCTCGACGACTGCGGATACGTGCGTGAGGACCGCCTCGGGATGTGCACTCTTGAGCACGGCCCGGGCCGTCAGACGGTGACGCCCGACATCATCTTGTGACTCCCACACCCTGCTGTCGATGTAGGCACCCATTCGAATCCGTGTCCACACTCCTGTCCGGAGGTTCCGGTAGATGGTGTGGTCGTCGTAGCCCATCGCCAGCGCCTCCCGCCGCAGCAGGACGCCGGCGTCCGTGTCCCAATCGATCTCCATGACCGGCGACTGTGGTCGAGCGTCCGTGTCGACTTCTCGGGAACAGGTCAGCCCTGTGGATCTCGGGTGCCACGAGCCGGCCTGGGAGCGGAAAGTGGCCCCGCGAAAGGTTCAGCGCCACCCCTGCCGAGCCAGACTTGTAGGCCCAGTTCGCCACTTGTTGGAGGAGATTTCCCCCACTATGTGGCGAAATCCCCGCCTGAGCGGGGAATTCGCGGGCGCCACCCTCAGTGAGCCTGGAGGGCGGCGGTACGCCGGGAGGCCTCGGCGACCTCGGCAGCCTTGAGAGCGGACTCGTCCAGCTTCCCGTGCTCGGCCCACCACTGCTGGCCCTCGGCGGGGAGGGTGTGGATCGGGTCGTAGTACTCGTAGTGGCGCGTGAGGGCCTCGGGGTCGTCGGCCTCGATCGAGGTGCGGTAGTTCTTGGTCCAGTACGAGATGCCGCGGACGGTGTCGTAGTCGGAGAGCTGGTGGACCCAGCGCTTCCCGACGAACGGCACGTCGCAGACGATGCGCGGGGTGGCGAAGCCGGGCAGGTAGCCCATGATCGCGTGCTGGAGGCGCTGGGCGTCGGCGACGGAGACCCGCCAGTGCTCCGAGTACGGGATCATGTCGCACATGTAGAAGTAGTACGGCATGATCTGCGCGCCATCGAGCAGCGCGAAGCAGAGGTCCAGCAGCGCGTGCGGGTCGGCGTTGACGCCGTTGAGGATCACGCCCTGGTTTCGTACGTCGCGGATGCCGGTGTCGAGCATCGTCCGGGCGGCCTCGGCGACCAGCGGGGTGACGGAGTTCGCGTGGTTCACGTGCGTGTGGATCGCGACGGACACACCACGTGAGCGGGAGAGGGCACCGATCCGGCCCATGCCCTCGACGACGTCGTGCTGGAGCCAGTGCTGCGGCATGCCCATGAGCGCCTTGGTGGCGAGGCGGATGTCGCGGATGTTCTCGATCTCGAGCAGCTCGGTGAGGAACGCCTCGAGCCGCGGCCACGGCATGTTCGCCACGTCACCACCGGAGACGACGACGTCGCGGACTCCGGGGGAGCGGCGCAGGTAGTCGAGCATCGCGCCGAGCCGGTCGTTCGGCTTGCCGACCAGCTTCAGCTTCTCGACCTGCGGGGTCGAGTTGCCGACCAGGTCCATGCGCGTGCAGTGGCCGCAGTACTGCGGGCACGTCGGCAGCAGCTCGGCGAGCACCTTGGTCGGGTAGCGGTGGGTGAGCCCCTCGGCGACCCACATGTCGTGCTCGTGGAGCGAGTCGCGGGTGGCGTGCGGATGCGACGGCCAGTCGGTACGCCGGTCGCTGAGCACCGGGAGCATGTAGCGCCGCACCGGGTCGGCGTAGAACGCCTCGGTGAGCGAGCCGGGGCCGGACGGCTGCGTGTGGGGCGCCATCGTGTTCATCATCTGCGGCGGCACCAGCATCGACATGGTGGCCCGCTCGGCCTGGTCCTTCTCGAGGTCGTTGTAGAACGTGTCGTCGAGCAGGTCACCCATCAGCTCGCGGAGCTGCTTGAGGTTCTTGACGCAGTGCGCGCGCTGCCACTGGACCGACCGCCACTCCTCGGCGGTGACGTCCTTCCACCCGGGGAAGCGGGTCCAGTCCGGCTCGACCAGCTCCACCCGTCGGTAGGGGTACGGCTGGCCGGTCTCAAGACCGATGGAGGTCTCGATGCTCATCGCGAGGGCTCCTGTTCAACGGCGAGCGGTCGGGCGTGCAGGCAAGCGGCGCGCCGGTTGTGAGGCTCACCGCTCTCATGTCAGAGTAGGCGGAGAACATGCGGTCAGTCCAATGCCACGCCGCAGATTCTTTCGCACTTGACGCCATCGAGCGGAGGAAACCTCAGAAATGTCGGTGCCAGCGACCGATTCCGGAGCCCTCGGGACCGCCCGGGCCGCGGGGGACCCGACCGGCCTCCACCGCGTGCTCGACGACGCGGTGGTGCTGCCGCAGGCGGCCCAGCGGCTCGACACCCGCCGCGACCTGTGGCCCGACGAGGTACGGGTGCGGGTCGAGACCCTGAACCTCGACGCGGCGTCCTTCCGGCAGCTCGAGAGCAAGCACTCCGTCGACGGCCGGCCCGACGGCGACGCGGTGCGCCGCGAGGTGCTGGACATCGTCGCCACCCGCGGCAAGATGCAGAACCCCGTGACCGGCTCCGGCGGCATGCTGATCGGGACCGTGGATGAGGTCGGCCCCGAGTCGCCGCTCGGCCTCCAGGTCGGTGACCACATCGCCACACTCGTGTCGCTGAGCCTCACGCCGCTCGTGATCGAGGACGGCCTGGAGCGCTGGGACGGTCGCCACGAGCGCGTGCCGGCCGACGGCTACGCCATCCTCTTCGGACGTTCCATCGCGGCGAAGATCCCCGACGACCTCGACCCCGAGCTCAGCCTCTCGGTGATGGACGTCTGCGGCGCACCGGCGCTCACGGCCCGCGTCGTCCAGCAGTACGACGCCCCGGTGGTGGCCGTGGTCGGCGGCGCCGGCAAGTCGGGCTCGCTCAGTCTCGCCGCGGCCCGGGGCGAAGGGGCGGCTCGCACCATCGGTGTCGTTCCCCACGAGGCGGAGGCCGCGGTGCTGCGTGACGCGGGGCTGGCGGACGAGGTCGTGGTCGCCGACGCGCGCGACCCGATCGCCCTGCGTGACGCGGTCGCCACCGCCGGCGGACCGGCCGACATCACCGTCGTCTGCGTCGACGTCCCAGGCTGCGAGGGCGGGGCCATCCTGGCCACGGCCGAGCGCGGCACGGTGATCTTCTTCTCGATGGCCACGTCGTTCTCGGCCGCGGCCCTGGGCGCCGAGGGCGTGGCGGCCGACGTCACCATGCTCGTCGGGAACGGCTACACGCCCGGTCACGCGGCGTACGCGATGGACCTGCTGCGGTCGAGCGACGGCGTACGCCGACTCTTCGAACGGAGGCTGTGATGGCTCGCCGCGGCAAGCTCGACCTCGACCCGGCGACGGTGCGGCAGGCACGCGCGCTCGCCCGCAAGGTCGGCCGACCGATCGTCCGGATCGCCCAGCAGCACACCACGGTCTCCGTCGAGCGGGCGACTCTGCGGATGGCCGGTCTCGAGGGCGCCGATGCCGAGGGCACGCCGTGGGTGAACCGCCTCGTCGACGTCGTCCGGGCAGACGTCGGGCTCGAGCACGGCGTCGCATTGCCGGTCTGGGACGCGCTGCGCAGGGCCGAGGGAGCCGACCTCCGCGAGCTCGCCGAGAAGGCGTCCGCGGGCTCGGTGACGTTCCGGATCCCCGAAGGGACGGACGCCAAGCGCGCCCGCACCGCGGCCGCACGCGCGGTCGGCGCCGGCATCAAGCGCATCGACCAGCGGCGCAAGCAGCGCGAGCGGCTGATCGCCCGGATCGGTGACGCGCCGCGCCAGCCCTGGGTCTACCTGATCGTGGCCACCGGCGACATCTACGAGGACATCCCACAGGCCCAGGCCGCCGCCCGCGAGGGCGCGGACATCATCGCGGTGATCCGGTCGACCGGCCAGAGCCTGCTCGACTTCGTGCCCGAGGGCGCGACCCGCGAGGGCTTCGCCGGCACCTACGCCACCCAGGAGAACTTCCGGCTGATGCGAGCGGCTCTCGACGAGACGTCGAAGGAGCTCGGCCGCTACGTCCGGCTCACCAACTACGCCAGTGGCCTGTGCATGCCCGAGATCGCCACCCTGGCCGGCCTCGAGCGACTCGACATGATGCTCAACGACTCGATGTACGGGATCCTCTTCCGCGACATCAACCCGATCCGGACGTTCGTCGACCAGCGGTTCAGCCGCCAGGTGCACGCCCGCGCCGGGATCATCATCAACACCGGCGAGGACAACTACCTCACCACCGCCGACGCCGTGGAGGCAGCGCACACCGTCACCACCAGCCAGCTCCTCAACGAGTACTTCGCCAAGGAGGCCGGCCTCGAGGACTGGCAGCTCGGCCTCGGCCATGCCTTCGAGATCGACCCCGACATCCCGGACTCGTTCCGGCTCGAGCTGGCCCACGCCATGCTCGCGCGCGACCTCTTCCCGGACGCGCCGCTGAAGTGGATGCCCCCGACGCGGCACATGACCGGCGACATCTTCCGCGGCTACCTCCTGGACGGCTTCTTCAACCTGGTCGGGGCTCTCACCGGCCAGGGCATCCTGCTGGTCGGCATGATGACCGAGGCCGTCGTGACCCCGTGGTTGTCCGACCGCGACCTGGCCCTCCAGAACGTCCGCTACGTGATGAACGCTGCCGGCAACCTGCGCGAGGACTTCCGCCCCGAGCCGGACGGCTTCATCGTCCAGCGCGCCCGGCAGGTGCTGGCGGAGACCATCGAGCTGCTGAACCAGATCGCCGATGAGCCCGGCCAGGCGCCGCTGCTCGAGGCCATCGCCGACGGCACCTTCGGGCTGATGAAGCGGCCGGCCGACAAGGGGAAGGGTCTGGAGGGCGTCGCCAAGAAGGCGCGCGACTACTGGAACCCGGCCAGCGAGATCCTGGAGGCGAAGTGACCGTGCAGGCGAAGGGTGGTTTCGAGACGGTCGCAGGGCGACCTCCTCAACCACCGACGGGTCCGATCCGGCCGTACGGCGACACCACCGGCGACGGCATGGTGCAGCTGAGCTTCACGCTGCCGATGCCGCACTCCAAGGTCGCCGAGGGCGCGGCCGCGCAGCTGGCGAACAAGATGGGCATGGACCCCGCCCTCGTCGTCCACGCCAAGCAGATGGGGGAGGGGTACACCTTCTTCGTCGTCTACGGCCGGGTGCACCACCTGGTCGACCCGAGCAAGGTCGAGGTCGTCGAGCGCGACTACCCACTGCTGACGCCGAAGGAGGCCAACGCGGCCATCAAGCGCAGCCTGCGGCGCCGGCTCGTCGTGGTGGGCGGCTGCATCGGCACCGACGCCCACACCGTCGGCATCGACGCGATCCTCAACATCAAGGGCTTCGCGGGCGAGAAGGGCCTGGAGTACTACCGCGAGATCAAGGTCGTGAACCTCGGGGCGCAGGTCAGCGTTCCGCAGCTCGTCCTGGCCGCCCAGGAGGAGAAGGCCGACGCGGTTCTCGTCTCCCAGGTCGTCACCCAGCGCGACGCCCATCTCCTCAACACCCGCGAGATGTCGGCCGCCTTCCGCGAGGCCTACCCGCCGGCAAGGCGCCCGCTGCTGATCGTCGGCGGACCCCGGTTCGACGAGACGATGGCCGGCGACCTCGGTGTCGACCGCGTGTTCAGCCGGGGTACGACGCCCGGTGAGGTCGCGTCGTACCTCGTGCACCGGCTGACCTCGGGGACGCCCGAGCAGAAGGCGAGCTGACGACCGATGCCCACGAAGAACGGCCAGGACGTCGGGACGAAGGTCGTCCATCGGCGCTACGTCCCGTACTCCGACGCGCACTACGCCGGCAACCTCGTCGACGGCGCGTACAGCCTCAAGCTCTTCGGCGACGTCGCCACGGAGATGTGCATCGTCACCGACAGCGACGAGGGTCTGTTCGCGTCGTACTCCGACGTGCAGTTCAAGGAGCCGGTCCGCGCCGGAGACGTGCTCGAGGTCGTCTGCGAGCTGGTGCGGGTCGGTTCGCGCAGCCGCGACCTGCAGCTGTCGGTGCTCGTCGTGGCCCGCGGCAAGCCGACCGAAGAGAGTCCCGGAGCTGCCGAGCTGCTCGACCCACCATTGGTCGCGACGACCGCCACCGGCACGGTGGTGGTGCCTGGTTAACAGGCGTTCACCTGCCCGGCGTGTCGAAACCGGACACGCCGAAATTTGTCCGAAAATGTCGGTCAACTTCTGCTCGCGAGACCTCGGTTGACCTGCGTCGACTCGCGTCTGTGCAGGTCAGCGAGCGGTTGACAACAGGCGGTGCGATGACCAAAAGTACCCGCCATCGCTCAGGCAGTCGTGGGCCAAGACCGACGTCCGAGTGACCGGGTCTCGGTGGGACGCCGCCCTTCGTACGACCCGGTTCGCGGAGGTCGGTTCTTGGCCGACGAGAGCGAGACCGGAGGGGGACTTGGTCCCCCTAGACAACTTCCGGGCGCACGGCATCCAGTCGTGGTCCGGTCGGCCCGAAGGGCCATTTCCCCCCTCCGGTCATTGCACGCGCCGATAGTTTCTCCTCATGCGCATGCGCACCCGCTGCCTCGTCGCCCTCGTGGCCGGCCTGGTGCTCGCGCAGACCTTCCCGCCGGTGCACGCCTACTGGCTGCTCCCGCTCGCCGTCGCGGCGTTCTTCGTGGTCACCGACGACCTCCCGATGCGCCGCGCCTGGATCCCGGGCCTGGTCTTCGGCGGTGCCTTCCAGCTCACCCTGCTCTGGTGGCTGCACGTGGTCGGGACCGTGCCCTGGCTCGGGCTGTCCCTGACCCAGACCCTCTGGTACGCCGTGCTGGGCACGGCCGTGGTGCCGTTGCGGCGACTGCCCGTGGCGCCGTTCTGGCTCGCTGCGGCCTGGGTGGCGATGGAGTCGATCCGCTGCACGTGGCCCGCCGGTGGGATGCCGTGGGGACGCCTGTCGTACGCCGTCGTCGACACCCCCGTGGCCGAGTCGCTGCCCTTTCTCGGCGCGACCGGGGTGAGCCTCGCCCTGGCCCTGGCGGGAGCGGCGTTGGCCTCGGCGTACCAGAGGGGGGCCCGGCCCCGCCTCGTGCCGGCCCTGGCCGCTGTCGGCGTGCTGGGTCTCGCCGCCCTTCCGGCACTCCGTCCGTACGCCGCGACCCCAGCGGAGCGTGTCGACGTCGCGGCCGTCCAGGGAGACGTGCCGGGTGACGGCACCGACGTACTGGCCCACTACCGCCAGATCACAAGCCAACACGAGCAGGAGACAGAACAGCTGGCGGACGACATCGCCGCCGACCGGGCCCCGAAGCCGGCGTTCGTGGTGTGGCCCGAGAACTCCACGGCCATCGACCCGTTCGAGGACCCGCAGATGAGGGCCGACATCGAGGGGGCCCTGGACGCCGTCGGCGTCCCCATCCTGGCCGGCGTCATCGTGGACGGCGGCCCGAAGCACGTCCTCAACCAGGGCATCGTCTACGACCCCGTCACCGGCGCGGGGGACCGGTACACCAAGTGGCACCCGGTGCCGTTCGGCGAGTACATCCCGTGGCGCTGGCTGTTCGGCGACCGCCTGGCCCAGCTCAACGCGATCTCCCGCGACATGGTCAGCGGGACCCGGGTCGAGCCGCTCGACGTCGCCGGCACCGAGGTGGCCGACGCGATCTGCTTCGACGTCGCCTACGACGACGGCATCTATGCCCAGGTCTCGCGCGGCGGTCAGCTGGTGGTGGTCCAGACCAGCAACGCGATGTTCATCCACACCGCCCAGATCGACCAGCAGTTCGCGATCAGCCGGCTGCGCGCTATCGAGACCCATCGGTACGTCGTCGTCGCGGCGATCAACGGGATCACCGGGGTGATCGCGCCCGACGGGTCGGTCGTGGCGTCGGTGCCCGCGCGCACCCAGTCGTACGTCGACACCACGGTCGGGCTGTACGACGGCGTCACGCCGGCGGTCCGCATCGGGCCGTGGCTGGGCCGCGCCTGCGCCGGCCTCGTCGTGCTGGGCTGGTTGCTGGCGTGGGCCCAGTATGGTCGTCCCCGCCGCGCGCGCGGCGCACGTGACGCCCGGGCGGACGACAGCGCCTACGACACCCTTCCTGCGCGCTCGTCCGCCGCCGACATCGACAGGACCCCCGCATGACCACCCCCGACGACACCTCCCTCGGCCGCGTGGTGATGGTGGTGCCGACGTACAACGAGGCGGACAACCTCGCCTGGATCGTCGGCCGGCTGCGTGACGCGCAGCCCGACGTGCACGTCCTCGTGGTCGACGACAGCTCGCCGGACGGCACGGGCAAGCTCGCCGAGGAGATGGCCGCGGCGGACGACCACGTGCGGGTGCTCCATCGCACCGAGAAGGGCGGGCTCGGGGCGGCGTACAAGCACGGCTTCCGGGTCGCCCTCGACGCCGGCTACGACGTGGTCGGCGAGATGGACGCCGACGGGTCCCACCAGCCCGAGCAGCTCGGCCGGCTCCTCGCCGCCCTGGCCGACGCAGACCTGGTGATCGGGTCCCGGTGGGTGAGAGGCGGGAGCGTGGTCAACTGGCCGCGCCGGCGCGAGCTCCTCTCGCGCGGAGGCAACCTCTACGTGCGGGTCCTGCTCGGAGTGCCGGTCCGCGACGCCACCGCGGGGTTCCGGGTGTTCCGGCGGACGGCGCTGGAGACCATCGACCTCGACGCCGTGCAGAGCACGGGCTACGTGTTCCAGACCGACCTCGTCGTCCGGTGCCTGCGCGCGGGGCTCCGGGTGCGGGAGGTGCCGATCGAGTTCGTGGAGCGGGTCCGCGGCGACTCGAAGATGACCGGTCAGGTCGCGGTGGAGTCGTTGCGCCGGATCACCCTCTGGGGTCTCCGTGAACGACGCGAGCAGCTGACGGGCCGTAGGAGGCGGGCATGACCTCGGGACAGTTCCGGTACCAGCGGCGCGGACGACGGCGCGGCTTCCCGTGGTGGGCGCTGATCGCGGCGTTCATCCTGGTCCCGATCCTGGAGATCTACGTGATCATCCAGGTCGGCCAGGTGATCGGCCCTTGGTGGACGATCCTGCTCCTGGTCGCCGACAGCATCTTCGGCAGCTGGCTGGTCAAGCACGAGGGCCGGCGGGCCTGGGAGGCGCTGACGACCGCGCTCCAGTCCGGGCGGATGCCCGCCAAGGAGCTGGCCGACGGCGCCCTCATCCTGGTCGGGGGCACCTTGATGATCAGCCCGGGCTTCGTCTCCGACGTGTTCGGGATGCTGCTGATCCTGCCGTTCACACGCCCGGTGGCGCGTCGTGTGCTCACCCGGGTGGTGGCCCGGCGGTTCGTCGAGGTGCGCTACGACGCACGACGCCCCGGAGGCGGACCGGGTGGTCCGACCGTCCGGGGCGAAGTCATCGACGACGACTGACTACGACTTGTTCTTCACGCGTCGCTTGGCGTTCGAGCGATGCAGATGGGCCGGCCCGATCTCACCCTCGCGGAGCAGCTCGAGGCGCTCCTTGAGGATGTCCTCGAGCTCCTTCTCGGAGCGACGCTCCAACAGCATGTCCCAATGTGTGCGGGCCGGCTTCTCGGCCTTCTCCTCGGGGCGGATCCCCGAGGTGCTGAGAGCCTCAGCACCGCAGCGCGGGCACTCCCACACCGCCGGCACCTCGGCTTCGACCGACATGGTCACCTCGAACTCGTGACCGTTCACGCAGCGATAGCCGACCTGCTGACGAGCGGCGAACTCGATGCCGCGCTCGTCCTCGAAACTCTGTCCTCCCAGCCGCGCGCCACGTAGTGTGCGCTCTGCCATAGAGGGTCACCTCCAGCGTTCTGTTGCCCCCGGTACGCGCCCGACGCGTACGCCCACAAGACAGTTCGTACCCCGTGGACGTCATAGCCACACCTCACGGGCTTCCTTGCCCTGTTCAACGTACGTCGCTCGCGCTCTGTTCCTCCATGATGACGCGACCCGGGTCACATCGGTTCGGTTTCCGATACGAATTCGTGGCGTGTCGACGCCAACGGGCCTGGCGCCCGCTCACACCACGCTCGGAAGGGCGTTCCCGGCCTCACGGATGCCCCGGCGGGGGTCGAGCCGGAGGAGGAACACGGCGCCGAGCACGAAGAACACGATGAGGGCGACGATCGCCGGCCGGTAGGACCCGGTCACCTGGAAGACGAATCCGAACAGGAACGTGCCGAACCACGACGTCCCGCGCTCGCAGGCGTTGTAGAGGGCGAAGTACTCGCCCTCCCGGCCGCGCGGGATCAGGAGGCTGAAGAACGACCGAGAGAGCGCCTGCGTCCCGCCGAGCACGACGGCGATCGCCATGCCCGCGAGCAGGAACGTGACCACGTTCTTCCGGGGCAGGAACATGGCCAGCACCACGATCGCCATCCAGGCGTAGGTGCCGTACAGCAGGCACCGGTAGGCGCCGTACCGCTGGGCGAGACGGCCGAACAGCAGCGCGCCCCCGAAGGCGACGAACTGGATCAGCAGGATGGTCGCGATCAGCACGCTGTCGCCGAACCCCAGCTGTTTGGAGCCGTACGTCGAGGCCACGCCGATCACGGTCTGGATGCCGTCGTTGTAGAAGAGGAAGGCGACCAGGAACGTGAGGGTCATCGGGAACCCCCGCATCTCGCGGAGGGTCGTGAAGAGCTGGCCGAACGAGCGGTGCAGCAGCCAGCCCGACTCCGGCACCACGGACTGTGCCGGGTGGTCGCGGAGCCGGAGGAACGGGATCAGGGTGAAGCCCGCCCACCAGACGGCGGCGGAGAGCAGCGACAGGCGAACCGCCAGCTCCTTGTCCAGGCCGAAGGCGCTGTGCGCGAGGACCACGACCAGGTTGAGGGCGAGCAGCAACCCGCCGCCGAGGTAGCCGAAGGCCCACCCGCGGGACGAGACCCGGTCACGCTCGGACTCGGTCGAGATGTCGACGAGGATCGCGTAGTAGCTGATCAGGGAGCAGCCGGCGAGGATGCTGCTGAGCACGATGGCGAAGGCGCCGAGCTGCCACCGGTCGCCCGACATGAAGAACAGCAGCGCCGCGAAGAACCCACCCGACCAGGCGAAGGCGGCCATGTGCAGCCGCTTCCGCGACGACCGGTCGACGAGGGCGCCCACGATCGGGAGCACGAAGGCGCTGGCGATCGTGGCGAAGCTGGTCAGGTAGAAGGGGAGCGACCCCGCGGCCAGGTGCAACCCGAGCACGTTCACGGTCTTGTCGCAGGTGTCGTCGGCCGAGTTGCCACAGCCCGCGGCGCGGCCCGCGACGGTGATCATGAACGGCGCGAACAGGACGCTCAGGACGGTCGTGTAGTAGGCGGAGTTGGCCCAGTCGTACCAGTACCAGGCCCGCTGCTCCCGAGAACGCCACAGCGGGTCGAGGTCGACGAACTCGGCCTGCTCGCTCACCCCGGGCTCCAGGTGCCCCGCCGCTGCAGCACGTCTCGGAGTATGTCGGTGCGGTCGGTCATCAGGCCATCGACACCGCGGTCGAGGAGCGCCACCATCAAGGCCGGGTCGTCGACGGTCCAGACGTGGACGTGGAGGCCGGCGGCGTGCGCGCGGCGTACCAGCCGAGAGGTGACGACCACGAGCGGCCCCCGCCGGTGGGGCACCTGCAGGGCAGCAGGAGCACCGCGGGTCAGGCGACGGGCCAGGGGAGGGGGGAGCAGGAGGTGGGCCGCCACCTCACCGGGGGAGGCGGCCGTGGCGACCCGGGGGCCGACGAGCCGGCGGAAGCGCCGGATCCGGCGTCCCGAGAACGACCCGACGAGCACCCGGTCGTACAGGTCGCGGTCGCGCACGAACGCCGCCAGCGGGGCCACGGCCGCGTCTGACTTCAGGTCGATGTTGAACCGTCGATCGGGGAACGCGTCCACCAGCGAGGCGAGCGTGGGGACCCGCTCCCGGGTCCCCACCCGGATCTCGGCGAGCTCGGCGAAGTCGAGCGCCTCGATCCGGCCCGTCCCGTCGGTCAACCGCTCGAGCAGGGCGTCGTGGAAGGCCACGAGTACGCCGTCACGGGTGATGTGGACGTCGGTCTCGAGGTAGGTGTAGCTCAGGCCTACGGCGTGCTCGAACGCCGCCAGGGTGTTCTCCAGACCGGGTAGGTCGGGATGGCCCGCCCCGCCGCGGTGGGCGAAGGCGAGGACCGGCCCGTCGTCGTCGAGGAACGGGTAGCCGGTGCGCATGGGGGAAGTATCAATGCTCCCTCGATCGAGCGGTCAGGCCCGCCCGTCGGTCCAGCCTGTCGAGACCACGGTTGCTACCCCAGGCAGCGTCGCCGGGTCTCGTCGCGCGGTCACGACCTCGCACGCTCGGTCGTGCGCTTGCTCGACCTGCGCTCGCCCACGCCAGGCGTTCGTCCCTCACGCCCGGTTGCTCGCTTGCCCAGGCTCGGGGTGCTCATAGGTCCCGGAAGGTCTCGATGTGGGCACCGAGCTGGTTGAGGCGCTCGGCGAGGTCCTCGTAGCCCCGGTGGATCACGTACGTGGACCGCAGCACCGACGTGCCCTTGGAGGCGAGCATCGCGAGGAGCACGACGACCGCGGGCCGCAGCGCCGGCGGGCACACGATCTCGGTGCCGGTCCAGCGGGTCGGGCCCTCCACCATCACCCGGTGGGGGTCCAGTAGCTTGACCTGCCCGCCGAGCTTGTTGAGCTCGACCAGGTAGATCGCGCGGTTCTCGTAGACCCAGTCGTGGATCAGCGTCTGGCCGTCGGCCACCGCGGCGATCAGGGCGAAGAACGGCAGGTTGTCGATGTTGAGGCCGGGGAACGGCATCGGGTGGATCTTGTCCAGCGGCGCCCGGAGGGTCGAGGGCTGGGTGGTGATGTCGACCAGGCGGGTGCGGCCGTTGTCGGCGACGTACTCCTCCGACCGGTCGTAGCGGAACCCCATGTCCTCGAGCACCGCGAGCTCGATCTCGAGGAACTCGATCGGCACCCGGCGGATCGTGATCGACGACTCGGTCACGATCGCGGCGGCGAGCAGCGACATCGCCTCGATCGGGTCCTCGGCCGGTGCGTAGTCGACGTCGACGTCGATCTCCCGGCACCCGGTGACCGTCAGTGTGGTGGTGCCGACGCCCTCGACCTGGACGCCGAGCTTCTGCAGGAAGAAGCAGAGGTCCTGGACCATGTAGTTGGACGACGCGTTGCGGATGACGGTCGTGCCGGGGTGCAGTGCCGCGGCCATCAGCGCGTTCTCGGTGGTGGTGTCGCTGCGCTCGGTGAGCACGATCGGGCGGGTCGGCTCGATCACCCGGTTGACCGTGGCGTGGTAGAAGCCCTCGGTCGCCTTCACCTCGAGGCCGAACGGGCGCAGCGCGGCCATGTGCGGCTCGATGGTGCGGGTGCCGAGCTGGCAGCCGCCGGCGTACGGGAGCTCGAAGGTGTCGGCACGGTGGAGCAGAGGGCCGAAGAACATCAGCACCGAGCGGGTACGCCGCGCCGCCGCCTCGTCGATCGAGCTCAGGTCGAGCTCCTTCGGCGGCACTATCTCGAGGTCTCCCTCGTCACCGATCCAGCGGGTGTGGACGCCGAGGCTGCCCAGCACCTCGAGGAGGCGGTTGACCTCCTCGATGCGGGCGACCTTGCGCAGGGTGGTCTTCCCGCGGTTGAGGAGCGAGGCGCAGAGGAGGGCGACGCCGGCGTTCTTGGACGTCTTGACGTCGATCTCGCCCGACAGGGTCGTCGGACCGGTGATGCGGAGGTGCGTGGGGCCGGCGCCGAGGGCCACGATCTCGGAGTCGAGGGCCGTCCCGATGCGCGCCACCATCTCGAGGGAGAGGTTCTGATGGCCCTTCTCGATGCGGTTCACCGCGCTCTGACTGGTCTGGAGGCGCTCGGCCAGCTGCTGCTGGGTGAGACCGCGATGGATGCGGGCGTCGCGGATCAGCTTCCCGATGCGGTCCTTGAAGTCCTCCGTCATGGGGCCACGGTATCTCATTTGTGAGATAAGACCACACTCCCTGGTTCGCGTGTCCGGTCGGTCAGGGACCCGGATGGGTCAGGATGTCCGGCATGACGTTACCCAGAAGGGCCAGGGGACGCGGCGGGGATCCCGGGTCGTGATCCGGAGGGTTGTCCTGGACGTCGGCTCGGTGCTCGAGGTGATCGACGACTCGATCTTTCCCGGACCCTTCGAGGAGCGGCACGGAGTGGCGCCGGGCTCACCGACGCGCAGCTCCACGAGTGGTCGCTGGCTTTTCGACTGGTTCGCCGGACTCCGCCCGCGTGGGCTGCGCACGGGGATCCTGACGAACTCCTGGCCAGGTGCTCGCGAGGCAGAGCGCCATCACGGCTTCGAGGAGGTCGCCGGCGTGCTCCCGGCCGACGTCGTAGCCGCCCGGACCGCCGGCTGGCACGGCGTACTCCAGGTGGAGACGGAGCGGTCCATCGCCGAGATCGAGACGGTCATCCGGCGGCAAGCCGCCGGATGACCCTCGATCCGGGGGGTGGTCCGAGTCCGGGTGGCCCGTCAGCGGAGACGCGCACTCAGCAGCTGGCTGCCCGGCATCTCGCATGGCGCGCAGTCACAGTGCTCGTCGCAGACCAAGTAGGTGTGCATCGCGTGTCCGCAGCGGGGGCACGGAAGGTCGTGCGAGAGGTGTTGGTCGTTGTCGCTGACCGTGTCCCACATGACCGTTTTCCTTCCCCCCGACGGGTTTCACCCGGAGTGATCCCCATCGTTCCCCGGTGGCGGGGGTCGCGAGGGCGGAAACACACCCAAATGGTCACAACGTGCTAGAGACGCAGGACCATCGGGCCGGCGCATGGTGCCCCTTGCTCATGCCGGGCTCACGCGGCCAGACCCCGGATGGCCCTCCGAGTGGCGAACCACAGGCACAGCGCCGACATCGTCAGCCCGAAGGCGAGGGTCGCGGTCAGCACGCTCGACGCCCGGACCACGGCACCGAGGGCCGGGACGGAGAGCGGGATCAGGGTCATGTCGCCGAGGCTCGTCACCGACGAGACCCGGCCCAGGTGGGAGGCATCGACAGCCCGGATGAACGCCGCGCCGAGCCACACGGACGCCGCACCTGCGGTGAACCCCAGGACGGTCATCGCCAGCACCAGCACGGGCCGCCACCCGATGCCCACGGCGGCGATCGCCGCGCCTTGCAGGACGAGGATCCGGAATCCCGCCGCGGCGCCGTACGTCGGCTGCCAGCGGATGGCGACGACGCTGCCGAGGATCGCCCCGGCCGCCAGGCAGGCGTCCGCGATGCCGAGCCAGTGGGCACCCCAGCCGGAGCCACTCACCCGCAAGGCCACGCCGAGCCCCGTCACGGGCGTCACGAACACGTTGAGGGCGGTGAGCCCGACGACGAAGAGCTTCGCCGTGTCGTGCCCGCGTAGGTACCGGAACCCCTCGGCCAGCGAGTCGCGCCACCGGGAGTGCGTGGCCCGTGGCAGCCGGAACCGCGGTCGAACGACGACCGTCAGCACCCCCGCGATCACCAGGAAGGTCGCGGCGTCCACGAGCATCACTGCCACCGGTCCGCCCCAGGCGACCAGGACTCCACCCACGGGTGCGCCCGTGAGCTTCATCGCCCGGCTGCTGATCTGGTTCCACCCTTGGACGGTGCCGAGGTCGTCGCCGGCGACGATCTGCCGGACCAGGGTCAGGCCCGACGGGATGGTGAGCCCGCTGGCGACACCGAACGCGATCGCGATCGCCAGGAGCACGGGTGCGCCGTGCAGCCCGGACGACCAGGCGAGTGCTCCCGCCACCAGCACGCCGGCCTGCGCGAGCTGACCACTCACGAGCAGTGCCCGAGGGTCGTAACGGTCGGCCAGCACACCGCCGATCAGCACGAGGAGCGCCTGCGGCAGCATCTCGGCGCCGAGGACGACGCCGGCGACCACGGGGGAGAGGGTGTGGGCGGCGGTCCACGCGAGCGCGACGTTCCATGCGTAGTCGCCGAACCAGGACAGTCCCACGGCGCCGAGCCAGACCAGGACCATGGGGTCTCGGCGTACCGGCGGTGGGGGTGGTCCCAGGAGCTCCGGCGCGGTCGCGGCGCCGCTCACGGCCGTACCGGGGCGCTGGGGAAGACCCGGGCGACCGCGCGCACCGGCCGTCGCGGGGTGTCGGGATCCTCCTGTGCGGCGGCCATGCACTCGGCAGACCACTCACGGACGAGCTCACCCAGCCGTCGCGCGAAGTCGCGCACCTGCTCCTCGGTGGCGGGGACGTAGGTGTCGGTCGAGTACGCCGCGCTGCGCCAGCCGGGCGACTCCTCCGGAGCTCGCCGTAGCCACTCCTGCACGGCCCGCGTCTGGAACCGGAAGTTCTCGACCTCCGCCGTCTCAGCGACGCGTCGCCCGAGCGACCCCTCGTCGAAGTCGTCGACGCCCCAGCTCATCGACCGCGGCTTGAGCCGCCACCAGCTCTCGCGGGTGTCGCGGGCCAGCTCCGGGGCGGGCTCGACGAGGTCCTGCTGGTGGAGCACCTTGAGGTGGTGGCTGACGGATCCGACCGCGAGGCCGGTCACCGCCGCCAGGTGGCCCACGTTCGCGGGACCGTCCACGCCGAGCAGCTCGGTGAGCCAGCGCCGGATCGGGTGGTGGAAGGCGACGAGGAGGCTCGCCATCTCGGCGGAAGGGTCGCTCCCGGAGCCGGGGCGGGGGGCTGAGTCGAGGTGTCTCTCGGCGGCGGTACGGCGTGCCATGCGGTCAGCGTGGCCGCGTCACGGCCCGTCGTACAAGAGCTCTTGTATAACTCAAAGCCAGCCGGGTCCGGATCCACCGACGGCCGCGAGGAGCCGGCGCGCGACATGCTCGGCGTTGGCGCGATGAACCTCCAGGGGCACCGGTGGCAGGTTCTCCTCCCAGTCCAGGAGCGGTGAGCCGCGCAGCTGGAGCATCCGGGCCGGCCGGCCGAACAGGAACAGATGAAGGTGGGCTCCGCCGTCGCCGTACTTGGCCAGCTGGACCCGCCCGACGCTCGGCAAGGACTCGATCGCCGCGGAGGCGGCCACGATGAGCTGTCCCATCTCGCCGGCGAGGTGGTCCGGGACGGTCGGGAGGTCGCAGTGCTCGCGGGGGCCGAGGTTGACCCCGATCGGGAGCTTCATGGACGGGTCGAGCGTCAGCACCCACCGCTCGTTGCTCCAGACCACCCGCTCCGTCCAGGCCGGGTCCGGTGGCCGCGCGCACGAGCAGTCCGCCGGGTCCTCACCGGCCCGAGGCGGTTCCTCGTCGGCGAGCGGTCGGAGCGGCTTGATCCGCAGGGAGTCGATCTCGAACGGGTAGATGTCCCAGCCCGGCATCTCCTCGACGGCCACCGGCAGGCGATGGTCGGGGCCGGTGGCGGCGAGCACGCGGGCGTAGAAGTCCTCTGCTGACTCTGGTTCCATGCCGCCATCCAATACCGGACGGTCACGTGCTCACGGCCGCCACTCGCGCCGGAGCAGCCCGAAGACCCACGAGTCCGAGACCTCGCCGTCGACCACGCAGTCCTCGCGCAACGTCCCCTCCCGCACGAACCCGAGCTTCTGCAGCACACGGGCAGACGCCACGTTGCGGGTGTCGGCCTCGGCCTGCACCCGGTTCAGGTCGAGCGTGTCGAAGGCCCACCCCAGCACGGCGCGGGCGGCCTCCGTCGCGTAGCCGTGACCCCAGGCCGGCTCGTCGAAGCAGTAACCGAGGGATGCGGCGTGGTGGGTCGGGTTCCACCGGGAAAGGGTGATCCAGCCGAGGAACACCCCGTCGGCCTGGCGGTCGATGGCCAGGCGCACGCCGGTCCCCTCGTCCGCCATCTCGCGGCAGACGGCGAGGAACCGTTCGGCACGAGCGGGGTCGGTCCAGGGCGGCGAGTCCCAGTACCGCAGCACGCGGGCGTTGCTGTGCAGCCGCCAGAGCGCGTCGGCGTCGGTGTCGGCGAACGGTCGCAGCAGGAGGCGGTCGGTGCTCAGCGTGGGCGTGGGGAGGGACATGCCCGTCATCGTGCCCCGTCAGACGACGGTGCCCAGCCACCACCCGGACGCGGCCGCCGCGAGCCCGGCGGCGAGGCTGGCGGCGACGTTGGCGACGGCCGCCATGGTCTCGCCCTCCTCGGAGAGGCGTACGGTCTCGTAGCCGAACGTCGAGAACGTCGTCAGTGCCCCGCAGAAGCCGGTGCCGGCCAGGGTGACCAGCCAGTCCGGTCCGGCGGCCGCGACGACGCCGAGCACGAACGAACCGACCACGTTGACCGTCCAGGTGCCCCAGGGGAAGACCGTGCCGTGGAGACGCTGCACGGAGACGTCGGTCAG